>JABHDC010000096.1 GCA_018673255.1 Gemmatimonadota bacterium
GGATCTGTCATTCATGAAGTGGATGGCGACGACGATGCGCAGGTGGAGATCGCCGAGCGCATGCGTCGGATCGTCGCCATGTAGACCCGGGCAAGGACACGACGATGCTCTACGTTCGCAACTGGCGTGATGTACAACCGAAGATCGCCCACCTCAGTGCCGTGCACTGGGGCGGACTGCGGTCACGGGATGATGACGATCCGGATCCGGATGATGACCGGGATCGGTTGGAGCGACTCGGAGGATTCGCGCGCCATGCCTTGCAGGGGCGCAAGACGTCCGATCACCACCAGCATGAGAATCTGGAACAGGTGTACTACGTCCTGTCGGGTGCCGGCGAAGTTCTCTTTGACGACAGGCGCTATGCAGTGGGCACAGGTGACGCGATTTACCTGCCGGCCGGTATTCATCATCAGATGTTCAACGATGACAACGAGGCGTGGCTGGAGCATCACGTCATCAGCCAGCGCGTAGAGGGCAATGGCGGCACCTTCGCCGTTCGACCCTGGCGCCAGGCCTCGCCGGAGGGTGATGGCGCCGGAGGGATTCGCTGGCGGCAGCAGTGTCCGGAAGCAGAAGGTGGGCATCTGCGTGCCATGGCTTACATCGACAGAGAAGCCGTTCAACCCGGCGGTGCCAGTGCATGGCGCCAGGAAGAGGTTGAGCGGATCTACTATGGTCTTGAAGGAGTGGGGATGGTTGAGGTAGAGGGCGGCGATGAACACACCTACACTGAGGGCGACATGGTGCACGTGCCCGTTGGTGTGAGGTTCCGTGTCCGAAATCCGACCGATGCCTGGATCGTCTCCCTCGTCATGGCTGCCTGACAATTCTTCGAGAAAGATCTACGCAATCTGATGGATGATCTGCACAAGACACTGACTGAACTGATGTCCTCGATCTCAGCTGGAGATGATCGTGTCCGATCCCTGATTGGTCAGGTCGATGAACTGCACGCGTCGCTTCCAGCTGATGCCCCGCCCATGTTGCGGCACTGTCTCGAGAAGCGCAGCTACCAGAAGGCGCTGGACTTCCTCGAGGGAAGAGATGAGGCGGCTGCCCCCAACTGCTGAGGGGGAGGCCGGCTCTCGCTGGCGCCTCTTCTACGACGTGGTGGAACAGATACCAGAGGGGATGGTAGCTACCTACGGTCAGGTGGCAGAACTGGCCGGCTTCAAGGGGCACGCGCGTCAGGTGGGCTACGCTCTGGCTGCTCTGAGTGAGGCGCGAGCCGAAGACGTGCCCTGGCATCGCGTGATCAATGCAAAGGGAGAAATCTCCCTGCGTACCTCCTCCTCCGGTCACCGGATTCAAGAGAAACTGCTGGAAGCTGAGGGCATCGTCTTCCGGCAGGGGCGCATTGATCTGCGTCGCTGGCGTTGGGATCCGGATGCCCGCGACGATGCGGGCAGCGCTCCTTGAGCACTTCCCTGAATGGACGGATTCTCCGTCTGGCGATTCCGAGTCTGCTGGCGTCGATTTCGGTGCCCCTCATCGGGATCGCGGATACGGCCATGATCGGGCATCTGGAGGATGTCGCATTCCTGGGTGCCGTGGCCACGGCGAGTGTCGTTTTCGACATATTGCTGTGGGGGGCGGGTTTCCTTCGCATGGGCACGACATCCATCGTCGCCCAGTATCATGGAGCGGGTGACCGATCTGCCTGCAAGGCCAGTCTCTATCGTGGTCTTCTGATAGCCCTCGTTCTGGCAGCTGTTATGATCGTGCTCCGGGGGCCGGTCGCTGAGATCGGCTTTTCACTGGCCGGCGGCTCATCCTCGGTTCAGACATGGGCTCACCGGTATTTCGAGGTCCGGATTCTCGGTGTGCCCTTCGTGCTGGCCATCTACGTGCTCAATGGATTCTTCCTTGGCACGGCCAATGCGATGGCCCCCCTGGCGATCACCATCGTGACGAACGTCATCAACGTGGGGGTAGATTACGCGCTCATCTTCGGGCACTGGGGTGCACCAGCGCTCGGAGTCGTCGGGGCTGCGTGGGCGGCAGTGGCCGCCAATGCGGCAGGGATCCTGGTCGCCATTGGCCTGCTCCTGTGGCGCTATCAGCATATCCTGCGGGCGCCATTGCAGGAGTCGCTGTTCCAGACTGATCGCCTGCGCCATCTCTTCGATACCAACATCAATCTCTTCCTGCGAACCCTGTGTCTCCTCTATACTCAGTTCGCGATGCTGGCCATGGCGTCACGTATGGGGGAAGTCGCCCTGGCGGCACATGCTGTCGTGACACAGGTGTGGTCTCTCGTCAGCTATGGGATCGATGGATTCGCCCACGCAGGCGAAACGCTCATAGGCAATACACTGGGGACAGGAGAGGTGGCTGGCACCCGGGATCTGGCGAGGCGAATCCTGTGGTGGGGCGCCGGGATCGGACTGGTCTTCACCGTCGTATATGCCACGAGCCTTGAGCAGATCGCCGCATTGTTCACCGAGCATGAACAGGTGGTTGTTGCCGTTGCAGGTCTGAGCCTGCTGGTGGCATTCATGCAGCCCTTGAATGCGCTGGTCTTCGTCTTCGATGGGATTCTCATCGGCGCCAATGATGTCGCGTATCTCTTCCGCGCCATGGCCATTTCAGCCATCGTATTCTTTACGCCTGCGGCGTTGTTGCTGGTCGTTTGGAGTGATGGTGGGTTGTTGTCGGCCTGGATGGCCTATGCCATGATGATGCTGGGCCGGTTGATGACGCTCACGTGGCGCTACCGCGGCGACGCCTGGCTCCGTTCATTTGTCACTGCGCCGTCGTTACCTGTCCCTGTCCCTGCCACTGGAGATTGAGTCATGCCCTTCGTCAGAGTTGATCAATTGCCGCAACTAGAGCTGTTCCCGAAGGCGCTCAGCGGTATCGTGGAAGGCGAGAAGATGATGTTATCCTTCCTTGTTCTGGAGACAGGATGTGAGATCCCAGAGCACAGCCATCCACACGAGCAGGCCGGTCTTGTGCTGGAAGGCCACTTCCGCTTCCGCATTGGTGACGACGAGCGGAAGGTTGGCCCCGGTGAGGCTTTCCTGATCCCGGCAAATGTCGTTCACGCCGGATTTGTTGATGAAGGACCTGTGCGGGTGCTGGATATCTTTGCACCGCCACGCAAGGACTACATCGAGCGCTACAACGATCACACTGAAACCAATCAGGACACACGCTGGCAGTGAGCTGACGCCAGTTCAATGCCGCCTGTGCCACGAGTTGTTTCGTCGACTCTTTTCAATGGAAGGAAAAACACTTGTCTCCACGTTTGCTGAGTGCCGCTGACTGTGCTGATGTACTCGTCGTCGCCATCACGCCACGACGGGCCGATGGCCAGGTCGATCTGGAGGGAGTGCGACGCAATGTCGAATTCCTCTGTGAGCAGGGCGTACGCTTCCTTATGCCCATGTGTGGAACGGGTCTGGTCTACGATGCGACCCTCGCCGAGTTCGAGGCTGTCACACAGGCATTTCTTGAGGCGGCAGGAGATCGCGCACTCGTCGTTCCGGGGATAGGACCAGGCTTTGGGCGGTCATTGGAGATGGCGAAGATCGCCCGAGGACTCGGCGTTGCCGGTGCGATGATCATGCCTATCGTCGGCCCCGCATCAGCGGCAGGTGTTCGCGCGGGCCTGAGTCGTATCGCCAGTGAAGGAGGATTACCCATCGTGCTGTACCAGCGACGGCTCGATATCATGCCGGTGGATGATGTTGTGGATCTGTGCGGTCACGAATCCGTGGTCGGCCTCAAATACGCCGTCGACGATATCGAATCCTTCCGCCGCATCGCCGGTGGAGCGGGAGACAGGGCGGCCATGGTCTGTGGCATGGCGGAGGATCCCTGTCTGGATTACCTGCGGGCCGGCGCCGTCGGATTCAGTTCGGGTATGGCGAATTTTGCACCACGCATGAGTCTCTCCATTCTCTCATCCTATCAGGCTGGCAATGAGTCTGAAGCGGAGCGTCTGCGGTCGCTGATGGTACCCTTTGAGGATTTCCGTGGAGAGAACAGCGCGCGATACAGTGGTTCGGCCCTCCACACGGCGATGGAAGAGGTCGGCCTGGCAGGAGGACCGGTGGTGCCCTTCATCGAGGATGTTGCGTCAGAGGACCTGCCCCGCGTTCGTGAACTGATGAACCCGCTCAAGGCCGAAGAGGCGAAGCTGGTCGAGGCGGCTTCATGACAGACTCAGGAGCGATTGTGACAGATCCAGCAGTGTCTTCGGGCGTCCAACTACGTGTCGGGCTCATCGGTGTTGGCAGTGTGTGCGCGGCTGTTCACTATCCTGGGTTGGCAAGGATTCCTGGGGTGGAGATTGCCGCAATCTGCGATGCCAATGCCGAGTTGGTCAGCCAACGTCAGGCGGAATGGAATGTTGAGCGAGGCTTCACGGATGTGGCCGACCTGTTCTCGCAGGGGTTGGATGCTGTCGTGATCGCCACGCCGAATGATCAGCACCGACCGCTGATCGAGGCGGCACTGGAGGCCAGGTGTCATGTCATGTGCGAGAAACCTCTGGGTATGAGTCTGGCTCAGACCATCCAGATCTACGAGGCGGCCGAGGCATCGGGCCTGCATCACATGACGGCTTTCACCTATCGATTCGTTCCGGCAATGTACTACCTGCGACATCTGATCCGCACCGGTGAACTGGGCGACATCCGCCATGCCCGGATTCAGCGACTCCAGGACTGGGGAGAGCATGCGATCGGGTGGCGTCAGTATCGTCAGCAGGCGGGATTGGGTGAACTGGGCGACATGGGCATTCACCGCATCGACTACGCCGAAGACCTCCTCGGCCCCACGCGCAGTGTCTGTGCGAGTATGAAGCAGCTGGTACCAAGAGACCGAACCGAAGACGGGCAGGCGTGTCCTGCGCAGGATGTTGAAGACTGGGTTGCCTGGATGGCTGAATATGACTCCGGCGCGACGTGTGTCTTTGAGATGGGGAAGCTGTCGAAGGGTCGCGGCCCCGGCGGAGATCACGATCTGTGCGAGATCAACGGTACAAAGGCCTCTGCCGCCTACCACCTGCACACGCCGCATCAGTTGCTGATCGGTGGTCGTCGAGAACCGTACGAGATCGTTCCTGTTCCGTCCGAATTCCTCACCCGGCCAGGATCTCCGAGAGATCCCAGTGAGGGGGATCCGGTTCGGACGTTCCGATATGATCAGGCCTGGGAGTTTGTCAGTGCGATTCGAGAAGAGCGCCCATGTCAGCCATCCTTCTGGCATGGTATGCGAGCGCAAGCAGTGGCTGAGGCGATCGTGACAGCAGATCGAGAGCGCCGATGGGTGGACATCCCGTCCGTGCCAGCACAACCTGAGTCAGTCTCGTAAGTCGACGACTGGTCTGAGAGTGGTCCCTGGCCAGTCGCACAGGAGAGACTCATTCTTTCGATTTGTGTAGTCATGTCGCGTTTATGCGATATGACGATCAATTCGGCGCGATAATGAGATAACGAATAAAGCGTTTAAGAACAATATGTTAGGGATATAGTAGGCGCAATACTGCGACAAGTAAGAGATTCCTGACTACAGAAATCCAGGAGACAGTGCGAGGGGAAATATAGGAATAACAGCCTTCAAGTCATTGTTATTGCATGTCTTAGACCTTGGTCAAGGTTGATATCTGCACACGTGGGCACGTTCTTTGCAAAGGGATCGGTGTCGGTGGAGGGTTTCCATCTGACAACCATTACTCGCAGCAAGGAACAAGACTCAGTGAGCGACATGCTCAAAGCACTCAGTGGTCATCCAAGGCGTGGTGATCTGTTTGGTATCGCCGGGATGGTGGCTGCGACCACAGTACTGGTCGTCATCACCCTTCGGCTTGGTTGATGACCTGAGCAGCACGAACTAACAATGAGCTTCCCGTGAAGGAGATCATGATGAAGATGTGGATGGAGTTGATGGGGCCGGTGGCACTGGCTACGATGGCCGTGGCTCTTGGCGCTTACACTTTCGCCAATCTTGCCTACTAGCCCAGACGAGGGTCCCAGATAAGGGATCCAGACAAGAGTTCCAGGCAGGATTGCGCATGTTCGAGCCGTCGGTTGCATCTGTGACCGGCGGCTCGAGTGCTGTACAGCCCAGAAGGTGGGAGAGGCGGCTCTTACTGACGCAGAAACCCGATGACGTCGCGTAACACGCGTGGATCCTGCAATACCAGCGTATGTCGTGTACGGGGGTGTACCAGGAGCGCAGGCGGGTAGGATACGGCTACCTGAGCCGGATCAGGTGAGCGGGAGAGTGGATCGCCGCACAGGCGCAGGCTTAGGTCAACCGGTCGTAGTTGCACGATCTGCTGAATGGCCGTTGTGGCCTGACTCCGGGCACCCAGATCCAGCAGTGTCGCCGGGCAGTCTCTACCCCACCAGCGGGCCAGTGTGGCGAAGCGCGTGCCCCCGAAGGGCGAGGCGATCGTGATTACCTGTGTGTCTGTGCGCCCGAGTTCAGCGGCAGCCGACACACACACGAGTCCGCCAAGACTGTGGCCGACGAAGGCGACCGGACGTGGGTCATCTCGATCCTGCAGGCCGTCGACATGCGCAGTCAGCGCCGCGATGGACAGATCATGCCGTAGATCGATGGCCGTGACGGCCCCCTCAACCTGGGTGAAGGAGCGCTGCACTGCGTCCAGCAGGGGAGCATACACGCTCGCATCACTGTCATATCCGGGCAACAGCACAAGCCGGTGTCGCAGAGGCACGGGCGAATGCGCCCAGCGGGTGAGTTGTTCGCGGGCACCCCGCAGTTCGGTCTCAATCCGATTCTGACGCCGACGCACCCACAAGACGACGCCGATGCCGGTGATCAGGGCACAGATCACCACGATGACATCTCCAAGTTGCGTGTACGGTGTAAGTGCGTCACGCAACTCGATCTCCCCATGTACGGTGGTCTGGGTGAACAACACGGTGGGCTGGTCAATCGCTCCCCGAGGGTCGATGAGGCACGATATTCCCGTGTTGGCCGCCCGCACGACGGCTCGACCATTCTCGACGGCGCGCAGGACGGCCATGGACAGGTGCTGAGCCGGAGCAGAGGTCGTCCCGAACCAGCCATCGTTGGTCGTGTTGATGAGGAACTGTGCGCCGGCAAGTGTCTGCTGCCGGGCGATCTGGGGGAAGATGGACTCATAACAGATGAAGACCGCGAATGGTGTCGTCGACACACCATGGGTCAACCTGAGGATCTTGTGCCCCATCTGGCCTGGATCGAATGCTCCGCTCTCGGCTGTCAGTTCATCGAGATAGCCGAAGATCCACTTCATCGGCAGGTATTCACCGAATGGCACCAGGTGAACCTTGTCGGCGTAGTCGCCGATGCGCCCATCGGCGTTGATCAGGAATGCGCGATTGTAGAGACCGGCTGCGCCTTGTTCAGAGGACGACCCCAGGGAGCCGACCAGGAGACTGGTGTCCAACTCCTGTGCAAGCTCGAAGAGCCAGCGTCGGTGGATCTCGTAGTTTGGGTGATCCAGGCGGAAGGGGAAGGCGGTCTCCGGAAAGACGATGAGATCCTGCTGGCCCTCACGGTGAAGCTGGCGCGCCAGACGCAGATGCGTTCCCGTCGTCTGAGTCAGACTGACACGATTCCACTTCGTGCTCTGGTCCACACTTCCCTGGACGATCCCCACGCGCATTGTCTGCAAGGGAGGGGGGGAATCGACGCAGAGACTCGTCAGTAGAAGTCCGACTGCGAGAGGCAGAATGAGAGGGGGTATGGACCAGGAAGACCGGCGCGACCCGAGCAATTGCGCCAGGCCGGCATTGGCGGCGACGAGGATGAAGCTGAGGCCGTGAACACCGGTCAGTGCGGCGACCTGCAGGACGATCGGCGTCTGATACTGGCTGTAGCCTATAAGCGCCCAGGGGAAGCCTGTGAAGGCCCACGAGAGAACCCAGTCCAGCAGGACCCAGAGGGCAGCGACCAGCCAGGCGTAGAGACGCAGGTGGTGTCGGGCAAATTGCCGAGAGATCCTGACCACGAGCAGGGGATAGGCACCGACATAAGCAGCCAGCAGAAGCGTGGTCATATACGCGGCAGGCGCGTTGAGGCCACCGTAGTTCTGCAGGGTCTCACTTACCCAATAGACGCGGCCGATCCCAGCACTCAAGCCAGCGGCAGCACCCAGATACCACGTCTCTCGAGAGGTCGGTTCGAGGTGGAAGAGCAGATAGAGCGTCGGAGTCAGGCAGATCCAAGCGAGCCAGCCCATGTCGAATTTGGGCAGGCTCAACGTCCACAGCACCCCTGTGAGCAGACCCGTCAGGAGGCAAAGTGCGAGGCGCTGGCGATTGCTGGCAGCCACGGAGCCACTCCTCAGGAGTTCATATACTCGACGAGAGGGCCGCGAAGCTTATTCAGGGCGCTGCGTTCCAATTCGGCGGCCTGGTCTCGGTCCATCTGCAGGCGAGAGGCCACAGCGCCGGGAGAGCGCTTGTGCTGGTAACGTTGCTCAACGACGGCCAGTTCATCCGGGGTCAGGGTCTGCAGGGCTCGTGAGACGATCTGTCGCAGTTCCTGGCTCTCCACACGATCCAGTGGCGTATCGGGCAGGAACATCTCCATAAAGCGTTCATCGAGTGAAACGCGGTCGGAGCGAGAATTGGCGGAGAGATCGTCGCTGATGCGGCTGAATCGTGGCATGGGATCACCCGAAATGCACTAAGAGGGGCCTGCAGCGTAATTGGGGGAAGCAGGAAGCCTGGGGTAGCGAAGGAGTCCGGGACAACAAAAAAGAAGAGCAGGAGACCGACTTGCGGTCTCCTGCTCTGATCGTTCCCAGGGATTCTGGCGTTCCCTGGCTAAAGATGGTAGCGGGGGCAGGATTCGAACCCGCGACCTTTGGGTTATGAGCCCAACGAGCTACCAGACTGCTCCACCCCGCAGCACGAGCAAGAATATAGGCGGAGGATGGCTTGTACGCAACTTCGGTATGGCGATGCTCAGCGCCTGCTCTCATGCTGAGGCAGAGGCTGAATCGGCCCCGTCGGTATCAGCCCGGGGGACACGATGCATCCGTACACGGCCGATGCGCTGGCCCTCGACGGTGAGGATCGTGATGACGAAACCTGGGGCCTCGATAGACTGACCGGGTTCCGGGACATGGCCCACGTGGTCGTAGATGTATCCACCGAGTGTGTCGAATCCGTCATTAGGCAGGTCGGAGTCGAGCAACTCGTTCAGTTCATCCATGTTGATTCGAGGATTCACGACCAGGATTTCGTCCGGTGTCTGCCACTGGTACAGAGCCTCTTCTTCGTCGTATTCATCCTGCAACTCGCCGACGATCTCCTCAACGAGGTCTTCCGTGGTCACCAAACCACCCGTGCCACCGTATTCGTCGACGACGATGGCCAACCGTGTGCGGGCGGCGCGAAGATCGCGCAGAAGTTGATCGATCTTCTTTGTCTCCGGCACGTAGTAGGGTTCGCGCAGCAGTTGGATCGGCTGTCCCTCGGGGGCCATGACCAACTCACGCAGTGGTGTATCGACCGTGATGTTGTGGTCTACGAGTTCGAGGACCAGGAGCAGGTCCTTGGCGTAGGCGACACCACGCACTGTGTCGAGTGATTCCTCGTAGATCGGAACCCGCGAATGGCCGGTCTCGCGTATGGTTCGAATGAGATCGCCCACTGTCGACTCCAACTCGACGGCAGTCACGTCGACCCGCGGAACCATGACCTCTCGAACGACACGTTCGTGGAAACCAAAAACGCCCTCAATCATGTCCCGCTCGCCCTCTTCCAGGACGCCGGATTCGCCTTCGGATTCCACGAGACTACGCAGCTCATCTTCCTTTTCGGCCTTGAATTCCTCATCCGTGTAGTCGCCGGAAGAGGAGAGTCGCTGCAGAAGCATGGCTGCAGGTACGAGCAGGAAGTAGAAGGGAACAAAACACAGCGCGATCACCGGAATTCGCGGCTCTTCACCTTCGGACTCAAAGCGGACGCGTTTCGCCACACCTGTGGTCAACAACACGACGCCGCCCACGGCAATGACGAGTAGCACTCTCAGGAGAGTCCCGGGCAGTGGTTCGAAAAGGCGGCCCAGGGCGATGGCCAGACACACGGCAGTGAGCCCCAGGCCGATGCGCACCATCACCTGGAGGCGATGCCGGGGGGCATAGATACGCATCATCATCGTGGCACGTTTCACGCCGCTCTCGCTGAGTCGTTCGAGAGAGGAACGGCTCAGTGCAGCAAATGTGGCCTCATAGCTGGCCAGGGCGAGCAGGGCTAGCGCACATAGTATTACGACGCCGATCCAGAGTGCTAGTTGCGGGGGTTCCACGAAAGCGGTGGTGCTCCTTCCTCATGAGGCTGTCCGCCAGGACAGCTTCGGTCTGCAGGGATGTGCGTAGTGCCGTGTGCCAGAGAACTCATGTCGAGAAAGCGTTCGGTCTCGTTCTCCATGAATCTCAGCGTTTCCTCAGTATCGTGATCGTATCCGGCCAGATGCAGCAATCCGTGGATGATGAGCCGGCCCAGCTCTTCCTCCACGCCGACGTTGATCTCAGCGGCCTGTGCTTGCGCCCGGTCGAGAGAAACGTAGATCTCTCCTGAAATCGGATCCTCTTCATTCTCTCCGACCATCAGCGGTTGCCCCTCGGTCATCGAGAAGGACAGCACATCCGTCGGGCGGTCGATGCCTCGGAATCCTGCATTGAGTTCCTGCAGCTTCTCATCGCCCGTCAACACCACATCGATGACTCCCGGCAGGGTATGTTCCTGCAGAACGACGAGGCCGATCCGGGTCAGCTCCGCACGCACCGCAGCGTCGGGCGTCTCAGCCCGCTCTTCCGGGCAATGAAGGTGCAATTGATCCACCGCCGCGCCGCTCCTTTCTCTCCGCTTCCTTCTGCCACGGATACTGGACTCGACCGTGCAGTGTGCCCATCAACACCGGGATGAAGGCCTCTTCGATCGCATGTAGATCGCGTAGTGTCAACGGGCATTCATCCAGTTCGCCGGCAGTAAATTTCTGCTGCACGATACGCCGCACAAGTTGTCGGACACGGCTCGGTGTTCTTTCTGACAGCGTGCGCGCCGCCGACTCGACAGAGTCAGCGAGCATGAGAATTCCGGCTTCCTTGGTCTGTGGCTTGGGACCATCATAACGAAAATCGTCCCGGCGGACATTCTCTACGCCGAGTTCAATCGCGCGATTGTAGAAATACTCCAACACCGTCGTGCCGTGATGCTGAGGGATCAGGTCGATGATCGCCTGTGGAAGGCCATTCTCTTCGGCCAGCTCGATGCCATCTTTGACGTGCGAATCGATAATGAGCGCACTCATGCTGGGCGTGAGATGATCGTGCGGATTGCGGCCACCGCGCAGTCCCTGATTCTCGGTGAAATACTCCGGCTTCAGCATCTTGCCGATGTCATGGTAATAGCATCCGACGCGAGCCAACAGGGAACTGGCAGTAATCCGTTGCGCTGCGGCCTCTGACAGATTGGCCATAATCAGCGAGTGCGTGTACGTGCCTGGGGCGCGGATCGCCAGCTCGCGCAGCAAGGGCCGGTTCAGATCCGACAACTCCAGGAGCGTGATATCTGTCGTGACCTTGAACAGGCTTTCGAAAATCGGCAGCAACCCCTGGATGACGATCGGCGCTGCAATGCCGGTGAAGATTCCCGGCAGCACGTGCGAGTAGATCTGTTCGTGCGGCACAAAGCGCAACACGTCTGCCGCTGTGATCAGGACGCCGTAGGAGGCCGGTAGCAGGATCATGGCGCGGTAAAACTGATTCCGATGGCGCACGTGACGTACGGAGAAGACGGCCACAGCCGATGTGAGTGCGCAGATCAGGGCGACGTAGAAGTCACCGAAGAGGGAGCCGATGAACAAGGCCAGCAACAACGACACGACCAGTGCAACCTGATGCGTCAGCAGGATCGTGAGCAACATCGCCGCCAGCGGGGTCGGCGCGAAATACGTCTGAATGTCGTTGGTCTGGATATAGGAGGCCGAGCCCGCCGTCGTCAGCGTGACAATCGTGAGCAGAAGAAGCAGGCCGGCACTGTAATAGATCTGCGGCTCTCGGGTTGCCAGATAGTAGGCGAGAACGACGACGAGAAAGGCCGCGATCGTCGCGGCGGCGACGGTCTGCAGAATCCTCGTGGTTTCGTCTTTCCGCTCTTCTTCAGCCAGGTGGGCAGCCAGCGATTCCAGGGCGTCGACATGCTGCTGCTCGACCTTCGTGTTCTGGTCGATGATCATCTCGTCCTGCAGGTATCGTTGCTTGATACTGGCTACAGACCGACGAGCTTCATCGCGCAGGCGCTGCGTCTGTGTGACATCGACGAAGAGATTCGGCTCGATGAAGAGACTGAGCAGCTCGTGAATGGCTTCTTCGGCGCCGCTGTCGACGAGAGGGCGATACCCCTGGATGAGGCTGAGCAATTCGCCGCGCCGCAGGGACTGTGCATCGTGGACAGCCTCGATCGACAACTCGCGCTCGCCGATATGGGCCTGACGCGTCACGCGGGTCAGGGGCCCATCGCGTGACGACAGAATACCCGTAGCATACAGATCGGAGAGTAGTTGCTGACTGGCTGCCTCAAAGGCCTGCAGATCGGTAGCCGAGAGCCCGGAAAGACTCACATCCAGCTGAGTCAGGGCCGCCTCGGAGAGCGCGCCGATCACATCAGGCAATTCACGCTGCAAACGGCGCTGCTTGAGGGAATCCGGCATCTGCATGCGAAGATTCGGCAGCAGGGAGCTGTAGACCGAATCCATATGGGCAAGTTGGCGGGGCGCTGCCATCTCGTCGTGTGTCAGTACGGTCGGGATCGAACGCTCCGCAGCAAGGCGCTCATCCTCGAGCTCTTCAGGACTCTTGCGAACATAGAAGGGCAACGGGGCATTGATGCGCTCGGGCGCAACCGAGCCGACGCGAAGATCGGTGATGCTGTAGGGGCGCTGAGAGGGAGAGAAATAGGTCAACAGGCCTACGGCAATGACCCCAAGCATCACACGGAAGACGCGCCAGCTTCGACGGGCCTGAGGCTGCGCCTGGGCCTGGCGCCCGGTGCCGCGCCGGCGTGCCCCAAGCGAGGTCCACCATCGCCTGATCTGCAGGGCATTCACTCGGAGGGCTCAGCCGTCATCGTCGGTCGATGGGAAGAGGTGTGATCACTCTGACGATCGTCATGCTGTTCATAGGCCTGCACGATGCGCTGTACGAGCGGATTCCTGACGACGTCGCGTTCACTGAGATGGATGAAGTCGAGGCCATCCACATCGCGCAGGATATTCCTCACCTCGATCAGTCCCGAAGGCTGCCCGCTGGGCAGGTCTATCTGCGTGATGTCACCGGTGATGACGGCCTGTGAGCCGGCACCCAGGCGCGTAAGGAACATTTTCATCTGAGCCGGTGTCGTGTTCTGTGCCTCATCGAGGATGACGAACGATTCGTTGAGCGTGCGCCCGCGCATGAACGCCAGTGGCGCTACCTCGACCACCTTCATGCTCTGCAATCGAAGCATCCGCTCGGGCTCGAGCAATTCCTGTAGAGCATCATACAAGGGGCGAAGATAGGGGTCGACCTTGTCTTCCAGTGCTCCGGGTAGAAATCCAAGTTGTTCGCCCGCCTCAACTGCCGGCCGGGCCAGAACGATGCGGGAGACTTCTTTGCGTTTCAAGGCCGACACGGCAGAAGCGACGGCAAGGTAGGTCTTGCCCGTGCCAGCCGGGCCGATGCAGAATACGATGTCCTGTCGGGACACGGCTTGCAAGTACGCCAGTTGCCCATGGCTGCGCGCCCGCACCGCCGTCCGATAGGTGTGGATGACGCGTTCCTGCAGTTCCATGCCCGGGCGCTCGTCGTGGGCGGCAAGGTCCTGTTTGAGCAGAGATGCAACGTCGTCCTGATGGATGTCAGGGTTGCGACGCAGACTCTCGATGGCCGTCTCTATCAGATCTGTAGCGACCTGGACAGACTCGGGATTGCCGTCTATGAGCAACTGGTCCCCGCGTGCGACAAGCGAGACGCCACACCGTTCCTGAAGGGTCAGCAGATTCCGATCACTCTGGCCGAAGAGCAGGACCGGATCGACTTCCGTAATGGAGATGCTCTTTCTCAGGGCCTTGGGTCTCTCGCGTTGTGGGTCACGTTGCTGGAGTGAGGGGATGAGCGTAGAGGGAAGAAAGCCGAAAGGGGTTCGGGCCGCAGACACCGAAGTGTCCAAGGCCCGAACCCCTTTCCGAATCTGACTCCTCAGGAGCCTTGGCGGATCTCCAAGACTCTTAGCTCAAGAGCGTCAGTTTGACGGGATCTCCAGCACCTGTGCCGGGAATATCAGGCTCGGTGCGACGATCTGCTCAGCATTGGCCTTGTAGATCTTGTGCCACATCGTCGGATCATTGTAGACGGCCGAGGCGATGCTGCTGAGAAAGTCGCCGGAGGTCACCAGATACTGGTTCTCACCGATGGCGATCGGAACATTGAGCACCTGATCAGGATAGATCATGTCAGGATCCTTGATCTGCTCACGATTGGCGCGGTACAGGCGGGGCCACATATAGGGATCGTCGTAGATCTCGGTCTTCGACGAAATACCCCAGAGGTGATCGCCCTTCATTACCGAGTAGCTGATGCTGTCCGGTGCGCGCATCCACAATTCGTCAAGCAGACGCTGGGCACGATCTATCCTGCGAGCCATCTCTGGCAGTGCCGCGATCTTGCTCATGCGCAACTCGTCTAGGAGCATGCCAGCTTCCTTAAGCTCACCGCGGCGGCGCTGCAGCTCCTCAGGCGCGAGGGCAGCAAGGCCCTCGAGCTGGCGGAGCAGACCGTCAAGCTGATGGCCGTAGGCTCGCACCTCTGCCTCAGAAGAAGAGACGAGGGAGAGGACCCGAGCGTTGAGCTCGTCGATCTGGCGCTGCACGGCGCTGATCTGGCCATTCAGTGTAACAACATCGGCGTCGAGGGTGACCATACCGGCCTTGGCCGTCGCCTCACGCTCAGTGTACTCGGCAAGACGCGCCACATACTCCTCGCGGGTCATTTCCTCTTGCGCCACAGCGCTTGTAGCGACCCCGAAGACGAAGAGCAGGACCAGCATGCTCGTGATACCCTTGGTCATTCTATCAGTCCTTTTCTGGTTGCCGAACCCCACCCGGTAGGGCAAGGGGGCGGCAGAATCTTCGTTATTGGTCGCTCGCGAGGTTTTCCTGCGTCTCAGCGAGCTTGCGCTCCAGCGCCTGCAGTTCGGCCTTCTTATTGGCCAGCTGGCGCTCGAGGCGAGCCTTTTCCGCCTTCTTCTGTGCCACCTGCTTCTCAGCGGCCTCCATTGCCATGCGCCGCTCCTCGAGGAGACTCAGCTCCTTTTCCGAGGGCCCTGACGAGCAACCCGCCACGACGGCCAAGGAGGCAAAGGCAATGGCGAAGAGTCCTCGGCGGACCCTACGGACACGGTAGCTCATCGAGCGAACTCCCCTTTGCAGTTGAACTTAGACAAGTTGAACCTATACAAGTTGAACTTAGATATAAACAACAAATCAGCGTCTGATACTGGCTTGAGGTGTCTATTGTACATGCCAATTGACACCCCTGAAAAGTCGCGGCAAAGTTAACACCCCCCTCAGGGGATGTCAAGAGCGAATCCCTGCCATTACAAAGGCTTAGGTCAATCTAGCGCCGTGGTTCAGCGCCTCAACGAAGACGGATTCCGAGTTCGCGCAACTGAGTTTCATCGACCCCTCCCGGCGCGTCTTCCATAAGCCCCACGGCCCGGTTGGTCTTGGGGAAGGCGATCACCTCCCGAATGCTGCTCTGACCGGCCAGAAGTGCCACGAGCCGGTCGAACCCAAAAGCGATCCCGCCATGCGGTGGAGCTCCAAACGTGAGGGCATCGAGAAGGAAGCCGAATTTCGCCCGTGCCTCAGCCTCATCGATAGCCAGGAGTCGGAATACCTTCTCCTGCATTTCCTGTTGGAAGATTCGCACACTGCCACCGGCGACTTCATTGCCATTGATGACCAGGTCGTATGCCCTGGCGCGTACGGCCCCGGGATCACTCTCCATGAGGGCAATGTCTTCCTCCATGGGCGAAGTGAAGGGGTGGTGCTTGGCAACATAGCGGTTCTCCTCTTCGTCTCGCTCGAGAAGAGGGAACTCGGTGACCCACAGAGGGTTCCACGTATCCTCGCCAATCAGATCCAGCTGGCGAGCCAGTTCGAGTCGCAGAGCGCCGAGGACCTTGGCTACCATGTCAGGTGTATCTGCGACCAGCAGCAGGAGGTCGCCGGGTTCGGAGCCCAGGCTCGAAATGAGCAACTCCTGCGCTGACTCCGGGAAGAACTTGACGATCGAAGCTTCGAGGCCTTTGTCCGTGTGTTTGATCCAGGACAATCCCTTGGCGCCCTGCTCTTGGGCGAAGGCGATCAGCGCGTCGATGCGGCTTCGCGGTAAAACGCTGCAGCCCTTCGCGTTAATGCCCTTAACCTGTCCACCGCCGTCGAGCACAGTCTGGAAGATCTTGTATTCAGATGCCCTCGCAGCTTGCTCCGTATCCACGAGTTCGAGGCCAAAGCGGGTATCAGGCTTGTCTGAGCCGTATCGATCCATCGCCTCGGCGTACGTCATTCGGGGAAAGGAATCGGGCAGGGTCAGGTCACGTACCTCTGAACAGATCTGACGGGTGAGATTCTCGGCCAGATCCATGATGTCATTCTCGGCCACGAAAGACATCTCGATGTCGATCTGAGTGAACTCCGGTTGTCGATCAGACCGCAGGTCCTCGTCCCGGAAGCATTTTACGATCTGGAAGTACCGATCGAGGCCTGCCATCATCAGCAACTGCTTGTACGTCTGGGGCGACTGGGGCAAGGCGAAGAAGCGGCCCCGATGCACTCGACTGGGTACCAGGTAGTCACGAGCGCCTTCAGGTGTGCTGCGAATCAGGAAGGGTGTCTCGATCTCGAGGAAGCGAGCCCCGTCGAGGAATCTGCGTGTTGCCTGATAGGCCTGGTGCCGGAGGATGAGATTCTGCTGCATGGTCGCACGCCGCAGGTCGAGATAGCGATAGCGCAGCCGCGTTTCCTCACCTACCTCGACCTGATCATCAAGTTGGAAGGGAATCGCCTCGGAAGTGTTCAGAATCCGGACGTCATCACAGTTCACTTCGATGGCGCCGGTCACGAGCCGTGGATTCCGCATGCCCTCGGGGCGGTGTTCGACCACACCATGGACCGCGATCACGTACTCGCTGCGCAGCACGTCCGCCTTGTCATGGGCAGAGGAGGAGTGCTGAGGATTGAAGACGACCTGTGTGATACCATAGCGATCACGAAGGTCGACGAAGATGACACCCCCGTGGTCGCGACGGGTCGCGACCCAGCCCATGAGGATGACCTCTTCGGTGAGGTGGTCCTCAGAGAGTGTGCCACAGTCGTGGGTGCGTTGCCAGTCGCCGAGGCGATCGAGTTGCTCGGTCATAGGGTCAGTGTCGATATGTCTGTTGGGGTGGCAAGTGAGGCCCTCCGAGATCGTCACATGAACGGGCTCTGTGGTCAGAATCCCCTACAGCGAGAATCGGCCCAGAAAGAGAATTGGCCCAGAAATCAGTGCAGAGCACCAGAAATCGGTGCAGATCAAAATCAGTGCAGAGCACCAGAAATCGGTGCAGATCAGAGGAGCAGAAATGACGGCTGCAAAACCTGCTAAACGTATGTTGGCCTTACACTAGTGTCAATTCATGTCACAGCAATCAGATGATGCTTTGACAGCCGCAGAGGCACCCCTATATTCGCCCGCGCTGTGTAACCGTCGTCTCCCACCCGAGTTCTCTCTTGAGCAATCCCAAGGCCCAGGCCCTACTGAAGGTTGTCGAACAGATTCCCATGTTCTCTCACGTGGGCAGAGAGAATGCGGCGCGTGTCGTGCAGGCCTGTGAGGTTCGGCACCTGGACGCCGGTGCCATCCTGTGCAGGGTGCGAGAGGCAAGTGATGCTCTTCATATCCTGCTCAGTGGCAGGTTGACGGTTGTGACCGAGAATGGTATCGATCTTGCCCAGATCGATCCGGTGGCGCCTGTGGGTGAAATGGGCATGCTCACCGGCCAGCCAAGATCCGCCACGGTCCGGGCGCATCAACGATCGACGATTCTGTCTCTGCGCAAGGCAGCATTCGAAGGGCTCATGCGGAAGCACCTGGCGATCGCGCGCCAGGTGCACCGGAATGTTCTGTTGATCCTGGCCACTCGCCTGGTCGAAGCGCACGACAATCACGATCAAGAACAGGCTCGACTCCATGAACTCGAACGACGCCTCGAGAGGGCTCAGGAGGAGGTCCGTACACTGCATGCCAGCCATGGATGAAGAGGCTGAAAGGTCGAGGACCGTCGTCGATGAAATCGGCCGGACACCTCTGGTCCGGATCCCTGATCCCACGCTGAAGAGCGGGGTCGAGATCTATGCCAAGTGCGAATTCTGCAATCCCGGTGGCTCCGTCAAGGACCGCCCGGCGCGCCGCATGATCCTCGAGGGGCTGGCCAGCGGCGATCTTGTCTCCGGCAAGGTGATCCTGGACTCTACGTCTGGCAACACGGGAATCGCCTACGCCATGATCGGCGCGGCACTCGGCTACCCGGTTCGTCTGGCCATGCCGGCCAGTGTCACGCCAGAGCGCAAGGCGATTCTTGCAGCCTATGGGGCCGAGGTCGTCCTCACGGATCCGGCGGAGGGCTCGGATGGCGCGATTCTCGAGGCGAGGCGGCTCTATGAGGGAGATCGGGCACTCTACTACAAGCCGGACCAATACAACAATCCGGCAAACTGGTGGGCCCACCGAGACACGACGGCACCGGAGGTGTGGGCGCAGACGAAGGGGAGGGTGACCCATCTGGTGGCCACTATGGGGACGAGTGGGACGGTGATGGGAACCGGCAGGGGCCTGAAGACTTTCAATCCCCAGGTGACGGTCGTGGGTGCTGAGCCGGCCGATTCCTTCCATGGGATCGAGGGGCTGAAGCACATGGAGAGTTCCATCGTGCCGGGGATCTACGACGAGAGCACACTGGATCGAAAAATGGGCGTCGAAACCGAGGATGCCTACGACACCAACGTCTGGCTGGCGCGTGAATTCGGTATCCTCGTCGGACAGTCATCCGGAGCTGCGTACTGGGCAGCGCGTCAGATTGCTGAAGAAATCGATGCGGGGATCATCGTCGCCGTGTTCTGCGACGGTGGGGACAAATACATGACGACGGCCATGTGGCAACCCGTGGTCGAAGCCGCCGTCCAATCACCACCGGGCCAGGGCGCCGTGCCAGGTTCCTGCGAACCACGGCTCCGGCTAGCGAAAGGGTTCCATTGAAGATTCGTCGTTCAGATCTTGAGAAGATCCATGCTCAGGCTCGGGAGGAGTATCCTGCTGAGTGTTGCGGTATCCTCACGGCACCGGACGTTGTGGCGCCATCGCAGGTACATCGCTGCCGGAATATCCAGGACGAACTCCACACCAAGGATCCCGAGCAATACCCCCGTGAATCGAAAATCGCATATTTCATCGATCCGCAGGAATTGTTTCAGGTCGTGTCGGGTGCAGAGAAATCCGGTGGCCTCGTTACAGGATTCTATCACAGCCACATCGACTGCGACGCGTATTTCTCCGACGAGGACAAGGAACGCGCCATGGCCTGGGATGAGCCCGCCTATCCGGATGCCGTGTATGTCGTGGTCGCCGTCTATGGTGACGAGGTACGCATGACACGAGCCTTTGGATGGGATGAGGCGCGCAGAGATTTCATCGATGTCGAAATCGACATTGTCGACTGACGGATCCTTTCGGCGCAGCGCCCTCCTGCTGGTGCTGTTGGTTGGCGTCATTTACAGTGCGAGTCTGCGCGCCGGGTTTCACTACGATGATTTCCATTCGATCGTACGAAATCCACACCTCAGTCTGACTCATCTCACTGCCTTCTTCGTAGACCCGGGCCTGTTCTCCGTCAATCCGGAGAGCGCCATGTATCGCCCGCTGTTGTTGACGACGTACGCCCTGAATCGCCTGATCTCGGCAGGTGATGCCTGGTCGTATCATCTGATCAATGTCATCCTCCATGCGGCCAGTACCATCGTCGTATGCAGGCTTCTTCGGCTCCTCGGGTCATCTTTCGGTATCAGCGTGTTGGCTGCGGTCCTGTTCGCTGTGCATCCGATCAACAGCGAAGCTGTGGCCTATGTCAGCAGCCGTTCGGAATTGCTGGCGAGCCTGGGCATCCTCCTGTTCTGTTGCCTGGTCCTGACCTCGTCGCAGAAGGGGCGCACAGGCCTGATGGCCATCGGCTGTCTGGCCGCTGCCATTGCCTCCAAGGCGGTGGCCATCGTCTCACCTCTGCTGGCATTACTGGGGCTTGCCCATGCCGGTCGTCTGAAGGCAGATCGCCGTTCCCTGCAAGTCATCATCCTCAGTGGTGTACTCCTGCTCGGTTACCTGCTGATTGTGCAGAATCTGGTGTCGCGTGCATTCGTGGATGCGCCCGTTCGCGGGTTGAGTTCGCAGATGGCGACGCAACTGAAGGCTCTTGGATACTATCTGTGGCTGATGGTCATGCCGGTACATTTGAGTGTGGAGCATCAGTTTGCCGTCAGTCGCGACTTCGAACTGGTCGTTGGCGTGGCAGCCGCATGTGTTGGGTCCCTGCTGGTACTGGGTTGGCGTGCCCGGTATATCTGGCGCTGGGGATCAGCCTGGTGGTTCGTCTGCCTGCTGCCCACAGCTGCCGTACCTCTCATCGTTCTGGTGAACGAGCACCGGTTATACGGTGCCAGTGTCGGGGTGATGGCGCTGATCGCCTGCGTCCTGGGGGGACAGACAGACCGGCGACGTATGGCTGACGGCTGGATCGCCGTGTATACTATCTCGCTTGCGATCCTGACAATTCAGCGCGTCGATGTCTGGCACTCTGAGCGATCTGTATGGCAGGATGCGGCGATCAAAGCACCCGCTTCTCTGAAGGCCCAACTGCGTTGGGCCGATGCTCTGGCCAAAGATGGAGAGGTCGCCCAGGCCGAAGAGGCTTATCTGCGTGCCGTGGCGCTGCGACCGCATCACCCGGGTGCAAGAAACAATCTCGGGAGACTGTATCTACTGCAGGGGCGGTGGGATGAAGCGCGACATCAGTTTGAGACATTGCTGAACGTGTCGCCGGATAATCTGCCGGCACGGATGAATCTTGGTCAGATCCATTTTCGCCAAGGGCGCCCGGATGCGGCCAAGGTCCAGTATCTGGCTGCAATTGACCTGGGTGCGACCCGTGGCCGCGCCCAACTGCGAATCGCACAGATCGGACTTCGGCACAATGCTGACGCATACAGCATTCTGACCTGGCTCGAAAGAGCAGTCGCCGCAGGAGAGAGTTCAATTGACGTGCAGGTGTCTCGAGGGATTGTCCTGCGTCGATTGGGTAGATTGCAGGAGGCGCGCATGGCCTATGAATCGGCCGTCGCCATCGATGCCAGTTCCGCCGACGCCTGGTACAACCTCGGCAATCTGTATGTCGAACTGAACCGGGATCAGAAGGCGGTTCATGCCTATGGACTGGCCGCTGAGCACAGTGTACAAGGGGACGCCATCTACAGGGCGGCCCGCAAACGACAACAAGCAGTCATCAACAAGATCAGAAGAAACTGAGGAGAGATCATGGCCATCACCGTTCACATCCCAACCCCTTTGCGCAAGCTCACCGGCAATGCTGCCGAGGTTGAAGTTGAAGCTGCCTCGGTTGACGAACTCGTCGAGAATCTGGAAGCGGCGCACGCAGGCATCAAAGAGAAACTTCTCGACGAGGCTGGCGAGATTCGTCGTTATGTGAATCTCTACGTCAATGATGAGGACATCCGTTTCCTCGACGGCAAGCAGACGGCGCTCAATGCTGGCGATAGTGTAACGATCGTACCTGCCATCGCTGGTGGTTGCTGAGCGAAGTTTCACACAACTGATCGGGGGGGGCATGGGCCCGGGCAGCTTTTCGGTGAGGCAGTGGGTTCCCTGGCTGTTGTTGGCCCTTCTACTGGCCGGCTTGTACGGTCCTGCCTTGAGCTACCCCTTTCACTACGACGACATGCACAGCGTCGCCGAGAATCCGCACATTCGGAATCTTGGCGGCGCTGTTTCCTTGTTGGATCCCACCGCCTTTTCGGCTGACCCGGATCGGGCGATGTTTCGCCCCCTTGTGGTGCTCAGTTACGTGATCAATGAACGGCTTGGCGGCAGCGATCCGGCCGGATATCACCTTCTCAATATCCTGCTTCATGCTGCGATGGCCGCGGCCGTTGGTTGGTTTGCAGTGACCAGTCGCCTGACCCGACAGGCATGGCCTGCAGCGGCGCTGTTTGCCCTGCATCCGCTCAATGTTGAGGCAGCAGTTTACGTCAGTACTCGATCTGAATCGCTTGCGGCTCTGGGCATTCTTGTCGCCCTCACGGCCTACATCTATTCGCGGCAACCCCGGCAGCAGCGATGGCGATGGGCGTCCCTGGTGGCGATGGGGTGGGGCCTGCTCGCGAAGGCAACGGCGATCACCACCGTGGGGCTGGTTGGGCTGTGGGAGATGCGATCGACTCGGCGACGCTGGATGGCGGTATTGCCCTTCAGCTTCCTCGCAATTCTCTATCTGGTGCAGAGTAAGTCTGCTCTGGGGCATGCCGTTGGCGAACCCGTGCGACCATTGTGGACGCAGGTGATGACGCAGATGAAGGCTCTCGTCTACTACGTGAGTCTGATGGTCACGCCGATCCACCTGAACGTCGAGCATGCCTTTGCAGAATCGCTGCATCTTGATGCAACGACTGTTCTTGCCGCACTCCTGGCAGCCTCGTTGGCGATCATCCTCTGGCGCTCGCGATCGAGGCGGCTGCAATTTGCCTGCCTTGGCTCAC
The DNA here is from genome assembly GCA_018673255.1 of Gemmatimonadota bacterium. The sequence goes on from JABHDC010000096.1 coordinate 22,882, forward strand.
TGTGTCTTCTGGGCCCGTCGACACTGGTCCCGCTTAATGTGCTGGTCAATGAGCACCGTCTGTACCCTGTGCTCGGCCTCCTGATCCCGGCCCTGGCAGGGGGGCTGCATCTGTCGATCTGGCGAGATCGATTGTCGTCTCGATCGGCCGCTCAGGGGACTGATTCAGGGGGAGTTGATTCGTCGGGAGCCGATACACCGAGAGCCGGTGGCGCCCGAGGCTACTTCTTCGTCGCCGCGCTGCTCGTGCTGGCTGTCCTGAGTAGCCAGCGCGTCGAAGTCTGGTGTAGTGATCTGAGTCTCTGGACGGATGCTGTTGCCAAGGGGCCGGCCATGTATCGGTCACATATGCACCTCGGAGGGGCTCTCGAGGATCTTGGCGAGATCGCAGCAGCCCGGACCTCGTTCTCACGAGCTGTCGAGCTGGCGCCTGGCAACGAGCAGGTCCATTACAATCTGGCAAATGCACAGCGTGCCCTTGGAGATACACTGGCTGCACTGCGCAGCTATGAGCAGAGCCTCCGACTAAAACCCGATTTTGTCGATGCGGCGATCAATCTGGCGGCCCTCCATCGTGAGACTGGAGATGCCAGCATGGCCACATCGGTGCTGACGCAGACCATCGCGCAACGCAGCCGGAATCCGGAACTCTATCGTCGCCGCGGACTCAGTTACCGGGATCAGAGTGATGAGAAAGCGGCAGCGGCAGATTTTCGTGCAGCGCTGAAGCTTGACGCGGCTCATGTGGAGAGTCATTTCAGTCTGGCGAATCTGTTGTTCGATACGGGACGTGCCCAGGAGGCAGTCACGCACTATCAGGCGGCCCTGGCGGTGCAACCAGGACATCAGGGCGCAGCATACAACCTGGCGGATCTGGCCCTGAAGAGCGGGGATCCCGCCATGGCGCAACGGGTAGGTGAGGCCGCCTTGCTTGTGGGACCGGTGCAGGGCAAGTTGTATTACCTGATCGGGCAGGCCCACGATCAACAGGGACGGGCTACGCAGGCCATTGCCAATTACCGCCATTTCCTGCAGGCGTGGCCGACAGGACCGGCCATCCGGCAGGTCGTGGAGCAACGAATCAAGCTACTCGAGCGGCAACGCTGAATCTCACGTGGCCATGGAAGGAATTTCTTGAAGCGAGCCCAGAATATCCTGGAACTGATCGGGGCGACGCCGATCGTGCGGTTGCAGACAGTCGTCGCCTCAGAGGGCGCGCAGGTGTGGGCGAAGCTCGAGTCAGTCAATCCCGGGGGGAGCGTCAAAGACCGGATCGCCTTGGCCATGGTCGAAGAAGCTGAAGCCAGTGGTCGCCTCCAGCCTGGTGGCACGATTGTGGAGCCCACCAGCGGGAATACGGGGATCGGGCTGGCCATGGTTGCAGCCGTCAAGGGATATCGTCTGATCGTGACGATGTTCGACACCGCCAGTCGCGAACGGCGGCTGCAGATGCAGGCCTTCGGCGCCGAGGTTGTGCTCACCTCCGCCGCTGATGGGATGCGTGGTGCCATCGACCGGGCCGAGGAGCTGGTGGCGGAGAATTCTGGCTATTTCATGCCCCAGCAATTCGAGAATCCCGCCAATCCTGAGATCCACCGACTCACGACAGCCCGTGAGATCCTCAGTCAGATGCCCGAAGGAGTGGACGTTTTCGCAGCCGGCGTCGGAACGGGTGGCTCGATCAGCGGCGTGGGGGCCACATTGCGTCAGGAACTGGGCGACCGGGTGCGAATCGTGGCCGGTGAGCCTGCGGGGTCTCCTGTATTGACAGGTGGTGAGCCCGGCATCAGCTATATCGAGGGGATCGGCGCCGGATTTGTCCCCGATACGCTGGATCGCAGTGTCGTTGACGAGATCCGCACGATCGAGGACGACGATGCCTACGACATGACCCGGCGCCTGGCTCGCGAAGAGGGGATTCTTGTGGGCGTCTCCGCTGGTGCCAATGTCTGGCTTGCAGGTGAGATCGCCCGCGATCTGTCGCCTGAGCAGCGCGTGGTCACCATCCTCTGCGACAGCGGCCTGAGATATCTGAGCACGCGCGTCTACGAGTAGGGGCTCGAGTGGGAGGGGAGCCCCTACTCGGGGTATGCTCGTGCTGTGGGTGGTGCTGGCCAGCATCCTGTCTTCCGGACCAGACGGCCCCCCGGTCGATTTCGATGACCACCACTGGATCCGGCTGAATCCTCACATCCATGATGCGGATCAGGCGCTATCGGCCACCCGGAATCACACGCTGACGCAGGGTCGGGTCCAATTGCAGGGCCCGCTGCAAAGAGCCCATGGCCTCGGATCGTTGTCCGGCATCGCGCTGAGCCAACCCCAGATTCAGCCAGATCTCGCCACTTTCAGGCGACAGATGGGCAGCTCGCAGAAGAACAGGCACCGCCTCCAGCGGCCTGTTCAGCCCGATCAGGACCGAGCCAAGATTATTCAGAACCTCGCCGCCATCGGGCTCAAGCCGGGCCGCCTGCTGCAATATCTTCAGTGCTGCCGGAAGATCCCCCTGCTCTCGTAGGAGGGCCCCCAGATTGTTCATGGGTCGCACGTAATCTGGGTCCAGGCGCAGGGCTTCCCGGTAGTGTGATATGGATCTATCTGATTGTCCGGCAATGTGTTGTGCAAAGCCGAGATTGTAGTGAGTCGCTGCCATCTGCGGCCCGGCTTGCACCGCCGACCGCCAGATAGACTGCTCCGTGCGCCAGGCGGGTGCACGTTGCCAGCTCAGGATGAAGAAGACGCACAGAACGGCGGCCAGCAGGGGCGTCTTCACTCGTCGCGGCAACTCCACAACCATCCAGCACAGACCCGCCACCGCCAGATAGGGGCGATGGTCATTGACCAGGATATTCAAGGGGATCGCGAGTGTCGGGCTGAGACAGGCGACGAACCAGCCCATGCCGCGCCAGAGAGTTCGGGGTCTGAGTCGCCAGCAGATCACTGCCAGACTGAGGATCACTGCCCATGTTGCCATCTCGACCGGCTCGAGGCGGGTGCTCTGACTGAACTGGGGGTGGATGCTCAGTCTGACGGGCATGGCGGCGCTCATCGAGTAGTGGATGAGTGCCTTGGACTGCGTGAGGAGTTGAGACCCCATTGACCTCAAGGGTTGGGTGGCAGTTGATGCGGTAAGTGATTGATGAATCAGGAGATAGGCCATAGCCAATGCTCCAAATGGGGCGCTGGCTCGAAGGGACTTGCCAATAGATTGGGACGGGTACAGTCTCGTGCTGATCAGGAAGATGAGGGCAGGCGCGACGATGGCTGTCGCCTTGCACATCAACCCCAGTCCGGCACTGACCACGGCGAGGGAAGACCATCCGCGTGACCCGGTGCGCTGTGAGGAGACGAAGGCGACCAGGGTCAGAATGACGAAGAGGCCGGCCATCGATTCGGAGCGGGCAGAGGCGTAGTGGATGACCTCTGACTGGAGTGGGTGCAGTCCGAACAGGAGGCCCCCGGCCAGGGCCGTCCACGGTGGCAGCATCAGGCAGAGCAGCCAGGTGGCCAGGCCCGCCGACAGCGCATGAATCAGCAGATTGACGGCTACGAAGCCGCCCGGCTCGAGCCCGCTGAAGGCCAGGTTCAGGCTGTGCGTGACCAGGACCAGAGGCCGATACATCCGGTCCTCCGGGTTTTCGCCAAACAGAGAAGCATCTGCAAAGAAGAGAGGGAGATTGTTCAGATCCCGCAGGTGGAGATTGCGGACCAGGGAATGCCCGTCGTCGTAATGGAACTCTTCCGCTCCCGGTGCCTGCAGGTGTGCCAGGCAAACGGCGAAGCAGACCAGGGCCGCAGGGAACCAGCGGCGGTGGAGGAGGGACGTCACGTCCATACGAGAAGGGTCCGCACCATCACAAGTATGGGCGGACCCCAAAATCCAATCCTACTGAATCCAGTCTCACGGAATCGATTCGTGCTGATCCAGACGCACTTACTGCGTGAGGATCAGCCCAATTCCGTATTGAATCAGCCCAGACCACGCACGAAATGCGTCAGTCGTGACTTGTACCGAGAGGCTGTATTCTTGTGGATGACGCCCTTCTTCTGGGAGACATCGATCACGGAGATGGCCCGGGCCAACGCCTCCTGACCACCGGTCGCATCGGCGGCTTCGCGAACCTGCTTGATCGCAGATCTCATGGTGGAGGTGATGTGCTTGTTGCGGTCCCGCTGCTCGTAACTTTTGCGCAGGCTCTTCTTGGCAGATTTCATTTTCGGCACGAAAGACTACTCCCTCTGCTGGCTGATCCGGGTAACATCTTCCCGGTAGCGGTCGTGCGGCCAAATGCCTCAGACCGCTGTAACGTATTGTGTTTTCTCAATTTGTAATCACTTGGTCCCAAGTGGCACAGGCCTTGCTCAAGTGCTGGCTGACAAATTGTTTCGTCCCTGGACTGCGGTGGCGATGGTCGTGATCACCCCCCCGCTGTACCAAGGTGGCCAACGAGTAGCGCCGCCCAAATCACACGCACCACACGGGACACAACTTTTGTCTGAAAGCGGAGCGGAGCCGGCACTTCGGTGTCGGCTCCACAGCCTTCTCTGGCCGAAGCCAAAGTGGCCAAACTATCAGAAGATAGTTGGCTCCAGGTGAATCGGCAACACAGTTTCGGTTGGGCCTCCGCAAATCTGTCGTGAAAGCACTCGCTACCGGGCGCCGGAGGCGTCCACATGTCTCTTCGGGGGAAGGGGCCTCTCTTACGAGGGTGTAGTGGCCAGGTAGGGCAGCGAGGAAGAACGCCGGCTGGGAGCGGATCCCGTTACAGACGGTTGGGCCGGAAAAATAATCCTGAAGTTCAAACTGGGGATGCCGATACTTTGACTAAGGAACCGAGAGTTTCTACGTGTATACAGAGTTTCTACGTGTATACAAACCGGTTCCCATCGTTCCCCAGCAGATAGTAGCAGTAGGTAATAGATGTTTCAGCGATCGATGTCAGTATGTAACAGCTATAAGATGATCGTCTGGTGGAGGTGAAAATCACCGACACAGGATGACTCATCCGGTAAGAGTGGAGTTCCCGTCCGTGGGGGCGGAGAGGGAATTCTGAGTATGTGACACAGCCGGATTCGCAGATGATAGGGACATCACTGCCGCCGGTTGGACTGCTTCGCTTTCAGTCGCACAAAGTTGTGTCCATGGAAGGAGTAACAGACAATGAGCTTTAAGCGCATGATTTGCAGCGCAATGCTCGGCGTTCTCGCTTTAGGGTTCGGGAGCCAGGTGATGGCTCAGCCGATCTTTGAGAACAATACTCCGACAGGTTTCTCCGTGTCGGATAGCACGAGCGCAACCAATTTCGTGACCGAGAAAGAGGTCACGGTACAGGTTGATCTCAACGACGCTGCAAACTTCGACTATCCCGTAATCGGCAACTTCCAGAAGATGGAGCGCAGTGTGCCCTTCTTCTCGACGCCGGCTACCGCATCATATATGCACCAGTCGCTGGAGGTAGACGCCAATGGCGTCATCCACCGTGCCTGGATTCAGCAGCGTGGCGTCGTGGATCTGACGATCCCGACGAGTACGCCAGTCTACGGCGTCGTCTACGCCAAGAGTCTCGATGGAGGCAAGACGTTCCTCGATACGGTTTCCGTGTCAGGTTCCTTGCGCTTCGACATGATCACCCCGAATCTCTCGATGACATCCGGTTTCTCAACGCTGGACCTCGTCGTCGATAGTAAGGGGAATCCGCGTGTTGTCTACGCAATGAACTTCTCGGCCGACGGCATCATGGGGTGGGGTAACGACTCCCGCGTGGGCCTCGACCGTGATGCTAATCTTACGACCGATCTCGTTCGTTCCCACAACAACATTTACTTCAACTACTCGAACGACGGTGGTAGTTCGTGGTTGCCGGCGAACAATGCTGTCGTAGTCAACGACACGGCGACAGCCGGTAGTGGTGTGGCCGCGATTCCGTATCCGGGTCGCCATACGGCATTCCCGCGGATGGCGATCACGACCACGGATGACATCTTCATCACTTATCAGCGCGGCTTCAATGGAACCGCCTGGTTGACCACCGCAGCAGCTCGTCCGGATATCATGCTGGCGAAGATGGATTCGGACAGTCTGAAGCTCGGAAGTGCACAGCCTGTTCGTGTCGGATCAGAGGGAACCGTCGGGTCCACAGGTGGTGTTCGCCTGGATCCCGACGCTCTCCATGGTCTGTCGCCTGATATCGCAATAGGTGACGACGATAACCTGCATGTTACGTGGTACGCGCCCATTGCAGGTACGATTCAGCACAAGCAGATCGACGTTGCGAGCTGGGACGACCTGAGCCAGTTTGGATGGGACCAGGGCGCAATCGGCTCCACGGTGGGTAGCTTCGCTGGCGACTTCGTTGCCAACCTTGGCATCACCCGTGGCGTTGCTGGGCGTGACGAGCACATCCTCAGCGGGCTCGTGCATCTGTTCCCGACGATCGCCGTGGATCGCAGCCGGACGCCAGATCGCGTCTACGTGTTCTGGAAGCATACCGATGAGCCAGCTGCTGATACGGGCAACGACGAGAACATTGCGTATGCCTTCTCGAACTACAATGGACAGGCCGGGAGTGGGGCTTCTTTCGGTTCCACGAACTTTGCCTTTCCCACCGGCACTGGTGTCGGAACAGTGGCGTCAACGCCGATGTTCCAGGCCAGTTCGAAGTATGTGATCGAGAACTACTGGCAGTTTGTTGATCGTGTGGCAGTGGCAATCGATCCCCGCAAGCCGAATGGCGCTGATATTCACATCGCCTTCACGGGTGGACAGAGCATCAGTCCATACGCCCTGGCCGGACCTCGAAATGGCACGGCACCGGAGGTGAACACAAGCGTCTTCTACTCGCGCTTCAATGGCACGGAGTGGGAGTTGCCGCAGGTCGTGGCGTCTCAGGCAAATGGTTCATCTGATGGATTCCTGAGCGCTTCTTTTGGAACTGGCGGTAACTCAAGAGCTCACTCCGAGGTATTTTCGCCTGATATCGCCATGCGGGATGGTGACGCTGGCGTCTATCTGACCTTCGTTGGTGGTTCATCGAGTGCTGCTGGTGCGGACGTTCGAGGCACCGCGGTTGGTGAGCAGTCGGGTCGTGGCTACGGCGCCAGTGGCTCTGGCGCGATCGCTCCGCTGCCCTACTTCAAGATCATTGGGCGCGATGTCAGCTTTGCTGACGTGTCGATTCCCAACGGCGCCAATGTCTACAGGCTGCAATACACCCCTGTGAATCCGCCGCTGTTCAGTGGTGGTGCCACGGCCCTGACGAAGCGAATGGTGCAGATCTCTGCCGCCAACAATTCTGACGGCACGGGTATCGGTGCGGCGACGCCAGGTGCATCCGCTGCTCCTGGCGGGTTCCTTACCGGTCAGTGGTCGCGCTTCAGTGCGACCTCGATGGGTGTCACGTCGCTAAATCCTGGTGAATCTGGGGCTATCTTCAAGGGTGCCATCAGTCTGAACCAGGCCCAGAACGACAACGGTGTGTGGCAGGGCAGTCTTGACGATGACGGCTCGGCAGGTCATGCCGAGTGGGGTGATGATGCTGACAAGGTCGGGATGCTGCTGAAGCTGAACGTCCTCGGAGGCGACTCGTCGACGAACCTGTTCGTGTTGACCGCAAGCAGTGCCGCGATCATCTCCACGAACACCGACTCCTCTTCTCAGAGCGTGTCCTTCGTAACGAGCAATGTCTTCAGTCCCGCTGCGACAGCGAGTGTCCTTACTTCCAACATTCCGAGCCGGATCGCCCGAGGCCTGACGTTCAACGGCCAGACGACGCGTCCGAACCCGGGAGCGAATACGGCCCCTGGAAGCACAATTCCGGTGGGTAGTTTCTTCCAGATGGGTGCGAACATCTCGATTGTTGCCGACAACAAGGCACCGATTGTGGATGTGGTGACGCCTGATGCGACCACGACTGACAATGGCGCCTTCTCGAGTGAGACGTTCGGAATCCGATACGTCCTGTTCGATGAAGATGACAATGTTGGTACGACGGCCGGTCCTGTGGCACCGGATACACTCAAGATGGAGCTCTACGGCTATCCCGATAACGGTCTGTCGAATGTGCTTGATATTCGCACCTTCGGTCGTCTGATCGTTGACGAGAACGATGCCTTCACGACAGCCGTCACCGCTGGTACTGGTGACTTCTCCGAGGGCACGTCGTCGAGCAACGTGCAGCTCTACACCTGGGATGATCCGGGCGTGACGCTGCAGAATGCCTACAACTTCGCGCCCATCACCAAGGAGCGTGACGGTACTTACTACATCTACGTCGTCGCCGATGACGGTAGCAACCCGCCTGTCTACGCTGTCAGTGACGGTCCCATGCGGCTCCGTCACGTGCCGCTGGTCAAGTCGGTGTCGCCCGTCGCTGTCGATACCGTCGATACCGGTGAATTCGACGATCTGGACAAGACCAATCCGTTTAAGATCTTGTTCTCGCTCGTCGACTACAATGACAATGCACAGGCCCGTCTCTTCTTCGCTACGGCGAGTAACCTGACGGCGGGTGATGTTGTCATCACCGGAACCTATCCCAACCTGGACATCGGCCTGACGGGGGCGACCCCGATCCAGCTGTCCGACTCTCTGCGCACGGACGAGGACGTCGAGTTTGACTTCGATGTCACCGCCCAGGGTAGCACAGGGGACTCGATCATTGCCCAGGGTAACTACACGGTGTATGCGGTGGTCGCTGACGGTGATTCCTTCTCCGTTGGTGCTTCGACCTTCCCGCTGTCCGTCCGCCACTCGCCCGCCTTTGAGTTTACGGCGCCGTTGGCAGGGACAGTGAAGAAGATCTCTACCACCCGTCAGTTCGACTACACCATCGAGTGGCAGCGAGGTCGCTCCGATCAGGATCTCGATGGCAATGCGATCATCAGCCTCTACTACACCGGAATAGATCCGAATACGTTCGACTACTCCGGTCGTGACTCCACCACACTGGTGGCCACGAGTGGGTCCAATGCTGGCAATGCCATTCTCATCTCTGGCAGCATCCGTGAGGATGATGAAGGAGCTTCGGATCAGTTTGTCTGGAACTTCAAGAGCCCGCCAGGTGAGTTGCCCCGCGTCTACAAGCAGGTGTATGACGATGCAGGCGCTCCATCGCCCTACTCGCCACACGCCTATCAGATCGGCGCAGTCACCGATACGGCATGGGTCTATGCCGTGCTCAGCGACACGCTCGGCAATACGCGTGTTGCGGCTGGTGGTGCGGTCCTGCTGCTCGGTTCGCAGGAAACACCTGCGTCTCAGGCGCCGCGCGTGATCATGCGCACGCCGCCAGCCGGCGACCAGCTTCTGGTCAACGGTGACGTGGTCAAGCTCGAATGGGATGCGTTCCTGATCGATGATGGTACCGGCACCGACGATGCCTATCTGCGACTCTATGCAGCGCCGAAGGGGAAGTACAGCACCCTGACGCAGCTGGAGACGAACATGACGGGTGTCGGTGGCGCTGCTGACGTCATTCTCATCAACAGCATCACTGGTACGGATACAACCGCTTCTCACGTGGTCACAATGCGTGAGAGTGGCGCCAAGTCCTACAACTGGGATACGAAGACGACATCCTTCGCCATCTCTGGTACGCCGACGGAATTCGACATCTTCATCGCCGGCAGCATGGACCCCTTCACGACGCACCATGCAGCACCGGTGTACGTGAACGGCCAGGTCGACTCCGTCGCCTCTGGTCTGGGTGCCAATTCGCAGCAGGCAGTCTTGTCGAAGGCCCCCGGTGTCCTGCGTGTTGAGGGCACGGATCCGCTCTACAGTCTTGAGTTGAGTCCGAGTTCCTTCACGGCCAGTTCGGGTGACACCCTTGAGTTCCAGTTGTTGGCGAACTCTCAGGGAAGCTCCATCGACCAGATGGCGTATCACCTGAATGTGCCACGCAGTCACTTCTCGGTCCTCGACTGGGACGACAATGCGGCCAATGGTTTCCAGATGTTCCAGGATTCCTCTGGTGCTTTCCAGACCCCGAGCACGATCGCACAGAACGACACCACACCTGGTGACGATCAGTGGATCAAGCTCAACTTCGTCGAGGCTTCTATCCTCGGTGAGGTGGTCGGTCGAGTCGCGTCGCCGTATGACAGCTCGCAGGTCGTGGGTAGCTTCAAGCTTCTCGTCAACAACTACTCTGGCGGTGCGCCGCTGGATACGATGTTGGAATGGAGCACGGAGCCGGGTCGCCAGAGTGCTTTCTATCGTGGTACGACCGAGCTGGCTTCGCCGGCTCGTGATGCCAAGGTGATCCTGACACCTCGGGCTCGCCTGTTCGTCACCGTACCTCTGGAGGGTCGTTCAGACTATTCCGAGACCATGGACGCTCACTTGCGTCTGATCGGGTCGACGCACGACATCACCGACCAGGATTACATCACGGCTAATGATGTGAGCCCGGTGTTCTCCGGTGGTGGTTCGTCCGGCGCCCTCGAGGACTCGGTCAATGTCAGCACGGATGCCTTCGGTTCGTTCACGCTCACCCAGATCCCACCGGGTGTATACGAACTGACGGTGAAAGCGCCTGGTTATATCACCGGTCGCAGCGACACACTGACACTGTTCAATGGGAAGACGCAGTCGATCGAGCCGACCTTTGTCTCTGACGCCCTGGGCAATCTTTCGCCCGCCACCCCCCTTGGTTCACTCCGAGGTGGTGACGCGACGAATGACAACCAGGTCGATATCGCTGATGCCAACCTGATCTTCAGTGTCTGGAACGAGACCACCGCCGATCCTGGCTACGTCCGCGATGCTGATGTCAACAACGATGGCGTGATCAACACCATCGACCTCGGCTTCGTGACGAAGAACTTTGGTAATGACGGTTTTGGCGCCCCGCCGGTGTTCAAGTTGATCACCAGTGGTGGCGACAACAGCACAGCCATTGCCAAGGTCGAAGGGGTCGAGGATGTCGAAGCCTGGTGGCCTGGTCGGGTGTTCGAGGTAACCGCCCGTCTCGAGGACATGTCTGACGTTGCCGCCTTCGGGTTGCAGCTGACGTATGACCCCGAGAAGGTGAAGCCTCTGGCCGCCGAACAGGCTGTCGCGCAGGGTGACGTCTTTGACGGCAACGCTGCAGGCTCGCTCTTCTTCCACCGCGTCGCAGCAGGCGTCGTCGAAGTGGCCTCCGGCCGCATCGGTGATGACTGGTCGGCCAGTGGAGATGGTGACCTCGTAACCGTCCGTTTCATGGCTCTCGCAGACGAGCCGGGTATCATTGAGATCGCCAGTGGAGTGGTCGTGAACAGCTCCCACTTCGGCATCCCGATGATGGTAGAGAAGGCGCCGTCGCTGCCCTCCGTGGCCGCACTGCACCAGAACTACCCCAACCCCTTCAACCCGTCGACGGAGATCCGTTTCGACATCCCGACAGCTCGGGACGTGCAGTTGCGGATCTACAACCAGCTGGGCCAGACGGTCCGCACGCTGGTCGACAATCGGATGAAGGCCGGGACCTACGCTCTGGAGTGGGATGGCCAGGATCAGATGGGTCGCTCGGTGGCCTCAGGTGTTTACTTCTACAACCTGGAAGCCGGTGACTTCAACCAGATCCGGAAGATGACGCTGGTCAAATAACCTGGTCGAATGTTCGGATAAGTCCCTGGGGGTTTGCTCCGCTGCCCCTGGGGACTGCTCCACCGAACAGCTGACGCAGATATGATGAAGGCGCCGTGAACGCAACTGTTCACGGCGCCTTTTTCTTTGGTGGGTTGGGTGCTCAATCGGGCAAAGAGGGGAAGCGATTTCCCTTACGACAGAATTCTGAAGCAGGCGAGTTATTGCCTGCGATTACACGGAACCCCCACACGACCACAGGAGTCCTATATTACTGGGGGAGTGATGGTTAGATTCTCTGTGGCAGCGCCAGCCCCGGCTCTCGAATCGGCAGAAATCAACCAACCAGATGCGGACCCCTGCAGGCAAGAGGCCAGGCACGTGATTTGCGTGTGATCCGCTGGAGTTCCGTGCAGTTCTGACTCGCTGTTGGCCCCGACTGTATCTGTCTGGGTCGATGAGCCGAGTGACTGGTGACGACAGGAATCGTGAAACACCATCTAATTGCCGTGATCGCCGGACTGACCCTTCTGATGGGATGGGTCCAAACGAGCGATGCTCAGACCCTGCGCCTGCGTCAAGCGGGCACGAGGGAGACTCGCGTCGTGGCCACAGTAGGGCAGACGATCGAGATCGAGGTGTATGCTGAACTTCAGGGACAGGTCGCTGCAGGAAGCAGCTTCTTCCTGTCGATCCCGGATCGCGAATTCTTCGATGTCCAGGATTTCGGCGCACCCGGGAATGTGGGCGTGCAGCCCTTTCGACAAGGCCCCTTGTTCGATGGGGGTGCCGAAGTGTCCAATAGCCTTCTGCCAGAATCAGATCTGGTCGCGGCCCAGTTGAACGGTCAGCAGCTTGATTACGGTGCCGTGATCGGCTTCGGTGGCGATCGAGAACGAACCGGGTCCGGCGTCATCGCTACGTTCTCTCTGCTGTGCTTGCAGCCGATCGAGAGTGGCTCGCTGGAGATTGACGACAATCCGATTCGTGAGACGCGACTCGTCCTGGCAGACGGACTCTCAGAACCTCGCTATGTCACCACCCAGGGCATGGAGATCACGGTTACGGGAATCGAGTTGAGAAATGTCCCTGATGTGATTCTAACGCCTGGCCAGTCCGACAGCGTGCAGATCGGTTCCCTCGATGGCTACATCCTGAATACACTGGCATCCGTCGACGACATCACCTGGACCTTCGAGCCGACATCCCTCGAGAGTCTGAGCGTCGAGATTCGACCCGATGAGGGGAACAAGGTGGTGATCATCCCTGTCGAAGGCTGGCGGGGTAAGCAGCGGATCGTCTGGACGGCGACAGAGCCGCCGCGGATCGCCGGTCGGCCGCCACTGACGGTGAC
>JABHDC010000097.1 GCA_018673255.1 Gemmatimonadota bacterium
AGGGCGTCGACGGCGTCACGCTGGCACAAGCGGGTCTGCGTCTCATGGGGCCCAATCTGCCCGGCGGCATTACCGGTACCCTCACGGACGCCAAGGGCAGCTACGTCTTCGAGAAGATTCCGGTCGGCACCTACTCCCTCAAAGCCACATTCGTCGGCCATCATGAAGGCTTGCGGTCCGATGTCGTCATCTCAGCGGGCCGGACGACGGAAGTCTCGCTATCACTGGCTGAGGATCCACTCCAATTGGGTGAGATTGTCATCTCTGCGAGTCGCGCTGCCGAGAGCATTATAGAAGCCTCGGCCTCGATCAGTCGCGTGGAAGCCGCCGACGTTCAGCGCGACGTCGTCTCCTCCTCCTATATGGGTATCGTCAAGAATACGAAGGGCATCGATCACTTCCAGTCGAGTATCCTCGAAGAGCGAGTCAACGCTCGCGGCTTCAACTCGGCGCTCAGTTACCGCATGCTCGTTCTCGTTGATGGCCGCGTCTCGAGTATGCCGTCTGTCGGTCTGCCGGTTAACATTCAGGTGCCGGTCGCCGACGTCGACATCGAGTCCGTTGAGGTCATCGTGGGGCCGGGGTCTGCCCTCTACGGTCCGGACGCGACGTCCGGCGTGATCAGCATGACGACGAAAGATCCCCGGCAATACCCGGGAACACAGGTCTCTCTTGCGGGCGGTTCGCGCAGCACGGCACGCGGCAGCTTTCGACACGCGGGCCATCGTCAACAGTGGGCCTGGAAGGTTTCGGGTGCCTACCATCGGGCACACGACTACGAGAGGATCGATACATATTCCTCCGCCGATGGTTCCGTGTCTCAAACTGACGACCCTAACTTCGACGCCGATTCGATGCGGGGACAGATCGGGCTTTACTACGATCCGAGTGCCGACACGCGCCTTGCCCTGAATATCGGCGGCAGCCTGACCAATACACTGGGCGTCACCAGTCTTGGGCGTATCCAGGCCGAGGACATGAAGTACAACTTCCAGCATGTCACCTATACCACCCCGCGCGTCTATCTGGGCGTCTATCGTTCGGCCGATGACTTTGGATCCACTCACATGCTGGCGACGAAGGCACAGGCCATGCTCGCCGGGTTGCCGAAAGCTGCTGCAAAGGATCGAGCGATTCTGAGCGGGCATTCAGCGATGTGGGAGGCAGAGGCACGTTACCGCTTTGAGTTGCCCAAGCTGCATGACACGCAATTCGACATCGGCGCCAACGTCAGACAATTCCGGCCCGAGACCGACGGCCTTCTGCTGAACGACGCAGATCGAACGATTCGCCTCGAGCAGACCGGGGTCTACGCGCAGTCCCGCACAGACCTGACACAGTCGCTACGGCTCGTGCTCGCCGCACGCCTCGACGACCATGAGGTCTATGGTTCGAAGGTGAGTCCGAAAGCGGCTCTTATATATCATCCTCGTGATGACATGTCCTTCCGGGCCACATACAACCAGGCCTACCAGAGCCCCAGTCTCGGTAACCAGGACATCCTGGTCCGAGTCAGCGATATCGTCGCGGCCCGTGGCAATGGCGCCGGTTTCCAGTTCGTGAATCTTTCGGGTGGTCCTTTGCCAGAGAGATACGTCGACGGGATTCCGAAGCTGGAGCCCGAAGACAACACGACCTTCGAGGTGGGCCTCCGAGGCGTGATCGCCAACCGCGTCATGGTCGATGCCAGCGGCTACCGCAGTCGTTATCGCAATTTCATCAGTCCCGTCACACCCATCAACGATCTGGCCAATGGCATCGTCGTCCTCGACGAAAAGGGCAACCCGCGGCCCGAGGTGACCCTGACCTATCTGAACTTCGGGGAGCAGACCGTCACCGGTTTCGATGTGACGGCCAATACCTATCTGAACCGCCATATCGGTGCGCGCGCTGGTCTGTCACTCATGAACACGGGCGATCTCAAGGGCGCCGGTGGTTTTGATCAGCCTTTCAATACGCCAGAAGCGATCTACACCCTCGGCCTGTCGGCCAGGGATCAGTTTGTCGCCGGATCAACGGCCGACATTGCCCTGCGCCATGTCACCGAATTCGACTTTGTCTCGGGCGTCTACAATGGCACGGTGAGCGCGTATACCGTCGTTGATCTTAATGCCGGCTATATCCTGAGCCATGGGGTCACAGCACGACTGACAGTGAAGAATCTGTTCGGCAATCGTCATCGGGAGTTCATCGGTGGGCCGCGGATTGGCCGCATGATCGTCACGCAACTCGATTACTCCCTGTGACCGGAGTCTCGTCCTGATGAGGTGCTGGTCACTTCGCTCGCGCCTTGAGTGCTACTGATTCTGCGCGATCTCTGCGCCGGAGTCACGGCATGGAATCGATCCTCAGCATCGTTGGGAGTATTGGTCATGAATAGGATGGGGAGAGTTCCGAGGCTCGTGACTCAGTTCCTCGCTCTGGTCTTACTGAGCCCGGTTCTCGCGGAGTCAGTCGCGGCTAACGATGAAGCAACCCTCGGCCGCGTCTCTTTCTGGGTGCCGGTGGAACGCATGGCCGAGTTTGAGGCGACCTACGCCGAACGTGCGCTGCCATTGCTGCGCAAGCACGGGATCGTTGCCACGAAGCCATCCGACCGAGTCTTGCCAGCAGACGTCTTTGACCGGCTGTTCGAGGCGCACGACATCCCCGACGTGAGGAAGAAGCAGGCAGCGTTGCGCGCAGATCCGGCGTGGTCGGCCTTGCTGATACGGTTTGGGAGCCGGTTTGGCGCCCCCCAAGAAGGAGGTCCCATCCGCAGCGATGTACGTCTCTTCCAGGCACCCCTCGGAGAAGGCACGCCGGCCGAGACCGAGGTCACTGGTGTGTGGCGCAATTTCGGCGTCGAGGAAGGGTTGCAGGGTGGCAGCGTTTTCAGCTTCATCCACGATCGCGACGGCAACATGTGGTTCGGCACATTCGGTGGCGTCCACAGCTTCGACGGCCAGACCTGGAGTCACTACACCACCAAAGACGGTCTCGGACACAATGCCGTGCAGGCGATGATGCAGGACCGCGATGGTGTCTTCTGGTTCGGTACACGAGGCGGCGGGGTGACCCGGTACGATGGACAGACATGGACGACCTACACCACCCGTGACGGTCTGGCCCAAGACGCGGTGCGCGCCATGGCCCAGGGCCCTGACGGAGACATGTGGTTCGGGACACGGGGTGGCGGTGTCAGTCGCTTCGATGGTGAAACCTGGACCACCTACACATCCGATAACGGACTGGCGGGCAATGTTGTCTACGCCATGCTCGCAGACAGTGAGGGAAATGTCTGGATCGGCGACTACGCCCGCGGCATCAGCCGCTATGATGGCAGCGGCTTCACCCGCTTCACGCCGGCGCAGGGCCTGAAGACGCCGGGTGTCTGCCGGCTCTTCGAGGACCGGGACGGTGGCATCTGGGCCGGTGGCTGTCGGTTGGGCGGCGTCAGCCGCTACGATGGATCCAGGTGGACGAACTACACGACGAGGGATGGACTGGCTGCGAACCTCGCCCATGGGATTCTGCAAGACCGAGGCGGAGACATGTGGTTTGGCACGGGAAATGGCGTCAGTCGCTTCGACGGTTCGTCGTGGCGCTCATACAGAGAGGGTATCGGCAACGCGATTATCTGGTCAAGCCATACAGATCGCAATGGTGATTCCTGGTTTGGCACGGACAGCGGCGCCAGTCGCTGGGACGAGGAGACCTGGACGTCGATCCATCTGGGGAAACAGGTGGTTGGGGTGAGCAGGGATCCCCAGGGGACATTCTGGTTCAACTCCTGGGGCGGGCTCTTCCGATTCGATGGCGAGAGGATGACGACGTTCGACGTGTTTCCACCTCGCATCACGGGGGCTGCTTCCCTCCGGGATCAGGAGGGACGGATGTGGTTCGCCTCGATGGGCGGTGGCATCGCCCGACTTGATGGCCAAACCTGGTCGATCTACGCCAGTCAGGATGGACTGGCGAGTAATGCGCTCTTCGCGCACACGATCTGCCAGGATCAGGAGGGGAATCTCTGGTTCGGTACTGCGGCCGGCGTCAGTCGATTCGATGGCCGACAATTCACCAGTTATGGGACCGCAGAAGGTCTCGCGTACAGCGATGTGTACTCCGTTTGGGCCGATGGGCGTGGATACCTGTGGTTCGGTACCTCGAATGGTCTGAATCGATACGATCCGTCGAGACCAGACCGACCCTTCGACACCTTTCGGGTGGCGGACGGTCTGGCCGATCCGGGGGTCTGGAGCATCGCCGAGGAACTGGGCGGGACCCTCTGGTTCGGCGGTACAGGTGGTGTGACCCGTTATGAACCGGATGCACCCGAAGGGGAGCGATTCACGCCATTCACCACTGAGGATGGCCTGGTCAGCAATTCCGTCTGGGCGGTTCACGTCGACAGAGGAGGTCAAGTCTGGCTGGGCACCGGTAGTGGCGTCAGTCGCTACGACGGCCAGGTCTTCCAGATGATCACCCAACAGGACGGTCTGCTCCACAGTTCCGTGTGGGATTTTTTTGAAGACGAGGACGGTGCCATGTGGATCGCGACGGGTGCCGGCGTCACGCGTTTCCGTCCGCCCTTGGCCAATCCGCCCGGCATCGCTGTCGACGCCGTCGTCGCCGACCAGCGCTAC
>JABHDC010000098.1 GCA_018673255.1 Gemmatimonadota bacterium
CGGGCGGCGGTGGCCGGATTCCTTGCCCTGGCACCGGATGGCCTGGCACCGGTGGGTGGTTATCCTGGCAATGACGACGATGGCCGCGCACTGCAGCGATCCCTCGATGGGGACAAGCTGCGGCAGGACATGGTCAACAGCGCCCGGTACCTGAAGAGCCACGACCTGTCCACGGGCCAACTGGGCGCGACCGGCTTCTGCTGGGGCGGCAGCACGACGAACTTCCTCGCCGTGATGCTCGGGGATCAGCTGCAGGCCGGCGTCCCATTCTATGGCAGCGCGCCCGATCCCTCCGAGGTGCCAGCCATCCATGCGGCCATGCTCGTCCACTATGCCGAGAAGGATGATTGGGTGAATGGGACCCGTGCCGACTACGAGGCGGCCCTCAAGCGCTCACAGGCCACGTACGAGATGCACAGCTATCCAGGCACGGGGCACGGCTTCCACAACAACTCAACGCCCCGCTACAACGAAGCTGCTGCCGAACTTGCCTGGAGTCGCACCATCGCCTGGTTCAGGCAGCACCTGAGCTGAATCCGGGAGCCCTCCTGTGCCTCACTCCCGCATATTGATGAACTGCAGGGGGATGCCGTAGTCCTGTGACTTCAGGAAGGTGATGACGACCTGCAGGTCGTCACGCTTCTTTCCCGAGACGCGTAGCTCTTCGCCCTGGATGGCGACCTGCACCTTGATCTTCTCAGCCTTCACATCCTTGACGATCTTCTGCGCGATTTCGCGCTCGATCCCGTCGTGGATGGCGATCTCCTGCCGCATGGTCTTGCCGCCGGCCGGCTGCGCTTCCTTGAACTCGAAGCAGGCTGTGTCCAGCTTGCGCCGCGTCGCGTGCGTCAGCAGGATCTCGCGCACGGCCTCAATCTTCATTTCATCTTCCGTGCGCACGACGATCATCTGTCCCTCGGCATCCAGTTCGACCTGGGTGTTGGAGCCGCGGAAGTCGTAACGCTGGATGATTTCCTTCCCAGCATTGGTCACCGTATTGGTGATCTCCTGCATATCTACTTTGTTCACAACGTCGAAAGAGGGCATCTCGATTCCCTGGTTGAAGCTGCTACGTGAAGCGACCGGTTGATCGCCTGGTCTGTCCTTGGTGAGATACTACTGCCCGAGCCCCAGGCGCGCCTCATCCGGGCGCAGCGCCTCGATGACGAACTGAATGTGTTCCTCCAGGGGCACGCCCAGCTCTTCGGCTCCCTGCAGCACTTCTTCCCGATTCACGCCGCGGGCAAAGGCCTTGTCCTTCAGCTTCTTCTTCACACTCTTCACCGTCAGATCCTGCAACGACCGGGACGGTCGCACGAGGGCACAGGCGACGAGAAAACCACACAACTCGTCCACAGCAAACAGCGTCCTGGCCACGGCCGTGGTGCGTGCAACACCCGTATACTGGGCATGTCCGAGGATGGCATCACACAACTCATCCGGATAGCCACGTTCCCGCAGCAATCCCACGCCATGTGCCGGATGCTCTTCGGTCGCGGATCGGGCATCATTTGGAAATCGCTCATAGTCGTAGTCGTGGAGCAGGCCGACCGTGGCCCATGCGTCCTCAGCCTCACCGGTCTTGCGTGCGTAGGCTCGCATGGCCAATTCCACCGAATACATGTGCTTGCGCAGCGCCTCCGATTCGGTGAACTCGTGCATGAGTTCGAGGGCTTCATCCGGGGTCAGCATCGGTTCGGTGATCTCCTCATTCAGTGATCGGGTACGTGGGCGCTTCCGGACACGGATTCAATCGATCGGGGATGACCCCTTCCACAGAAGGATCTGCCGTGTCCACACGCCAATGCTCCAGTGCGGCCAGAAGTTGAGCCTTCACCGATGCGTGTTGGAGCACGTCGGCGATATCGTGCCAATTGTAGGGATCGGCATCGAGATCGTATAGCTCAATCTCTGCGCGAGGCGACCCTCCCGCAGGGAACAGCGAACTGGGATACGACGCGAAGCTCTCCCGGACTTCCGGTACATCCTCCGGGGTCCAGGAGCGCGTCCGGTCCGCACCAAGGTTGTGGATGAGGCGATACCTGTCGGTGCGAACCGATCGCATCGGATCATAACTGAAGGGCGTCCCGTCGGGGTAGGTGCGCTCGGCCCCACCGTGATAGTTGCGCTCGGCGAAGATCATCTCCGCGGGCACATAGTCTTCACCCGTCAATGCCGGCCAGAAAGAGCGTCCCTGGACCTCATCAGGAATGGGCGCACCGGCCGCCTCCAGAAAGGTGGGCACGTAGTCAATATTCTGAATCAGATGATCGACCCTCGTACCGGCCTCGATCCCCGGGCCACGCAGCATGCAGGCGATCTCGACACCAAGTTCGTACAGCGTTCCCTTGCCACGTAAGCCTTCCATGCCATGATCGGTGTTGAACATGATCAGCGTATTGTCACGCAAACCCAGCCGATCGATCGCATTGAAGAGACGACCCAGGTGGAAGTCGAGATATCGAATACACTCGCCGTAGTTGGCCATCTCCTGTCGGACCTGCGGTGCATCCTTGAATGTCGGTGGAATCGGGGCCTGATCCGGGCAGGTCCAGCCATAACGATCCAGTGGCGGATTCGAGCCCCCTTCCTCCCGGTTGGCAAAGTGGGTCCCCCACTGTGAACCGTGCACTTCGATCGTGCCCATGTTCAGATAGAAGGGTTGATCGGCCGGCGCCTCGGCTCGGCCACGCAGGAATTCAATCGCATGATCCACGACGGCCGCCGAGCGTGGGTCGGCGGGACCGTATTCGGAGAAACGATGATCCTCCCGGAAGCGTCGGGTGTGATCCAGGCCAATCAACGCCGTGTGATAACCGGCCTCATTGAGGCCATCCACGATCGTGCGACCCTCGACGGGCAGACTCCAGCCTCTGTTCACCAGTCCCATCAGGCCATTCGTATGGGCATACTGACCCGTCCAGGCGCAGCCACGCGATGGACTGCAGGCGGTCGAGGCGCAGGAGGCATTGGTCAGAAGCGCACCCTCGGCAGCGAATCGATCGAGATTGGGTGATTCAAAGCCTCGACCGTAGCAACCCAGCATACGCCCCAGGTCATGGGCGACGATGTAGATGATGTTGGGTTGGTCC
>JABHDC010000099.1 GCA_018673255.1 Gemmatimonadota bacterium
CCGCGACCAGCCATATTGGTCGAGATGGTGACGGCACCCAAAGCCCCCGCATCGGCGATGATGTGGGCCTCGGTCTCATCGTTGCGGGCATTGAGGATCTGACACGTGACATCAGCTTCCCTTAGCAACTGACCCAACTCCTCAGATTCGGCGACGCTGGCGGTACCAACCAACACGGGCCGACCCTGGTGATGCCAGACCTGGATCTGGCGCACCAGAGCCGCGTGTTTGGCCGCCCGGTGGGTGAAGAGGATATCCGCCTCATCCTCACGCCGACAACATCGGTTGGGTGGGATCACCACCACTCCGAGTTGGTACATCTCGGCCAGTTCCTCGGCTGCTGGGCACGCGGTGGCCGTCATGCCACAGATCACCTCGTATTGCTCCAGGAAGTGTTGCAGGGTGATCGACCCGAGAATCACTCCATCGTCACGCCGTTGCACACGCTCCTTGGCCTCGATGGCTGACTGCAGCCCATCTGGCCAGTGGCGGTCGTCGACGACGCGCCCGGTAAACTCGTCGATGATCTCGACGCGGCCCTGTCGCACGATGTAGTCGACATTGGCTGCCAGCAGAACGCGGGCATGCAGGGCCAGGTTGACCTGCGTCAGATGGTGGAGATTCTCCGCGTCGTGCAGGGAGCCGCAGGCCAGAGCGGTCTCTACTCGGAGGAGCCCCGCATCGGTCAGATGGACGTTGCGCGCATACTCATCGGTGTCGAAATCGTCGCCTGCCGTCAGACTGCGTACCAGGTCGGCCATTCGTTCGGCGTCGTCACCGGTGGCTTCGACGGCGCCAGCGACGACGAGGGGAACTCGCGCCTCGTCGATGAGGATCGAGTCCGCTTCGTCGACGAGAGCACAGTGAGTTCCACGATGCACCCGATCTGCCATATCCAGGACCATCTGATCACGCAGATAATCGAAGCCCGCTTCCTTCGCTGTGGCGTAGGTGATGTCACAGGCGTAGGCGGCCCGGCGCATCGTCAGATCCATGCCGGCCTGGATGATACCGACACGCAATCCGAGGAACCGATACACTGGTCCCATCCATTCGGCATCGCGCTTGGCGAGGTAATCGTTGAAGGTGAGTACATGCACACCTCTGCCGACCAGGGCTCGCAACGACGCGGGGGCGACGGCGGCGAGGGTTTTGCCTTCGCCTGTCTGCATTTCAGCGATCTTGCCGTGATACAAGCAGATGGAGGCCAGCATCTGCACATCGAAGGGGCGCATGTGCAGCATGCGACCGGCGACCTCACGCACGAGGACAAACCACGGAACCAGCACATCGTCGAGGTCAGCGCCTGGTTCTTGCGCCCGCAATCTCAGCGTGGCTGCCCGATTCTGCAGATCCTCGTCTGAGGCGTCAATAATTTCCTGTGCATGCGAATCGATTCGGGTGAGGACCGACTCGAAGTCACACAGATCTCGTTCGATGGTGGAGCCGCGCAGACGTTCCAGCAGGTGATGGAAGTTGGGCATTTCGGGCGTGCTCCTGGCCGGTGAGCGTGTCACAATCTGGCGCTGTGGCACTGGATCATGTGGAACATGAATTGGGCTTCGACAGTCCAGTACCTCCGTGACCTCCTCGCTGGCGATCTCTTGACCGAGTTCACTCCAGCAGCATCCTTTGGCTTCAGAGGCCAACATCAAAGGAGACCGAATGGGCAAGGTATTCGAGGAAATCACCCCTGACTTGCAGGGATGGATCCAGGCGCAACATATGTTCTTCGTCGCTACTGCACCGATGGCTGAAGATGGCCTGGTAAACTGTTCGCCGAAAGGCATGGACACCTTTCGCATCATTGGACCCAATGAGGTTGCCTATCTCGACCTCACCGGCAGCGGTGCCGAAACGATTGCACATCTCAAGGAAAACGGACGCATGGTCTTCATGTTCTGTGCTTTCACGGGTGCGCCGAAGATCGTCCGCCTCCATGGTCAGGGTACGGCGATCACGCCCAATCAGTCTGAGTTCGCCGAACTCAAGGAGCACTTTCCAGAACTTACCGGAACGCGCAGCATCATTTCATGCAAAGTGCAGCGGGTGAGTGATTCCTGCGGTTATTCCCTGCCGCGTTACGACTACGTCGGTGAACGAGACACGCTGACCAAGTGGGCACAAGCCAAGGGTGACGCAGGTCTGAGCGACTACCGACGAGAGAAGAATTCGGCTAGCCTGGATGGCCTGCCGGCACTTGCGGCGGACGAGTCATGACCGGGCACTTCAGACATCTCATGATCTACGTCGCCGATATCGGTCGGTCCAAGGCCTTCTATGACAAGGTGCTGGGGCATCTGAAGTACAGCCTCGTTCACGGCAGCGACACCTACGCCATGTGGGCACCCGAGGGCGGCGGTTGTGCTTTCGCTATCTCGCAAGGTCCCCTGGACAAGCGCAGTCAGACACATGACCGCGGTGCACCGGGCTGGCACCACCTTGCCTTCAACGCCGACAGTCGAGAGATCATCGATCGTCTGCACGCAGACGTTCTCGTCCCCCAGGCGGCCAGCATCTTGGATGCGCCAACGGAGTGTCCGGAATACAGCGAGACGTACTACGCCTGCTACTTTGAGGACCCAGACGGTCTGAAGCTCGAAGTGGCCACGTCATGAAGTGGCAGGGCGTGACGTACGGCGACCTGTGACCCCGAGACCCAGATGAACAAGCCAGGTGCCGCTACAAGGATCAGCGAATTGCACTCTCTCAGCGATCGTCCTGAACTGTATCCTGGAGACTGGTCCACAGGCGGTAGCGGATACCTGCATCGTAAAGGCTACATGTATCCATTGAGCCTGGCGCCCGGTCAAACCCTTGCGCAGGCAACCGTGACACTGGATGGCGGATCAGCGCAAACCGGGAGGTCCGCCGCCAGTCTGTCGATGCATCTCGAGCAGACCGGCGCAATCGAAGTGGACAAACGCCATCCCGTCGTAGCGGTGGGGTCCAACGCCTATGCCAGACAGATCACCGACAAATTCGCCGGAACCCAATGCGATGATACCATCCCGCTATTTCCTTGCGTGACCAGGGCTATCTCCGTCTGTTTCTGCCCCTTCTACGCTTCCAAAGGCTACGTCCCGGCAACGGCGAGCAAGAGCAAAGGGCATCTGGCACATGTCTGGTTGCAGCTTCTCACCGATGAACAATTCGACATTGTGACGGCTACGGAGGGCAACTACAGCCTTGTGTGGATTGCCGGAGAAGAAGCGGGACTGACAACGAACTCTGGTCATGCGATCGGTGGTTTTCACACGTACTGGCATCGAGAGGCGCTGATGCTGTTCGGTGATCGAGTCTACTGCGCGTGGGCCCATCCAGAGATGAAACAGGAGGCTATGACAGAGAGTGAGGTCCTGCATGCGATCTCGGGGCGGGATATCGAGTCCATGAAGACGCCAAATGTGATGCTCGCTTCAGGACGTCACGAACGGGGGGAGGTGTAGGTTGCCAGACAACTGGCCATATCTGCGCGAGTACCGCGCTGAGCATCTGCTGAAAGTCGCCATGCCGCTGGGAGGTATCGGCACGGGTACCGTATCCCTTGGCGGTCGCGGCGATCTGCGGGATTGGGAGATCATGAATCGCCCTTCCAAAGGATTCGTCCCACAGCAGGGCGACTCCTGGTTTGGTGCGGGCCCTTCTGTACTGCTGCACACCAGCGACGAAGACGGATCGCGGCAGACGCGGTTGCTCGAAGGTCCCCTGGATCCGGTGCAGTACGATGGCCAGGCGGGGTGTTCGGTGAACAACCACAGCTTTCCGCGCATGGAAGGCGCCATCTATCGGACGGCGTACCCACTGGCAGAAATTGCATTCGAATGTGACACGCTGCCGCTGCAAGTGGATCTGCAGGCGTTCAACCCCATGGCGCCTGCCAACGTCAGTGACAGCAGCATTCCCGGAGCCGTTTTCCGTTACCGGCTGCACAACCACAGCGCCCGCCCGGTGACAGCGTCTATCGCCTTTTCCCTGCCGAATTTCATTGGTGCAGACCGTTCGACGCACGAGCTGAATTGTTATGCGGCGCAGCACGAGTACGGTCCCAGGGGCAACGTCAACGAGTTCCGCACAGGAGATGGCTTTCAGGGGATCTTCATGCGTTCGGAGGGCGTGAGTTCCGAGCACAGCGCGTGGGGGACGATGGCCCTGACGACGACGGCGGCGCACGTCTCTCATCGCACCGATTGGGCGGATCTGAGCTGGGGTGACTCGCTATTGGACTTCTGGGACGACCTGACCGCCGATGGCGCGCTGGATCCGAGGCAATCGTCCAAGGCGGACCCCATGGCGACGCTCTGCCCACAGGTCGTGATCCCGCCGGGACAGGATCGAGAGGTAGTCTTCTTTCTCAGCTGGCACTTCCCCAATCGGCTGGCATGGGAGGCGGCAGATTTCGACGGGCAGAGCGCGACAGAGACGGACTGCGACGAGACATGCACGCCTGCGGGACACCCCGACTGCGTGGGCAATCACTACTGCACGAAGTACACAGACGCCTGGGATGTAGCGCTGCGCGAGATCCCTCGACTTGCCGGGCTGGAAGCAGAAACCGTTGCCTTCGTCGGTGACTTCCTCGCCTCAGACATACCGGAAGTCATTCGCGAGGCCGCACTGTTCAATCTTTCGACGCTACGCACACAGACGTGCTTCCGAACAGCGGATGGGAAGTTCTTCGGTTGGGAGGGCTGCCACGACTATCAGGGCTGCTGCCTGGGATCCTGTACACATGTCTGGAACTACGAGCAGGGACTCGGTTTCGTTTTCGGCGAACTGTCACGCAACATGCGGGACTCCGAATTTCGCCACAGCACTACCGACCGCGGACAGATTCAGACGCGGATCACGTTGCCTGTCGAGAAGAACCTGGACACTCCCTTCTTCGCCGCCGCCGATGGCCAGCTTGGTGTCATCATGCGGTTCTATCGCGACTGGCAACTGAGCGGTTCTCAGGAGATGTTCGACGAACACTGGCCCATGGTGCGTAAGGCGATCGAGTTCTGCTGGATCGAGCATGGCTGGGACGCCGATCAGGACGGTGTGATCGAGGGTTGTCAGCACAACACCATGGACGTCGAGTACTTCGGCCCCAATCCACAGATGGGTTTCTGGTATCTCGGCGCCTTGCGCAGCGGCCAGGAGTTGGCTCGCCACGCAGGAGACCATGCCTTTGCGGATCGATGCCGTGGGCTGTTCGATTCCGGGAAAAGCTGGATGGAAGAGCATCTCTTCAACGGCGAGTTTTTTGAGCACAAGGTCGTAGCGCCCGGAAGAGACGCGAAAATCGATCCCGGTATCATCGGCAATCCGAGTCGCGATGACCTGGACGACCCGATATTGCAGTTGGGCCCCGCCTGTCTGGTCGATCAACTCGTAGGCCAGTACATGGCGCATGCCTGTGGCCTCGGTGATCTGCTCGATCCGCAGCTGGCAACTAGAACACTCACCAGCATTCGCACCTACAACTGGTGCGACTCATTCCTGGATCACTTCAACCACTTCCGCAGCTATGCCATGGGTGACGAGAAGGGCCTGCTCATGGCCAGCTACCCTCGTGGTGGCCGACCGCAGCGGCCCTTCCCGTACTGCAACGAACTCATGACCGGCTTCGAGTACAGTACAGCAGTGCACATGCTGTATGCGGGCATGGAGACGTACGGGCTGGAGTGCTTCGCAGCGATTCGTGAGCGCTATGATGGCCGGCGGCGAAATCCGTACGATGAAGCCGAGTGCGGCCACCACTATGCAAGAGCGCTGGCCAGTTGGGGTGGTATTCTCGCCTGGACGGGCTTCGGCTACTCCGCAGTAACGGGCGAGCTACGGATCGGTCGGCCCGGGAAGTCTTTCTTCTCAACAGGCGATGCGTGGGGTACATACGAGCTTAGTGATTCACAGCTGCGCATTGCGGTGCGTGGTGGGCAGCTTCAGATCGGTAGTGTCGCGTGTACAAGGGCGACGACGATCCTGCCTGAGTCAATTGCTCTGAGCGCGGGAGAGACCACGACGATTCCTGTCTCTGAATGACGTCAGCAAGGCGATGCAGGTGGCCACCGGTCTGGCCTTGCCGAAGGATGTCGTGCTGAGGATGAACTCGGACTGATCATCGCCGACGAGCAGTGGCGTACGGCTCGGCGATCCACGCTTCTTCCAGACGGACGAACAGATGAGTGTTTTCTCTCCACGGATCTCAACCGATCGGCAGCCCGACTATTCGGACCTGAGCCGTTTTGTCAACTTCGCAGCCTGGCGTGATCTGCCCCCGGCAGAGAAGGCCGTCGCCATCTGGCGTTACATCACGGATCGGGAGACGGGTCTCTTTCCGGTGCAGGGCATCTACGAGGATACCGATCCTGGCCCGGAGTATGCGTTCTTCGATGAACGAGATGTGAGCAAGGTTCTCAATGTACACGGCCACGGTTATTGCGGCCTGCTCAGCCCAACCCTCGACGGCATCTTCACGCACGCGGGGTTCACCGATTCGCGTATCATTCGCATGAAGGAAAACCACCACTGCGTCACCGAGGTGTTCTACGACGACGCATGGCATTACTTCGACGTCGATCTGCGCGGTATGTTGTCCCGAGCCGATGGCGCTGTCGCCAGTCTCGAAGAGGCCTGCCGCAATCAGGATCTGTGGACCCAACCACCGATCGATATCGAGCCCTTCTATCCACTGGATGACAAGAAGGCGATGGCCACGGGCTTCGCTCAGTGTCGCCTCGAGCGCCTCTTCGCGTGGCATAAGAATGGGCACACGATGGACTGCGTCCTGCGCCCCGGGGAGTCGCTGACGCGATACTGGGAGCCACAAGGTCGTTGGTTCCATCCATGGCCCGCCGCTGGCGGTTTCAACATGGACTTCCTGCGTCGACGCTTCGAAACCGACCCACGCGGCCTGAAGTGCAAGCATCCGAACTGGACGCGTTGGTCCCACGGCAATGGCCTGTTGGTGTACGCGCCCAAGTTGCGCGAGGGCTTCTCCGACCTGGCGCAAGGCGCCCAGGAGTTGGAAGGAGTCGCCCTCACCTCCCGAGGTGCGGTGAGCGATGCAGGCGGACACATTACCTTCGGCGTGCGCACACCCTACATCATCGTCGGTGAAGTCGAGCAGATCGGGCCGCCGACGACAATACAGCGCGCCGCTGTGCTCTCGTACCGGTCCCTGGGAGACACGACTGTGTCCGTGTCGATCGATGAAGGTCACTCATGGCAGACCGCGGGAGCAACTGAGGGTTGCGACATGGTCAGCGTCGACCTGACGTCGCATGTCGTCGGCCGCTATGGCTATCTGCTTCGTTTTGATTTGCCTGCAGGCAGCGGTTTGGACGAGTTCTGCCTCGAGACCTGGACCCAGCTGTCGCCACCCTCTCTGCCGCGACTGTTGCCGGGACGCAATGTCATCCAGTTCGAGACCGGTGATCGATACGGCTATCACACGAGCGTTAAGGAAATCCGCCTCAATCTGCGAGATCCGGAGCAGTTGGAACGCTTCCTGGTACGCCTCGACGGTGACTATCAGCCGCTACGGGCCGAGGCGAAGATCTGTGGCGAAGCGACTCTGCGAATCGATGCTGGACCCGCTTCCGGCATCCGATGGTTTACTGCCGGTGGTTACTTCCACACCCACCTGGGCGCACAGGCCCGCGATAGTGGCAATGCCATCTACTACTCCATCGACGGCGCCGATGGACCGTGGCATGATGTGTGCCAGGCCCAGGTCCCGGACTGGGTCGAATTCTGGCACACAGGTATGGATGGTGATGTCGTGCTCGATGCGCCGATCGAGACGATCCATCTGAAGTATGTGGGAGATCCGGGACTCAACCAGATCTGGATCTACGCCCACTGCGTCGAATCAGCGCCGCCGTCGCCATTGCGGGTCACCCATGGCTACGAGATCGACGGCGAATCACGGGCAGATGAGTATCTCTTCGAGCAGGCGACGGAGTACGAGATGGTCTGCGAATCCGAGCCGACGAATCGTTATCTCCGCTTCGCCGTCGACAACTGCAAAGTATCTTAACGCCCACTCCCAGAGGGCTGCGTCGTTAAGCCACTGATGCTGGTAGCCGCACCGTCCTCACCGTAGCGCCATCGTCGACATCGACGTCGATTCCCTCCGCCCCTACCGAGAGGCTGCGCAGGCGACGGTCCGCCACGTCGGCGCTGATCAGCATCAGAAACTCATAACGCCCACCGGCGACCACCGAGCCACACCAGCGCACCTGATGAAGACGCCGGTGCGTGTCCATGGTGCCATCATCACTGGTCGAGGGCCACACCGCCTTGCCCTGGGTTGTCTGGTCGATACTGTGCACCTGCTCCGGCCATGCCGGTTCGATGCGCACCAGGCCAGTGGCCAGGGCAACGCGGTTGTCCAGTTCGCGCATTGGCGCAGCGCATTGTATCGACCACTGCGCCTCGTGATCGGCTTCAGCCCCACGCGCATCGATCACATCGTGGACAAGGAAAAAGCGCCCGTATTGCAGGTAGGCGGTGCGTTCACAGATGATGCCGAAAGCGCTGCGATATCCGGCGTGCCGCCCTTGCACGAGAGCCGATTCATCCCCGACCTCCCAACGTAAGATCTCACCATGTTGCCGTTGTCCCGGTGCACGCCATTGCTCCTGATCGGCGGCATCGATGAGAACTGCGTTCTGCGACCGCGAGGTGTGCATCCAGCCCTTGTAGTCGGGATCGGTGTACGCGTGTGGCGACCCCGGCGACTGCGCCACCAACGCCCCGCCCAACACAAGTGAGAAGGAGCCCCGCGCCGGATAGGCGTGTCCTCCCACGGGTCGCCCGAAATCGAGGACCATGCAGTTGGCTGCCGGCTCCCAGCCATCTCGTAATACGGCGACGCCGCTGTCGCGCAGCAGGATCGACGTCTGGCGCGGCTCGTGCGACGGCATCGCCCGGTTGTCTGGCTTGCCGGTGCCGAGAATCCGGGACACCAGGGCAGGACGGGATTTCTGCCTTGGTACATACTCCTTCGTCGACCAGCGCTGAACGAACCAGGCCAGTTCCGGATCGCGGAGCCTCTCATTGCCGACCAGACAGGTCACCAACCAATCGTTCGACGCGGCGGCGGAGTTGAGCACCGCCGTCGTGCCATTCGGCAGCAGCACTGCCGTCAGCCAGCGCAACGCCGCCAGCAGACGGCTGCGATAGGGTTCACGGTCCAGCAGACAGGCCCTGCCTTGCGCCATCATCACCTGCTCGAAGAACAGGATGTCGCGCAGGCCAGCCTTGTGATACTGCGTGCACAACTCGCGATGACCGCCATCGGGATAGAAAAGTTCGCTCACGTGGACTTCAAGAATGCGCTGCGCCAGCGCCTGCCAGTCCGTCGACCATGCGCACTCGGGCAGGATCGCCGCCACCGCACCCAGGCCGGCCCCCCCGGAGGTGAGAAAATTCAGTGTGCGCAGCAGATCTTCGCCTGTTGCGACCTTGTAACTGCCGTAGAGCCGCTCGGCCAGACGCAGCAGGATAAGAGTTGCCCGTCGCGCGTCCTCCGGCGACCACGTCTCGGCCCGGGCAAAGACCATCAGCGCCTCGGCAAAGGTGGCCATCTTGATGCCCGCACTCAGATCGTTGTGGACAACCCAATCGCGCCAGTCCTCCCGTTCGGTGGCGCCATCCCATGGCTGTGGTGTGAAACTGTCGAGTTGCTCGAAGAAGCTGCACTGGTGGCGGCTGAACTCATCGACAAACCGCACGTCCCGGGTCAACCCGTAGGCACGAATCAGCGGATTGGCCCAGGACCAGTAGTGGAAACCGGCCCAGCTCATGCTGCGCGTCGGATTTGCGCCCCAATCGATGTCACGGTTTAGCAGCCGACCTGGGCGAAAATCACCGGCGTGGACCAGATCGACCAGCAGCTTCTCGCCGGCGTCGATCCAGCACCGCGTCAAGGCCGGCCACTGCTGTCGAAAGTACTCTGGCGCCTCCTCTGGCGTATAGAACCAGCGCGGCGTCGTGCGTTCTGCCAGATGTTGGTGCCAGCGCTGCCACCAGTCGGACTGACCTGCCACGATGCCGGGCAAGGGAGTCGCTTGCTGGAACTCTCTCTCCAGTCGCTGCCAGTCAAAGATCGGGACCTCAGTCATGTCGTCGGTAGATCCCAACCCGCAAGCAACCGTTCCCGCATGGCACTACAACGGTTTTTCTGTCCCGCCAGCCGGTCCAGGTTTGGGGTGTGGACCACGGCATTGCCATAGCAGCCCAGCGCATCCCGCCGATGCTGGTCCGAAGTGATCAAGACGACATTGCGGGGCAAATGGAGTCTCCGTGCGGATACGAGTTCAGCCTATAGGAACGACAAGGGCCCACTATGCATTATGTGTATCTGGCCTTCCTTGGCCAAGGCCGAATGTGGTCCGTTGCCGTCGATCCGGGTATGGATGGCAACCGCGATGCCCTGCAGAAGGTAGAATGCGACCTTGGCGCTCGCCGATCCGTGACGCCCGACTTCTCGGACCTGTGTGGCACGCCTGACCCGGTTCAGTACGTTCTAGCCCATGCGACGCCCCTGCATCATTGCCCTTCTATGCACCGCTGCGGTTGTGCATGCCGATCCCGGGCCGGGCGACATCTTCCGTGAGTTGCCCATGCACCTGCCCATCTGGCAGCGCGTCACCGATCCCGAAGCCACGGCATCCGGGGCCGCACGACACCCCAATACGATCAACCGCAAACGAATCGATGATCTGCAGGACGCGATTCGGGCTGAAATCTATCTGGAGATGTGGGGCGGACATGCCGGGACAAGCGACAAGCGCCTACGGCTCAATGGTGGGCCCTGGATCTCGATTCCCGATCCTGAGGCCATTCCCGGCGATGCGGGCCGGGAGGCGTACCAGGACCCGGAGTGTTATCAGCAGTTCATCTATCCCTCGGTCCCGGTGCCGGTGGAGCAGTTGGTCGAGGGTGTCAATACGCTGGAGTTCACCAGCGGTGGTCAGACCTGCTTCAACTTCGGCTGGGGCCAGTGGGGGCTGCACGGTATCACCTTCCGCATCTACTACGACGCCGTCAGACCGCACCCAACCGGTCGCATCCTCACACCGGCAACGGGCAGTACCATTGCCGCCGAGGTCCTCCTGGAGGCTGAGGCTTCGAGCCCGAATGGCGACATCGCACAGGTCGACTTCATCGGTCTGTACGAGGATTTCGACTACGAGGGCAACGGCCAGTACCGGCAATGGCACTACCGCTACCGCAGTGGCGAGATCAGAAATCATCTGGGCACGGCGACGGAATCACCATTTGCTGTTAACTGGCACACGACCTGGGTTCCCGACCAGGAAGAGCCGATGCGCATCATGGCGCGGATCAAAGACGACAGCGGTCTCGTCTACATGACACCCGCGGTGGAGGGCATCGATCTTGAGCGGCCCGGCACTTCGGTCAAACTCTACAAACCGTACAATGTGCCCGCCAGGTGGCAGACGCGTCTGGGGGCCCGACTGGGCTCCAGGGTATTTGTCGCCGATGATCTGACGCGGGCCGAGGATGCGCGCCTGGTCCTGACAACGTGGAACGGTGCCAGTGTCGATGTCGTCGGACTCAACGATGCCATTCTGGGGTCACGACTCGGCAGTGGCCATCTCTTCAGCTACGACGAGATCC
>JABHDC010000100.1 GCA_018673255.1 Gemmatimonadota bacterium
ATGCTCCTCTGGGCGTGAATGTGGTCGAGACCAATACGGGGCAGCCCACCAAGGTCGATGGCGTGGTAGAGGAATATGTCGAAGCGATCCGCCCCTTCTGCGGTATCGCCGACTATTTCACGCTGAATCTCAACTGCCCCAATACGACGGGTGGCATGAGCCCCTTCGATGATATGGAACGCCTCGCTGCGCTGCTGCAGGCCCTCATCGATCTGGACACGCTCCAGGTTCCGATTTTTCTCAAGATCACAGCTCATCGTGATGAGGAGCGGGCCGAAGCCCTGATGGCCTGTGCCGATCCGTACCCTCAGGTCGCCGGATTCATCTTCAATTTGCCACCTGGAAAGGGCTACCCCCTCTCGACACCGGCCGCCATCGTCGATCCCCTGCCCGGCACACTGTGTGGCGCCCCGACGCGGCAGATGATGGACGCCACCCTCGGCTTCTGGGCAGCACGTATCGATCCACAACGATTCGCCCTGGTGGGGTCAGGCGGGATCCGCAGCGGTGCCGATGCCTATCGCAAGATTCGCCTGGGGGCATCCGTGTTGCAGTTGATGTCGGCGCTCATCTACGCCGGCCCAGGACTGGTGGGCCGTATCTGCGAGGAACTCGTCGAACGGCTGGACCGTGATGGCTTTTCACAACTGTCCGATGCCGTCGGCGTCGACGTAACCCGAACCAGGTGCCCATGACGACCTCCGCAGACCCTCACGATCTAGCCACGACATGGGCGAGGGATGGGTATGTCGTGGTGCGCCAGCTGCTTCCGGCCACGATGACGGACTCGTTGTGCCAGATCGCCGAAGCCTCGCTGACCCAGTGGCGGGAATGCAATCCAGAGACCGGTGAACCAGGCGGCGATGGGCAGGCGACGACGATGCGTCACCTCAACCATCCTGACTACCATCGGGGGAATCCCACATCGCAGATCGCGCTGCTTGGTGCCTGTGCCCATCGCAACATCCTGGATGTCGCCAGCGCGCTGCTGGATGGGGCACCCCTGTTCCGCTGCACCTCTCTTTTCTTCAATCCACGTGAGGATTCCCGTGATGGACACTGGCACCGGGATTCCCAGTTCCATTGTCCGATCGAGAAGGAAGAGAAACAGATGATCACCGCAGGCGGCGGCACGGGCTGGGGGATCCAGTTGCAGATCGCCCTGGCCCCATCTGATGACGTCGAAGTCGTGCCCGGATCACACACGCGATGGGATACGTCGGCCGAATACGAGATTCGACTCGCCCATGGCAAGGAAAACTGCCAACGCAATGACATGCCGGGAGCAGTAAGGGTCGACCTCAAGCCCGGCGATGCAGTCGCCTTCAATCCCATGGGCCTGCATCGGGGCCGCTATCACACGGATCGCCTGCGACGCACCCTCATGTTGACCTACACCCACGTCGATCACCCGCGCTTCGACTACTTCTCTGACCAACCCTGGTTCGATGAGAAGGGTTACCTCGATGGGCTGCCACCGTGTGATGCCAGCTTCTTCGCGCGTTTTGTCGAGGCCTATGGCCATCAGTGGCGACAGAAAGAGAGGCAGTGAATCATGCGGATCATCACCTACAACATCTATGGCATGCAGGGGTATCCCGCCGAGGTGGCCGCCACCGTCCTGGGACCTCGCGGTAGCGAAACCCACCTGGCACACTACGCCAGGACCCTCGACGGGCTGGCGGCAGACATCATCGTCCTGCAGGAAGGTGTGCAGCAGACAGTGGCACGTGACCTGGCCCGACTTCTGCAGAGACATCTGGCGACATTTGTTTCGCCCACGGCATTCCCCGGGCACATCCTGAGTCGCTTTCCCATCCTCGAGTCACGGACATTCAGTCACGTTCATGCTGAGGAGGATGTCCCTCCCTTCAGTCGAAATGCCGGCGCCGCGCTTCTGGAGGTGGCTGAGGATCGACACCTCTGGATCGTGGACGTCCATCTGCATCCCGGTGATATCGACATGCGACAACGCGAGGCAGACCAGTTGCGTGGACGCCTCGAAGGTCTCCTTGGCGAGTGTGCGAATGCCATCGTCCTGGGTGACTTCAATTGCCCTGTCGAGGAAGGTGGCATCCACACCCACCTGGTGGAACTCGGCTTCACCAATGCCATGCAGGCCGTCGGTGGCGGTCTGCAACTGACGATGAACACGGCCGGGATCCGCGACTGGATCATCGACCACATCTACGTCTCCCCCGACATGACGCCGACACTGCGGGAAGCCACCGTCATCCGCGATCCCGGTTTCCGCACCGATCCGCCCCGCCCGGACGGTTGCTGGGATCATTCCGATCACCTGCCTGTACGGGCCGATCTGGATTGGCCCTGAACAGAGCTCCGGATCTGAATCTGGTCGATGTGGCCGCCGACCAGATGCGCGGTCCGTCAAGAAAAAGAGCGGGCCCCGTCAAGACGCGGGGCCCGCTCGATTCAGTAATCGGCGGATTACATCCTTACCGGAGAGATCAGCTGAACGTGCTCTTCAGGTCGCCGAGCAGGACCTGATAGATGGGGGTGCAGAATTCGGCAACGCCCCCGCCGGAGTGATCCCAACTCGAAGACC
The DNA here is from genome assembly GCA_018673255.1 of Gemmatimonadota bacterium. The sequence continues at coordinate 2,567 of JABHDC010000100.1, forward strand.
ACTGCACGAAGCTCTGATCAGAATCGGTCACGGGAAAGACGCGGACCTCACCGACATAACCGGAGACATTGTCCTTTGACGTTGCCTCCGGACCGTCATCAATGCTGTAGCGCAGGACGCGCGCCTTGTCATCGAGACCCACCAAGGTCTCGTGGAAGGCGTCATTCAGCACGCGCTTGGCGCCGATCTGCGTACCAGACGCTTCGCCGACCTTGTCGAGTTTCGTCACAACATTCGGGAAGGCGTCAAGATTGTGGAAGTCACGCAGAGCAGCCCATACCTTGTCGACGGGGGCTGGAATCACGGCGGAATTGAGACAACCCATAGAAATGTGCTCCTGCTGTAGATGGAAGACGGGTGATGTCAGGTGCGTGGCGATGGCTACACTGCGCCGTGGCATCCCTACAGACCCACGCAACGACACGGGATCCTTGGTGAGATGCTATATCCTGACACACTGATTCAACGATTGCGCAATGACGAAGACGTGCCACGACGTGCCATCGAGCGCGTGGCCCCTTGGAATGCGTATTCCGACGATGATCTCTGGCACGCAGTCTTCGGTCCCACGATCACCCGCTCCTGGATGGTTCTGTCTGACGGGCACTGCCCAGCCTGCGGCGGCAACGCCAACATGTACGACTGGCAGATCGACCCCTTCACGGCCCCTTGGAAGGCGTTGTGTCCTACCTGTTCAGTCGGCTTCCCACGCAATGACTTCGCCACCTTCTACCGAAGCGGGCTGGACGAGCGCGGCCTCTTTGATCCGGCCCGGGCAGATCGCACACTGCTGGTCGATGCTGATGGCCGCTCGGACGTGGCTGGGATCGATGATGGCGAAGGGTACCGTGAAGGTGATCGCGTCTGGCGCTTCATCGGCACGTATCTGATCTATGGCCAGTGGAAGCGACTGATCGTGGAGGGTGTGGAACGACTGGCTGCGGCCTGGGTCGCAACGGGCCAGGCAGCCTATGCGAGACGGGCGGGATTGCTTCTCGACAGAATCAGTGATGTCTATCCGGACTTCGACTTCGGTGCCCAGGCCATCCTGTACGAGCAACCGGGGCATCGGGGCTACGTATCGACCTGGCACGACGCGTGTCACGAGATACAGCGACTCACCATCGCCTACAACCAGATTCGGCCTGCCCTGCACAAGGACAAGCAACTGGTCGAATTCCTGGCACGGAAAGCCGATGCGTACCAGTTGCCAACGCCCAAGGACTCGGGAGCCCAGATCTGCGACAACATCGAAAGCCGGATCCTGCAGGACACACTCGACCACAATGACAAGATCGAGTCGAATTTCCCCACCACGGAGGTCGCCCGGATCCTCATCCATGCGACCCTTGCAGGGGCGACCAG
>JABHDC010000007.1 GCA_018673255.1 Gemmatimonadota bacterium
GCCAACTGTACTTGGGCAGCTCGTGGACGGTGAAGCTGGTGTGATCGACGGCCACGTCAGCCCACCAGTAGGCCGGCAGCAAGGCGCCATCGATATGGGCCGCGGTGCCCGTCGCCCGTCCCAGAAGGAGCATGGCTGCCCCGAGGGCGCCGTCGGTGTCGCGGCCGGCGCAGCCGAGCATGAACTCGCCGTGCTCCGGATGCTGATCGCCGTAGTCTGCCCCGACTTCCAGGGCGCGCGGCACGGCCCACCATTTGACGGGCAGGTACCCGTCACCGGCTGCGTCGCTGCCGGTGGGCAGGGCTCTGCGCTGAGCGTGCCACCAACCGGGCGCGTCGAAGTGCTGGACGCGCGTGGGCTGGCCGCCGGGGCTGACGGCAAACCGCACGGTGCGGGCCACACCGGCGGGGAAGGTGTGATCACCGAGCTTCGCAACCCAGTACCCGTCCTGGCCGCCGCGACTCTGGCCGGCTGTGCGATTCGCAGCCGGGATGCCCTCGTCGTCGACGAGGAGGCTGCCGTAGATCTCCTGATCCAGCCAGGGCTGATAGACGACGACATCTCCCTCGGTCGTGAGCGACCCGGGCTTCTCCGGCGAGCAGTAGCCGGCGCTTTGGCCGAGGTCGAGCTGGTGATCGCCAAGGGAGTGCACCGCCTGGGACCCGTCGAGCGAGATGTCGATTTCCGCCTGGGAGGACCGGGAGAAGGCAATGACAGGAACGCCCTCGAGGTCGAGGGGGCGCGTCTCGCGCTGGTGATTGATGAAATGGGCGTACGCCTCGATGAGGCCGTTGGCCCACAGCACGAGGTAGAGGTCGGCCTGGAGGGTACTCTCCTCGTTGTAGATGGGGCCGCCGACGCGCAGCGTGCTGAAGACGGGACCGCGCTCGATAAAGTCGGCGCGGATGAATTGCCACCAGTAGAGGCGGCCGTTGTGGCGCAGACCCAGCCGCAGGCCCAGCTCCTGCCCGGTGGAGGGGTGCGACAGGTCGAGCTGATACATCTCGTATTGAGTCTGCTCGAGGGGGAGATCGCGTACCCGAGGAACCCAGGCTGCCGTCGTATCTTGGGCCAGCAGGCGGTAGTCCCAGGACCAACCCGCATCGGCAGTCTGCAGCTGGCCCTCGGACGCCAGCCAGCGCGCGATCGCCCGGGTCGGCGTGCCATCTGGCCCATAGGCGACGTACTGCATCTGGCGCGTGGCGCCCGCCACGGTGGCCACCTTGGCGTCGGTGGAGTCGAGCCCCGCGTTCCAGGCGATGGGCGCGGCCAGGACACAGGCACTGGAGAGCTTCCCGGCAACCGTCCCGGGATCCTCAGCAGAGGCCCTGGGTTGAGCCACGTCGATCACTCGCCAGGGATCATCGGTGGCGCCAGATGCCGCAGTGCCGGTGCTGGCCAGGGCAACTACGGCAATCGACATCAGCACGCGCGCAGCGGGCTTGTTTCTGCCTCGCATCTGGAGACTCCGGGTAGGTCGAGGTGCTGCTCGCTCTTACGGTGGAATGTAGGCGGGATTGAGGCTGTGTCAACATCGGTTTAAAAGTGGACACATTCATCGGTTTCGAATTGGACACTTTCGCCGGTTGGATGGGGTCTACGTCCGCGCTGAGGACGGCACCCCCTTCTTCGTCCCGGCACCGCCCCTGACCGACGACGACGTGCGCGCCATCGTCGAGACCACCGCCCAGCGCGTCGTGCGCCTGTGTGAGCGACGTGGCCTCTTCGAGGCGGGCGCCACCGATCCCTTGTGGGAGCAGGAGCCCCTGCTGGCGCAGATCTCAGCCGCCTCGGTGCAGGGCATGGTCGCCACCGGCGATCGTGCCGGGCGCAAAGTGCGGAGACGCCTCACCGATCCCGAAGATGGCGTACGGTCCGGCGCGCTGTGTTACGCCGCGCGGGGCTTCTCATTGCATGCGGCGACTCGGATCGAAGCCACCGACCGACGTCGGTTAGAGCGACTCTGTCGCTACGTGATTCGGCCACCGGTGGCCAATGGCAGACTGCGATTCATCGATGAGGACACCCTGGTGTTCACCCTGAAAACCGCCTGGGCGGACGGTACGTGCCAGCTCTTGCTGTCCCCACATGAACTGCTGGAGAAATTGGCCGCCCTCGTGCCACCGCCGCGACTCAATCTGGTCCGATACCACGGCGTGCTGGCGCCGGCCTGCCCTGATCGAGCCCGGATCGTACCGGGGCCCAGTCCCCTGACGCAGGCCGAAGGTTGTGAGCATGGCGGCGCCGGCCGGCATCACGCTCATCGTGTTTCCTGGGACAAGCTCTTGGCCAGAGTTTTCCAGTACGACGTCACCGTGTGCCCCAACTGCTCGGGTCACATGAAGGTCATTGCTGCCCTCACGGCCCCTTCTGCGATTGAGACGTTTCTCAACGCCGTCGGCCTGCCATCCAGAGCCCCACCCATCGCCCCGGCCCACCTGGATCGCCAACTCGAATTCGACGAAGCTGCCTGACCCGCCAGCGCCCTGAGCGCCGGCTGCAGAGGATGGGGCTGTGCCCGAATCCAAGCGCCTGGATCCATCGTCAGGCGCCGCGCCCGCTGGCCCACCAGAAAACAGCCGTTCAGCAATCAGAGACAGGCCCCGTAACCGCAGAAATCGCTTGCACCCGGCACACCAGACTCGCGATAATCCCTCTTATAACGCTTATCCGC
>JABHDC010000101.1 GCA_018673255.1 Gemmatimonadota bacterium
CTGCTCCTACGTGGCGATCCTGCCCACCACGAAGGCAGCCGCTGCCGATCCCTTCTTTCAGCAGCCACCCCGCGATCAGTCAGATCGGGCCAACCAGATCTCCGCCGCCAGTCTGCCCAACTCTTTTGTCGCAGCCCCTCCTGACGTGAAGGGCTGGAGTCGCATGGAGGACATCCTGTACGAAGAATTCGCCAAGGCCATGGGGGGTCAACAGACCGCCGAGGTCGCCCTGGAGAGAATCGAGCGTAAGTGGAATCACCTGCTCAGGTACGCCGGATCATGAACTCACGAATCCCACTTCGCCAACGCGCGATTCCCTACGCCTTTGTCGCGCCCGGGTTGCTCATGTTGGCGACCTTCTTCACCTATCCTCTCCTGGACACGCTCTACCTGAGTCTGCACACCTACAACATCTTCAACCCACCCGTGTGGGCGGGGCTCGACAACTTCCGCCGCGCCTTTGAAGACGAGTTGTTCTGGCGTGTGACGGCCAACACCCTGCTGTACGCTGCCATGGTCGTACCCGCCCTGGTCGTCGTCTCCTTCTTCCTGGCCCTCTTGGTGAACAATGTCGTGCGCGGCATCAAGATCTTCCGCACGATCTACTACATCCCGGTCGTCACCTCCATCGTCGTGGCCGGCATCGCCTGGAAGTGGCTCTACAATTCGGATGGCCTGATCAATGCCCTGCTGCGAGGTGTGGGCATTGCCGGACCTTCCTGGCTCGCCGACACACGGGGCGTGCCCGAGGCCCTTCTCGGCTTTCTTGGCGTCGAAGTCACCTCGTCCTGGTTCTCCGAGCCTTGTATCGCGCTGGCCTCCGTTGCGATGGTAACGATCTGGAAGGCCTCGCCCTACTACATGATCATCTACCTGGCCGGTCTGCAGGGCATCCCGCCTCAGCTTGAAGAAGCGGCCCGCGTCGATGGTGCCGGTTGGTGGAAGAGCATCCGCCACATCACGATCCCATCGATTCAGCCCTATACCCTGGTGGTCAGCATCATTGCCACCATCGGAGCCTTGCGGACCTTCGGCGAGGTGTACGTGATGACCAGTGGTGGCCCCTTCCATCGGACCAACCTGTTGTCCTACTACATCTACACCCTCGGCTTCAAATACCTTGAAGTGGGCTATGCAGCTGCCGTCTCGCTGCTCCTGCTGGTATTGATCCTCGTCTTCGCCATCATCAATTTCCGTATTGCCGGAGGGGACAGCACCAAATGACCCCTCTCGAACGTTTGGCCTGGCTCAGAAAGCTGCGTCTGGTCGGCCTCTATGCGTCGCTCATGGCTGTGGGCTCTGTCCTGCTGGCGCCCTTCGCCTGGCTGCTGGCGACAGCGCTCAAATCGGAATCGGCGGATCTGTTCGCCTATCCGCCCGAGTTCATACCCGATCCCATCGTCTGGGGGAACTTCGCTAAGGCCTGGGCGATTCTGCCCTTCCCGCGCTACATCTTCAACACCTTCTTCATCGCCATTACCACCGTCTTCCTGACGCTCTTTCTCTGCAGCCTCACCGGTTACGCCCTGGCGCGCATGAGATTCCCCGGTCGCCAGGCGATTCTCTACGCCGTCCTGGCAACGACCATGGTGCCCTTCCAGGTGCTGCTGATCCCCTTGTTCATCGTCACCCTCAAGCTGGGGCTCGTGGATTCATACGCCGGTGTAATTCTTCCCGTCGCCGTAAACGCCTTCGGCATCTTCCTCATGCGCCAGGCCTTCACCACGATTCCCGTTGATCTGGAAGACGCGGCGCGCATCGATGGCTGTGGTGACTTCACCATCTACGCCCGCATCATGCTGCCCCTGGTGAAACCGGCCCTCGCGACCCTGGCCGCCTTCACCTTTGTCGCGCAGTGGAACGACTTCCTCTGGCCGCTGGTCGTGCTCAAGAGTCGGGAGTTGTATACCCTGCAGCTGGGCCTGGCATCGCTACAGGGCGTCTTTGGCGTGAACTGGCGCTACATCTCGGCCGCTTCCATCATCGCCCTGGCACCGACGATCGCCTTCTTCCTGCTCACGCAGCGGTTCTTCACCCGTGGCCTGGCCGCCGGAGCCGTCAAAGAATGATCAGGTCACAGGCCGACCCGATGGCACAGCCGATGATCACCCGGTCGGTGCCGCGGATCGAATTCGGGGGCGAGCGCCGATTCGTGGCTCGATTCGGCGCCCGGACCGTCGGCCTGCTTGGCCTCATTGCCGTGCTCTCTCTGTCAGCCGACCCCAGCCGCGCCGAAACACCGGCCGTTTCAACGACCGACCTACCCCACTACGTCATCGAGCGCGCCGCCACCTCGATCACGATCGACGGGGTCCTGGATCCTGCCGAGCCCTGGTCGACGGCGACGCGGATCGACTCCTTCCAGTTTCCCTGGTGGACCTCAGGGACTCGAGAGACCACCACGACCCGTCTGCTGTGGGATGAGGAGTATCTCTACGTCGCCTTCGTCGCAACCGATGCCCACATCTCCGCCCACCTGACCGAGCGTGACGCACCGGTATCACGCGATGATGCGGTGGAGGTCTTCTTCGCCTGTGACCCGGCCGATGTGAGCGTGTACTTCAACTTCGAGTTCAATGCTTTGGGCACGATCCTCGACCGCTCGCCGCGTGACAACCGCAGCAGCAAGTGGAATGGCGCCGGTGTGAAGGTGGGCATCACCATCGATGGCACACTCAACGATTCAACTGACACCGATCGCAGTTGGACGACAGAGATCGCGATCCCCTTCACCGACCTGGCGCCATTTGCACCCCGTCTGCCTCCCGCCAATGGAGATCAGTGGCGCCTGAATCTGTATCGAATCGGTGGTGAGGTGAATCCACAATTCAGTCTGTGGTCCGACACGCAGACCGAAAGACCCCAATACCACGTGCCAGCGCGATTCGGCCTCGTGCGCTTCTCCACCCGCCTGGCAGGCAGCACAACCACGTCGCCGTGAACAGGGCTGTCAGGACAGGTCATGCACGGGGTGGGTTCGAGCCCACGCACTCCATATCACACACGCGAGCCTTTCATACAGGTGAGCCACGTGCATTGTGCGTCCTGCGCAGACCTGCCCTGCTCGCGGTGCTCACCCTCGTCATGTGGACAGGCTGTCAGCAGGCACCTGAGCCATCTCCCGCTGAAGGGACTGCTGTCGCCAGCGCCAACCCGGGCCTTCGATTCACTGAGATCGCTGCCACAAGTGGCCTGCAACACCGTCACACGTCAGGAACACTGGAGCAACGCTATATCGTCGAGAGCATCTCGGGCGGTGTGGCCCTCTTCGATGTGAATGGTGATGGCCGCCTCGACCTGTTCTTCGTCGATGGCACCCGCGCAGAGGGTGCACCCGAGGGCGGTGGGCATCGCCTGTATCTGAATGAGACCGACCCGGGCGGCAGCATCGCATACCGCGATGTCACGGCGGAATCCGGTATCGCTCACAATGGCTGGGGTATGGGTTGTGCCGTGGGTGATATCGACAACGATGGCGACCCGGACCTGTACATCACGTATTGGGGTGAGGATCGCCTGTGGCGCAATGACAGCGCTGACGATCAGATCCGGTTCACCGATATCACCGCCAGCGCCGGTCTCGGCCAGACGGGCTGGGGCACCTCGGCTGCCTTCGCCGATATCGATCGGGATGGTCTGCTCGATCTCTACGTCACCAACTACCTTGAGTTTGATCTTCAGGCACCTCCAGCCGACGGCAACTGGTGCCACTTCAAGGAGGTCGAATCCTACTGCGGTCCGGAGGGCATCCCGGCTCAGGCCGATCAGCTGTATCACAACCAGGGCGACGGCCAATTCGAGGACATCAGCAAGTCGAGTGGGATCGGTGCATGGTCCTACCCGGGGCTCGGCATATTGTTCGTCGACATCGAGTGGGATGGTGACCTGGATATCTACGTCGCCAACGACTCCGAGCCCAATTTGCTCTTCCGCAACGACACCGCGGAAGCAGGCGCAGGGCCGGGCGAAACCATCGTCAAATTCACGGAAATCGGTACACGTCTCGGTGTCGCCTACAGCGAGAATGGACTGGCCCAGGCTGGTATGGGGCTGGATGGCGGCGATGTCGACAATGACGGAGATATCGACATCTATGTCACCAACTTCTCCGATGACGTAAACACACTGTACGCGAATGATGGCAGGGGCTGGTTCTCAGACGCCACCTATGCCACCGGCATGGGCGGTGTCGTGCGCCCCTTCCTCGGTTGGTCTGCGGCGCTGGAAGATCTGGATAATGACGGCTGGCTCGACCTGTTCGTCGCCAATGGACACGTCTACCCGGCTCTGCAACGATTCCCGGCGGGGCTGTCTTATACACAGCGGAATCTGCTGTATCGCAACCAGGAGGGCCGATTCACCGAGATGGGCCTCGAGGCCGGCATGCAACGGGCCAGCTCCAGTCGCGGCGCCGCCATCGGCGACATCGACAATGACGGTGACGCCGACATCGTCGTTGCGAATCTGAATGACTCCCCCAGTCTCTGGCGCAATGATGCGGGCAATGTTGCGGACTGGATCGGACTTCAGTTGGCCGGCGATCCCAGCAACCGTGACGCCATCGGCGCGCGGGTACGACTCTATGCTGGTGATCTGGTGCAGACGCGGCAGGTCCAGCGAGGCCGGGGTTTCGAGAGCCAGTTTGATCCTCGCGTACGTTTCGGCCTGGGAACAACCGGTGTGGACAGCATTCGCATCGACTGGCCTTCAGGCCACCAGCAGACCCTCCAATCTCCCTCCACACGCCGATATCTGTCGATCACCGAAGGTGATGCGCCCATTGCCGGACCTGAAGTCTCCCCTGCGGCCACGATACCAGACCCTTTGGCGCCCCTCGCCGCTGGCACCCAGGACAGGTCGACTTCGATTCCGGACCTGTTCGACCTCGACGATGACGCCGCAGCCCTTTCACGACAGGCAGGCCAGCTCTACAGGCAGGGACGTTATGATGAGAGCCGCACGTGTCTTGAGCGAGCCATCGAACTGGACCCGCAGGGCGTCAGGTCGAGGATCAACCTGGCCATGGTCCATTTCTCGGGCACGGGAGACTTCCACACGGCAGGCACAATCCTGGGTCAGGCCCTGGACATCGACCCCAGGCGCCAGGAGGCTCACCACCTGCTCGGCAAGGTGAGATTGCACCAGAATCGGCTCGCGGATGCCATCGCCTCCTTGAGGAAGGCAACGCAGTTGGCGCCGAGTTCGGGTGAGTATCAGGGATGGCTGGGCCTCGCCTATCAACGCCAGGGCGACAACACGGCCGCCGAAACCGCCTATCACGCCGCTGCCCGTTTGTCCCCGTGGGATCCGCGCCCCCTGTTGAATCTGGGTCGCCTCTATGAGCGAACGGGGCTTCGTGACAGTGCCGTTGTCACTCGCGTCTTTGACACCTTTGAGCAACTGGCTCCCGCCCAACGACGCGTAGATCACTACAAACGCAAGCTGGCCGAATACCCTGACCATGCGGCTGCCCCCTACCTGCTCGGTCGCGCCTATGAAGACCAGAATCGGCGCCAACTGGCCTTGGCCAACTACCGACAGGCACTCAAGCTGGACGCTACCTATGCGCCAGCCCTGCACGGCCTCGGTCGGATGCTGCAGGTACGAGGTAGAATGGAAGAGGCGATTTCAGCCTACGAGCAGGCCAGGAGACAGGACCCGAATCTGACCGGCATCGACAACGATCTGGGTCAGATCTATCACCATCAACGTCGCTTCGAAGAGGCCGTCAATTCCTACGAGCATGGCCTGCGAATAGCCGAAGATCGGACGTCCATCCCAATCCTTCTGGCGAATCTGGCCATGGCCCATGCCATGCTCGGCCACCTGGAACTGGCGGAGGACGCCTTCGAACGATCTCTCGAGTTGCATCCGGATCAGGTGGATACACGCGACGCCCTGGCCCAGGTGCTGATGGCCATGAGTCGGCCCGAGGATGCTGCTGTCCATTGGCAGGAAATCCTGCGCCTTCAACCCGGTCACGTTGGCGCCCGTCAGAATCTGCAGCGCCTCCGACAATAGAAAAGGGGGCCGCACCGACTGGTGAGGCCCCCCTTTTTCCAAATCGGCCGCAGGCCGATCATTGAGCGCAGCTCAGTCAGGATCATCCGTCGCCAGGGGGATCTGCTCGATCCCGGCTCGTTTGGCCGCCTCGAACAGGTCGAGGACGAAACGGTGCTTGGTTTCCTTGTCCGTGCGCACAACGAGAGTCAGCGATCGTGTGCTGGCTTTCTCACGACGCAGAATCTCATCGAGATTGGCCAACGTCACGGGCTGCCGATTGATCTCCATCGTGCCATCAGCGGCGATCGAAGCCACCAGCTTCTTCTCTTCTACGATCTGTGCCTCACTCGCTTCAGGCAACTCCACGAGCAGACTGTAGGGCTCCTTGAAGACCGTGGTCACCATGAAAAAGATGAGCAGCAGGAAGACGCAGTCGATCATCGGCGTCATGTTGATTTCCTGCTCTTCTCCCAGGGGACGGCGTTTAGGCATGATCTGTCCCCTTATTCTTCTTCACGCGCGAAGGCAATGCCTTCAACGCCGACGGATCGGGCCTCATCCACGACAAAGACGATGTATCTCTGCGGACACTCACCGTCGCCATTGATGATGATATTCTTGTTGTTTGCCTCTTCCATCGCCTGAGCGAGCCGTTCGGCCAACTTGTCCGGTTCGACATCGACACCTTTGATCTGGATCTGCCCCGTGTCGCCAATGAAGAGGTTGATGTCCTTCTTCTGCTCTTCCTGGGCGTCACTCTGACTCGGCATGTCGACCTCGAGTCCCTTCGTATGAAGGAACACCGTGGTCACCATGAAGAAGACCAGCAGGAGAAATACACAATCCACCAGAGGCGTCAGGTCGGGTTCGCTCTCCTCGAGCAGGACCGGTCCGTGCCTTTCGCGATGGCGTGCCATCCGTCAGGCCCTACTTGCTTTCTGCCTGGCTGGTCATAATCAGCGAATTTGCAAATGCATGACCATAGACCTCGACCGTTTCCAGTAGCGCTTCAGCCCGGCCGGCCAGATAGCGGTAGGAGATGATCGTCGGAATCGCGATCACCAGACCTGAAGCCGTGGTGACCAGCGCCTGGGAGATACCACCGGCGACAACACGCGGATCACCAGCTCCTGCCACAGCAATGGACTCAAAAGCGATGATCATACCGGTAATTGTTCCCAGCAGGCCCATCAGTGGCGCGATATTGCCGATGGTGTTGAGCATGGACAGGTGTCGTCCCAGGTACCCCCGGGCCGCCTCTTCCGTCTCGATCACGAGTTCCTGCTTGAGATCGGTCAGCTCCTGTTGCTTCACCATGAAGCGACCCAGTTCACCAGATCCGCCCATCTCGGCGCGGCGAACGATCTCCTCATTCGTGTCTCGAAACTCCCGCTGCTCGATCATCAGTGCATTGTGGCGCCTCAGGATTCGCGCGAAGACAAAGTTCAGAACCCCCTTGCCCTCGTTGCATGCAGCCGCAGCCGCTTCCTGTCCACCACGCTGCATGGCTTCCTCTATTCGGTCGAGCTGCTCCTTCGCCTGGTCCGCCGAAGGCATCTTGCTCAGTACCCAAAAACGCTCAATCGAATAGGCTACAACAAGCACAGCAGCGAGTATGAGTGGCACCATAATCGGTCCACCACTCTGAATTGTCTCCCACATATCGTGACTCCTTCCGGTCGTCCCTTGATCTCACAAAAGGTCAGGCCGCGGGATCTTCAGTCCTGCGGTATCACATCCGGTGCCAGACGCTGGCCGATTCGAAATCCGACCTCAATCGCCTGTGGTGTCGAACCAACCGTTGCCGGGAGCGGAATCGCACTCGACAGGTGGGGCCCGATAATCTCCGCGACCTCGACCAGGGCAACACGCTCGCCCTGTGCATCGAGAATTGGTACTACATCCCCTGCTTCGAGGTAGTCATCAACCCCGATCCCAAGGAAGATCTGCTCTTCGTCAACTGCCAGCACTCGCGCACCCTCTCGACTGAGCACAAGCGGTCGCCGATCATAGATCGTCCCTACAATGTCCACGGCCATTTCGTCGAGGGCACGATGCACGAAGCGGCCAAACGCCAGTTCCTCAAAAGCCTCACTGTCGAAATCGATCTCGCGTAACGTGTCCAACTCACGATCGTGCGCTGTAGGTCGTCCGAACAGATTCAACTCCAGTGGACGCATCACACTATCTCGCACCACACTCAACGTTCGCACGACTGCTCCCGTTGTCGTACGCGTCAACTCGACTTCGTCCACCCCGATCGAATACGTGAACGAACGATAGCCGCCTAGATTCGGATCACCCGCTACCACCCGACGAATCCCGCATTTGGTCACGACACCACGCAGCACGTAATCAGCATCCAGAGCTTGTCCCACGGCGATGGCCAGACTCAACTGTCGCTCACCAGCCTCACGGGCAATGTCTTCAGCAACCGTCACGCTGTCAGCATCAATCACCTGTAACGAGGACAACGAGGTCAGATGCGTTCCAAGCGCTCGCGGCACGTCATCACTCAGTGTCCAACGGCCTTCGAATCCCGCCTCATTGTCGAAGCTCAGGATGGCAATGCGCGGGCCCAGGCTGGCAGCTGCCGGTGACAGACCGCCAACGACCAGCGCCACAAGGGCCAGAGGCACCCAGCCCACCCGTGACCACACGATGGGCCTAACCGTCCGTCCCAGTCGCTACCTGCTCCTCCTGCCCGACCTCCAGGGTGCGATCGAAATCTATGGTGATATCGACCGCTTCCAGGGGCTGTCCCGAGGCATCGAAGCGCAGGACGAAGTCTTCGAGCACGAGTCGAGCCTGCTCCACGTCTTCAGCAAACGGATCGAAGGCAATCAGACCACCGTATGACTCCCCCTTGAAGACCAGCTGGTCTTCCAGATACGCTGTACTGCGCACATTTCCCATGCGCAGGTCGAAACGATAGAACTCATTCCCACTCTGGCCACGCAACGCACGATAGTAGCGCTCAAAGCTGTTGTGCGGCGACCATGACGGGATGCCGTAGCTGTTGAGTTCCTCACCCCGATTCGTCGTCAGGACCGCCTTGAGCGGGTCCAGCAGCACCTTGGCATAGATATCGTTGATGACCGTTACCCGGAAGACGGTGAAACGCACCGGTGTATAGCCAAGCAGTGGATCGACCCAGTTCCCATACGAATACGGATTGGTCGAAAAGCGACCCCGCTTGGAATCTTCAGGAAACAGTGCAGTGATCTGGACTTCGTCGAGGGGCTCCACATGCACCCGCAATCCTTCGATGGCGTATGTGGCACCGGCCTCGCCCAGTTCGATATCCGCCGACGACATTTCGGTGGAGGCAGCCAGCGTGCTGCTGTAATGGATCTTGGGCAGGGTGACACTGCACGCCACGAGGGCGAGCACCGCCAACCCGGCGAGGGTGCTCTTGTGCACGTCAGCCACTCCCTTCGCTGTAGAAGTCGATCTGCTGTTGAGCGATCGAGCCTTCCTGGGTGAGGGCGAAGATCACAGCATTGATGCCGAATCGCAGTTGCGGTTCGTTGCCGTAGTTCCGCGCCCAGGTATGGACATATCCCTTGTCAGAATAGATGGCCACCAAGCGACCATCGAGGAAGATCCCCTCGATGTGATAGGAGGATCTGGCCTGCGTCACGCGCTCACGGCCCCGCTGCGCTGCCGCCCCGCCCACCTCGAGTTCCGCCCCAACCGGGGGTCCGTCGAAATCGTAATAGGTATGGAAGATCGGATGATCGTTGGGGATGATCTGCAACACACCGTCGCCACGCAGGGCATCGCGGAAGATCCGCCGCAGGGCCGCCTCGCCCTGGCTGAACTCTTCCGTCGGATTGGCATTGTCCGTGAAGATGAACCCACCGCGGCGCATATACTCGCCCAGATTAGCGATCTCCCGCTCCGTCAACTCGAAGGCTTCCTGCGCCGTGAGAAAGACAAAGGGCGTGCGGAACAGGGATTGCGAATCTATGAAGAGATGCGCATCGACCTTGGCCGTGATCCCCGTCTGCTCGTTGAGGGCACGCACCAGATTCGGCACGGCTTTGGCCGCCGAGTCGAACGTCGGTTCCAGATCCGTCGCCCACGCCGTACCCAGATAGACGAAACCCTTCACATTGCGACGATCCGACGGGTCCTGAATGATCAGACCCTTGAATTTCCCCGTATCCAACGCGCGCAGATCGATCAACTCTTCGCGCATGGCGATCCGCTTCTCCGGCTCCTTGGTGCCTTCGATGCGCGTCGCCGACAATTCGATCGGGCCCGTATCGAGCCGTAGACCGGTACCGGTATCCAGGGCGTAGTCGAAGGTCTGCACCCGGCCGAGACCACTCAGGCCCTGCAGACGCGGCGCCTTGCGCTGCAGCCTCGGCCGCAGAGCGGTTACTTCCTTCGTCATCGCACGTGGACGCAGGCGCTGACGTTTGAGCACAAATTGCTTCGTCGAACGCGGTTTACGAATCACCAGGCGTGTCAGGGCCGGTGGTGGCGGTGTGCGCTCGGCAGCAAAGAAAATCCCGTAGATCGCGCCCCCGCTGAGCATCGTCGAGGCGATGAGCAGTCCGTAGATCGACAGGCGGCGCGTCTCGGTAAGGAGACGCCCGAAATTGATCCGATCGGAGGGTGAAGAGAAGCGGCCGGGAGCCGATGGCATGAGGGAGTGCCTTTACCGCGCCTTACGGCACGACCAGCGTGTCAGGAGTGGAGGTGGGGCCGAAAAAGCCGATATCATCGACCGCCCACAGGCGAATGATGTAGAATGTGCCGGACGTGAGTTGTGCACTCGCTTCTTCATAGACCGTCGCCGATGCGTCACCGACGAAATGGGTCTCTTCTGCTCCGGATGTGTCAGTGAGACTCACGACAAAGCCATCCACATTTGTCGTCGTCGACATCTGCCAGGTGACGGTGAGATCACCCGAATCCAGCGTGGACTCCACATCGGTCGGCTGAGCGAGCAGATCTTCGTGATACCTGGCGGGCAGATCCGTGTCGTTGCTGCAAGCAGCCATTGTCAGCGCCGTGAGGGCGAACATCCAGATCGCCAGATGTCGGTGTGTCCCGATGTCCTTCGCCATCATCCTCGTGCTTTCAAGCATCCTCATCACCAGCGTGCCACCAGGGCCAGCCCCGGTGCCTCCCCGATGGTCTGTGGCGCCAGCGAGACACGCTGTGCCGCCGGTTCGACACCATCCAGCAACAGAACGTCGACCAGATTGTAGGTATACAGCGCCACCGACAGCGCACCGAAGGCCGTACGCATCGTGTGCGAACGATCGAGATCATCTTTGCGGTCTGTGAGCCGGGCCCAGGCTTCGTCGGCTTCACCAAAACTGCCGCCCTCACGCAGGGCCAGATACCGGGCCGTTTCCAGTTTGAATTGCTTCTCGTGGGTGCCGTAGTCGCTGTTGGAACTCAACCAGGCGACGAGGAAGGCCGTATGACCCACGATCATCGCTGTACCACGTTCACGATGGCCGGTGGCCAGCTGCCCAAGTCCTGGATACAGTGCGGACAGTAGTCGGGCTTGTCGCACCGAAACCTGGTCCTGCTGCACCTGGAATCCGGCCGCCTCGGCCGGTGCCAGTTGCAGCCCCAGTGCCGCGACGACGACGAACAGTTGTAGACGCCACATGGGGCGGTCTCCTCTTGCGATCCCTCTGATGATCTTGATCTCTCGGTCGATCCTCATCATAGCCTCGTGCTCACGATCCAGTCTCGATGGGCCCGAGCGAACTGAAAGGCTTCACGCGTCGCCCGTTCTTTCTCGTAGAGGACGATCACTTCATCATACAGATCCACTGCTTCCTGCCAGCGGCCGATGCTCTCCAGACAGACGCCCATATTGCTGATCGCGCCGATCTCGCTCTCCGTCCCCGGGTACGCGTCGCGCACCTGGCGGAAGATCTCGATGGCACGGCGGTAGTCCGCCTCACCACCTCCGCTGTCGGCGACATCCATCAGCTCAAGGCCCTTCTCGTATTCCTGGTAGGCCAGGGCCTCCTTGAGTTCGTCGAGCAGTTTGGGTACTTGCTGGGCGACGGGAGCGTCAGGATAGGCGTCCTGGACCTTGCGATAGGCCGTCAGGGCATCCGAATACTGCTGCCTGTTGTAGGCATAATCGCCGAAGGTGAACTGGGCCGCCGCCGCGAAGGGTGAGTCTGGATAGTTCTCCAGTATGCGGCCGAACTCCACCATCGCCTCATCCTCACGGTCCAACTCGATCAGACACCAGGCGAGATTGTACTGGGAATCATCGCCGGATGAGCCGCCGGGATATTCGGCCAGAATCTGCCGGTAATAACCACTGGCCTCTTCAAAGGCACCCAGCTGATACTTGCTCTCAGCGAGACCGAAAATCAGATCTGCCCGTTCGGGAGCATTCGGATCTTTCTTCAGCAGAGCGGCAAACAGGCCATGAGCCGCATCGAACTGCCGTAGACTGTAGCGGGCATTCGCCAGGTAGAAATCGACGGTGAAGGCCTGCTCCCGATCGAGATTGCCTTCGCGCAGTTCCTCGAAGGCGACAACCGCCCCTTCCAGGTCGCCCGTGGCAAACAGGTGGGTGGCGCTGTTCAACCGCACCGGCACTTCGAAGAGAGATCCGGGGTAACGCTCCAGAAGCTGGGAGAAGGCCGCCATCGCCCCCTCGCCCTCTCCCTGTCGAAGCCGGATGTCACCCAACAGATACAGTGCCTTCTCTCGCAGCCGGAAAGGACGCTCATCGCTGAGTTCGTCGGCGAAGTCCAGGTCCAGCAGACGCTGCGCGATCAGGGCCGCTTGTCTGTAGTCGTCACGCTCATAGTAGAGATCGAGTATGCGGCTGAGCAGATCCGCTTCTTCCTCACGGGTCTGCGCCGTGCGAGCCATCTCATCGAGGATGGCCAGAGCATCAGTGCCACGATTCTGGCGCAGATAGGTGATCGCCAGGGCATCACGGGCATACTTCACTTTTGCCGGATCGGCAACTTCATCGATCACCCACTGCAGATCCTCGATCGCCGTCGCCATCTGACCCGTCAACAGGGCCGAGTTTCCCCGGGCCAGCCGTAGGGCCTCTTCCAGATCTCGTGGTGGTGCCGCCGCCAGGCCTGCCGTGAAGTGCACGAGGGCCTGGTCGGATTCTCCCAGAGACTGATGCGATTGGCCGATCAAATACTGATAGCTGCTCAGGTAGGCTTCGTCGGCGCTGGCAATGGCCGTCTCGAGCGTCTCGATCGCTTCCTGTCCCCGTCCCAGACTCAGCAGGGCGTGCCCACCACCCATGGCAGCGCGAGCATACAAGGGTGAAGCCGCGGTGATCTGCCTGAAG
The DNA here is from genome assembly GCA_018673255.1 of Gemmatimonadota bacterium. The sequence goes on from JABHDC010000101.1 coordinate 13,319, forward strand.
GCCGTCACCGCATCCTCCAGCTGATTCTGCGCCTGATGGGACAGCCCCATTAGCAGCAAGGCCTCATCCGTCAGATCGCTGCCGGGGAATTCGTTGAGAAGTCGCTGGGCCGCCACGATCGCCGCTTGATGATCGCCCTGCTTGCCGTGCAGTTCCGCCAGCTGGACCAGCGAGCGCTCCACGTATCCGGCATTCAGGCCATCGGTAATCAGCTGCTCGTACGTGCTACGCGCCGACTGCAGACTCGTGGGTGTCCCCATCGTCTGCTGGGCCAGCGCCCGGTTGAAGGTCGCATCGATGGCATACTGACCGGCTGGATCCTGCGTCAGCAACGTGTCGTAATGAGTGACCGAAAGACGTAGTTGCTCGCGCGCGACTTCTGTGCCTCCCACATCATCGGTAAGCTGAGCCCAACGCTGGTAGGCGCTGCCGAGACGATAACGCACACGCGAGGTACTGAAACCCGCCTGGCTGGCAATGTCACCATAGGCCTGCAGATAGACGCGGAACTCCGAGATGGAGCTCTCGTAATCATCACGCACCAGCAGGCGTTCGGCCAGGGCATACTGAATCCGGGCCCTCAGGGTCCGGTCTGAGGTCTCACGGATCGCTTCGCGATAGGTCTCTGCTGCCGCTTGGGCATTGCCGCCATCGTCGTAGAGCTGAGCCATCTGGAGATAAGCTTCTTCCACCAGATTCCGCTCCGTGCCGAAACGATCGATCACCGTGCGATACGCCGCGACACCCTCATCGTGGCGTCCAAGCCTGGCGTAACAGGTACCAACCCGGATCTGCGCCTTGGCCGCCAGTTCCAGCGCGGTCTCGTCGACGAGACCAGCCAGCTTCTCCTTGCGGATCCGATCCAGATCCGCCGCCGTCAGTTCATCGATCCGCTGACGTCGCACCAACTCGCTGTACACCTCGATGGCCTCGTTGTACTGCTCCAGTTTGAGGTAACACTCGCCGATCTGAAACATGCTGCGGTCGGCCTCAAATCCTGCAGGATAGCGCTCCAGCAAGGTCTGGAAAGCGGTGATCGATTCTTCGTAGCGCTCGGTCTCGTAGTAGGCCCAACCCGTATTGTAGTAGCCCGTCTTGGCCAGTGGTGTGGCGTCGAAAGCCTCTACCAACTGTGAGGCCACATCAATCACCTGGTCGAATTGCTCCGCCTCATAGTGCAGCTCGATGAGGCGGCCATAAGCCTGGCCTCGCAATTCGACATGTGTCGCCGTGTCGATGACACGGCGGAATGCATCTTCCGCATTCGTCAATGCCGTCTGGGCCAGGGCGCCAAATTCTTCCCGTGTCGCATCGTCGGTGGCATTCTCCGAGAAACGACGGTAGTCGGAATACAACTTGCGATTCGCATTACCAACCTGATAGACCGCCGCCTCCTGGACCGGATACGCTGCCTCGCCGACAATGACCTGCAGCGCCTGCGTATCCAGCACACGACTTCGCACACGGGAGACGGCATCGTACTCGACGATCGCCTGGTCGTAGGCCCCCTCCGCATAGAAGCTCTGGGCCTCACCAAACCGATCCAGCAGCTCCTTTTCTGAAGGAGACTGGAAGGAGAGATACGCCCCGGCCAGGGTGAGGAATGTGAGTAGAAGGGTCATGATTGCCTACTCGTCCGCGAATCCGACATAAACTTTAATGAAGGCTGACACGAAGTCCTCATTGCCGATGATGGCCCTCTGCGGATCCGAGAATTCCTTCTTCCGCTTGCTCATCCCCATCGTCGTCGTAAGTACGTATCCAAAGTAGTTGGAGTTGTTCGTCAACATCAGGACCGTGTCGTTCTGCTCGAAATCGATCTCTGGATTCACCAGATCCGAAATGCGATAGGGCAGCCAGGAACCAAACCCCTGGAGGCCCAACTGAAAACGCGTCCGATCCGTCAATCGATACTCGAGCTTGCTCAACGGAATGGAGTGACGCTCGTGAACCGTCGCCCTGGACTCGGAGCCCAGCCATTCCTTGCGGTAGCGCATCTTGTAGCCGGTGAACAGTGTCCACTTTGAGGCCAGTTGCCAGCGGTAGTCGAGAGTGTGCACCATCGTCCAGCGGTTGAGTTGCTCGCCCTCCTGCTCACTGCCGTCCCACAACTCCCCACTGCGCTGATCATTGACCTCAAACTTCACCTTGTTGCGCATGGACAGACCTGGAATCGACATCCACTCGGCGTCCACGTAGAGACGATACCAGTTTGAATTCTGGAACAGCAGATCGTCGCCCAGCGGCTCTTCAAGGAAGGGGGCGATCTGGAGATTGCGCTGCAATCCTGCAAAATCCAGCTCAAACTGCTCAGAGACCGTCAGTACTCTGTCGCTGTAGATGCTGAGCGAATCACGGACGGCATCCTCAACCCGTTCGACAGCAGCATGAGCGAAGAATCGTCCCACTGACAGTTTCTGTTTGTGCAATTCCAGACGAGCGTAGGTGCTGTTGTTTGGTGCGGATCCGGCCATCTGCTCGCCACGCATCGTGCCCAGCGTGAGTTCCAGCCCCTGTAGCAGATGAAAACTGCCGTAGCCGTGAATCCCGCTCAGGTCACGGTCGTAGGGCAGGTCTGCGTAGATGTCGTTCTCGCGCGCATCGATGAAGTTGTTGTGGTTGAAGTCGATCCCGAAATCGTAGATCTGCGGATCGGAGCTGTACATCAGGAATGGTTCCTGATGATCAGGCACTGCATCGAAATCCTTGTTCGTATCCGGGATACCATCCGAATCTTCATCGAGGCCGGGGAAGATGCCATCCACATCCGACTGCCCCTGCAGATCGCTGGGGGCATTCTCGTACCAGCTGTCCGGGTAACGATCGTCGTCGTCGTTGTCTTCCACCAACCGATGAATCATGGTGTTGTTGTAGGCAACCGGTCGTCCATTCAGATCGACCTCGTCGCGACCGATATACGTACGCAATTCCGTCTCGTAGAGTGGTCCCACTGCGAAGACCTCGGCACCGACACCAAATCGATTGAAATCGCGCTCTGCCGTCACGTAATAGGCGATGTCGTTGATCTGCGATCGTGCGCCTCGGGCCTCTTCGCGCGCCAGGGCATTGAGGCTGATGTTCTCAAGTGCAACTCGAGGCGTCGGCGAGCCGCTGGCATACTGGTGAAAGCTGGAACTGCGACTCACTTCACCATTGATCTGCCACCCTTTGTAGACCCCATACATGTTGGCACTGGCAATGTTCAGACCCGTGGGCACCCCACTCTTCACTCGAACCCGATGGACCCTCCCGCCGCCCGGGTTGCCATCGGCGCGGGCCACCGTGCGGAAGTAGCTGGCGTAACGGTACTTGTCCCGGTAATTGTCTCGTGCCCCGGTGCTGCTGTTGCCAGCCATGTCGAGCTCCGACAGCTCCACCCGGTAGTCTCCTGACAGGGCCAGGTCGACATTGACGGACTCGATCGTCTCCCCTACTGGTTCCAGATCGACATAGAGGATGCCATAGGTGTTCCCATCCAGGGTCTGCGGCAGATCACCCGTACCGGCGTACCCAAAGTCACCGGAGGATTCGACCAGTTCGTAGGCGAACTCCTCGCCGACGATGATGTCATTCTCCAGTTCGTCGTGGCCCGGGTTGATCACATAATCCGGGCCATTGACCTTGTAGTCGTTGTAGTAGAGGTGATCGATCCAGTAAGGGAACTCGTAGCCTCGGTAGTAGACATCCACATCGAACGCGGCGTAGTCGATATACGCATCGTACGTATTGTAAGAGCTTCCACGGTTGATCGACTGATAGTCATTGGCAAGGGGTGGAAGCGGTCGACGCTCACCAGATCGCAGCAACCCCGCCACATAACTCTGTCGCTCATCGCCACGCTTGGTCTGCATGACGAGAAATGGCTCCAGATCGGGGCGTTCGATGCCATTGACGATGACCGTCACATCGTGGAGCGTCGGCCCCTGCCCGTCGGTGGGTGAATCATCAGAAATACGAATCGCCATCAGGGCCGTCGCCCCCTGCATGGCCCCGGGCACACCCTTGAGAGAGAGGGCGCTCTCCTGCATCAATGGCTCGTATTGGTGTGCATTGACGAAGGTCGTACCAAAGTTCATGAAGCCGACCTTGCGTTCGTAATGCATCCCGAAGAGCAACGCCTTCGCCTTGACCGCCGTATCACCGCCGAAGTTGCTCTGCCAGATCGGCGCGTGCAGGCGGGAGAACATCATCGAGAAACCGTCGTATTTCGTCCCCACATCCAACCGCAGACCATTCAAGTTCGACATCTTGAAGGTCAGTGGTGTCAGACGTGTCCGGATCTCGTTGGCATAGATGATCCTCGACTGCCAGGCATCGGTGCCATCCGTGCCCACCACGACATAGTTGAACAGGCGTGAGAAACTCGCACCGGACTCACCGTGGGCGATGCTCTCGTCCAGTGATGTTCCTGTGCGGAAGCGCTGGACACCCAGGCCCCGGCGCTCCGCCCATGTGATCGACTCTGACCCGTAAACAAGGGGGTCACCCAGTACGCTGTAGATATTCCGCAGATTGCTCGTCACCCCCACCAGTCGGGGATAGTCACGCTCGCCCCAGTTGGTGTACCCCTTGCCGAAACGCCCAACGAAGGTCTGCGGTTCGAGAATCCGCTGCGGCCCGATCGCCGGGGATTCGGGCGTATCTTCGGTCGCCTCGCCACCACGTTGCGCCATAACCGCCGAGGCGCACATGGCCGTCACCATGGCAACCAGAAGCGGGGTCCGCAGAGCGGTCAGGATGTCTCGCAACGTCTTCATCATCAGAACAGGGGGCGCAGGCCGGCGATGACCCGCAGGAAGAGGCGGTTATAGTCCAGATCCTGATCGGCACGCTGCCGATCGAGGAAACGCCGATGACGTCGTTCGTATCCAAGATTCACATTGACCTCGTAACCGACGTAGTTCGACGTGTTGTTCAGCTGCAACAGATACACTTGCTCGTCGAAATCGACGTCCGGCGAGACGTCATTTCGGTACGTGCTCTTGAGAAATGGGAATCCCTGGGCCCCGGCCTTGATCGTCGTGCGATTGGAAACCGGATACTCCACACGCAGGATCGGATAGAAGAATCGCTCGTCGATCTCCAGGACGGCTCCCCCATCATCACTGAGACGTTGCGTCATCCACTTCAACTGCGGTATGACCCGCAGATCACGCCATGGCTGCCAGGTGTAGTCTGAGCGCAGGACAAAGGCCCAGTCGCTGATCGTATTGCGATCTTCCTCACCAGCCCCCAGTTGCCGATTTCGATCATAGCGGCTGCTCAACTCAACATTGAGGTCTTCGACTCGTGTGAACCGCCCCTGCAGGAAGAGCCTGTTCACCCAACTATCGCGAAACAGGAGGGGATCCTCCTGCAGGACCTGGATGCCGAGGGGATTGAGGCGCTCCTCCGTCGACAGCCCCGTCGGGGGCAGGACATCGGGCTCGAGGTAGATGGCTGATCGGCCAAAGCCAAAGACGGGATCGGGCACATCATCCTCGATGCGCTTGATCTTGTGAATCCCGACGATGTTGCCGAAGAAGGGGTATCGTTGCCGGAATTCGCTGCGCACGTAGGACACGCGCGCCTCGCCGCCCTGAAATGGCGCCGACGCCTTGTGATGCCCCGCTGTCAGCTTCAGTGCCGGCAGACCGGGAACGGGCAGTTCAGCAAACAGATGGTAACCCCGCCGGTCGGCATTGTAGGGATAGTCCGGCAGTTCGTCGTTCTCTCGTTCATCGATGACCCCGTTGCCATTCATGTCCTCGCCAAAATCGTAGGCATCGGGATTCACATTGTAGAGCAGGAAGGGCTCGTAGTAGTCGGGGACGAGATTGTTGTTCTCGTTGATATCCGGACGGCCATTCAGATCGGCATCCAGTCCGGGGAACACGCCATCCGGATCCTCGATGAAACGCCCACCTGTCTCCAGATCCGTCGTGCGCCTCAGGAAATAGCTGTCCGGGTACTGGTCTTTGTCGTCGTTGTCATCGACCGTGTTGAATTCGATCGTGTTCGTCGGTGCCGCCCGGTCGCCACCCACAACATCCGCCAGACGGGGCTCATTGAAGTTCGTCGGATAGCTGAAGGGACTGGACAGGAACTGGAAGTAGCTGCGCAGGTCGTCATCCTGCACGTTGAGAACGGTCGAATACTCACCATCGATGTTGTAGGCCTCGCCACCGAGACTGAAGGACCCGAAATCGCGCCGTGCATTGACGAACCAGGCATGTGTCTGATCACCGAAGGGGTCGATGTTGTGCCGGTCCAGACCCGGGTATCCGCGATAGCTGTAGTTGCGCACGACCTCACTGTGTAACAACCAGCCCTTCACATCCAGATTCACGTGCGCACTCAACAGCGTGCGACCCGTCTGACGACCATAACGCAATCGCACGCGCCGGAAGTTCGCCAGCGCTGGTCTCCCCTGTGACTGGGCAGCCGTGTAGAAGTAGGTGGCCGGATTCGCCGAAGCGCCATTGAACACCTCCGAGAGCTCCAGCTGGTAATCGCCGGAGACCTCGAGTTCCACGTCCACCCGCTTGACGGGCTCCCCCAGTATGCCTTGCCCCGGGATCGTCGATGGTACCTTGAACCACAGCAGCAGTGCCCGGCTCCCTTCAGCCTCATAGAAGCCCTCTGGCGATGGCAATTGGTGTGGCTGCTCGATGACGAGAGCATTTGAGTTATCCCGCCGCGCCGGAGGAATCACGGCACGGTCCGGATCGACGGTGACCGTCATCGTCATCCGGTCGGGGTTGTTCTTGTCGTAAGGTCCGATCTCAGGCTGGTAGGGCTGACCATTGAGATAGACGACAGCGCCCCGAACGCGTGCGCCCACCGCATCATCAAGCGACTGATCGGCCACGCGGACCACGACCCACTCCGGTGCGACACCGAGGCTGGGCAGTGCGCCTTTGAAGCTGTTCTCGTCCAGATCACGCAGACTGTCGGTGCGGAATTGGTTGACCCAGCTGACACCTGCGTCCAGGCCCTGCAACTGGGTCCGCAGGTCGGCCCCCATCAGATACGTCGCCCAACGCGGGATGAACTCACTCGCTTCCGAACCGTGAATCCGATGGTCGTTGTTCTGCAGAGCCTCAAAGATCGGCTTGTCGACACGGGAGGTGACCAGCACGAGAGAGCCGCCGCGGAAGTGGGAGTCGAGCCGCATACCATTCATCGCGGCCAGATCGAGCGTCAGCGGCGTGAACTTGGCACGAATCCGGTCACCGATAATGAAGCGAGTCGTCACACCCTTGTAGCTGTCATCGGCGACGACGAGGCGATTGAGATAACTGCCGTATCGACCCGGCTTCCGAATGATGCTACCAGAGGAAGGACTGACCGAGCGGAATTCCTGCAATTCGAAGACATTGATGCCATTCATCACAAACTGGCCCAGTGCATCGAATTGCGGCGTACGATCACGCCCGAATAGAATCGAGTCATAGGCTCGATAACTCTCGTACGCATAGTTCACATAAGGTTCACCCGGCCGGAACAACAACTGCGCCGGTGCCATCACCGGCATCATCAGCAGCAACAACACCAGGATCAGCAGTCGAGACACTATCGCATGCCCAGAACGGCCAGCTCCCGTGACCGGGATCACCGAAGAGATCCCACCAGGGCTTCCCGAGAGGAAGTGGCGAACGCTGCCGCCTGCCTCAAGAGGGTTGCGCAACAATCCCGAAAATGTGCGCAGCACATTCATCATCAGCCGATATACACTCTGAAGAAGTACTCAAGTGAACCGAAGGCCGGACGCGTGGACTTCGTGTAGGTCTGCTTTGTGCGATAGATCCCCATCAGGATCGTCAGATCGTACCCCTGGTAATTGCTGCGATTCTGCAGATATGCCGTGTAGGTCCGACGCTCAAAGCTCTGCTCGGGGTTGGCAGGGTCCCTCACCGTCTCTTGGAGCAACGGCAGTCCCTGAATCCCCGTCTTGAGGACCGTGCGGGGGCCGACCTGCAGATCGGCCCGCAAGATCGGCATGATCCAGCGGCGTTGCCGCTCCGGCACATCACGTCCGGGCACATCGGTCAGCAGGTAGATGTGCTTGAACTGCGGCACCAGTGTCAGTCGCCCTCGGCGCCACGTGTAGTCTGCCTTCGTCACCGCCGCCAGATCGGTCACCGTGCCGGGACGTGTGAACAGCGGATCTTCGGGCACGGCCCCATCGATATCGGTCAGACTGAGCGAGACAATGTTGCGCACATTGAGTGCCGGGATCGTCGTCAGTCCCCACTCGACGTAGGTCAGACTGTTGCGGCTGTTTCTGCCCTGCAGCAGATCATGGTCGAGCACGTAGGTGCGGGCAAAAGGATCGGTCACGACCGTCGGTGAGTAGATGGTGTTCGGGACGTCGTCCTGCATCCACTTAAAACGCTGATTGACGCGCAGGTACCCACTTCCCTGCCATTGCCGGTGGTAGCGCCCTTCCAGATACCGCGTGTTGTTGCGGCGCCCGAGTTCGGGTTGATCGATGGCATACCATCCGGCACGCACCTGGGTTCTACCCGTCAACTCCAGGGCGGCGTGGGCGTGGTGTCCCTTGTGATCGCGGGGATACAGGTAATCGGGCAGATTGTCATTTTCACGATAGTCAGCGACGCCATTGTTGTTGAAATCGTCGCCATAGACCAACTCGGGGGGCTCGGCCACATATCCCAGGAAAGGCTGAAAGGCATCACTTCCGCGGCCATTGTCGATGTTGAAGTCGAGGACACCATCGTGATCTGGGTCCAGCCCGGGGAACACACCATTGCCCACACCCGAACTCGACAGAGACGAGGCAAAAGGGGCCAGCGGGTCATTGTGCTCAACCTGATCTTCCCACTGATCCAGATCGTCATTATCCGCGACCAGGTCTACCTGGTCATACAGTCTCCCACCGACGGTGTAACCCGTATTGGAGAGCTTGAAACGGGAGAAACTCGTGCTGTAGTCGCTGGGAACATCGAAGGTCTCAAAACCGACCTTCAACCCATCGGTGACCTGGCGTCCGACCTGCAGGTAGTAGGTATCAGCCTGCTCCTTGGAGCGCTGCCCCCCGGCGACGGGGGCCTGATAGTAGCGTGTGCTGCGGGCGATCTCTCCACGGGCCTCAAAACCGAAGACATGTGCCTCGAAATTGGCACCCAGCACATCCAACCCCGTCGGGAATCCATAGTCAAAACGAATGCGCTTGAGATTGGCGCCACCCGCCGGTGCTCCGGCGGCGCGAGCCGCATTCTGCCAGTCGAAGTAGAAGTCATCCGCTCGTGAGGCGAGGACGGGAACATTCATCGCGCCAGCGATGTCAATGCTGTAGTCGTCACTGACGACGGCTTCAAACTGCAGGGCCCGTGTCGTATCGGAGACTTCGTATTCATACACGACAACATTGTCTCCATCAGCTCGCAGCGGATGCGACAGCGTCGCACCTGACACAGGACGTGTAATACTGCCGATGATGGCCTTGAAGAATGGCGTGTTGCTTGCATCGATGACCGATTGCAGCCACGGTCCATTCTGCCGCAGAAAGCTGATCTCATTCGCCTTCAGCAGCACGGTGCTGGTCAGATCGGGCGTGACCGGGACCTTCTGCAGCAGATGATCGATCTGGGCCACCCGTAGGGGCTCCACCCGTTCACCATCAGCAAGCATCGTCAGCTCGTGGATTGCTGCCCCTGGCGTATCATCTTCCGGGTTGTCATCGGTCACGAAGACATACACCTTGCGCAGACCACCGTGCATGACCCTCGGCACGGTGCCGCGCATGCCATTCAGGTCGGTTCCGGCTTCCGAATCAAACCGGTGGGTATTCACATACGTGGTGCCGATCCGCAGCGCGCCACCGATCTGACTCTCCCAGTGACCACCGAAGGCCGACGTACCGAAGATTCTGCGCCGATCAAAATCCGTCTCGATGTCGGCGTTGTTCGGCACGACGACAGGATCGGTCAGATGACTGGCAATGATGCTGAAACGATTGCTGCTGGACGCGCCATCCCAACGGATCCCGTTGAAGCGCGGCATGTTCAGCGTCATGGGCGTGAAGTGGGTGCTGATGTGGTCGCCGATGATCAGTCGCGTCGACCACGGGCCGAAACCTTCATTGGCGATAACGAGCTTGTCGAAGAACCGGTCGTACCGACCATTTCGTTGCTCGAAACTCCCCCGTAATCCGGGACGATCGCGACGCACTTCTTCCAGCTGGACGATGTCGACGCCATCGACGATCAGATCACCAAACAGATCGAACCGTCGATTCTCCTCGCCAAAGTCGTAGTCTCGATAGCCACCGGGGCCGTAGTTCTCGAAGACCTCATTGGCCCACAATTCGCGAAAGTCTCGCGACATGAATTGGGCTGCCGCCGGCGCGTGAGCACCGAGGAGCCCGCTCAGGGTGATCCCCACCAGGAGAATTTGTTTCAGATGCAGGCGGCGTTGGCCGTGGCCGTGATGTCGCATGGCGGCGGGGCTCAGACTCAGTAGGCGACGCCGACGAGTCCGACAGACGTCTCGTCATTGGGATCCAGATCCACGACGATCCGGTAGATATAGGTTCCTGGTGGCACCAGGTCTCCGTCGTCGTTCCGTCCATCCCAGGCACCGGGATGGGTCGAATCCGCGGTTTCCCCCAGATAGGTACCGGCGCTGAGCATACGCTCCGGGAGCCGCCGCACGAGTCGTCCGGACAGATCGAGGATCTCCACCTGCACGGGTGCACTCGTGACGCGGCCGAGGACAAAACCGATCGTCGACAGCTCGTTGGTGTTATCACCATTAGGTGTCAACACGGCAGGCGTGGGTGCCACCTGTGTGAGCACGGGGAAGGACAGACTCAGAGCCTGCACGATCGTCGACAACGTGTCGCCACCATCGCCACGGGTCACCGCGCGCAGTGGATTTGCCGATCCGGATGCAGCCAGAAGCGCCTCAAAGTTGTGATTGCCGGACAGCAGGCGAGAGCGAAAACCGAACTGTACCTGGCTCTCCTGTGACAACACCGGATCAAAAGCGATCACGAGCGAGTCGTTGTTGCTGTACGTACCGGCCAGATCAATGCTCGAAGCCCCGAGACCGGTCACAGTAGCCAGGTCCAGGGTTGCCGGATACGGCGTCAGGATGATGATCCGTTCCACCCCGGCATCGGCAGGCCCCACATCGATATCGAGGGTGTAGGTGAAGTCGGCATCGGCGCCGATATCAACCTGCAAGGGCGTGATCGATCCAGCCGCACTGGATACGGCCAGATCTCCGGTAGTGTAGCTGACGATCACACTGTCGAGGCGAGGACCAGCAAACAGATCGCGCGTTGACATACGAGCCTCAAACTGCAGCCAGTTGGAGGGTTCCGGCACCTGCAGGGCGAAACTGCTGTCCGCTTCCCACGGCGACCAGTCGCTCCACGTGGCCGCATCGTCTCCAGAGCGGAATCGCAATTCCAACTGCGAACTGGAACTGACCTCTCCATACCACTGGACGCGATCGTAATTCTTCAGTTCAACTGTGCCTAGATCCAATGGCTGAGACCGGAAGGTCCCCGCTTGATCGATCCCGACACCATAGACCTCGAGCTCACCGACCTGCGGCGATGCGTCACGGGCGGAGAACTCGGTCACCAGCAGGCGAACGTGACGGGCGGCGATGGGAGTGAAGGTGACCTCCGTCTCCCGGAAGTTCTCGATCTGATTTCTGGCGGCGACCTCGATGAAGTTGACGCCATCCTTGCTGACGAGAATGCTGTAACCGCGCAGGGAGTTATTCTCGTAAGAACTGGAACTGCTGGGCGGCTGCGTGACGACACGAACCCGGTTGATGGTGATCAGCCGGCCGAGATCGGTCTGCACTGTCTGCAGCAGCGATGTGGCGCCGCGTCGAAACGAGACGGCACTGGCAAGATCGCCATCAACGACGCGCGGCTGATCTGACAACGAGTTGTAGGCGATGTTGAGTCCGGACAGAGACCGCAATTGCAGGCCTGAGCCGCTGCCGTCGATCCCACCGCCATATCCCGCGATGCTCGTGGCGCGTGTCAGATCGAGATCGCTGAAGCCGGCCAGCCCTTGAGGGTCGAGGGTTCCAGCCTGCACCGGTGTAAAGACGACAGGTGCACCATCAAGCTCAAGGCGATCAAGACGATTCAGACGCGCTTTGACCCAGTCGCTACCTGCTTCGTTCGGCAGTGCCGCATCACTCCAGAACCATGGGACGTTGCGATCAAGGGCCGAACTGACCGCCGTGCCCTGAGGCGAGTCGATGACGAGAAAGAGACCGTAGGGCGAGGCACTGCCGTCGTGTTCGACGACGACGGCCACCACATTCTCGCGATTCTTGAACTCCACGTCCCATGTCTCAACGGTGGTATCATCGGCATCGCTTCCCACCAGGTCGCCATTGAGAAACAGGGTATAGGCTCCGGCACTCGTGATCCGGATCTGTCCATCATCGGCACCGTCGAACTCGACGAAACCGAGATAGTGTGTCGTCGAAGGCCAGACACTGAGAGTCGTGCGAGACAGTGGCTGCGCCTGGGCGCCCACCGTGAAAGCGACGGCGACCAATGTCAGCCACCAGACGCTACGACGGGTCCGGACCATGGGATACCTCAATCCAGGAGAGGTCTGCGATCCCTGCCGCTGGCGGCATGGATCACACAGCACCCGCAGAGAGTGCGGTCAAAATGGAAGATGAGAGCGGTGCGTGAGTAGAAAAGGGGGCTCCCGTTGCCGGGAGCCCCCTCCCTGATGCTGCGTATTCTGAACTACTTGAGAAGCGTGACCTTCTTATGCGTGCGAAGGTTCGGCCCCTCGATCAGATACATATACATACCCGAGGCCACCTGGCGGCCACTGTCATCCGTGCCATCCCAGGTGATATCGAACGTACCCGGTCCGAGTTGTTGATCAGCCAATGTGCGCACGGCCTGACCATTCTCGTTGTAGACGGTGATCTTGAACTGCTCAGCTGTGGGCAGCTGGAAGCGGATCGTCGTCTCCGGGTTGAACGGGTTGGGATATGCATCGCTCAGATCGAAAGCGTCCGGCGTCTCTGCCGAAGCCTCAAGGATTGCCGTGGCGGGCGTGCCGAGAGGAACGCGCTTCTGATCGTAGGGCAGCTGCACGACGGGATACCGCGCCAGGATGGCGAGAGGAACGACGCCATCTTCGTTCGGCTCGGGCTCTGGGATGAAGTCGTTCGCCGCGGCGCCGTCTCCGAATCCACCGACCTGCATGTAGAGGCCGTCCCACGGACCGTCTTCATCGACGATCAGGTTGAGCTGCGGCCACGACAACGGGATACGCTTGGGCTCGAAGCTGAACAGACCGGAACCATCCTCACCGAGGACGAAACCATTCCGTGAGTTGTCAGAACCGGCTTCAACGTTGGTGACCCAACCATACTTTGTGGCATACAGAGCATACTTGAACGCCGGTGCTTCAGTGTGACCGTAGGCGAAATCACCGAAGGTTCCATCGGCGAAGACGCGCGAGTCACCGAAGTTGTCGCCATTGCGGTTCATGTACTTGATGTTGCCATCAAAGTCCGTACGAACCGTGAGGGACGTGTGATGACCCGACATGGTGATACCTGCCGGATCCGGCTCACCATTGAACATGCGGGCCAGGGTTCCCGGACCACCGGAACGATCGGAGCCATTGTTGTCGTACATGAAGATGTCCGACATGTCCCAATCCTTGGAAGGAATGAGAGCACCGTCAGAGATTCTCCAAGTGGCCACCTTCGACACGGTGCCGGAGACACCCGCCGTGAAGTAGACCTCGGTCTTGGCCGCGTTGGTTGCTGTTGCATAGGAACGACCGGGCAGGACGTCGCCCGTCATCAGGATGCCGTTTTCGGCACCATTGTCGGCACCCCAGTCCTCGACCATCGTGATCTGACGGGTTTCCCAGTTGTACTGGAAACGCTTGAGGGCAGAGTTGTACTGACCACCGATGAACTCGGTGCGCGCCGCATTCAGCGGCGTGGCGCTGCGAATACCGCCGTTGCAACCCTCACGCTCGGCGCAGGCGTCGATGACGCTCTGGTTGTCGACCAGGTCGAAGCCTTCGAGGTTGCTGATCCAGTCGTTCTCCATGTTGGAGACTTCACCACCGTCGAAGTTCACGATCTCACCACGAGCGGTGTTCATGATGAAAGTCGAGCCGGAACCGAATGCGCGGCTGTGAACGCCGACGACGTGCGGTGTCGCTTCGTCATCGAAGGCCGCAAGGAACAGGTTGTACGAACCACGGGGGACGGGATTGCCGTCCATGTCACTGCCATTCCACCTGATCGTGTTCGCACCCTCGCCGAAACGCTCGCCCGGCGACTTGAACACCAGGGTGTTCACACCGTTGACGACGTGCCAGCCCGGTGTGGCGTGCTCAGGATCAGCGTAGGGACCGGGGCCCTCACCTCTGATGGTAAACGGCGCAGGACGACCGGCGGTGTAGACGATGAGCCACACCGTGGCGCCCGAACCATTCAGATTGAACGAGACATCAAGATCCGCGCCACCGAAGGCGTAGCCATCGAGACCGGAGATACCGGAGATATTGAGCGTGTTGGGCTTGCCGCCACTGGTGAGATCCGCCAACTGCACATCCGGATCACCAATGTGAAGGAACTGCGCGCTCGCGGTACCGGCCATCAGGGCGATGGCCGAGGCCGCGATCGTAAGCTTCCGCAACATAAGGAGATTCCCTCCTCAGGGATGGTGGTGTGGGTGCTGCAACGGCATCGGATCCGGGTGAGATTCCGATGGCCGAGAGGGTTTGTTGTGGACGTATTTCCTACCCCGCGCCTACGCCTGGGTGAGGCATAGTGGGGATCCACAAGGCGTGAACTTTACTGCCGCAGATTGGAGATGTCAAGAAAATAGCGCAGGAAAAATGCTCGACGGGATCTATACCTATCTCATTGTTTTAAGACTGGTTAGATCCGCAAACGGTTGTGATCCTCTCTGTAAGGATGCGCAGAGGACCTCTGGCTCGTCTGATCGGACGATCGCAACGTATTTGACTACCGTCGGTGTGTCAGATCTCGCTTCGTCTGTCCCCATCCTGCGGGAACGACGACGGACTCGGTCCGCCGGTGCCATCGGCTCGTCTCACCGTCAGCATCGGTCATCACCAGTGTCTGGTCGTCCATTCGATACGCAGTAGGCGAACCATCATCCGGAAAGGCCTGACTCGTCACATCCTCTTCCGTCAGGTCCTGGGACAGGAGGCCGACGAAGGTGGCGACCACGGTCGGTTCCTGCTCTGCCGGCAGCCCCAGCTGCTTGATCGTTGTCGCTGCCAGAGAAGTCGCGATCGTGAAGATGAAGGCCTCGAATGTATCCCCATTGACGAGCAATCCCGGCTCAGCGAACAGCAGGCGCAACGAATCGGGACCGGCTTCCCAGGTGCCATCTGCAACGATCTGGATCCGCAGGCCATCGGGAAAGATATCGGCCAACTGCTGCACATCTTCATCCTCCGAGGCAGCCAGAAAAGCCTGACTGAAGAGCCCGTCCAGCTCAACGTGCGCATCACCGGCGGTTCCCAGGCGCAGCTGGGTGGCCACTTCGCTGTCATCGGTCGTCCTGGCACTCTCCCAGTCACCCGGCAGGGCATCAGACTGAGCTGAGGATGCACCTGCAACCAGGACGATCCAGGCCATCAGCCACCATGTTCTCTTCATCGACTCAGGCCCCCCTCTGGTTTGATAGCCCCGAAGGCGGCGAAGGGACCGACCTTGTGCAGGACCTCGGCGTGACGAAA
>JABHDC010000102.1 GCA_018673255.1 Gemmatimonadota bacterium
CTCGCGGCAACCGCCAGATCCCTCGCCTCGTTTTCCTGTCACCATCAGTGTCGCGCCTGAGGCCCAGCGATCCTGCCGTCCCCCGGACGCAGGAAACGTAACAGCAACAAGATCTGCGCCAGGCCTCGGGTCAGTTCTGCTCAGAGGTCACCGGTCTCGTGCCTGCCTCGTGTCGACGGCAGGAGGAGTGAGGGCTTTCGGGTCTCCACACCCCGCACACGGCAAGCGATAGGACTCAGTGACTCGACGCAGTTGTCGAAGCACGCCAGCTGCCCGCAAGCTGTTGCTGTTCCTCTCCATAGGAAACCCGGCTGGCTCTGCATCGGGACGGCGGCGGGAGGAGCGACAGGCTTCGGGTCGATCATACCCCGTACACAGCAAGCAGAGGACTCAGTGACTCGACGCAGTTGACGAGGCACGCCAACCGGCAGCGCCGTTCAGGCTATACCTCACCACCAGACAAGAGACCCGAGCCTGGAGCGATCCCGCCACCGGCCGGAAGCAGACCGGTCACCCGTTCGTTACACTCTACTTCAGCCACATGGCACTCAATATCAGAGAGCAGAGCAAATGAGCGGTCGCAGTGTCGACAAGTCCTGGGAACTATACCATCGGGCCATCAACGTCATCCCCATGGCGACGCAAACGCACAGCAAGGCACCCCGCCAGGCCCTGCGCGAAGTAGAGCCGTGCTTTCTCGTACGTGGAGAAGGTTGTCGCGTCTGGGATGTGGATGGGAACGAATACATCGACTTCCGCAACGGTCTTGGCCCGGTCAGCCTGGGGTATGCCTACCCTGCAGTGAACGAAGCCGTCGCCCGACAGTTGCAGGATGGGGTCGTCTTCAGCTATTCCCATCCCCTGGAAGTTGAAGTCGCCGAGCGACTCGTCGAGATCATTCCCTGCGCTGAAAAGGTCCGTTACCTCAAGACCGGCGGCGAAGCGATGGCCGCCACCCACCGACTAGCGCGCGGCTTCACCGGACGGGATCACATCCTCACCTGCGGCTATCACGGATGGGTGAATACGATGAAAGAGGGCGTGCCGAATGCAACCCGGTCCACCTATACCGCCCTGCCGTGGGACAACATCGACGCCTTCCAGACCGCCATCGATGCACAGAGCGCTGACGACATTGCCGCCATCTCCGTCGCCTGCGATTACGCCGGCATCGAGCAGGGCCACCAGTTCCTGCCAGCTCTGCGGGCCCTGTGCGACCGCATCGGTGCCCTGCTGATCTTCGACGAGATCGTCATGGGCTTCCGGCTCGCCCGAGGCGGTGCGCAGGAATACTTCGGCGTCACGCCCGACCTGGCCGTCTTTGCCAAGGGCATCTCCAATGGCGTACCCCTGTCGACGTATCTGGGCCGCGCCGATGTCATGGATGCCGTGGAGAAGGTCGTCATCTCCTCCACCTTTGGCGGTGACACACTGGGGCTGGCCGCCGCCAGCGCCGTCCTCGACGTCTACGAACAGGAAGATGTG
Source organism: Gemmatimonadota bacterium (assembly GCA_018673255.1). Next base: position 1,486 of record JABHDC010000102.1, read on the forward strand.
ATCGGCACACTCTGGGCCCGCGGCAAACAGCTACATCAGGGCGTCGCCTCGCTTTGTGACCAGCACGGGATCGAGGGTGGCTTCGCCGGCCTGCCGCCAGTCGGCATGCTGCAGATGCCCACGCCTGAAGGTCGACTCCAGTTCGAAGGCGAGTGCTTGCTCGGTGGCGTGATCACCTACAGTGTCTGTTATCCCAGCTATTCGCACTCGCCGGCCGATATCGACCAGGCCCTGGGCGTGATGGATCAGGCCCTGGCACAGGTCGCGGCTGCATGAACGATCCCGAAGTGCCGGGCCAGCCGCCAGACCAATCCGCTGAGAAACCAACAGACCAGCCGTCTGACTCAGCCGGTCGCCCGGCATCCATCACCCCGGCTCACCGGCCAGCCGACGACACAGCCTGGACGACGACGGGTGCGTGGCCTGGCGCCTCGGATGCCGGTGCAGACAGGGCACCGTCTACGTCCGGCCGACGCGGCCCCTTCGAAGCAACCCTCTTCGACACGAACCTGCCGCCCTGGCGCTACGTGTTACGCGTGTGGCCTCTGGCAACCCTGCCTACCCTCGGCATCGCCACCGTCCTGGCCCTGGTCACGCAGCTGTTCGGATACGAAGAGCTCTTCGATCAGAATCAGTGGGACTTCAACATCCAGTCCCCGGCTCTGCTCTTTGCCGAAATCGTCATCGGCGCACCGCTGCTCGAAACGATGTTGATGGCTCCCCTGCTCGCGCTGCTGCGCAAGTTCGTCGGACGCCGTTGGTGGGTGATCGGCGGCTCCGCCCTCGTTTGGGCGATCATGCACTCTCTGAGTGTGCCGATCTGGGGTGTCTGCATCTTCTGGACCTTCGTCATCTTCTCCGCCGCTTTCGAGGCCTGGCGACCTCGCGGCTTCTGGTATGCCTACTTCGTCACTGCCGGCATCCACGCCCTCAACAACGCTCTGGCCGGGCTTGGTCTGTTGATGTAGAGCGTCGCCGAGTACGGCCCAACTTGTGGTGACATCGCGGGTTTCACCAACCCACTCCGACGGTACTGGTTCCAGCACCAGGTGTTGTGTCTAGAGGATGTGACGCCGATGTCCGCCTAGGCTTTGCCACCGAAGCTCACGAAGTCATCCAGGTCCAGCAGGTCGAACCAGGTCATGATGTCTTCACGCTCCGGGCCAGCGCCCTGATGCAGAGAGCTGAAGAACTCGCGCGAGTCGAGATCACCGGGCGACCGCTGCTCCTGATGCGTCGACCACACCTCGATTTCAACCGCGCTCGGCTTCGTCGTCGAGTGCGCCTGGATCCACTCCAGGATCTGGCCGTCTCCCGCACCCGCCGCCAGCTGGTCCTTCAATTGGGCTGCATCAATGCCGGCAAATTCGAGGAAGCGTTTGTCCACCGGGCAGTCATAGTGATAGTCTCCATCTGTATCTGCCACTGTCGCCCGACCCTTGTCGAGCATGCGTGCCAGAATCACATAACCCCCGATGCGAACACGATCACTGCGGGGCGGATGCTGGGTCAAGTCGGGTGCATGGAAGTTGATCATCGTCGTCCTCATTCAGATTTACAGGAATCTCTTCGGTATCTGGTGGATGCAGTGCACGGCGCATCGGTTCATTCAGCGTCCCAGTAGACGTTCTCATCTACCAGGTCAGCCACATCCAGGGCGCAGATCTGCGCGAAGCCATCGATCACTTCCGTGTGATAGAGCCAGCGCCGGTCGTGGGCGGCCAGGAAGGGGTGCGCATGATATCGCTGTCCGTGCGCGATGGGCCCGAGTGAGCGCAGCTCTTCGACTTCGAATCGCGCCGGATCCCGTGGATACCGCACCGTGAGCAATCGATGTCGATCCTCTTGCATATCCTCGTAGAACATGAATCGACCCTCGGGATCCAACCCCGTGTGTACATAACCCACATTCGGTAGCCGGACCTCTTCGTACGCCCCGGTCGCCGCATCCAATCGACCGATCTGCACGATGCGCTCACCATCTACATACGTGTTGGCTTCGTAGTAGATCCCGCGCGCCGTGACCGCCTGATGACAGGTCACCCCGTTTTCATCACGGGGTCGCAGATGACGGATCTTGGTACCATCCATCGACAGCGTCCACATCCCACTGTCGCCCTTCACGTGGTTCAACAGCAGCGTATCATCATCAGCGAACAGTACGTGATGGACGTGATAGTCCAGATCCAGCAGGTCTTGGCGCATCCCCGTCGTCGTGTCCACGACACTGATCACACAGTCGATGCCATTGCGCCAGGTGTTGTGATCTCGACCCCATGAGAACTGACCCATGTTGGTCTTCGACTCGCGTTCCTGGAGTCCTTCGCGGAAGGACAGGGCATCTGTATGCACGAAGGCAAACCAGCGACCGTCCGGAGAGAAGGCATTCTGTGAGATCGCCACGCGCCCTCGCAACTGCAGGACCTGACGATTTGTCAGCTCCTCCACATCCGTGCAATAGAGCGTGTCTCCCACAAAGTAGTAGGCCTCGGATCGCACCGGATTGAGGGCACTGAGATGATTATCAATCCCGCGCAGCCGGTATTCACACCAGATGGCCCAACCCGCATCGAAGCGCTCTTGGTTACTCAGTTGCGTAATCGCACCCGACTCGAGATCCATCCGATACAACTGCACCGATCCTGAGCGCTCGGAGTGGAAGACGAGCCAGCGACCATCCGCCGTCGTGCTGGGAGTGAAGTAGTAGAGTGGGTAGCTGTGCGCCGGCGCCGAGGTCAGCTGCCGCAGACGTCGTCCACCGGCGTCGGTACGCTCCACAATTTCCGCGGGGAGACTTCGGCCAATCGTCATCTTCATCCTCGTTGCGATTCGGATCTACGTGGCCACGGCTACACGGCCATATCGGCTCGGATTGGCGCATGACACTCATAGTCGATCAACTCGAAATCGTCGTACACGAAGTCGTCGATCTGTTCTTGCCCTCGATCCCGAATTTCCAGTCGCGGCAGTGGCAAGGGGTCGCGCGTCAATTGCTCACGTACCGCATCGAAGTGATTCATGTAGATGTGGGCATCGCCAAGGGTGTGGACGAATTCGTGAGGAATCAGCCCTGTCACCTTCGCCACCATGTGCAGCAGGATCGAGTAGGATGCGATGTTGAGGGGCACACCGAGGAACATGTCACACGATCGCTGGTACAGCTGCAGCGACAGGCGCCCGTCGGCTACATAGAACTGGAAGAACGTGTGACACGGGGGCAGAGCCACGTCCTGCGGCCCCACTTCAGCTGCATTCCACGCATTCACCAGCAGTCGCCGCGATGAAGGATCCGTGCGGATCCGCTCGATCGTCTCCTGCAGCTGATCCCTGTTGCCGTCGCGGCCCTGCCAGTGGCGCCACTGCACGCCATAGGTGCGACCCATGTCGCCGTCGTTCTCGTCGTCATTCTCGCCGATGCCGAGACGGCGCAGGTAGTCCTGGTAGTTGCCATCCCAGAGCTTGTTGTGCGGGTAGATGGTCTTCAGATCGTTGATGTTGCCCGAGCCAGAGACGAACCACAGCAATTCCGACAACATCGACTTCCATACGAGGCGCTTCGTCGTCACCGCCGGAAAGCCATCTGCCATGCGATACCTGGCCTGCAGGCCGAATAGCGAGACGGTGCCTACGCCCGTTCGATCTTCACGGTGGATCCCGTGATCGAGAACCTGTTGGAGATGATCCAGATAGATCTGCATAGGGCCTCGCCCCTCAGACCCAGTACATGGACGAGTCAATCGCCCCCAGCAAACGATCGATGTCAGCCGGAAAGACGTGGCCGATCGTGCCGATCCGGAAGGAGTCGATGCCCGTCACCGAGCCCGGATAGATCACGAAGCCCTTCTCCTTGAGCAGGCTGTAGAATTTGCCGAAGTCGTAGTCCGGATGGTCGGGATTGTAGAAGCCGGTGATGATCGGACCCTGATACTCGGCGGGCAACACACACGCGAATCCAAGGCGCTCCATGCCGGCCACCAGTCGTCGCTGATTGAGGCAATAACGTTCGTGCCGCTCCGCGATCCCGCCCTCTTCCTCCAGCTCCATCAGCGCCTGATAGAAGGCCCGCACTACGTGCGTCGGACTCGTGAAACGCCATTTCCCCTGACCGGTCTCCATCCCCTGCCACTGTGCGTACAGATCCAGCGACAGAGAACGGGCCCAACCTCGGGTCGTTTCCAGATGGGCCGTGCGACCGATGATGAAACCAAAACCGGGCACGCCCTGGATGCACTTGTTGGCAGACGATACGATGTAATCGATTCCCAGTTCGCCCACATCCAGGGGCACACCGCCGAAGGCGCTCATCGAGTCCACCAGGAGCAATCGATCGTGTCCTTTCACGATGGCGGCGATCTCGGCCAGAGGATTCAGCATGCCCGTCGTCGTCTCACCATGCACGACCACGACGTGGGTGATCGCCTCATCCTCCGCCAGCGTTTGTTCGAGCAATGCCAGATCCGGCGGCGCCAACTCCCCACTGTCGTGAACCAGATGATCGATCTGCAGACAGCGGGCAATGTCAGCCAGCCGATTGCCATACACGCCATTGGCCAGCACCAGCAATCGGCCCTGCCGATCGATGGTGGAGCCGAGCATCGATTCCACAGCAAAGGTGCCACTGCCCTGCATCAGGACACACGTGTAGTCCTGCCCTCGAGTTGCCGTAGCCAGTTGAACCAACCGCTGGCGGATCGGCGTCACCACACCACCATTGTACTCCTCATCCCACGTGCACCAGTCTCGATCCATCGCCTGGCGCACGGTCGGTGACGTGGAGAGCGGGCCGGGAGTCAGCAGCAGATAGTCGTTCTCAATCAGTGTCTTCACGTGGCGTGCATCTCATTTGAGAGAGTGATGTCCTCGACTCACTGGCCAAAATCAAATCCATCCAACGAGATGACCTTGTCCAGTCGAATCTCATCCCCTGCGGCGGTGAGGACGAATTCTTCGCCATTGCGAGTCAGGACATCGGTCAGCCTCACACGGCTCATCCGTTCGCCGCCATCTGCGGTCCGATGGTTGAGTTCACAGATCTTGCCTGTCACCACAGCCGCCTCTACACGATCGTGATGAGAGCAGGAGATCTGTCGATAGTCGCAGTTCGCCATCAGGTTCGGTTCATCCACCTGGCTCAACCACCTCGGGTTCGGCCTCCTGGCCAGACATTGCGATCGGCATCTGCCAGACCGTGCCCTCCCGATTGCAGAAGTACAACCGCGATGCCGAGAAGTGATCCGGATTGCCATCTGCCCAGAAAGCGTAGAAGCCAGGATGGGCATTCACCGGCCGACGCGCATAGGCATGATTGGAGATCGAGCCGGAGGTCAGCTGATCGGCCATGCGCCAGCTCCAGCCATCATCTTCGCTGACCCACAGCGCCATCTCGCCACCGGTGCCCCAGTGCTGCGGCCCGGGTTCGGTCGGGGCGACAATCCGCCAGTCGTCGGCAGTGATGTAGACAGATCCCATGTCGTAGTTGTGCGTCGTCGACGTGATCTCGGTCAACTGCCAGCCCTCTGGCTGCCACCGTGCCAGCGTCCACTTTCGAGGTCCACCCATCGGCCCCGGCCGGTGATCGGCGCTGGTCACCACCAGGATCACGGGGTGTCCATCGCGATCGACACTGATGTCCTTCATATAGACGAGACGCTGGTCGCTGGCGAAGTCGTAGACCCGTGCCGGCGTCTGCGCCGTCGTCAGGGGCAACTCGGCGCTCAGGTCTTGACCCCCTGCCGTGCGCCAACTATCGCCCAGGTCATCCGTCTCCAGGTAGAAGAGATCCGTGCGATTGTCAGGGTGTCCTTCGGGGTGACGATTGAACGCCGTGATGACCCGTGATTGTTCCGGCTGCCCCGCGCCACCGATCAGATCACCCAGACCACTGACCCCGGCCTCCGGCACGCGCCGACTGACCTGGTAGTGCCCTTCCATGCCCGCCAGCTTCTGATCGGGCGTCCACGTAACCCCATCATGTGAGCGATTCCAGTAGAGTTCGCGCACACCGGTGTATTTCGTGAACAGATGCAGGAAACCGGCGCCCTGAATCCACCAAGGCTGTGGATAGGTCAGCTCCCCTTCAGAGACGACTTCGAAGCCGTCCTCCACGCAACGTGGCGAGCAGCTGCGGTAGATGAACCCCGGTCGATGCCGGCCACGACCTGAAACGAAGATCCACAGATAGCCATCCTCATCCTGGGCGATACTGGGATTGTCGTGCGGATCATCAACCGTCGCCTTGTCGTGGACGACCAGCGGCCGGCATACCCGATGACGCCGGTGATCGTAGGCGCCCACCATGGCCAGCAAGTGCCGCCGATGATCCCGCGCCCCGCCATAGACGAAGAAGGTCTTCTCCACGACATCGTCGTAGATCGCCAACGGACAGTGTTTGGCCGTATACGTCCCCAACCCACCAGAGTACTTGTCGCCATAGGGCGATAGCTCATCTCCCGACGGCCGGAACTGCCCCAGCGTAAACCAGATCCCATGATACCCGTCAAGCCGCTCCACACCCACCTCCTGTTTGACCGGACCGCTGTGTCCTAGCCTTCAGCAACAACCCCGTTCTTCAACTCCCCGATGCCATCGATGGTGATCGCAATCTCGTCACCAGGATGAATGTCTCCCACGCCCGACGGTGTTCCCGTCATGATGATATCACCCGGCAACAGCGTCATGGCGGCGGTCATGTATTCGATCAGGCGTGCGACGGGAAAGATCAGGTCCGACGTCGTCTCCGACTGCTTCACCTCACCATTGACCCGTGTTGTCAGTTGCAGGTCAGTTGGATCCAGCTCAGTGGCGATGCACGGCCCCAGGGGCTTGAACGTGTCGAAACCCTTGCCGATGAGCATCGCGCCATTGGCCATCTCTGCCATCTGGATCACACGCTCCGACACATCGTTGCCAATCGTGTACCCGAGTACGTAGTCCAGTGCATCCTCGGCACTCACCCGGCGGGCCCGGCGACCGATAACCACACCCAGCTCACCCTCGAATTGCACGACCTTGCCTTCATGTGGATACACGATCTCGTCACCCGTACCCACGATCGCCGTCGACGGCATGTGGAAGAGCATGGGCTGCACCGGCAGGGGCAGATTGCTCTCCAGTGCATGCTTGGTATAGTTGAGCCCGACGCAGATCAGCCGCGCCCCCGTCTCGATCGGCGCCAGCAACTTCACATCCGACACCTTGCGCCGTTCACCCGATGGCTGCAGTCCCTCGAAAGGTGATCCCGTCAGCAGCTCGATCGTGTCATCATCAACGATCAGGGCCCAACGCTCTGAGTTTCCCGCTTCTAAACAACGCACGATTCGTTGTGTAGCCATGGCTTCGATTCTCTCTCTCTGTTTTCGTTTGTCCAGGTGATCGTCGCCCGTCACCCAATGTGTTCATGCTTTGCTGCTGTCTGTCACCCGTCTGTCGGAGTCAGCCCCGCAACCAGGATTCAGCTTTGCAGTTAACCACCCAATGACGTTTGATGCTTCGCTGCTGCCTTTCACCTGTTCGTCGGAGTCGGCCTTGCTTCGATCATGCTTCTCACTACTTCACCAAACACACGGACCGCGCAGCCACCTCTCCCTCGCTGTGGGTGTCTCTGTCTGGCTGTCGCCCGATGCCGGAGTCGACCTCGCAACCGGGATTCAGCTTTGCAGTTAACCACCCAATGATGTTTGATGCTTCGCTGCTGCCTTTCACCTGTTCGTCGGAGTCGGCCTCGCGTCGATCATACCCTTCCAAGACTTCTCCGGACCGAGAGACTGCGCAGCAGGCTCGCCAGCCGGGTGAACTCCCATCGTCCGTGATTCACCAGACACAGAGACGCGAAGTCGACGCAGACAACGGGTGAAAGGCGGGCAACGAGTCACCCAACAACAACAGGCTGCCCGGTTCGCCCCGACTCATACGCCGCCAACACCACGGCCAGCGTCGTGCGTGAAGCCGCCGCCGTCATCATCTCCGGCACCGGTGCTTCACTTAGGATCGAGTCCAGGAAAGCGCGCACCAGCGGTGGGAAACCCAACTCATCACGACCCTCCGGTTCGGTCACCACCTCATCCCAACGAGCACGCTCGTTGAGCCATTTGCTTACCGGCACTTCACCGCCGATGCGCAATTGCCCCTGACTCCCAAAGATCTCTTCTGAACGGATCGACCCCGCCGCTGCACACCACCCCACTTGCAGTGATGTCGTGGCCCCACCCTCGTGCTCGATGAGGACGACCGCCGTGTCCTCTACCTCGATGTCACTGGCGTGGCGTCCAATGCGGGCAAAGACCCGCCGGGGTGGGCCAGCGAGATCGATCGCTTTGTAGACCTGGTGATAGCCATTGTCGATCAGCGGACCACCACCACCAGCCCCGGCTTGTGTGCGCCAGTCCTGATTGACACCGCGTCCGCTGACGTGCTGGGCGCTGAATCCCTCAAGACGCAGAAAGAAGATGTCACCCAGGTCGCCCGCCTCCACGACACTGCGCACCGCCCGGTGGCCGGCAGACAGTAGCTGGTTGTGACTGATGGCCACCTTCTTCCCGGCCCTGTCGGCGGCGGCCATGATACGGTCCGCCTCCTCGAGCGTCGTGGAGATCGGCTTCTCCAACAGGACATGGGCACCGGCCTGCAGTGCCGCTTCGGCCTGGGTCACGTGCAGATCATGCGGGGTGCAGATGTGGACGAGATCGAGTTTGGCGTGGTTGAGCATCTTCTCCACGTCGGTGTAGCGATCTTCCGCCGGCACTTGATATTGATCACCCAGCTGCGCCAGACGTTCGGTGGACGGATCCACGAGTGCCGCCAGCGTGACACCCTCCAGGGTACTGAGCACCGGGGCATGACGCCGTTCAGCAATGCCACCACATCCGATAATTCCCGCACGCAACATGATCCGTCCCCTGAAGCCGGTTCCAGCGTTCGCTGCGACTGAGTGATCTTCACCTCGAATTGAGGCGTCCTGCGCCGTTCCTAGAACAGACTGTAGCTGAGTCCGAAGGCCGTCGTCTGCTTCAGCTGCAGTTCCTCGCTGGCCGTCGGGTCATCGAGCAGCTGCAGATTCACATTCAGGTTGATGTGGTCACTGAGCTTCACGGTCAGTGTCGCATCATTCCCGATCGAACGATCGCCCACTTCATTCAGCGGCACGAAGATCTCGAGCTTCGACGTGAACAGGATATTCTCGGCCAGCGCCCAGTTGACATCCGTCACCGATTCCAGACCGCCATCCCACCGCGTCTTTTCGATCTTCGCCGTCGCCTCATCGTCAGAGTAGCCATTGAAGTCGCGTGTGATGATCTCGCGCAACGCCGCACCCAGACGAGTCGCTACCTGTTCATTGACCTTCATCGCCGCACCGGCCGATTCGGTGAAATAGACCGGGTCGAACAAATCCGACACAGCCGTCTTCAGATCGCCGTCATAGATATGACCCCGGAAAGCCTGCGTCTTCATCGTCGCCTTCACATAGGGATTGACGATGTAATCAAACTTCATCGTCAGCGCCGTCTCTACCTCGACACGATCCACCGTCTTCCGAATGTCCTGATCACCGAGCTTGTTCTGGCCAAAGGCCAACTTGTAGGCCGTCGCCCAGACCGTGCCTTCTGTATTGCGTTCAGAGGTGCCATTGAAGCTGAATCCCCAGGCGAAAGCATCATCGCCGCCAGCGGCCCAGTCCTTCAGAGCCACCTGGTTGGCGGTCACGTCGCCCACCAGTTGATGCGTCCAGGGAGAGGCGGTGGGTGCCTCATCCTGCGCCAGGAGAGGCATCGCGAGCAACACTGTCAGCAGCAGACCACGTCGAATCGATGTCACGGGAATTCGTTCCTCTGTTGTAAGGTCAGGTGAGAGTCAGTCAGAAATTCAGGTGCCGGGAGTGTCTTCTTCGTCTTCGAAGACCCCGCAGTGCAACATGGCTGCACCGAAATATGGATTCATGATGGGGCCGTCGCGCTGCACCCAGTGACCCCCATCGTAGTCGAAAGCCATGGGGCAGTAGGCCACAGCCATGCCTTCGGGGAGGTTCAGTGCTTGCACAGCATTGGACAGGGGCTTGAAAGCGATGCGCAGGCCGGTGATATCCTGTGTGGACGCCGCCGCCTGTGCCAGCGGCTGCAGGTCACCGGCAGTGGCCCCAGCCAGCTTCGTTGCAGCCGACAAGGCCTCCTCGAAGCGGTCGTGGGCCAGCGCATCAGCCACCTGCAGATAATGCTTCATCGTCGCATCGGCCACATCATCATACGCCGACGCGTTGTAGACGATCTGCGACGGCGGGGGCGGGATGCGCGATGCGCCTTCGTCCTGGCCGCCGCAGGCGATCAGACCCAGCGCCAGGAGAAGGACTGCAGACAGGCGGGCCATTCGGCCACGCAATGGGCTTCGCATCAGTTGATCTCCGCGAAAGGGAAGGTGCCAGCGTAGCCGCGCGAACGCGACACGAACCATGCACCTTCGTGCATGGGAGTGCACTGATAGTGACACACGACATTCGAGCGATCCATGTCATCCCGCTCTTTGGCGCCCTGGTGCGGGATATGACTGAGGAAGACGACACAGTCGCCCGCCTTCGGATGCAGGATCACGTGTTCCTGTGCTTCGCACCAGGCTTCGAATTTCTCGCGGTCCAGGGGCTGCATGTGGGGTGGTTCGGACAGATGACCCTTCTTGATGAATTTCAGATGCCCGTCACCCGGATCGTTGTCCTGCAGATAGTATGTCGTATTCACCCCGACCGGCTGCGTGGCAAAGCGGTAGTTCTGGATTTTCCGCTGCTCTTCCCAATAGCCGTAGAAGTCCATGTGCCACTCCTGCAGATACTTCCCCGGATTGATGTGGGCCCGGTAACTTCGCAGCTGACACTGGGGACCCATCATGCCTTCCAGATACGGACGGATGCTGGAGTGGCCGACGAGGGGAGCAAAGGTCTCCGGCTCGCGGTCGAGGAGCGTATCGAACCACATGTTGCCGACCGCATTAAGTCCCTCTTCCCAGCCCATTTGGCGCGCATGCTCGACACGCCCACGCACCTGCTCGACCTCAGTCGCCGACAGGGCACCCTCCACCAGCAGAAATCCATCGGCCTCCAGTTGGTCCAGCTTCTGTTCGAGATCCTGCACGCGTCATCCCTTGAGATTGGGTGGTGGACATCCGGCCCGACGCTCCGGCTGGCGTGGGCCCATTTGCGACAGGTAATATACTATCAGCCTCAGCCCACGACCGTAAGGAGATGTGCCCGTGAAAATCACCAACCTCGACGTGATTCCCGTTGGCTGTTTCGTCTACGTCCGCATCGATACGGCCGATGGCCTGTATGGGATCGGCGAAGCCTCGCTCAGCGGTCGCAATGCATCCGTGGTGGCCGCCTTCGAACACCTGACGCCGCTGTTGATCGGCGCCGATGCGACACGGATCGAACACATCTGGCAGGACATCTATCGGGGCACCTTCTGGCGTGGCGGGCCAGTACTGCAGTCGGCCTTGGCCGGCATCGATATCGCCCTTTGGGATCTGGCGGGCAAGGCCCTGGGTGTGCCCACCTATCGCCTCCTGGGCGGGCTGGCCCGTGACAAGGTGCTGGTCTATCGCCACGTCGGGGGCCAGGACGCTGAAGGACTGCTGACCAGATCGCGCCAGTTGCTGGATGAGGGCTGGAAGGTGTTGCGGATCTCACCGATCGGCCGGCCCGGCAAGGCCGATGCAAGCCAGGACGGACCGGCCGGCTTTGATCCGCGCGTCGCCATCCTCAATGGTGTCGATCACATGGCGACATTGCGCGAAGGCGTTGGTCCCGAAGTAGAGATCATCTTCGAAGTCCACACGCGACTGTCCCCGGCGCGCGCCATCGAACTGTGCACCCAGCTGGAGCCGTACCACCCCTTCTTCGTGGAAGATCCAATTCGCTCGGAGAATCCGGGTGCCTTCCGCCATCTTCGCCAGCACACCAATGTGCCCCTGGGCACCGGCGAGCAACTGCACGACAAGTGGGCCTATCGAGAGCTGATCGAAGAGGAGCTCATCGACTACCTGCGCGTCGATATCTGCCACACGGGTGGCATCACCGAGGGCAGGAAGCTGGCCCACCTGGCTGAGATTCACTACCAGGAACTGGCCTGTCATTATACGTCATCACCGGTCAGTTCGGCGGCCATGCTGCATCTGAATCTGTCGATCCCGAATTGTGCCGTGCAGGAGCACGCGCCGCCGGCAGACTGGATGAACGAGATCATCAAGCACGAACTCGTCGTCGAGGACGGCTACCTGTTGCCGCCCACCTCACCGGGTCTGGGAATCGATCTGGATGTGGAAGCGGCCCGACGCATCGGACCCAACGATCACGAGCCCCCACACCTGCGACGTCACGACGGGGCGGTTCAGGACTGGTAGGCCGTTGACGCAGACCGGGCGACGCGGCGCGAATAGACGGCGAACAACACAGCGCCGGCCGTGGTCAGCACGGCCCCCAGCTGGAACAGCGGCCGGTACCCCACATCAGATATCAGGTAACCGCCGCCTGAGGCCATGGCCGACCAGCCCAGGGCGACGGCCATCATGTAGGCACCCGACATGACGGGTCGCCAGTCGGGCCGCACCAGTTCCTGCTGATAGACGGTGATGGCCGGGAAGGCGATCGCCGACAACACGGTGATCACCACGGCTCCCGCCGAGGCCGCCATCCAATGCTCGGTCATCCCCATCATCAGAGCCCCGCCCGCCACACCCAGCGCGCACAGGGTGAAGGTGCGATCGTAACCGAGTCGCGCCGAAAGGGGTGCCAGCATCAGCCCCGCCGGGGCCGCCAACAACTGGCCCAGGGCCATGACCGTGCCGATACGTGCCGTCGGCACGGACAGACCCTGATCCATGTAGAGATTGAAGAAGCTCATCGAGCCCGCCATGGCCGCTATGTAGAGCAGCCCCACGCCGAACATGGCCAGGATCGGACCGGTCGGGAATCTGTCCTCCACAGCCCGGTGGGCAGGTGCCGGCGCCGATACGGATGGACGCGACTGGGCCCGACCCAACGCCGATCGACTCGAGCGGGCCGCGACCGATTCAGCGATCCGTTCAAGCTGAGGGTCCTCGTCTACCGTCTCGTGTGTCGTGGCCAACAGCGCCAGGAAGCCCGGCACCAGGACCACTGCACCGAGCAGGAGTGGCACCAGGAAAGTCACCGGATCAGACTCGTCCAGGACCAGAAACGTCGCTGACCAGCCCGGCAACAGGCCACCGGCCAGGGCGCCGAGAAAGCCGGCCAGCGGGACGGCGGCACCTCGGGCAGAGAAAACAAACCGACGCTCTTGTGGGCCGGTCGATGCCATCAGAAAGGGGTTGGCATTCACCACATAGAAGGCATTGCCGAATTCGCGCAGGGCACAGCAACTCAGCAGCCACGGCGAACGCCAGGCGACCGGGACCAACACCACCATCGCCAGCAGCAGAAGCCCCAGAATCAGGAAGACGTATCCCCCCACCATGGTGGGGCGCGGTCCCCACTTTCGTCCCGCGAGACCCGCCGGCAGAGAGAACGTGGCAAAGGACACGGCCCCCGTAGCGATGAAGACACCGATGAAGGCCTCGTCGTAGCCGAGGCGGACCAGGAACAGATTGGCCAGGAGGAAGTAGACGCCGGAATAGGCGAAGCCGGCCAGCGTGGCCGAGAGCAGGAACCGTCGCGCATTGCCCGTGAACAGCGGCCAGGCAGCGACGAAGTCACGGATCATCCGCGCGAGGGCTCGGTCATCTCTTCCCGTGCCTTGGCAGCCAACGCCGCCAGATGTCCGTCATGTTCCATGCCCTGTTCGAGGTGGATCATCCGCCGATCCGACGCCGTGGCCATCATGGTCTCACCATACATCCGATCGATCCAGAATCGAGCCCCACCAGCGATGTAGTCCCGCCACATGGGCAGATCCGCCTCGGCGAATCGCTGCGTGCAGTTGATCGTGAACATGCGCCGTCGACCCGAACCACCGAAGGCAGCGTGTTTGAGATTGTGATTGAAGACGGCGATGTCACCCGGCGTCGTCGTCAGTGCCAGGGCCGGCACCTGTCGCCCATCCACACCCCAGGTGTCTTCGATCTGCCCCACGTGTTTCTGCAGCGTCTCCGAAAAGGCATCTTGCGCATGATGGGAGCCCGGAATCACCCGCAGGCAGCCAGAGTCGGCGTCCAGTTCATCCAGATAGAAGGCGACCTTGATGTACCGATGGTCGGTCTGCTTGAATCCGTCCGAGTGCCAACGGGTGTCGCCGGCGTAATAATTGCCATCCGAGCCGGCATAGTTGAAATCGTCTCCCAGCAGATCACATAGCAGACCTTCGATCCGTTCATCGTCGAGCAGCGCACACAGTCTGGGATGCTGGTCGATGAATGGCACGATGCAGGAACGACTCTCTTCGTCGTGCGCCTGACCGTTGTGTCCGCCACCCCGCTGGGCCCAGACTTCTTCGAAGGCATCGATGACCTCACCGATCACATCGCTGAGCAGGCCGGGCAACGACAGGTAACCGAAGGTGTCGAAGAATTTCTGTTGTGCTGGCGTCAGCAGGCTGGCCATCGGGCGCCTCCCTGGGCTGGTGTCTCACAAGAGATCGGCGACGTGACGCCGACTGGATGATGTCCTTCATCGCGACAAGGATTCACTCTCACCGCGACGAACACGACTCCATGTGCGGCGCTAAGATACTCAAATCCTGCCTGCATCGAGGGAGAGCGCCCACACACGTTGCCAGTAGGCAGGCGTGCCCGTACACTGGCGCCCTCATGTCGGCGGCCTGGGATGCGCTGTCCGCACGGGCCTGACCAAATCACGAACCACCACCGGAGGACCGATGACCGCTGTCACCCTTACGCCGGGCGCCCCTGCTGATGTCGGCATCGATGCCGAACAACTCGAGCGTGCCGCCGGTCTGCTGACCGGCCACGTCGCCGCCGGCGACATCTCTGCGGCCAGCCTCTTCGTCGCGCGACGTGGCGTCAGTGTCATGTCCCGCGGCTTCGGCAGACTGCGCCCTGAGGCCCGCGCCCCGGCCGTGGACGGTGACTCCATCTTCCTGCTGGCCTCGATCACCAAACCTGTCACCGCCTGCGCCATGATGCTCCTCGTCGATGAGGGGCTCATCTCCCTGGATGACAAGGTGCAGCAGCACCTGCCAGAATTCACCGGTTGGGACAAGGCCAAGATCACGGTGCGCCAGCTCCTCTCCCACGTCTCCGGCATGCCCGACATGTTGCCCGAGAATACAGCCCTGCGCCGAGCCCATCGTCCCATGTCCGCTTTTGTCGCCGGCGCCCTCCGGACCCAGTTGCTCTTTCAACCGGGCACCGACTTCAGCTACCAGAGCAAGGGCATTCTGCTGGCTGCCGAAATCGTCGAACGCATCACCGGTCAGCGCCTGCGCAACGTGGAGAAGGCGCGCATCTTCCAGCCCCTCGGCATGGACCGCAGTTGCCTGGGAATCGACGACTTTGAGATCCAGGACACGGTGTGGGCCGGTACCTCCATGCACCAGGACCCTGACCCGTACAGCTTTGGTCAGAACAGCACCTACTGGCGCGACTTCGGTTGCCCCTGGGGCGGCATGCACTCCACCGGTCCGGATCTGGGGAAGCTGCTGCAATGCGTGTTGAATGGTGGCATCTATGGGGATCAACGCATCTTCTCGTTGGCCGCTGCCGAAGCCATGATCAGCGATCAGAATCCCCCCGCCCTGGATGCGCCATGGGGGCTGGGCTGGGCCCTGCGTGACTCGAAGGTCTGGGCCTTCTTCGGTGAACAGGTCTCGGCCGACACCTTTGGCCACGTAGGGGCCACCGGCACCGTCGCCTGGGCCGATCCAGCAACAGACCTGATCTGCGTGTGTCTGACGAATGTGAAGATTCAGGATGGCTCACTGTTGCGACGCGTGAGCAACGCTGTGGCCGCCGCCGTCATTGATTGAGGAGACCGACCATGCTGCCCCTGAAAGACCTTGGCCGTTCCGGTGTCGAGGTCACCACCCTCGGCGTCGGGGGTTACCTCGGCCTGCTCGTGGATGACGACGATCCGGATCACGCCATCGATGCTGCCGTAGCCGCCGTGCAGCGCGCCATCGATCTGGGCATCCGCTACTTCGACACCTCGCCGGCCTATGGCAATGGCATGGCCGAACGGCATCTGGGTGCCGGACTGGCCGCCCTGTCACCTCAGGTGCGTGAGCAACTGACCATTTCCACCAAAGTCGGCACCCACCCCGAACGACGACAGCAGTATGGGGTCGAAGATATCCGCTGGTCCTGGGAGAAGAGCCGCCAGTTGCTGGGCAAGATCGACATGGTCTTCGTCCACGACCCGGGCTCCGATCAGGACATGGATGTCATCATGGGCTCCGGCGGGGCGCTGGAATTCCTTGAGGGCCTGCGTGATGCCGGCGAGATCCGCGCCATCGGCCTGGGCAATCGCACCCATCGCTGGCTGCGCCGTGTCATCGATTCGGGCCGCGCCGATGTGATCCTACCATCCTATGACTACCACCCCATCCGTCAGTCCATGGCGCCCCTCCTCGACTACGCCGCCGCCGCCAATGTGGGTGTCGTCAATGGCTCACCCTATCAGGCCGGTCTGCTGGCCGGCATCGATCTGGATGAGGCTGCCCGCCGTCGGTCACCGAATGATGCCGACTTCGAACGTGCCAGGAAGCTCTATGCCTGGTGTGAAGAGCGTAGCGTCGAGATCGGCGCCATCGCCGTGCAATACAGCCTGCGCGAACCACGCATCGGGGCCACACTGGTTGGACCGCGCACGGTGGAGGAGGTCGAGGCGAATGTCCGCCACGCCACAGCCCGGATTCCTGCCGGCTTGTGGGAAGAACTGGCCGACTTCATCGCCACGCTGCAACCACCACCCGCGCCAGGCGGCGAAGCCCAGTAGGCTCGACGTCAGCAAAGGGGGCCGACTGTGATGGCGACAGCGCGATGACGGGGCAGCACCCCCGGGGTCTGTCTCAGGGCCTCAGCTGGCTGCCCGGCTGATCCCGGGCGGCGCCAGGTAGTCGAGGTAGTCCCACGCGAAGTCGCGATTGATCCCGAACGGATTGTCGCCGTAATGACGCGCCCGGATCTCATCGTGCTCGGCGGTGAGCCGCTGTAACACATCGGGATCGGCGATGGCATCATCTGTGTCGAGTTGCCACTGGCGCAACACGGCCTCCAGTTGATCCCGTCGCCCGGCATGCTGCGGGTCCTCGGCCAGATTGACGAATTCCCACGGATCTTCCTGCAGATCATAGAATTCCAGCGGCGGTGATCGGTCGAAGGTCTCGTAGGCCGCCTGGACCTGGGCCGAGGCGGTGGCGATCTCTTCCCGCGTCGCCCCCGTCTCCCAACGCTGCTTCGGACCGGCATACCCCCAGCCACCTGGATGGGGTCGATCCTGCAACGGATTCATGATCAGCTTGTAGCGCGCGTCCCGCACCGAACGCTGCGGGAAGTAGAGCAGGGGTCCCGCACTCGTCCACTCGGCAAACAGGTGCTCTCGCCAGTCCACCGTCTCACCCCGCGCCAGTGGCCACCACGAGGCACCCGCCACCGTGTCCGGCGCGTGACATTCCACCGCCTCCATCACACTGGAAAGCACGTCGATGTGGGACACCAGCTCGTCGCGCACCTGTCCGCCCGGCACATTCCCGGGCCAGCGCACGATCAACGGGATGCGCAGACCACCCTCGTAGATCGAACCTTTCCCACGGGAGAATTGCGCACCGTGGTCGGTGGTGAAGATGACGAGCGTGTCCTGCGCCTGACCCTGGCGTTCCAGCGCTTCCAGAATCAGGCCGATGCTCGTATCCAACCGACTCATGCAGTTGTAATAGTCGGCCGTGTGTTGCCGCAGGCGAGCCGAATCGATGCCGACAAAGTCGAAGGTTTCTACTTCATCACCCGTCTGCGGCTTCGCGGGAAGGCCCTCGTATTGGGGCAGCAGGGGCAGGTGGGCATCGGGGAAGTTCACCGTCAGGAAGAAGGGACCGCCACCGGCCATGAACTGTTCCGCTTCCTGCGCTGCCCGATGCGCCGAGCGATGCTGGAAGCTGATCTGCTCCCGATCATTCCACCACAGATCCAGGGGAAAGTCTTCTTCCGGATTGATGTGGAGTTTGCCGATCATGCCCGTGCGATAGCCGGCCGATTTCAACAGGCGTGGCAGATTCGGCAGATCGCCGAAGAGGCCATAGTTGTGCGTCGCCAGGCCGATCTGTCCGCATTGATGCGGATACAGACCGGTGTGAATACTGGCCCGGCCCGGGCTGCACACAGCCTGAGTCGTGTGGGCATTGGCGAAGCGAGTGCCATCGGCGGCCAGCTGGTCCAGCACCGGCGTGCGCGCAAACCGATCACCATAACAACCCAGGTGCTGCGAGTGATCTTCGGAGACGATGAGCAGGACATTCGGTTTCGACACGATCAGAGACCCAGGTCGGCCTTGGCTTCATCGACCTGCACCAGAATCGAGGTCAGCAGCAGATCATCGTAGCCATCGAAGTCATGTTCCTCTACGCGACAGCGATCACCGATCGGCAGACCTCTGCGGTGCAGGTGACGCTTGGCACTCTGCGGATACTTCATACGGATTGCCGCATCCAGGGCGGCCAGGCGATGCTGTAACCGGTCGGCCATCTCCGGTTCATCGGCGTGATGGGCGCACAGCCAGGCGAACAACTCGGGATAACAATTGGCCGCAATGGGGGAGACACCAGCCACACCCATCTGCAGCGACGGCAGGGCCGAGGCGGTGGCCGCATTGAACATGCGCATCGGGGAACCCGTAATGGCCTGGATCTTGGGAAAGATCCGGTCGGGGGCCCGGTCCGTGTCCTTCATGTAGCCGAAGCGACCCGTCGCGGCCGCCCAACCCAGCAATTCCGGTGACAGATTCCGGTGATAGGGCAGCGGACACTCGTACAGGCCCAGTTCGATCTCACCCGTCGCCTCCAACAGCTGTTCGAGACCCGCCCTCAGGGGCATCTCATCATCCGCCTCGCCCACCAGCTGGTTGGGCAGCACCACCACGCCATCCACGCCGGTATCTGCCATGCGTCGAATGAACTGCCCCTGCCAGGCGATGGGTCCGCCAAAGGTGCCGACCGCAACAATAGGCACACGCCCCGCCGTGCGTTCCACGACACGCTGGGCCAGCTGCAGGCGCTCCTCATCGGACAGATCGTACATCTCGCTCGACTGGCACACGGCGAACAACCCTGAGGATCCCTGGTCGATGTAGAAATCCGTGAGGGCGTCGACACCTTCCAGATCCAGTGCACCATCCTCTTCGAAGGCGGTCAGCATCACCGGCCATAGTCCGTGGTAGGCTGTCATCGATTCCATCTCCCTGCTTGAAAAAAGTCTTGCTTGCACACATGCCCCGGCACCCCCGGCTCGCTACCTTGTACATGAGTGCACCGGGGCGCTACCTGATAATAGGTGGTGACTCGTGGCCCGGACATTCGAGCCGCTTCTCCATCCCTCCTCATGCGGAGACGACGTCGTGGCCCACCGTCCCAACATCCTCTTCTTCTTCACCGACGACCAGCGCTTCGACACCATCGGCGCCCTCGGTCATCCGCAGATCCAGACACCCCATCTCGATGATCTGGTCGAGCGTGGCACCCTCTGCTCCGACGCCTACATCATGGGCGGCAGCTGCCCGGCCGTGTGCATGCCCTCGCGGGCCATGTTGATGACGGGCCGGACACTCTATCGACTGCAGGACATGGGCGCCCGAATTCCCGATGGCCACGCCCTGTTGGGGCAGACGCTGCGCGAAGCCGGCTACCGCACCTTCGGCACGGGCAAGTGGCACTCGGGGCCGCGTGCCTATGCCCGCTCTTTCTCAGAAGGCGCCGAGATCTTCTTCGGTGGCATGGGCGATCACTGGAATGTGCCCGCGTGCGACTTCGATCCCACCGGAGACTACGACACGAAGATCCACCAGACCGTCGACTTCCACACCCAGGCGGTGCGTGAATGGACGGCCGACCACATCCGCGCCGGGGTGCATTCGACCGAATTGTTTGCCGACGCCACCATCGACTTTCTCCGTCACCAGCATGCCGGTGATAGACCCTTTTTCAGTTATGTCTCCTTCATGGCGCCCCACGATCCACGCACGATGCCGGACAAATTTCTGCACCTGTACCCGGCAGACGAGATCGAGTTACCCGCCAACTTCATGAGCGAACATCCCTTCGACAATGGCGAGTTGACGATTCGCGACGAGGTCCTGGCCGCGCACCCGCGCAGCGAGGCGGAAACACGCGAGCATCTGGCCGCCTACTACGCCATGATCAGTCACGTCGACCACCACATCGGCCGCGTCCTGACGGCACTGGATGAAGAGGGATTGCGGGATGACACCATCATCGTCTTCGCCGGCGACAATGGTCTGGCCGTGGGTCAGCATGGCCTGTTCGGCAAACAGTCTGTCTACGATCACTCCGTGCACGTGCCCCTGATCTTTGCCGGACCGAATATCCCACAGGGCCAGCAGCGGGACGCCCTCACGGGGCTCATCGACATCTTCCCTACCCTCTGTGATCTGGCCAATGTGGAGACACCGGACAGCGTGGAGGGCTGCAGTCTGTCACCGGTCTTCGAGGACGAAGAGGAATCGGTGCGAGAGTATTTCCACTTCGCCTACCGGCATCTGATGCGGGGCGTCCGCGACGAGGCCGGTCTCAAGTTGATCGAGACCGCCGTGGATGGTGCGCGCCATACGCAGTTGTTCGACCTGGCCGAGGATCCCCTCGAGACCAGGGATCTGAGCGATGTGGGCGAACACGTCGACAACCTCGCCTCCCTGCGCGAGGCACTCCAGGCGGGCTGGTGTGATGAATACGGCGACACGGATGGGGAGCAGGGACAGCACTTCTGGGAGGCGATGGAGTGGGCGCAGTAGCGGCGCGCCGCGTCCGGTCTCAGGAACCCCCACAGGGCGTCGAAGTGCGTGTGGTGATCATCGATGACCAGCGGTGGGGCGCACCACACCGGCCAGGGCGCTGCCGATGACGGCGAAGGTTCGGTGGTTGAGCGGGAACTCCAGGAACACATGGACCAGACTCAACGTGAACAGGGCGCTCACGCCGATACGGTAGTCGAGGATGAAGACCCCTACGGACAGCAGCCACAGACCCACGATGGCCAGGGCGCGCCGTCGCGGAATGTCGCCCCAGCCGATGACACGCGTCTTCGTGAACCAGTTCAGATAGTGGTAGGTGTAGGCGAAGGCGATGAAGCGCATGACTTTCGTGAAGGTCGTCGCATTCGGGTCCATGCCAAAAAGCGTGATGAATTCGCGCGGGATCACCGCCAGTCGTTCCATGCTGAGACGGATGGTTTCTGTGACCGGTCCAGAGGCCGGGAGATCCACCACGAAGAAGAAACCCCCACACAGCACGAAGACCACCATAGAGATCCAGCCGGACAGGGCACGACTCTTCAGATTTCCGTAGGCGATGAAGGCACCCGTGAACAGATACACGTGCACGAGGCTGGGTACGAAGAGCGAGAAGAACAGGGCGATGCCGTCGACGCGGCAGAGGAAGGCGGCGCACAAGGCGCCCAGCGCACCCAGCACGATCTTGTGAAAGGGGCGCTCAAACCACACCATGCCCGCTGCCGACACCAGTGCCACGGCACCGAACAACCCATCCCACACCAGCCCCTCAAAGCCTCCCTGCCCCAGGTAGAATCGCAGCGCCAGGGGCACACTCAACAACAGCAGAAACAGGAAGTCCCAGCGACCGGTGGTGAAGTAGTTGCGATCGTGCAGCCAGGAGATCTGCGTCAGATAGTGCGCCGGCCCGAGGATCGCATAGGCGAAGAGGAACAACTCGAAGGGCAACACGGCAGCTACGGCCACCGACAGCAGCATGAGACCCGAGTTGAGATGATTGAGGCCATTCAGGCTCATGCCGTGGTCCCCCTCATGTGCTGATCTCGACGTAGAGGGCTGGGATGAAGCGCCCCGCACGGGCCGTCTCACAGCCAGCATCCGTTTCCAGCCACGCCTCCAATCGGGCCGGGCCCGGTGGCAGTGAGAGATTCTCGAAGACCGTCTCCCTGGATCCTGCAGCCACCGGCACATGCCACTCCGCTTCATCCAGCGTCACATGCGCCGTACCCGCCGGCAGATCGTCACGCCAGATCAGGCGCACCCGGCTAACCCCTTCGGTTTCGACCCGCACGGCCCACACGCCACGGATCCGATCGTCGCGCCAGCCATCCTCGCCGATCGTGCGCCAGTCATTCTGCGACAGCACGACGGGATTCTCATGCGCGTTGCCGATCGGCACAACGACGGGGTCAAAGGTCCGCCCGCCCCGCGTGGCGCAGACATCTTCGAACCATTCATCGTAGCGTTGACGCATCAACGTCACCCGCTCAGGGTCCGCCGCAGCCTGATCCGTCGTCTCGCCGGGGTCCGCCAGCAGATCGTACAACTCATCGGCCCTCGACTCGTGCGGCCGTGTCAACTTCCACTGCTGATCGATGACGGCGTAGTTGCGATATCGCACGGGGGCATCCCCACGGTGCCACTGCATGAAGACATCACGCGCCGGCCACTGCGCCTCATCCATCGAGCCGGTGAGCAGTGACGCCAACGACACCCCATCGATCGCCGGTTGTGGCAGGGGCGCTTCAGCCAGGGCCAGCAGCGTGGGCAGCACATCAACTGTGGCCGCCACACGATCCAGATCTCGTCCGGGCGTAATTGCGCCCGGCCACCGCCAGAAGTTCGGCGTCTGAATCCCACCCTGATACATCGATCCCTTGATATCTCGCAGGCCGGCATTGAAGCGTTGTCCATGCTCAGCATCCCCCGACGAACCACACGGCCCGTGATCGGATGTGAAGATGATGAGGGTCTGCTCGCCGATCCCCAGACCATCCACATGGTCGATCACCCGTCCCACATTGTGATCGATATTGGCCACCATTCCATACAACCGCGCGTGGGTTTCGATGACCCCGGCCTGCCGATACGGATCGGCCCACTCATCAGCGATCTGTAATGGCGTGTGCGGCGCATTGAAGGCGAGATAGGCGAAGAAGGGTGACACCCCATGGCTCGAGCCCGAAGAGGGTCCATCATCTGACGCATGATCTGGCCCATGATCTGGCCCAATATCTGGCCCGGCCGATTGCGAGATGAATTCGATACAGGCGTCGGTGAACACGTCGCTGCAGTAACCCTGGCTCTTCACCTGGGACCCATTGCGAAGAAGGGCGGGGTCGAAATAGCTGTCGTCTTCACGGAGGTGGTTGGCCGGCAGATCACCCGGTTGCCCGATGCCTCCTGAACGATGCACCAGCGACTCGTCGAAACCCACATCGTTGGGGCGCGAAGGATAGTTGTCGCCCAAGTGCCACTTCCCGAAGGCGCCCGTGTGGTAGCCGGCCGTACTCAGTGCCTGGGCGATCGATGGTTCACCCGGCTGCAAGGCGGCGCGACCGCAGTAGGTGTCGAAGGCACCCGTACGCAGATGCCAGCGACCGGTGAGAATCCCGGCTCGGGCCGGCGTGCACAACGGCCCGGAGCAATACCGCGTCAGCCGCGTCGACTGCGCGTGCATCGCATCCAGACGGGGCGTGGCGATGGTGGGATTGCCGTGACAGGCCAGATCACCCCAGGCCAGATCGTCGCAGATGATGAAGATCACATTGGGTCGTGCGGCGGTCATCGTGCGTGTCTCCTAGGGCTGCAGGTCCCCAACGGTGTCCACGAGAAATTCGTGCATGGCACCATTGGAGACGATCGTGAACGTACTCTCACCATCCCAGTCGTTCCCATGCCAGTCACTGACCCGACCACCGGCCTCTTCCACCAGCACCATACCAGCCGCAAAGTCCCACAGTTCATCGCCAGAGCAGATCCAGGCGTCGCCGCAACCTGCCGCGACATAGGACAGTTCTACCGCCGTGGACCCAAAGGCGCGTGTGTAGCTGGTCTCGGCAAATCGCGCCAGTGCCTGGCCATGGCGCGCCCGATGTTCGCTCGCGTAGCCGTGGGTCAGATAGATGACTGCCAGCGAGGGATCGGACGTGGGGGCAACCTGCATGCGCTCCTCGTTGCGCCAGGCGCCCTGCCCGCGTTCCGCCAGGAAGAGATCGCCCGTCACCGGGTGCAGGATCACGCCCAGCTGCAACTGCCCCGCCACGCGCAACCCGATCGACACGGCACACAGCGGCAGCCGGCGCGAGAAGTTCGTCGTGCCATCGACGGGATCGACAATCCACAGATCGCTGAGATCGGCTGAGCCACCAGCCTCTTCACTCAAGATCCCGTGCGTCGAAGCGGCCAGCACATCGAAGATCGCCGCCTCGGCTGCCAGGTCAGTCTCCGTCACCTCACCCTTGCCGCCATCCTTGCGCTGAATCGTCGACGGAGCCGCGTGGTAGCGTTCGGCGATGACCTGTGCCGCCGCGCGGGCCGCATCGACTGCCAGTCGCAGGTCATCGGAGAGGGCAAAGGGGAAGGTGGTCATGGGAAGACTCTCAGATGACAGGTAGGAGGGACGCTCAGCACTGTGTACGACAGCAGATTCGCTGAGCACAAGAAGGGGAAGGCAGCCATCGTCGTCCACCGAAGACCGGTTGCGCCTTAACCAGGCGATGCTGACCTGGGACCTGACCCCTCTGGCGGCCGCGATCGGGTCATCGAGGTGACACGGTGGGCAGCCATGTCACGATACGCCTCGAGAACTCCTGCGGGCACGGGCCTTGCAATGATGCCCCGCATGACTGCCTCCGTTCAGACCGCCGCCACCATCGGCATCGACGCGCATCTGGTGCACGTCGAGGTCGACACCGATCGCTCTCTGCCCTCTTTCACGCTCGTCGGTCTGCCCGATTCAGCCGTGCGGGAGAGTCGTGAGCGGGTCATGGCGGCTATTCGCAATGCCGGCTTCCAGTGGCCCCGCCGCCGGGTGACGGTCAGCCTCGCACCTGCCGATCTGCGCAAGGAGGGCTCCGCCTTCGATCTGGCCATCGCCATCGGCATTCTGGTTGCCTCCGATCAGATCCGCGCCGAGACCCTCGAAGACTTCGCTTTCCTTGGTGAGCTGTCGCTGGATGGCGGTCTGCGTCCCGTGCGAGGCCTGCTGCCCATGGCGGCCGGGCTCGGGCGGCATGGGGTTTACGCCATCATCGTGCCCACGGCCAATGCACAGGAAGCCGCCTTCGCCGGGGGCCCCGTGGTGTATCCAGCCGCCTCACTGGACGAAGCAGTCGAGATCCTCGGCGGATCTGTCCGCATCCGCCCCTGCGTTGTTGACGCCGAGGCCGCCCTGCACACCGCACCGGCCGGTGATGGTGCTGACTTTGCAGAAGTGGCGGGTCAGTGGGTGGCCAAACGCGCCCTGGAAGTGGCCGCCGCCGGGGGCCACAACGTCCTGTTGCTCGGTCCCCCCGGATCCGGCAAGACCATGCTCGCGCGCCGCGTTGCCTCCATCCTGTCAGCGCCGACGATCGACGAGGCCCTGGAGGTGACGAAGATCCATTCCGTGGCGGGTCTGTTGCCGGCCTCAGTGCCCCTGGTGACGCGACGACCCTTCCGGGCGCCCCATCACTCGGTCTCGGATGCGGGATTGGTCGGTGGCGGGCGTGTCCCCCGCCCGGGGGAAGCGTCGCTGGCCCATCACGGGGTCCTGTTCCTCGATGAGTTGCCGGAATTTCGCCGCCCTGCCATCGAGGCACTGCGCCAGCCATTGGAGGAAGGCTCAATCACCCTGGGACGGGCGGCAGCCACCGTGTGTTATCCCTCCCGTTTCATGCTCGTGGCAGCGATGAATCCGTGCCCCTGTGGATATCTGGGTGATGCGCGGCACGATTGCCTCTGTACCCCGCGCCAGATCGAGCGTTATCGCGCTCGACTCTCCGGTCCCTTGCTGGATCGCATCGATCTGCACGTGGAAGTACCTGCCGTGGAGGTCGCCGACATCACCGCGGACGAACGTTCAGCAGAGACCTCGGCGCAGATCGCCACCCGCGTCGAAGCAGCGCGCGCGCATCAGCGGCAGCGTTTTGCCACCACTCAAGGCATGCACTGCAATGCGGATATGGATACGGCCGGTGTGCGTCGGCACTGTCGGCCACTGGAAAAGGAGGCCGGGCACCTGTTGCGCACGGCCATGGAACGCCTCGCCCTGTCAGCGCGCGCCCATGATCGCATTCTCAAGGTTGCCCGCACCATCGCCGATCTGGCCGGCGAGGACCGTATCGATGCAGGCCACGTGGCCGAAGCGGTACAGTATCGGTGTCTTGATCGGCGCTGAGCTCGAGAAGGCCACCTATGACATGCGCGCTGTCATCAGCCCCGTCATCACCGTGCGGAAGTGGCGCAGCAGATTCACCTCGTGATTGCAGGTCGGACACTGCAGCCGCTCACCACCCCGGATATCGATGAAGCTGCTCTGCGTGCCATTCGCCTGCCGCTTCATCTCTTCCACACCACCCTCTTCTTCTTCACGCCGGTCAATTCGTTCCCAATCGACAGTCTCTCCCGTGATATTGCGAAACAACGTCTGCTTCGGGACGTAGACTTTGAAACGTTTCCTGCAACCGGAGCAGGTGTAGAGAAAGCCGAGAGCCATCACGCGCCTCCTGAGGTGATGCCGACGGCCGGGGACCTGCGGCCATCGATTGTGTCAGGAGTGAGTATACGCACTTATTGAAATGGCATAAGTGCCTTTTTTACAATATGTTGCACGTTTTATAGTGTCTTTGTTCATTGCTGGGCCATACTGTGATCGGCGTCACGCTCGGCAAGCACCTGCTTGAGGGCACTCGGCCGTCGGTCGGTCGCGAGGCACCGATCTGTCAGGCCGCAGGACCTGCATGGAGACTGGGTTTCAGGCCGTCATGATCCGCCGCACGGTGGCGGCGAAATCATCGACATCTTCAGGCGTCGTATCCCATGCCGCCATCCAGCGCGCCTCGCCGCGACCCGGATCCCACACGGCGAAGGTCACCTGGGTCAGCAGCTCATTCATTTTGTCGGGATCGA
This sequence comes from Gemmatimonadota bacterium, assembly GCA_018673255.1. The sequence goes on from JABHDC010000102.1 coordinate 28,517, forward strand.
GGCGCACGAAGACGCCATTGGCTTGTGTCGGATGAATGAGTTCGACACCGGGGATGTCTCCCACCGCCACGCGCAATCGTTGGGCCATCTCATTGGCGTGCGCCGCCAGTCGCAGCCACAGATCCTCATTCAACATTGCGTCGAACTGAGCGCTGATGAAACGCATCTTCGAGGCCAGCTGCATGCCCTGTTTGCGCACGTAGGGAAAGGCAGCCGACGCGTCCGCGGAGATGAGCACCACGGCCTCGGCCAGCATGGCCCCCGTCTTCGTGAGCCCCAGACTCAACAGATCGACGCCCGCATCGCTGGTGAAGGCGCGAGGCGGCAATTCCAGGAAGGCTGCCGCATTGGCCAGCCGGGCACCATCCATGTGCAGGAGCCAGCCCCGGGCGTGGGCAGCATCGGCCAGGGCACGCACCTCGTCGGGCGTATACACGGTCCCCATCTCCGTTACCTGCGTGATCGACAGCAGGTGGGGTTTGGACTGATGGGGCTCAGCGTGGCCCTCGGCAATGTCGTCGAGTCGATTCGGTGTCAGCTTGCCGCCCACGGAGGGCAGGGTGAGTGTGCGACACCCGATGAAACGCTCGATGGCACCACACTCATCCCAGTGGATGTGCGAGGTATCCGAGCAGACGACGGCCTGAAAGGGCGCCGTCACCGCCGCCGCGGACAATACATTGGCCGCCGTGCCATTGAAGACGAAGAACGCCTCGACGCCGTCGCCGCCAAACATCTGGCCTACCCGCTTCTGTACCTGCTGCGTCAGCGGATCCTCACCATAGGCCAGGGCGTGGCCCACGTTGGCCGCTGCCATCGCCTGCAGAACGTCAGGGTGGGTGCCGGCCAGATTGTCGGAGTAGAAGTGACGCCGCCCGTCGAAGATGGATGTCATGTTGCGGTTGGGCCTTTGGTTGGATGGAAGGGAACACCTCGACGAACCACCAGAGTCACGCTGGACGCAAGCGGACTCACAGATATCGCCGCATGAGCAGAGCGAAGTGGATCACTGCCATGATGATGCCGAGAGGATGCTGCCCATCACAGTTCGCCGAATCGCTGCACCAGGTCGATGGGTCGGCCACTGGCAGCCGACTCGTAACCGGCCTGTACGATGGCCAGTGACCGCCGCTCACTGCGGCCCGTCGTCGGTCCTGGATCTTCACCCAGCACCCATTGCGCAAAGCCGGCCAATTCCTGCGCGAACTCCGAAGGCTGCGCCGCCGGCATCGTGACGCACTCCTGCTCGCCTTCATCATCGATGAACCAACACTTGTCACGACGCGCCCGCAGACACCCGAGGTCACCGAATATCGTGTAGCCACCCATGTCTGCGGGAAATCTCGTCTCCGAAGATTGCACGACATGCACACTGGCCCCCGAACTCAGCGTCAGCTGCAGATCCATCGTCGCTTCGATATCCCTACGCTTGAAGCCACTCGTTCGATGTTGATGTGCGTAGACGGTGGCCACCTCGCCGAAGACATAACGGAGTTGAGCGACGGTGTGGATACCATGCAGCATCCACGTTCCCGTGCCCCCCAGCGCCGGCTGACCCAGCCAGGCTCGGCGGTCGGGATAACCGTAGTCCGGCGCGCGAAATCCATCCATCACCGTTGCCGTCACCAGTTCGCCAATGTGGCGCCGCGATTGCACGACCTCCCGCAGGAAGCCGGCCAGCGGCTGATGGGTCGCTGATTCGGCCACGTAGAGTCGCACACCCGCCCTTTCGGCCGCCTCGATCATCGACGTCGCCTCCTCCACACTCAGCGCCATCGGCTTCTCGACGATCACGTGTTTCCCCGCTTCGGCCGCAGCGATCGCCATCGATGCATGTAGCGCATGAGGGGTACAGAGACTGACCGCATCGACCGTGCCGTCCTGCAGGACACTCGTCAGGTCGGCACGGGTGTCAGCCACGCCATGTTCGGCCGCGACCCGGGCCAGATGCTCGGCATCATCGTCGACGCAACAGACCAACTCGATCTCGTCACCCAGCTCCGCCAGAGCCTGCACCTGTCGTTGGCCGGCCCACCCCACGCCGATGATGGCCAGCCGCATCATGCTTCAGCCTCGTGCGAGGCGCGGATCGACGGCTCATGCCAGTCTGGCGGTACGGACACATCGAGCTGCACCGCCGTCGCCGCCAGGTCCGCCAGCGTTACAGCATTCAGCGGAATCCCATCGGCCCGGTATTGCGCGCGGCGCTCGTGCTCCAAACCACCTGGCGCCTGTGGTGGCGACATACCTTCCACACGACGACAGTCTCGGATCTGCCGGATCGCCGCATCGACTCTGTGTTTGAATCGAGAGATCTCTTCGAAGGCGCCCACATCGATGGCCATGACAAAATGGCCGTCGCCTCCTGCGGTCGGTCCATCCTCCATGTTCCCCAGCTCCGAGCCATATGCGGCCCCCGATAGCATACTGGACAACACACCCATCATCATCGCCAGACCAGCACCCTTGAAGGCACCGATGGGCTGCAGCAGGCCATCGATCGCCAGGGACGGATCGGTCGTCGGACTGCCCGTCGCATCCAGTGCCCAACCTTCGGGCAGGGGCTCGCCCTTCTGCTGGTGAATGCGAATCTTGCCGTGGCTCGAGCCCGAGAACGCCGCGTCGTAGAGGATCGGCGGCTCGTCCCCGGCGGGGATCCCCAGGCCCAGGGGATTGATCCCCAGAATGCGCTCGGCCCCACCCCAGGGCGCCATCGTGGGCAGGGCATTCGTCGTCGCCCAACCGATCATGTCCGCCTCGACGGCCATGCGCGCGTAGTATGCCATGGCGCCGGAGTGGTTGCTGCCTCGGATGGCGGCAATGCCGACGCCGTGAACACGGGCTGCATCGATTGCCCGAGCCATGGCGAAGTGCATGCCGATCTGGCCCATACTGTTACCACCATCCACCACCAGGCAGGCGCCACGCCCGGCCACAACATGCGGCTGGCCCTGTGGATCGACCCCTTTGGCGGTGAGCTTCTCCACGTATTCCGGTACTCGCAGCACCCCATGGGAATGCACACCCCCCAGGTCTGCATCCACGAGGGTATCGGCCAGCAGGACAGCGTCTTCCTCTGACATGCCGCAGGCGGTGAAGACAGCAGTGACGATGTGGCGTAGTGGGTCGGCTTGCACAGAGTGGGGCATCTGTCTCTCGCTGCGTTCGTGAGGCAATGACCGCAGAAGGTAGATCGCCTTTGCGTTGTCCACACCCTGGTGGCACTGGCTCTCGCCCTGAGGCTGGCCCCGGCATATGATTGCCCCCTGGACGCGATCCGACTGGTTGAGCACGTGAATGGTTGAGCCCGCAAACGACTCTGAGAAGGAGATCCTCCATGCGTCACTTCACCCGCACCCCCTGCTATTCCGGACCCGATGATCCTGAACGCGGCCAGCCACGTGGCACCCTCGAGCTGGGGGAAACCGTCATCATCGAAACTGTCGGCGGCTCAGATCACGACTACGAGGCGGCGGGCGAGACCCGGGCCGGTCAGATCACGGCGGCAAATACACCACGCGGCTCACGTCCCGGTGGTCCCTTCATCATCGAAGGCATCGAACCGGACGACTGGGTCGCTATCGAGCTCATCGACATGGAGTGCGCCCCGTACGGCTTCTATCGCAACGCGGGGCCCCACTGGGGCTACTGGCGTGCCGTGGCACCGGTGCGCGATGGTCTGGTGCATTTCCCACCCGATTTCGTCGTACCCGTGCGGCCGATGATCGGCGTCATTCAGTTGGAGTCTGTCGCCGCTCATCCGATCGACCACGGTGGTAACATGGACTTCAATTCCATTCAGCCGGGCTCCACCGTGCACATCCGCGCCCAGAAGGCCGGCGCCTATCTGTCCATCGGGGACACCCACGCGCGCATGGGCTGCGGTGAACTGACTGCCGCCGGCGTCGAGATCGATGCCACGGTCACACTGAAGGTCGACCGCTCCCCCGGTTTTCCGAATGCGAGCCCCGTCGTGGAGAAGACGCGTTATGTCGAGACCGCCGAAGAGTGGCTCACCAGTGGCATCGGCGAGACCTGGGGCGACGCGCTGAAGAAGGCCTGGATCGAGATGGTTGCCCTGCTGATCGATCGTTACGACACGACCTACGAATACGCCAACATGATCGTGGGTACCATCGGCGACGCCCGGCCCGGTTTTGCCACCGAATACATCGGCAGCTACTGCACCTGCCAGATCGCCATCACCAAGCAACTGCGGCGCACGGGCACACCTTACACGCCCTGAACACGCCAGGCCAGATCTGCCGAAGTGCGGTGGCGCCCCTGAGACGCCACCGCTTCTTCGAAAAAAGTGCGTCCCGGGTAAAGATCCACGTCGCAGAGTGGGTCCTTGTAGTAGAAGCTGAGGATTTCGGCTGAGCCAGAAACCGGTACCAGACTCTGGCGAGCCAGGCACTGGCTCATTGACCCGAACCCCGTGATGACGGACTGACCCGTGGACGACCTGCCCACATTGATCGACCGCGTGCGCTCGGGAGAACGCACCGCCTTCGGGCAGATCGTCGCCCGTTTCCAGGACATGGCCCTGGGTTACGCAACCTCGCAGCTGGGTGATGCACACGCGGCTGAAGACGCTGCTCAGGAGGCTTTTCTCCAGGCGTATGTCGATCTGGATCAACTGCAGGAACCGGCCGCCTTCCCGGGCTGGTTTCGGCGGATCGTGCACAAACACTGCGATCGACATCGTCGTCGGCAGCGTGTCAGGCTGACCTCGTTGGAAGATGATCAGTGGGAGTCGCGGGTGGAGCCGACGTCGGGGCTCGAGGAGGAGGATCGCCGTCAGATGCTGGCGCAGGCGATCCAGCGACTCCCGGAACCTGAACGGGCACCGGTTACCCTCTTCTACCTGCGGCAGTACAGCCAGGCAGAGGTGGCAACGTTCCTGGAGATTCCACCGTCGACGGTCAACAACCGGATCCACAGCGCCCGCCAACACCTCAAACAGGAGCTGATGGACATGGCAGAGCAGGAAGGACAGTTAAAACGATCCGACACCACTTTTGCCGGACGCGTTGAAGAACAGATCGAGGCGATGACAAGTCTTCATGCGACGTTGACAGAGCCGATTCGTCAGAATCTCGTGGAACCGCTGGGAGAGGATGTGAAGGTGCGTGTCGTGTCCGTCAAGCACGACATCGGGCTGCATGTGGTCGGATTCTTCCCTTACCCGTGCTGCACATATTCCTTCCAGCCCAAAGACAGCCAGGGACGAATCTGCTTCGACATCAACATGGAACTGGTCGCCTGTATCATCGGCCGTGACATCGGTAGAGGCGATGACATCCGCCAGGTCGATGTCGGTCAGGTCGGGCGGGATGAATTCGAGCGCATCAGTCCCGTTGCCGGCCGCCTGATGCGGGAGATTGTCAGCCTGTGGAGTGAAGTGATCGACATGGAGATCATCGAGCCGGAGGTGGAAACAAGCAACTGCTATGTCATGGACGGCTGGATCCCTGCCCATGACCCCATGTTCCACGTGCGTTTCGAAGTTACCTGGGATGGTCGCACGAGCCACATCGATCTGGCTTACCCGGCACCCTCGCTGGCTGCGGGTCTGGCCCAACTGCAGAGCGAGCCCGCCTGACACCCGAGGCCCCGGCCTCGGCACCTGACAGCAGCATGGCGTAGCGCTGCGCCATGCGGTCAGGGAATCCGCGTTCGCTCTTCCGAGATCATCTTGGTCACTGCCGCCTCGTGCCGACGCAGCATGCTGTGACGCTCCCGGTCATAGCGATCTCCGACAAACTCGTCGTAGGGACAGGAGGCCAACAGAGCCTCTTCCACTTCGATGCCACTCATCAACTGCTCACGCAGTCGTTGCCGTACGGCGCGCAGATACTCAGCCCCCCACACCAGGCAGTCCGCCACGGCATCGTCCCGCACCACCGGGCCGTGACCGGGAATCAGGACCGAGATCTCCTCTTCCGTCATTTCCAGCAGCAGTCGGTGCGACATCTCCAGGGTGCGCCCATCTCCATCGTTGAGCGCCGGCACAATTCCCGTGGCAATCGCATCGCCGGCGATCAGGACCCGGGCATCTTCCACGAGATAACTCGTACCGTCGATACTGTGTCCGGGCGTGCGAATCGAGCGGATCGTGCGTCCCCCAAGGTGCCAGCGCATCACCTGATCGAAGGTCGCCGTCGGCCAGGGCACACGGGTTGCA
>JABHDC010000103.1 GCA_018673255.1 Gemmatimonadota bacterium
CCAGGAAGCGATTCGAGCCCGACGCCCCTCAGATCGGCGAAGACTTCTTCGAGTGGTTTCTTGGCGATCCGCTGGATCTGCGCCACCTCGATCATGGTGAAGGCCTTCAGATGCGCTTCGGGTCGCGCCTCTTTCATGGCCGCAAGCACGTCGAGGTAATACTGATACGGCAGTTTCGGATTCACACCACCGACCATATGGATTTCCGTGATCGGCACCTCGGCGTAATCCCGCACCCGCTGCGCCGCCTGCTCCGGCTCGAGCACATACCCCCGCTCATCCTTTGGCTTCACGTAGAAGGAGCAGAACTTGCACAGCTTGTTGCAGACATTGGTGTAGTTGATATGCTGATTGCGCACGTAGTAGGTCGTATGACCGTGTCGTGCCTCGCGAACCAGATTCGCCAGATACCCGAGGATCGGCAGCTCGGCACTTTCATAGAGCCGGACGCCATCATCAGCCGACAGTCTCTCACCATCGAGGATCCTGGCGTGGATATCCGCCAGACCGGCACGCTCGATCTGTTGTTCTATGATCACATATGACTCTGGGTTTGGGCCCGGGGGTCGGACTGGCGTTGCCAGGTTCTGCGGTGGGTCTGATCGAGTATATCCGTGCCTCGGGGGAGCGTCAACTTACACGCCCGTCGAGCCCTGTGGCCCTGGCTTGATCCCCTGATAGACGGCACAGATCCCCAGACTCATCGACAATGCACGGTTGTCCTGGAATCCGGCGTCGTTCAGCAACGCCAGGAAGGCCTCGCCCTGGGGGAAGGTGCCAACCGAGCGTGGCAGATAGCTGTAGGCGGCGCGATTCCCTGAGATCCATCCACCGAGTGTCGGCAGGATGTATTTGAAGTAGAACTGGTACAGTTGCCGGAAACCCGGCAGCGTCGGTTCGGTGAAGTCCAGAACGATCAGTTCACCCCCTGGCCGCAGAACGCGGCAGGCCTCGGCCAGGCCGGTCGGAATATGTCCGAAGTTGCGCACACCAAAGGCGACCGTGATCAGATCAAAACTGTCGTCTCGATAGGGAAGATGCTCCGCGTCTCCCCCCATCAGCCGCAGTCGCTCCAGCGGTTCCACGCGGGCCACCTTGGGACTGCCGAGACGAACCATCTCCAGCGCCACATCGGCGCCGACGATCCGGTCCGGCTTCAGTCGCCGCGCCGCCAGGGCAAAGTCACCTGTGCCCGTCGCCAGATCCAGCACACGTCCCGGCCTGCCCCCGCGATAGCGCCCAAGTGCGCGTCGACGCCAGTACACGTCGATCCCAGCGCTGAGCAAGTGGTTGAGCAGGTCGTAACGCCCGGCGATGGCGTTGAACATGCTCTGCACGTTCTTCTTGCGTGCGGCGGTGGCCGCGCTATCCTCTTGAGTCTCTGGCACCATTTGCATCTCTGACATACATCTCTGGCATAAGGGGCGGCGAGTCTACCGACTCCCTCTCCGAGTGTCAATCACGCATTCCCATTTCAAGGCCCCCCGATGGACTCACCCCGCGATGAGCACCAATTGTGGCAGGCAGAGAAGATGGCGGCCCTCGGCCGTCTGGCCGCCTCGGTCGCTCACGAGATCCGCAATCCTCTCGGCGCCGTCGATATCCAGTTGCAGCTGATGCGTGAGGCCGCCGTGGAACTGGATCCGGCGATAGGCACCCGATTCGTCGAGCGGCTCGACATCGCTCGCGCCGAGATGCGGCGCCTGGATGGCATTGTGCAGAACTTCCTGCGTTTCTCCAGACCACCGGCACTGCACCTGGCTCCCGTCGCGCCCCAGGCCCTGCTGGAACGCCTGCACGCTCTCGTGGCACCCGAGGCCCGACAGCAGGGCGTCGTCCTCATTCTCGAACCTGCCGACCATCTGCCCATGCTTGAAGCGGATGACAATATGCTGAGCCAGGCCCTGCTCAACATCATCATCAATGCCCTGCAGGCGTTGGAGAAGGACGGACAGGTGCGACTTCGTGCCGAGCGAATCGGCGAAGACAGACTGCGATTACGCGTCCAGGACGATGGGTGCGGGATCCCGGCAGAGGATCTGGAGCGGGTTTTGGAGTACTACTATACTACCAAGGACACCGGCAGCGGCCTGGGTCTGTCGATCGCACAGGGCATCGTGCAGCAGCATGGTGGCTTGCTTCATCTTCACAGCCGCCCGGATGAAGGCACGACCGTCGACCTCGAATTGCCCGTACAGACCGGATAATCTGAACCGATGTCAGAACCACCTGCCCGGATTCTCGTCGCCGACGACGAAGTGTATATCCGTGAGGGCCTGAAAGAAGCTCTGGAGGCACCTGGCTATGCGGTGGAGACCGTGCCCGACGGCGATGCGGTGCGGGCACGATTGCGGCAGGCCCACTTCGACGTCGTCATCCTCGATCTGCGTATGCCCGGCTCGACGGGCATGGAACTGCTCGAACACGTAGGTCACGATTATCCGGACACGCAGGCCATTCTGCTCACGGCCCACGGAAATGTCAGTACCGCCGTGGAAGCCATGAAGAAGGGCGCCCACGACTTTCTCACCAAACCGGTTGATCTGGCCCACCTTCGTCTGGTGGTGGAACGTGCCATCGATCGCGTTGAACTGCTGCGTGAGAATCGTGAACTCCACTCCAAGCTCGACGCGCGCCAGGAAACCGACGATGCCTTCCGGAAGATCGTACGCCTGTCCGCGGCGATGCAGCGCGCGACCCGACTGGTCAAGCAGGTTGCCCAATCCGACGTGCCCGTGCTGCTCCGCGGGGAAACGGGCGCCGGCAAAGAACTGATCGCGCGTTCCGTCCACGACCGATCTCGGCGATCCGAAGGCCCCTTCGTCGCGGTGAATTGCGGTGGCTTCACGGAGGATCTGTTCGCCAGTGAGTTGTTTGGCCACAAGCGGGGCGCCTTCACCAGCGCTCATGCCGATCGGCCGGGTCGTTTCACACTGGCTGAAGGCGGCACGCTGTTCCTCGACGAGATCGGCGAGGTCCCTCTCAAGAATCAGGTCGAGTTGCTGCGCGTGCTGGAGGCGCACGAATTCCAGCCGCTGGGTGACACGCGCGTGCACACGGCCGATGTGCGCATCATCGCCGCCACCAACCGCCATCTGGAGGCGGCCGTGGAAGCGGGCGGCTTCCGAGACGATCTCTACTACCGCCTGAATGTGGTCCCCATCGACGTCCCGCCTCTGCGGGATCGCCGAGAGGACATTCCAACCCTCGTCGAGTGGTTCTTTGACGAGACCTGCAGGGCTTATGAGCAACCGCGCAAGCGTCCCAGTCCAGCGGCGATGGAGTTGCTCAACCGCCATCCCTGGCCCGGCAATGTGCGCGAACTACGCAACGTCGTGCAGCGACTGGTCGTCACCGGAGATGCTCCCGTGGTGGAGGACCGTCAGGTGTCTGAGGTCCTGGGTGAATCCATGGAAGTCGATGATGCCACACCATCGGGGAGCGTCAGCCTGCCGCTGGGCTCCTCCATCGATGAAGCAGAGCGCGAGCTGATCCGCCACACCCTTGAGCGTGTGACGTCGAATCGCCGCGAGGCTGCCACGATTTTGGGGATTAGTGTCCGTGCCCTCCAATACAAGCTGAAACAGTACGGCCTCATCTAAGGCCACTGGCCGGCGTTCGCCTGGCACCAGACGCCTGCAGTTGCCCCCTCCGAACATCCTCTGGTACTAGCGCCTCCAAGAGAGGCTCGTCGTGCAATTTCTGCACGACATGGATCGGATTCCTTGCCTGGCGATCCAGTCCACAGAATTACAAATTCCCTAACCAATTGTATTTTATACCTTTATCTCTCTCCATTCATCCTATGGCATCCCGTTTGCATTACCGGTATTGACACCAATGACCGCCACTTGAGCGGCGACGGTGGTCGGGGTTTACTGAACAAAACATATCTGGTGCTTTAACAGTGAGTTACGACACCTGCCGCAGAAGAGAGACCACGGCACTGCACACTCGCCGTAGTCGTCGACATCATTCGAACGCAGAAATTGCACCTGATACACTGTTGACACGTAACTACAAAGAAAACAATACGTTGACCACGAATTCCCTATATCAACCACAACTGGATGCAAAAATTGCAGGAAACGGCCAGAGCGATCTGACCGGTCTGCTGCATCCAGATATGTTGATTCCTGGGATCGTTGCTGAAGGCAAGATCGAGGCGATCAAGAAGCTGATCGATCGCTTGAGCGAACAGGGCATCATCGATGACAGCCTGGCATTTCTTCAGGCTGTGCTGGAGCGCGAAAATCTTCAGAGCACCGTCCTGGACGGCGTCATCGCCCTGCCCCATGCCCGTGGCCGCATGGTCCATCGACTCGGCGTGGCCATCGGCACGAGTCCTGAGCGTTCGATCGACTTTCCGTCTGGCGACGAGCGCCACAATGTGGGGCTCATCTGCCTGATCGCCGTACCGGCCGACGCGCCGGGGCTTTACCTGAGATTGATCGGTGTCCTTGCTCGCGCATTCAGTGAGCGTGACTTCGTGGACACCGTGATCGCGACGCAGGACGCGACGCAGATGCATCAGTTGTTGGCAGATCGTCTGGAGGTCTGCGGCCTGTGAAGCACACAAAAATGATTCTCGCCCCCACCACGCCCAGGAGTAACTGAACATGGCGTACACACTGCAGGAAGTGCTGAAGGACGAAGAGAGCGCGCTGCGCCTCTATTTCGATGACATTGCTGACTCGACGCCGCTGTCGCGCGAGAAGGAAGTTGAGTTGTCGGCCAAGGTTCACGCCGGCGACCAGGAAGCGCGTGACGAGCTGGTGCAGGCAAACCTGCGCTTCGTCATCGACGTGGCCAAGAAGTATCAGAATCGTGGCCTGTCCCTGTCCGACCTGATCAGCGCCGGCAATGTCGGCCTCATGACAGCGGCCGAGCGCTTCGACGGCGAGAAGGGCTTCAAGTTCATCTCCTATGCCGTGTGGTGGATCAAGCAGTCGATTCTGCAGACCATCGCCGAGCACGCCCGTACCGTGCGTCTGCCGCTGAACAAGCTGAGCCTGCTGAAGGACATCTCCAAGGCCAGCCGCAAGTTGGGCCAGGGCCGTGAGACCGAGCCCCACATCGAAGAGATCGCCAAGGAGTTGGACATGGCGCCTCAGGACGTGCTCGACACCATGCTTCATGCCCGCACCGTCCGTTCCCTCGACGAGAGCTTTGAGGAGGACGACGAGCGCAGCCTGATGAACATCCTGCGTGATGACAATCAGGCGACGCCCGACATGCATGTGATGGAGACGGCCTCCCGAAATCAGCTCGAAGAAGTACTGGAAAGCCTCGACGAGCGCGAGTTGCGCATCATCCGCCTCTACTTCGGCCTCGACGGCAATGAGTCGATGACGCTGGAAGAGATCGGCGGCACGATGAATCTGACTCGCGAGCGTGTGCGCCAGTTGAAGGAGCGCGCCCTCGGCAAGCTGCGTCACCCGCAGCGCTATCAGGCGCTGCTGGCGATCTGCGACGACAACGAGGTGTTTTAAGGTCCGATCGCTAATCGCGGCGCGATCGAAAGCGCGCGCGATCGGAGAATTACAGCACGATACTGGCCGCCTGATTGCGGCTGCTATCGATACGCGGGGGTAATGAGCCGGGTGACGAGCGTCGTGAAGACGCGGGATTCGTCATCCGGCTTTTTCATATTATTTCGCCAGTCACTGACCCTGTCCGGAGAGACCTCGTGCCCACACCAGCAGTCAACATCTGCGTCTACTGCGGCTCCAAGTCCCCGGATGACAAACGTTACCAGCAGGCGGCCGTCACCCTGGGCAAAGAGCTGGTGGCTCGACAGGTGGGCCTGATTTACGGCGGCGGACGTGTGGGACTCATGGGAGAGATCGCCCAGGCCGTCCTGGACGGCGGGGGCCATGTGACTGGTGTCATCCCGCGCGATTTGATGGATAGAGAACTCGGACACACAGGCGTCACCGAACTTTTCGTCGTGGATGACATGCACCAGCGCAAGGCACTGATGTCACGCGATGCCGCCGCCTTCATCGCC
>JABHDC010000008.1 GCA_018673255.1 Gemmatimonadota bacterium
CAAGACGGGCTTGATCAAACATGAACGCTCGAACGATACCGACTCAGTACTGACACTGGAACTCGAACAAGGCTCAGTGCGGACCGACGCGGCCGTGCCGATCTGCCTGAAGGCGGGCGAGATCTCTCTGCACGACGATCGGCTCATCCACGGATCTCCCGGCAATCCGTCGGATCGCCCGCGTGTCGGCCTGACGGTGCGCTACTCAGGCACGCAGGTGAAGTGTGACCTGTCGGTAAATCCGCATTTCAGGAGTTACCTGATGCGGGGCACCGATGCCTTCCAGCACAACCCCGCTGGCGTCGTTCCGAGCGAGGCCTTCGGTCGAGTGGACCGCCAGCACCTCAGCATCGAGGAAGCTGAGCAGGAACAGTGGCACGAGCGGAGCTGATCAAGCAGTAACGACAGCATCCTGTTCGGCGACGCTCAATCGCCCCTCCACATAGTCCGTCAAGCTTCGGACAGAATACAACAGGTCCTGGGTCAGATCATCATCACTGACGCGCAGATCGAACGTGCATTCGATGGCATCAATGATCTCCAGAGACCCGATCGAGTCGAAATCATCTTCGAGAAACAGCGGCTCATCATCGGGTAGTTCATCGGGACCGATGCTGAGCTGGAGACAGGTTGCGATGATTTGGCGGATCTGTGCGGCCAACGCCGGTTTCATGCCGCCACCTTTGACTCGATCTGCGTGAATGTGCCGACGACCTGGTCAGTCATTTGGCAAACGTCCTCACTTCGCCCAATGCAGAAGACGGGACGGCCATGGAGCCGTGACAGCTGGCCCGTCACCTCTTCCACCATGGCGTGCCCATCCCCTGTCTGATTCGCTGCCACGCCCTGCCCACCCGAATCCCGGCCCTGTTTGTCGCTAACAGCCAGAGCGATGACACGGGTTTGTGACAACGATTCGAGCGTCTGAATCGTCGACTGCACGTAGTCGGCCTCATCGATTGCATTGATCACAAGAATGCAGGCATCCGGCTTGGTCCCCAACAGGAAGGCCAGCGTCGACAGGGTCAGCGTGCGTGGATCGTGGATGTCGTATGGGACCGTGCCCGACTGTGACCCCACGACCAGCACATCGGGTTGCCGTTGCGCGCACAAATGACGCAGACGCCGATCCAGATACTCTGGCCAATACTCTACGGGCAGTTCCACCCTTGAGTCGTAGCCCATGGGAAAGCTGATGTCGAGACCGAACAGTTCGGCGTGATGTTCTGTGCCGAGTTGGCCGACACGATAGCCGCGCTTGAGCAGTTCGCGCCGCAATGCCAACTGGAGCGTGAACTTGCCCTGCGCCGAACTGGTCCCGAAGACGCCGAGCACAGGTCGATCGACGGGACCATCCGCCGATGGCGTGGCGAGCCACACTCTTGCGTCGTCCATGCCGACACCAGGACTTCTCAGACGCCGTCCGAGATCAGAGGCACGGCGATGAAGGGTGGCATGCCCCTCACAATCGATCTCCTCGAAGCCGAAGACGTCAGCATGAACATCCAGGGCCTGTGACACTGCTTCGGCCTGAACATCGCGCCGCTGGATGGCCCCGAGCTTCCTGACATATCCCAGCACCAGCAGGTCGGCATCTTCCAGCGCGCGTGGCAACGAGGCGGAGATTGTCACACCCACCGGTGGCAGGTGGAGGACCTCTCCCGCATCTCTCCCCACGCACCGCCGACCCGGTGGATCCGCCACACCGGTGATCCCGAACGAGAGCAGATCACGGAAGCGGACCAGGGCATGCATCTCCTTCGTGTACGGGTAGAGGGCTGCCCTGGTCCCGGTCGGGCAAATCGTCGGCTTGCGATCCGGAGCCTCACGATCAGCCTCCTGAACATGGCCTGCACGATCTCGCAACAGGTGATGGACCGCCGCCAGATCTGCTTCCAGATTTTCAGACAGGATGGCTGCCACCATCGCGGTCACTCGGGGCGCTGCGAAGCTGCTGCCACCAGCCATGCGGTCATTGCCGTCTCGCCATCGGACTCTCTGACGATCACCCCTGGCAAGACACTGGATGGGCTGGTCGGGGCAATAGACCAGGTCATCACCGGGGGTGAGGCGTCCACTGCG
>JABHDC010000002.1 GCA_018673255.1 Gemmatimonadota bacterium
CACCGCAACAAGTCGATCCCGATGTCGTATTCGTCGCCACCCTCGGCGCGTTTCTTCTCCGCACTGGCGACCAGTTGGTTCACCAGGTTGGTCTGCGCGCGCAGGAGTTTCTCTACCAGTGGCTTGAACTCTGCATACCGGTTCGTGCTCTCCGGCACCGGTCCGGAGATGATCAGTGGCGTACGGGCATCATCGATGAGGTTGGAATCGGCCTCATCCACAATGGCATAGTTGAATTCGCGCTGCGAGATCTGTTCGCGTCGCGTCGACATATTATCGTAGAGGTAGTCGAAGCCAATCTGGTCTTTGGTCGCATAGATGATATCGGACGCATAGGCCTGCCGACGGTCAGCCGGTTGCCAGTCGAAGCCAGCTGGCACCGCCTCGGTCGCCGGCAACACATACGCCTCGGCGCCGCCGGTCTGACGGGCATCCTGGATGATACCGACCGACAGTCCCAGGAAGTTGTAGAGCGCACCCATCCACATGCCATCGCGTTTGGCCAGGTAGTTGTTGTGGGTGATCAGGTGGGCACCGCGACCGGGAAGCGCATTCAGATACAGTGGCATGGTCGCCACCAGAGTCTTGCCTTCACCGGTGGCCATCTCGGCGACCTTGCCGTCATGCAGTACGGTGGCGCCATACATCTGTACGTCATAGGGCACCATGAACCATTCTTCTTCGCCGCCCACGACTTCCCACTTGCGTCCACACAGGCGCCGACACGCATCCTTCACCGTGGCGAAGGCTTCCGGCATCAGGGCGTCTAGGGTCTGCGCTTCGGCATCGCGAATGGCGCCTTCCAGCTCCGCGTGACGGTCATTGAGACGGACCCGCTCGTCCGCGTCCAGATCGCTGCGCAGTTGCTCCTCAATCTGCTCCGACTCCTGCCGGAAAGCACCGCGCGCCTCGTCGAGCCGTTGCCGGAACTCAGCCGTCTTGCCGAAGAGTTCGGCGTCGGAGAGGGATTGATAGCTTTCGGCGTGGCGGTTCACGGCGGTGATGATATCTTCCGCCTTCTTGAACTCGCGATCCGCCTGCGAGCCGAACAGCTTCTTCAGGTAACGGCCGAGCATGGACTACCTCAGTGTGGAGAAAGCGCTGGTCTGGAGTCGGGGCATCGGGTCTGCCCGGTCAGTAAAAATACTCGACCGCCTGATCGCCGGCCACATGAGGCTGGCTGGCCGTCATGCAGGAGACTTCGGCCGTGATTGGCCGATCCTGGTCGCAGGCTCATCCTCGGTTCAGGCCGATACCGGTGTCGGTCGGCCGAATCCCGGGGCGCAACAGTAGATCGGAGCTGCTCACAGCTCCAGTTTGTGGTCGCGGGCGATGGCGTCCAGCAGACCATTGACGAAGCGAAAGGACTTCTCGCCGCCATAACTCTTGGCCAGTTCGACCGCTTCGTGGATCGTGACTCGAGCTGGTACCCCTTCCACGTAGAGCAACTCCGCCAGGGCCATGCGCAGAATCAGACCGTCGAGACGGGCGATTCGTTCCGGGCGCCAATTGGTGGCTTTGGCGTGGATCAACCCATCCAGTTCGGTCCGGTGTTCGACGGCAGCGATAGCCACCTGCTCTGCAAAGAATCGCAACTTGGCCGACAGCTTGCAGGATGCGCCCAACTGTTGCAGCGCTTCGGAGATCTGCCCCGGATTGGCAGTCTCCCAGTACAGGGCACGCAAAGCCAACTGACGCGCGCCAGAGCGCGTCTGCGGAATCTCCACATTCTCCGCATCGCCCCATTCACCATCGTCCCAACGATTCTGACGAGAAGAGGACTCTTCCTGGGGAGAATCTCCATGAAGGGAGCTATCCTCCATTGGCCGGTCGGTCAAGGGTAAGGTGGACTCCTAATCCATGTCGCCGAGGAGATTGGCCATCTCGATTGCATTGGCAGCCGCGTCCCAGCCCCGATTCCCTGACAGGGTTCCGGCTCGTTCGATCGCTTGTTCAACGTCGTCGGTGGTGATGACGCCAAAGGTGACCGGTACGCCGCAATCCAGACCGACGGCGGCGATCCCTCGCGCCGCCTCGGCGGCGACAAAATCGAAGTGAGGTGTCGCCGAACGGATGATCGCGCCCAGACAGATGACGACGTCGAACCGGCCCGTCGCAGCCAGACGTTTGGCCGTCAGTGGCAACTCGAAGGCGCCTGGAACCCAGGCGATCTCGACATTGTCCTCGGGACAGCCGTGGCGTCGCAGGCAGTCGAGAGCGCCATCGAGAAGACGCGAGGTGATCAGGCTGTTGAAACGGCTGTTGACGATGGCGAAGCGGCGGCTCGACGCATCGAGCTTGCCCTCATGCACTCTGGGCATCGGGTTGATCTCCCTCCTCAAGCAGGGTCGCGTGACCCATACGGTCACGTTTGGTGCGTAGATAGCGGATATTGTGCGGATTGGGATCAGCGACGATCGGCACCTGCTCGACCACGTTGAGTCCATAGCCGTCCAGACCCACGCGCTTGCGCGGGTTGTTGGTCAGCAAACGAAGCTGGCGCAATCCCAGATCCTGCAGGACCTGGGCGCCGATGCCATAGTCACGGCTGTCGGCTGGCAGACCGAGGGCGTGATTGGCCTCGATTGTGTCCAGCCCCTGTTCCTGCTGCAGTTCGTAGGCCTTCAGTTTGTGCAAGACGCCGATGCCGCGGCCCTCATGGCTCTGGATATACACGATGACGCCACGCCCTTCGGCCGCGATCATCGCCATGGCTGCCTGCAGTTGCTCGCCACAGTCACAGAGATTGGAGCCCAGCGCGTCGCCGGTGACGCAACAGGAGTGCATGCGTACCAGGGCTGGTTCACCATCGGCCACATCTCCCATGACGAGGGCGATGTAGGGACTGTTGTCGACGAGGGAGCGATAGGCATAGGTCGTGAATTCGCCGTGACGAGTCGGCAGCCGAGCCTTGGCCTCGAGGCTGACCAGTTTCTCCGCATGGCTGCGATATGCGATCAGGTCGCGCAATGTGGCGATCTTGAGGCCATGGCGGTTGGCAAATTCCAGCAGATAAGGAGTTGAGGCGACCTCACCATCCTCATCGAGGATGGAGGCCAGCACCGCGACAGGTGGCGTGAATGTCGCCAGTCGGGCCAGATCGACGGACCCTTCGGTGTGTCCGGCGCGGCGCAGCACGCCACCCGACTGGGAGGCGATGGGGGTCACATGGCCAGGCTGTACAAAGTCACTGTGCGTGCTGTTGGGGTCGGCGAGACGACGGATCGTCATGGCGCGATCGTGGGCCGAGACCCCTGTCCCGTCGACATCGCGTGCATTGACGGGCACCATGTAGGACGCGCCGCGAGGCCCCGACGAATCAGCGCGGGCGGCACTTAACCCGAGGCGTTCCAGATGGCTGCATTCGGCAGCGACATAGACCGGACCGCCAGCCTTCTGGGCCAGGAAGTGGATGGAATTGGAGTCGGCCAGTTCAGCGATCATCATCAACTCACCCTCGCCGACCAGTTCGGACCCATCCACATCGACGGCGCGCTCATCGACGAGGACAATCATATGCCCTGCCTGGAGTTCGTCGACTACTTCCTCGATGGTGTCGAAATCAGTCATGAGACCAGACAGGAGGAGTGAGAAAAAAGGCCCGGCAACGCCCGGGCCCAATGATCAATTTCAGGAGATCACTTTAGCTGTAGCCCAGCCGTCGCAGATCGTCCATCTGCAGGCCAGCGGCCTTGGCCGATGAATCCGGCGTCAGGAGCCGTTCTACGTATCGCGCCACGACATCGACTTCCAGATTCACAGGATCCCCCACACTGCGGTGAGGCAGGTGGGTGTGACTGAATGTATGGGGTATGATGGCGACCGTAAAGACTTCGGCCCCTTTGACTTCGGCGCCTGACACAGAGGCCACGGTCAGGCTGATTCCATCGATGGCGATTGAGCCTTTCCCGGCGATATAGCGGCCCAATTCAGCCGGGGGCTCGACGGCCACCGTCCACTGCCCCGACCCTTCCTCCATGCGACGGATGTGGCCGACACCATCCACATGTCCCAGGACCATATGGCCCCCCAGGCGATCGCTGGCACGCAGGGCCCGCTCCAGATTTACCACATCACCCGACCGCAGGTCGCCCAGTGTTGTCCGCTTCAGTGTCTCCTCCACCGACTCGACACAGAACCGCTTCCCATTGATGCTGACCACCGTCTGGCAGGCGCCATTGATACTGACGCTGTCGCCCAGGGCCAGATCCTGGCTCACGATACTCGCCTCCAACTCCAGGCGTTGCAGGCCTGCACTGGCGCGTTCAACGCGCCGCACGCGGCCTACTTCTTCGATCAGTCCGGTGAACACGGATATACCACCTTTCCGGTGTACAATACGTCGTCTCCCAGGCGGCGTGTGGTGACGGCCTCCAGTCGGAGGTTGTCATCAATCTCTTCTACACCCAGATCCCCGATTCCGGCCAGACCTTCACCGATGAGGCGGGGGGCCACATACACCATGACTTCGTCTACGATCTGAGCTCGCAGTGCCGCCGCGGCCAGTGTTCGACCTCCCTCGATCAGCAAGCTGGTGAGGCCTTCCTTGCCGGCGCGCTGCATGAGGGTGGGCAGATCAAGCAGAGAGTCCGTGGCCCCCATGGACCAGATCTGCGCCCCGCGCGCTGCGTAGTCAGCTGCCGCCGCCACATCGTGGTCGCTGGTGGCCAGGACGGTTCCCTCGCGACCGAAGATCTGGGCCGTGGGCGGGCAGCTGAGATTGGCGCTGATGACGAGGGCGCGTGGATCACGACCCTCCACGTGGCGCACGGTCAGGGCTGGATCATCGGCGCTGATGGTGCCGGCACCGACGGCGATCATGTCCATCCAGGAGCGCCACTGATGCGCGTGTCGTCGCGCAACCTCACCGGTGATCCAGCGCGAAGCGCCGGTCTTTGTGGCGATGCGGCCGTCGAGACTCTGGCCCAGCTTCAACCAGACCCGGGGCCGGCCATGGCGTCGGTGGTGGAGGTAGGCGGCCAGCTGCTCCTCTACGGCCTGTGCGCCAACACCCACATCCACCTGAATCCCCGCCTCGCGCAAGAGCCGGAACCCCGTGCCGCCCACATGCTGGTCCGGATCCTGCAGGGCGACCACCACGCGCCGCACACCCGCTTGAATGAGGGCCTCCGAACAGGGCGGAGTCCGGCCGTGATGGGCGCAGGGCTCGAGGGTGCAATAGACCGTGCTGCCGCGCGCCTGATCGCCGGCGGCGCGCAGGGCGTGGGCTTCGGCGTGGGGGCCGCCCAACTGCTGGTGATACCCTTCGCCGAGGATGCGTCCATCGGCGGCGACCACGACAGCGCCAACCATCGGATTGGGACTCACGTGCCCGCGCCCGCGGCTGGCCAGCCGCAGGGCGCGCCGCATGTGGGCGGCATCTGCGATTTCGGTCACGGCTGGATCTCTACCAGAATCTGAGCCACACCTACGTTCTCCAACTCGTCCCACGCCTGCACGGTCACCACGTGTTCTCCGGCCGGCATGGCGGGCAGGACAAACTGGAGCGCCTCCCGCGAGCCGTCGAACAGGCCATCGGTGGCGCCCAGTCGAGTCGTGGCCTCATCATAATCAAGACTGAAGCGTGCGCCCCGCAGGGCAGAGACGGCATCGGTCAAGCCTGCCTCGATGATCGTCTGGCCCCCTTCCTGCCGTTGCCTCAACTCTACGAGGGGCGGCGTGTTGTCGATGATGAAGGGTGGCGTCGTGTAGCTGTCTTCGAGGGCCGTGCCCGCAGGATTCGACGACGCATCGCTGGCGACCAGCTTCAGACTCGTGATGCCCTCGGGCATCAGCTCGGTATCCCACACGACCGTCTTGACGCGCTCGACATTCTCCCCGATGAGCTTCCACGTCTTCTGGCCGGTGCCACGCAGATAGATATCGAACTGCAATGGATCCCCATTGGCGTCGCTCGCCTTCCATCGCAGCACGCGCAGACTCTTCCGCTGAGGTGGGCCGTTGGTGTAGTTGCGCTGTGGGCCAGGTAGCGGGATCTGATCCGGATTCTGCAGCGCACCGGCGCCACCGCGATAGGGGAAGGTGATCACCTCGTCGATGCGTGGGGGCAGGTTGGCCTGGCGGAGCCGGAACCAGACACCCTCAACATGGGCCGGTAGCTCATCGTCGTCTTCCAGGGTGAGGCGGTACTGCAGATATCGTGCCGCAGGGCTGGAGACAGCCTCGCCGGACGTCTGTGGCGCCGACCAGTCGCTCCAGGTGTCGTCAGGCTCGTCACTGTTGCCGGAGCGCGTCTGCGAGCTTACGTGCCCCTGCCCACGCCATGCCAGGCTGCCCCAGGTGGCCACTTGCCTGGCATCGTATACGGGTGCATCGAAGCGGCCGCTTGAGGCAGCCGATGCCTGCAGGCGCCAGAGGTTCCCGGACTGGCTGTCGCCCAGCAGGAGACTGCCAGCCTGCCACGCCACGGCACTGGGTGAGATCGAGTCGGTTCGAGCCAGAATGGCTCCCGACGGGGCTTCTGTCTGGCCACGACCGGGAAGACGCATCACGCGTGTCGGTTCACGCGTGATGGCGACGACATCCTCACCATCGCGCACCAGTCCGGCCCAGATCCCCGTGCCGCTCCAGATCGGGTAGCTGGCGCCGTCCGCGTTGAGTCGCAGGAGTGTTGCTGTGGGCTGGCCCTTGTCTGGTACGGTCATGGCAGCGACGAAGGTGACGTCGCCGACGACGGCCAGATCTGCAACCTCCTCCAGTTCCGTCTCCAGCAACAGACGCGCGCCACCCTCACCATCCAATGCGTATACACGCCCATGTCCCGCACTTTCATCACCCGTCGCACTGGCGGTGGTACCGGCCAGCCAGTGATCCTGTCGATGGGCCAGCGTCCGAACGTGACCATCGATCGGCTTGTGCAGCAAGGTGTCGACCTCGCCATTGCGTCGCCAGCGCAGCACGCGTGCTTCGGCACCACAGGCGATCAGCACACCATCCCCATCGATGGCCAGATCCCACACATACTGACTCGTCGTCGTCAGCAATTCCTCGGTGACGCCGCTGGGAAGATGGCGCAGGAGGCGTCCTCCTGACCCCGTACCGATGTAGAGCCCACTGGCGCCCACGGCCAGCGCCATCGGTGCGCCGCCATCGATGGACACCGTCTGTTGGATGCGTCCGGATTGGATGATGAGGACCTGACCCTGATCGCCAGTGGCGACGTAGAGGCGATCGCCGTCAGTTGCCACGGCCCAGACACGCTCGGCCATGGTATCGATGTCCTGGATCAGTGCCGGCCCCAGACTCAGACCCCCGTCGGCGTGAAGCGTCACGTGCTCTCCTTCGCCGCCGGAAAAGTCGGCGAGACGTCCGTGATAGACCGTTGTCGGCTCGACACCGTGAACGGCTGTCACCCACAGTGCCAGTAGCAGTGCCACCCGTTTCATTGCTCGAGCCTTCCCAGGTCGATCACTTGTTCACCTTTCACCACGAAGGGCACGCGCAGACGCACGCTGTGAAGGACCCGCCCCTGAATCGGACCGACGCGTCCTACGGCCGGGGTCTGTTGCAGCCAGTGACGCACGGAGCCGGGCAGTGCCGGCAGGGCAGTACCGTCGAGAGCCAGGCCCGGCACGTCTGCGATGACTTCAACGACCAGATCGTCGTTGCGCCGCGGACGCCGCAACCGCGCCAGCAACTCATCGCTGTCGCGAGGCGTTGGCTCGGGGAAACGCTCGGCGGCCCATGTCAGGGCCGAGGATCCGTTGCCAATACGGATCTGGATCGGCAGACCCCGGGCTGTAGCCGGCAGTGGCAGTTCGATCTCGACCTGCTCCCGAGGCGCCTGAAATGGATCCAGTTCGATCTGCAGTGTCATGGGGTGTCCCGGTCGAGGCGATTGGGGTTGATGTCGAGCGGCCATGATCTGGGCGACACGGACATCCTCCCGGATTCTGATGTCTACATGAACCGACTGCAGGTGGACATCCTCCTGACCGGACCACGTCAGCTCTGACAGGGGAGCACCCACGGCCTGCGCAGCAAACAGCGTGGCATGCAGACCGCTGAAGACCTGATTCCACTCGACCCGTCGCCCGTCCGTCAACTGCACCCGCAGATGTACATCAAGGCTGGCCAACCCCAGCAGCTTCTCCACCGATCGCAGGGCACTGTATATGACGATCTGGGTCAGGGCACCGGAGAAGGTGGCGTGGTCGACGACCTGTGCCGTCAGTGACGTCTGTGTCGAGGGTCCGTCCACGGTGACCGTCACTGGCAGCATGGCCGCTCGTTCGCCCAGAACACCAGCCACGGCGGTGGCGCGATCCTGTCGCAAGGCGCCGATTTCTTCGCCTGCAGAACCGAGAACGAATGAGGAATACCGATTCGGCAGCACGGCGTGGATCACGGTCCGGGTCATCGGCATGTCGATGGCGCCGGCCCCCAGGTAGGGGTGGCCGAATCCCAGCACGCGGTTGCCATCCACCCAGGTCACCGTACCGATGGCAGTCATGGTCAGATCGCCGCGCACCAACTGAACGCCAAAAGAACTGCCGGGTCGCAGGGGTTCGGTTGCGGCGGTCGATGTCACTTGGCCGGCCACACCAGAGACGGGCACGAGCCCTACAGGTTCCAGAACGTCTGCGAGAAAGGCCTCCGTGGCGGCGTCAATCCCGCTGACCCACACTGGCAGGGACAGAGGAGAGAAGCCGCCCGTCGTGTGATGGCTCCGGGTAGGTGGAGAAGGCAGATCATTGGGGGGGGACAGGTCTCGTTCGAGTAACTCCAGCATCTCGCCAATTGGCGTGATGCCGCAGATCGGCTCGGATGCAAATCCCCACCCATAGGAGACGGCGCCAATGAGTTTGCCATCTACATACACCGGAGATCCGCTCATGCCCTGAATAATCCCGGTCTGTTCCAGATTGGCCCCCGACAGGCGCGCCAGGATCAGATCACGGCCCGGGTGCATGGCATTGTTCTGGACGCCGAGGATCTCCACACCAAAGGAATCGACCTGTGTGCCCTGCAACACGCAGTAGCCGATGCCCCGCTGGCCGGGCACCAGCGCATCAGGGGCAAGAGTCTGTGGTGCGGGGAGGACGGGCGCGCTCAGCAGGACCAAGCTGAAGAGCGTCACCCACCACTTCGTCACATCTGGGACTTTCGATGGTAACTCACTGTGCCGCAATCAGCTAGCTCTCTGAAAGGAGGGAATTCGAGAATGTAGCCGGTGCTCCTGCCTTCGTCAACGATGCGGGGAGGCCTCAATTTTGCATGTTTAGCACCAGTATTGCACAAATTGGATCATTGCATGAGGCCAAGCTCCCTTGACACTTCAGTGTCTAAAACGGTAATCTTCATAGGTTTAGCACCGCTCATGCCGTCTTCGCTGGAGCATTCTTCATGTGCCGAGGGGATGGCAAGCTCTGCCGCACAGCTGACGTGGATGGTGATGTACGAGGCCTACTGGGGACTCACCGACAAACCCTTCGAGAATACGCCCGATCCACGGTTCCTCTTTCACAGTGAGGAACTGAGGGATCTGTACACCCGCTTGCTCTACACATTGCAGAGCAGACACGGGGCGGCGATGCTCACCGGGGATTCTGGCTGCGGCAAGACGATGGTCGCTCGGTCCCTGCTGCACGAACTGGATGCCTCCAGGACGGAAATTGCCTTGATGAGCAATCCCTGTCGGGATGGGGATCAGTTCCTGAATGAGATTCTATATCAGCTGGGCGACGACCTTCCCACCGAGCCGGACCGCCAACGGACCGTGCATCGGATTCACGAGATCGTCTATGACGCCCACTCGCAGGGCAAAGAGACGATCGTTGTCGTGGATGAGGCTCAACTGCTGCAGGAGGACAGCATCTTTGAAGAGATGCGTCTGCTGCTGAACCTGCAACTGGACGATGCCTTCCTGATCACGTTGCTACTCGTTGGCCAGGGTGCACTGGGTGAACGGATTCGGAAACACGGCGGTCTCGACCAGCGTATCGCCACACGTGGCGTCGTGCGTCCATTTCATATTGAAGACACGCGCCAATACATCGACTTCCGGCTCACCACGGCAGGGCGTCAGGAGCCGATTTTCCACCCTGAGGCGATCGACCTGATCCACGAATACACATCCGGCGTGCCTCGCAAGATCAACAACATCTGCGATATCGCCCTTGTGATCGGTTTCAGCCGGAAGCTCGACAGCATCGATGCCGACTGGGCGCAACGACTTATCGAAGCGGAGCGCGGCGATGGCTCTTAGGATGAGCCAGATGCTGCGTTCATCGAGACAAGCCCGGCACCTGCCTTCGCCCACTTCTCCGGTTCTGCCACCGCCGCCGCTGCCGCCGCCTGAAGCGGAAGCGGGTGAGCTGCTCCAGCCGGTTGAAGAACAGCCGGCGACGGACACCGTAGTTGCCGAGCAGATCCCCTCGGATGCACCGCCCGAAACAGCAACCGAAGACAATCCTGCCCGCACTGTCTTTGACGACCTCACCCAGGCGGCCGCCTCGATCTTCGCTGCTGCTGAAGCAGATGCAGCGCCTGAGGCCCCAATGGTCGTGGCTGCTGTGCGCGCGGCGCTCCATTCGCTGGAGTCAGGCGACCAATTGCTGACCGAGACGGTACGGCGTCGTTCCGAGGCCGATTCCTGGTCACACCGATCTGCCAATGTCGCCATCATGGCCATGCGGCTGGGGCGTGGCGTCCACTTTGACGAGCGACGCAATCTGGCCCTGGGGTTGTGTGGCCTCATGCATGATCTGGGCATGCTCACTGTTCCTGAAGAGGTATTGAGCGCCAATCGTCTCAGCCCCGAGCAACTCAAAAGTCTGCGGCAGCACCCGGTAGAATCGCAGCGCATCGTGCGGACCTTTGGCAAGGCCTTCGATTGGATTGCCAAGGTGGTCGTACAGGTCCACGAACGGCATGATGGCAGTGGGTATCCCATGGGACTGGTTGGAGAGGAAATCCACGAATTCGCCCGCATCATCGGCCTTGTCGATACCTATGAGGCCATGGCGCAACCGAGAGCCGATCGGCAGGCGCGCGTCGTCTACAATGCCCTGAAGGAGATCATCGATCAGCGCAACAGCCTCTTCGAGCGTTCGCTGATCAAGGCGCTGATCGACATCGTTTCCATCTTTCCCCTCGGGTCTCTCGTCAAGCTCAACAATGGCGAGATCGGCCGTGTCGTGGGAACCAGCAGACTCCATCCCACGCGCCCCACGGTGGACATCCTCGTCGATCCACGGGGCCGCCGTCTGCCCGAAGCCCGACTGCTCAATCTGCAGGATGAGCCGATGCTCTACATCGTCGACCCGGCCATCGAGGAAGGCGTCCTCACGCGCAGCTGATGGCAGGTTTCTTCGATCGCATTCGCACTGGCTTGTCGCGCACCCGCGAGGCTCTGGCCGGGCGCATCGCTACAGCCGTCGGCAATCGTCGCCTCGATGATGACGTTCTGGATGAGATCGAGGAGATCCTCATCACGGCTGATGTGGGACTGGAAACGGCCGTGGCTGTCACTGACGGCCTGCGTGAACGAGCCGGCAATGCCCCCGCCGACGCGGATGTCTTCGAATTGTTGCAGGCCGAACTGGAATCCTGTCTGCTGTCGCCGACCGACACTGCACTTGAATCGCTACCGGCTCGACCCTACGTGGTCCTCGTTGTGGGCGTGAATGGCGTTGGCAAGACGACGACGATCGGCAAACTCGCTCAACGCCACACTGAGGCGGGTCACAAGGTCCTGCTGGCCGCCTGTGACACGTTCCGTGCCGGCGCCGTTGCCCAGCTTGATGTATGGGCGCAGCGGGCTGGTGTGGAGATCATTCGTGCCCAGCAGGGCGCTGATCCGGCGGCCGTCGCCTACGATGCGCTGGAGGCAGCCAGGTCCCGTGGTGTGGATGTGGTCTTCGTCGACACGGCTGGGCGCCTGCACAACAAGGTGAATCTGATGGAGGAGCTGAAGAAGGTGCGGCGTTCGATCGCCCGGCAGTGTGAAGGCGCGCCACACGATACGCTTCTCGTCGTCGACGCCACGACTGGACAGAATGCGCTCAATCAGGCGCAGCAATTCCACGAGACGGTGGGGTTGACCGGTCTCGTGCTGACCAAGCTGGATGGCACGGCGCGTGGCGGCATCGCCTTCGCGTTGGGGCGCCAGACAGGGGTCCCGATTCGATGGATCGGGGTGGGCGAAACGATCGAAGATCTGCAGCCGTTCGATGGCAGAGATTTCGTTCGTGCACTACTCGACCGGGACGCCTAGGAGCCAGTCCCGGTATCCCATTTGGGCTGCGTTCGCGTCATTGCCTGCCATAGCCAATACCCGGACAGGCTCCCAGCACCAGCTACGATCCACCGGCGTGGTTGGCGCACACAGCCAGCGCTGCATCGATCTCCTCAACGACTGATCCATCAGCTTCACCCGGTCGCGCCTTCTGCAGAGCGATCCGCGCTGCCTCACCGCCGATGTGGCCCAGGGCCCAGGCCACGTGACCGCGCACCAATGCTTCTGGCTCATTGAGCAGCACTCGCGCCAGCACCCTCAGCGCGCCGGTCCCTCCCACATTGCCCAGGGCGACGGCCACATTGCGAAGCAGGCCCCGACGCTTCGTTCGCTTCACCGGGTGTTGCCGGAAGTGATCGCGAAACCCGACCTCATCCAATTCCATCAGTGACAGCAGGTCCGGTGTGGCCAGCTCCATGCGTCGGCTTAACTCCTCTACTCGCGGCGATGGTGCCCGGCCATTCCATGGGCACACCTGCTGGCAGACATCGCAGCCGAAGATCCAGTCGCCCATGGAACTGCGCAGATGTCGTGGGATGGGTCCGCGCAACTCAATCGTCAGATACGAGATACACCGCCTCGCGTCCAGGACATACGCCTCGGGAAATGCCTCGGTTGGGCAGGCATCCAGACAGCGGGTACACGTACCGCAGTGATCAGTCGCCGGTTCGTCGCGCGCCAACCGGGCGGTACTGATGATCTCAGCCAGAAAGAATGTGGAGCCACGTCGCTTGTTGATGAGGCACGTGTTCTTCCCCCACCAGCCCAGACCCGCCATCTGCGCCAATTCGCGTTCCAGGACCGGCGCCGTGTCGACGAAACAGCGTCCCTGCGTCGTCGGGTCGATCTCTTCTTTCAGGAAATCGAGCAGCTGTCGCGCGCGCGCGGCGATGATATCGTGGTAGTCATCACCCAGCGCATAGGCGGCGATGCGCCCGGTAGGTGCGACGTCAGCAGGGGGGCCAGATGAGGCGATGGTTGAAGCGGCGGCCGCACGCGTCGTTGGCCCGGTGACGTTCGGGTAGTGCATGCCCAGACAGATGACACTGTCAGCATCTTCGACCAGGCGTTGGGGCTCACGCCGTCGGTCCATGGCCCGTTCGAGATAGCCCATGCGTCCGGCGTAGCCGAGAGCGATCCAACGGGCATAGTAGTCGGCGGCGGCCAGTGGATCGGCCGGCGTGACACCAAACAGG
>JABHDC010000104.1 GCA_018673255.1 Gemmatimonadota bacterium
AGCGATCTACTCACACGTGCTGGCCAGTCGCCGGTCGTTACGATGGAATAGGCTCTATGACAGACGCAACGACCACCGAATCCCCGCACCGCTCCCTCACGCAGGACCAGATCGACACCTTCCGTCGTGAAGGCTACATCTCCGTCGGTAAGTTGCTCGAGGACAGCGACTTGGAGGAACTGCGCGCCGAATACGACCGTGCCTTCGACGAGGCGCGCTCCTCTTCGAAGTATCGCAATCTCTCTGCCGATGGTGGAGCTGCCCAGCGTCATGACGAAGGCGCCGAAGAAGAGATGCTGCAGATCATGCAGATGTGCGAACGATCTCTCGCCTTCCGGAAGGTGCTCTACCACGAGGCCATCCTCGATATCGCCGAGGATCTGATCGGCCCCAACCTCCAGCTCTTCCACGATCAGGCCTTGTTCAAACCCGCACGCCACGGGGGGCCGATCCATCCACACCAGGACAATGCCTACTGGCGCTGTCTGCCTGCCAACCTGGTGAGTTGTTGGCTCACGCTCGATGACGTCGATGTCGACAATGGGGCAATGCATCTGCTGCCCGGTTCACACCTGCAGCCGGCAGAACACGAACACGGCGATGTCTTGCTCGACGCCAGTGGAATGGATCGGGATGCTGCCAATGCCGTGCCCCTGCCAGCTGGTGGTGCGCTGTTCCATCACTGCCAGACACTCCATTTCACGCCGCCGAATCACACGGATCGACAGCGCCGCGCCTATGCCATCCATTTCATGACACCGGGCACGCGGACGCTGCACGCCAACCAGATGACCGTGGGATTCTCGCGTCCCCTGCTGCGAGGCAGGATGTAGCCAGCGCAGCCAGCCACTCCCATGAGAGCCTATCGCTCCCGCATCGACACCATGCCCATGACGGTTGTCATCGTCGCTCTCGTCGTGGTCGATGCTGCGGCGATCGGTGTCGGTGCGCCCATCCTGGAACAGCAATTGTCTGAGCAGCGGGCACCGTGGGCACCTTTCCTCCTGTTCCTCGCCGCCAGCCTGCCGGTCCTGCTCGCCCTGACAGCGATTCCCATACGCTACCGTTTCTTGAATCGGGGCCTCGAGATCCGCAGTGGCCTGGCCCTGCGATGGCATATCCCGGTGAGCAATATCCACCGCGCCGTACCCGTGGTGAGCCTGCGTCCAGCCCCGGCTCTGTCCGTGCAGCGTCTGCGCCTCGACTACCAGGATGGAACACGGGTCTGCTCGATCCAGATCGCCCCCACCACACCGGACCTCTTCCTCCACGATCTGGTCTCCCTCGACGAGGGGCTCAGCCTCGACCAGGGCTCCGTGGTGCGACACGGGGGGCCGATCCTCCTCTTCGACGCGTCAGCCTCTTGAATGATACCAGGGCACCAATCCAACCCAGAGTCCACGCCCGAAGGTCGGTCTGATCACCACTTCTGAGGGATCGCCTCGGAAAGCTTGTGTCCGCAGTTGATCTGAAGAGCCGATCGCGTACACTTGCGCCCCCAACTACAGCAGCGGAGGGCTCTCACATGCGCGTACTCGTCGTCGGCGGCACCGGTCACATTGGCAGCTATCTGGTGCCCCGCCTGGTCATGGCAGGCCACCAGGTCATCGTCGTCTCCCGGAATCCCCATCCTCAATACACGCATGCCAGACTCGCCTGGCCGCAGGTGGAGTGGGTCATCGCCGATCGACGGTCGGAGGAAGAGGCCGGCACATGGCAGCCACGCATGGAAGCGCTCGACGTGGATGCCGTCATCGATCTCATCGCCTTCACGCCACAGCAGAATCAGTCGATGATGGATGCCTTCGCCGGCCGCATCGACCAGTTCCTTCACTGTGGCACCATCTGGGCCTATGGCCCGACGGAGCGAGCACCCTACGAGGAGCATCACCCCCGCCGGCCCACGACACAGTATGGTATCGACAAGGCGCAGATCGAGGCCGATCTGCTGACCGCCTGGCGCGAAGAGGGATTTCCTGCCACCGTGATCCATCCCGGTCACATCAGTGGCCGACAGTGGCTGCCCATCGATCCACAGGGCAGCCGCGATGGCATCGGTGTCTATGAGCGACTGGCGAAGGGCGACCCGGTGCATCTGCCCGATCTTGGACTGGCGACCCTCCACCACGTCCATGGCGATGATGTAGCCCAGCTCTTTCAACTCAGTCTCGAACAACGCGAGCAGGCACTGGGCGAATCGTTCAGTGCCGTGGCCCCCTATGCCATGTCCTTGCTCGGCTGCTGCCGCTGCGTGGCGGGCCTCTTCCATGCCGAACCCAATCTGCAGTTTGTGCCGCTGGGGGACCTGCGGGCCCATGTCGGTGATGCGTCCTTCGACGTCATCGAGTCTCACGTGGTGCACTCGCCCTGCTCAAGTATTTCCAAGGGTCAGCGACTTCTGAACTATGCTCCCCGCTACACGACCGAGCAGATCTTTTCGGAATCGATCGAATATCTGCTCGAGTCAAGCCAGCTGCAGATCTGATGGCCATGCGGCAGAGCAGCTTTCGGCTCCCGAACCTTTCAGCATATTGCATCATTCCCTAACGTAGAGCCCATCGAATCCAGCATCGTCCTGACGGGAGTTTCCAATGAAGATCACCGACGTCGAAGCGATTCAGATCAACCCGAAGCTGG
>JABHDC010000105.1 GCA_018673255.1 Gemmatimonadota bacterium
CATTGCGCCGACATCGGTCAATGCGAATCCCCCCCGCGAAGATATCTCGACCGCCAGCATCCTCAATGCGGGCCTTGCCGAACGCGATCAGGACTGATTCAGCGCGGCCACGGGTCGCTGTGGCGAACCGTCACCGAGAAGCCACTCACGGCCGCGAGGCGATCCTGGGACACACCACCACCACTTGCTCGTTCTGCTCAATCTGGCCCCGCTTTATAACTGCTCCCGGATACTCCGAATCTCCGGGGTGAACTCCGGAACCCGGGATGAAGGCCAGAACCCGGAGCAGATCTCCTCTCAGGATCAGGTGACCGTGTAGGCGACGGTCTTCTTCTCGTCCTCCGTGAGAAAGACAGCTCCATGAGGGGCCCAGATCGTACCCGGGCCCAGTCCGTTGACCCAGACCGAGGGATGTGAGCACGACAGACTCACGATAGTCCCTCATATTTACGGGCTATCCGCAGCAACTGCACCCCTCGTCAATCGCATTGCTTCGTGAGCGATCGACGGCGATGGAGGGAGATGGGATGGACTACACAGCGCTGGCCGATGAACTGAGTCGCCGCCTGCAGGCGGCTGGAACACCTGAACGGGCAGCGAGCGAAAAAGCCTATCTCAAGAGTGACCTGACGTTCTACGGTGTGACCGTACCGGCCGCCCGCAAGATCGTGAACCAGTTCCTGAAACAGATCGAGCTGGCAAAGCGCACGCAGGTGACAGGGCTGATCAGGGTCTTGTGGAAACATCCGGTACATGAGCTACGTTTCGCTGCAACAGAGATCATCGGGCGGCATCGCGATCTGTTGCGTGCGTCAGATCTGCGCTTGCTGGAGCGTCTGCTGCGTGAGTGTCGAGGCTGGGCCCTGCTGGACCAGCTGGCGACGCAGACCGGGCTGATTCTTGAACGTCTGGGTAATGCGACCCCCCTGCTGGATCGCTGGGCGGCGGATGAGGATTTCTGGATCCGGCGGGCGGCACTGCTGGCCGATCTGATTCCACTGCGTGAGGGACGGGGTGACTTCGAGCGATTTTCGGGCTATGCTGACATGATGCTGGATGAGAAGGAGTTCTTCATCCGCAAGGCGATCGGTTGGGTTCTGCGGGACACGTCGCGTCGTCGCCCTGAACTCGTCATCACATTTGCCGCACCCAGGGTGCACCGGATGTCCGGGGTGACGGTGCGAGAGGTCGTGCGGCAGCTTGAGCCAGAGATTGCTGAGCAATTGATGGCAGGATACAAGGCGCGGTCGTCCGTCGATATCTGAAAACTGACAGGTAGCGAACAGGTCCGCCGCCTACTTCACCCGCTCGCCCGCCTGAAATACCGCCACGACGCGACGCACGGCACGCACGTCCCAGGTCGGGTCGCCATCGAAGGCGACCAGATCTGCCACCTTGCCCACCTCGATCGTACCCAGTTCATCGGCCAGGCCAATCGCCTCGGCGGAGATCCGCGTCGCCGACTCCAACGCCTCGCCTGGAGTGAATCCGACTTCGACGAGCAATTCCAGATCGTAGTCGAGGTGACCGAAGGCCAGATCGTTTACACCCGAATCGGTACCGGGTACGATCCGCCCCTTCATGCAGTAGTCGAGCAGGCGCCGCATGATGTCGAGTCGCCCCTCGGCACGTCTCTCGAGCGCCTCGAGTTCCAGCAATTCCTCACCCGATGCACTGCCCTCGTCGCGACGCTGGCGCAGAGCGCTGACCTGCGGCCAGCGACACCATGCCTGGAGGGTCGGACTGATCCAGATCCCACACTCGGCCATCATCTCTGCCAGCTTCGGATCAAAGCGCAGTTCACCGTCTGGATCGAGGAATTCTGCATGCTCCATGAGATCGATCCCGGCGGCCACGGCATTCACCATGGACTCCTTCGCCCGGCAATGGGCCGCCGTGAGCCGGTGGAAGCGCTGTGCCTCGTGCACGGCCGCATGTAACTCAGCCTGGGAATACGAAGCGCGGCCCGGTATCGTACCTGCTGTGCCGCCACCGGATGCCATGATCTTGATATAGTCGGCGCCCTCGTGTACGAGCCTTCGTACGGAACGGCGGATCTCATCCTCTCCATCAGCAATCTCGTTGCACATGTGGAAGTGGCCACCCGTACAGGTGATGGGTCGACCGGAGACCTGCATGCGCGGCCCGGGGATATAACCCCGACTCAACCCCTCCTTGAGAGTGAATCCGACGCGATTGCGGGCACCGTGCTCACGGATCGTGGTGATCCCCGCCTGTAGATGACGCTGAAGATTCAGCGCGCCCGTGAGCACCATCATCTCGTCTGACTCCGAGAACATCTCTGCATAGGGGCGGCCATCGCCGGCCAGACTCAGATGGGTATGACTATCGATGAGGCCCGGCGCCAGGCAGGCCTCCCCCAGATCAATCACCTCCGTACCGGGGGGCGCCTGGGCCGCCATGGCGGCGTGGTCACCGACGGCGACAATTCGCCCTTCACTGACCAGGACCGCACCCTCTCTGCGTGAGGGTCCGCCGAGGCCATCGGCCAGACGACCGGCCTTGATCATCCGATGAGACACTGTGGGTATCATCATCTCTTCCTCCACTGTTCAGTGAGAGAGCGAGCCGATCATCAGGTCCTCCACGATCTGCGCCAATACCGCATCGGACACGAGGGATTCGATCCACGAACGCTCGTGTCCTTCGTGGTCGGGCGACCACTCGTGCTCGCCCGTCTCTGCGTCGAAGCGCAGCCCCAGGCCCCCATGCTCCGCGAAGATCTCACCACAACCTCGTACAGCCCGGATAACGGCCAGCTGATCCCAGCTGGATCTCGCCCCTGATGGCCGTCCCCAGTTGTTCAGCCAGATTTCGAAGGCACGCCGCACGGGATGCGTTGCGGGAGCTGCCTGCACGAAGCGGGGCCCGACGAGGACGTCGCCACCCAGCTCGCTCACCGTGACGGGTCCTGGCCACCGGTTCACAACGGCGGCCGCACCAATCTTGTCCATTCGCCAGTTGAAGCCGTCATGCCCCCTCGGGTAGATGCCCAGCGCCATCGTGACCAACCGCTCAACCTTGGCTGTGATCAATTCTCGACCGCTCAGTACCGAGATATCGTCCGGGGGTGAGTCGAGCAACTGCTGCAGCGCCGTGAGTGTGCCCACGGCACAGATCGTCACAGACTGATCCTCGGCGTCAACCAGGGCTTGCCGGTACAGGCGCAGAGCATCGGGGTATTCAGGGCACGGATGATCCGCTTCCCAATCACGACCGATCACCTCGTTGTAGAGCTGCTTGTTCTCGCCAGCCAGTCTCGCCAGCATCTCCTGGTAGACCGAGAACCGAGAAGCAGTCTGCCAGGCGTCGATGCGAACCAACCCGATCGGCACATCAGATCGATCGTAGGCCGAGTTGATCGCATCGACACACAGCGCGCAGACCCGCTTGGGGATGCTGCAGATCACTGCACTGATCTCGATCTCACCGAGGCGCGCCAGATGATGCAGTACTGCCAGCGCGCCTGTGTCGTCACAGTCCGTGTCGATATCGGTATCGAGAATCAGGCTCCGCGGCATGTTGTTCAGTCGGTGAGCACCAAGACACCAAAACCAGAGGGATCATTGGACGCGCCCCCAGTCGACCACAGGCGATGATGCGAGATGCCGCCCTGCGTATCCAGATCGTTGATCATCACGTCAAAACGCACCCTGTCACCGACCGCCGGCACTGCACCCGGCTGATTCCGGATTCGTGCATAGGGAAAGGTGACTTCGAGATCGTATCCCCCGTCACGGTGTTTCGCTGCCCAGGTGAACCCGCCATCCCATGAGTTCGTCCCCACCACCGGTTCATCAGGCCGCCCGGCGGGCAACACATTCTGGCTCACCGACTCGTCGTAGGATGCAGTGCGCCGATCTTCCGCACGGCCGTCGACGTAGATCTCGACACCATCGACCTGCCACGCCGACGCCCCTGGCACTTCCACGACATCATCATCATCGATGCGAAAACACAGGTGCAGGCCCGCCGCCGACCAGCCAGCCTGTACACGGGCGGTCATGTCTTCATCTCCGGCGTAATGACTGGGGCTCACAATCGTGCGCGAGGCCGAGTCGATCTGCATCCCCCCATCACCTGGCCAGTCTCCCAGATCGCCATCGATCTCGGGTGTGGGCATCAAGGCCACGTTGTAGGCAGCCTCACGCAGGACAGCCTGACTGGAGACGGTGGTCTCGAAGGGAATTCCATCCCCTTCTCCACTCAGACGCATCTCCATGGGCAGTGCGATCCGTCCCCGCCACGCCGGCTGGGACAGCTCTTTGTCAGAGGCCACGACATCGATCCAGGCGGATGCTTCGTGGCCACTGGGAATCATCATCTTCTTGGTCGCCGCGCCCTCGACCGTCAATTCCACGTCCACCTCGAAGTCGAGGACATTCTCGACCTGGGCCCTGGAACGTCCTTCCTGGTGCTCAAATTCGATCGTCCCCATCAGTTGCTGCAGCCAGGAACCATTCATCCGACGCTTCGTATTGGGACCGACGGGGACCTCGAAGTGATCCAGGACCTCGCCTTCGACATCGATCGCCGTCATCTCCAGACGGGATGCACTCACATCGACGGTCAGATAGTGGTTGGTGGAAACGGCGACCTGCTGATAGGGATTCTCAACGCTGTCGATCTTGTAGAGCGGCGCGCCACCACCACCGGTGACGACGTAGGTCACACCGTCCTTGACCGATCGCTCGTAAAGATGATCGTGACCATTGAGGACCAGATCGACACCATACATCTCGAACAGAGGCATGACAAAACGCCAGGTCTGATCGATCGGCCATTCGCGTGGTGTGCCATCTTCATGCCGGCGACCGTGCGGACCGGAGGTCAGCGGCGCATGGTGGAAGGCGGCGATCGTGAAACGCTCACGTGGTGAACGAAGTTGCTCGCGCAACCACTCGTATTGCTCATAGCCAGGCTGCATCTGCGAGTTGCTGTCGATGATGAGCAGCGTCACATACTGATAGTCGACGCGATACCAGTGCTCGTTTCCAGGCAACTCGAAGAGACTGAAGTAGTGGGACTGCTCTTCCTGTTCGGCCGTGGGTGGAATCGTGATGAACTGTCGAGTGCGTTCGTGATTGCCGATCGACGGCCACATGGGTACACGAGCCAGCAGGTCGCGAGCCGGTGAGAAGAACTGATCCTTCCACTGTGAGTACTGGCTGCCATCGGCGGGATAGTCGCCCGTACCAACGATGAAGAGGGCTTCTGGCTCATTCTCATGGATGCGTTGAGACACCTTGTGCCACACATCCGGCAGCGACCGAACGTCCCCGAGCGTAATGAAACGATAGGCGGCCGGTGCCTCGGGCAACGTGCGGAATTCGCGCTTGTCACTGTCGAAGCCACTGCCCTTCAGCCGGTACTGGTAGCGCGTATCGGGCTCCAGATCATCCAACGTGAAGATGTGGTGACGATCGGCTGCCCGGGCGACCGTCCTCTTCTCACCGCCATCTGCGCGTCGCCAGGTCATTGTGACCTCGACCGGCTCGGCATGATCGATCACGATGGTCATGGTGTTCGTCCCTGGCTGGAGCAGGAATGGACCACAGTCGAAGGGTGCCGCCCAAGCAGAGCCGGATGTCAGCAGGATGGCGGAGATACAGAGCAGGCGCGTCAGTCGCACAGGAAGTCTCTCTTGTCGATGGAAGGATGTATTGCTGCGGTAGCATAGCGCAGCCTGGGGCAATGATTCAACTCGCTGGCGGCTGGAGCAACCCGAATGCAGTCTGGCGTGGAGGAACCTGTCATCGACGTCGGTGAGGCTGGCACGCCCGATGAAACCCATGTCCTGGATCCAGCCAGCGTCCTGGTCGATGGCCGTGTCTTCCTCTACTACTCCGCCGTCTCGCCCACCTGCAGCCGTTCGATCTGCCTGGCCACATCATCGGACGGGATCCATTTCAGCAAACACGAACAGAATCCCATTGTGATTGGTGGTGGTCCGGAGATCGTGCACCATGAAGGGTGTTTCTATCTCTACTACTGGGGCAATCGGCCCGGCGGCGGATTCGATCTGCACCTGTCCACATCAGAGGATGGCACAACCTTCACCGCCCATCCGACAGGACCCGTGCTACCTGTTGGTGGCGCGGGTGCCTGGGACAGTCATACTGTGGAGACACCACGGATCTTCGAAGAGGGTGGTCTCTTCTACATGCTGTTCTGTGGCTCCGACCGACACAATGACTACCCCCAGAGTGCCGGCCTGGCCACGTCCCGCGATCTGATCCACTGGGAGAAATACGACGGCAATCCCATCTTCGAACGCGGCGCTGGAGGCCAGTGGGACGAAGGTGCCATCTGGTTCACCACGGTGGAGAAGATCGGCGGTCGCTACTGGCTCTGGTACGAGGGATACGGAGGCGGCACGGCCCGCACCGTGCCCTACGGCGACTATCTCACTAAGGGGCGGTCGCAGATCGGGCTGGCCACACTGGACGCGGAGTTCTTCTTCGTTCGGTGAATCACACTGTAGTCGCGCCGCACCGCGCCGCGAGGCAGCTCTGCGACCCATGTGGCCCCAGTAGCGACCCTGCGGACCTGCCGTCGGTATGGAGTCTCAGACGAAGAGCTGGCGATCGCCCCCTGCTTGCAGAACGTGCGGATAGGTGATCTCGAGAAATCCGCGGTAACTCTTCCACCGCTCGTCAGCCACCAGGCGCGCGTGGAGGGTCCGCACCGCGGCATCCAGTCGCTCATCACCCAACAACGCCAGATTCTCTGGCATCCCCTCCGTCGACAGGTCGTACAGTTCATCCACCGAGTCACAGGCATTGAAGGCGAACAGGTGAGGCGGGTGTCCCTTGCCGCTGAGGATCGTGCCGACGCAGGGATTCGGGATCACGTGGCTCCAGACCTCGAACAGGATCGGTCGGTCCTCAGGTCGTGTTTCACCGGCAGCCGACGACAGCAGACTGCAGCCATCGAGACGGGCCTCCGGCGAGATTCCGGCGAGATCGAGGATGGTCGGCGCCAGATCCAACAGCGAAACGGGTTGCGCCACGTGCCCGGCAACATTCGGCCCGGCACCGAGCCCGGGCTTGAGTCCAAGGGGCGCCTGTACGACGCGGGGATGCAGGTAAGCTCCCTTGTCGACCAGACCCGCCTCGCCATTCATCTCACCGTGGTCGCCCATGAAGAAGATCCACGTCTCTTCGTAGAGCCCAAGCTGTTGCAGGTGCTTGAGGACCCGGCCGATCATCTCATCGATCAACTCGAATTGCAGCTGATTGGCGACGCGGTAGTCGATGACCGTCGCCTCATCCTGCAGTCCCCAGTTCCGCCGATAGATCTCGTATACTCGCGGTTCGGTCCCGTCCTCAGCTGGATCGAAGCTCGCCGCGTAGCTGGCTGGCAAGCTCATGGTCGAACGGATCTGCGCCTCCCGCTCCTCCATGCCGCCTGGAATCGCGAAGGGCTGATGGGGGCCGAAGAAGTCCAGCTGCAAATAGAGGGGGCGAGAGGTGTCGCGCGCGTCGATCGCATCGATCGCGCGTTCGGCGAGGTAGGCAGGATAGGTCGCATCCGCCGGAAAGGGGTCGCCATTCTGTGGCGCAATCCATCCGCCGAAGGAATTCCCGGATCCCTGGCCGGTCAGATCACGTCCGAGGATCTCTCGGTCGAAGTCGAATCGATCCAGCCCCCGGTGCTTGAGATAAGCGGCATAGGCATCATCATCGCGCCAGGGCGGCGACCAGCGATCCCAGGGCGCGGCATTCTCGCCGAAGACTTCGATGAATTTCGCTGCCCCCGCATGGCACTTCCCCACGTGACGCACGTGATATCCACTTGCTTTCAGATACTCAGGAAAGATCGTGTCATCAGGCCGAAGGTGAATGGCGTGACCGTCATGCGCGCGTTCGCTGTTGGTCGTGACATACGAGTGACGTCCGGTCATGTAGGCCGCCCGAGAGGGCGAACACAGAGGAGATGTCGCGAAGGCGCACCCGAATCTCAAGCGACACAACTCGTCGATATTCGGCGTCATCACAGCTTCGGCAGCTGGACCCGTGTGGAAATCCACAGGCACCATATCCGTGCCGATGACGATGATATTCGGCTGTTGTGTATCCGCGCGGCGACGATAGGGGCCGCGTGCGGTCATGGGATCCAGATACTGTCGCTCGTCATCCCTCATCTTTGTCTCCCGGGCGTCATGTAACTCAGCATGAGCGCTTAAGGAAATCGCAAGAGATCAGCCACGCCAGGTGCTTCAGTGAGCATCTGAGTGTGTGCCCGCGGCAAGTGCAAGGTGACCGGGAGTTGCCAGAACACCGGGCGATTCATATCACTGGTATCCCAACCAACCCACCTGTGAGACCAAAACCACCTGAAGGATTGTATGTCATCTGAACTGACCACCGTCGACAATCTGTCCGATGAGGCCATCACCTCTTTCCGCCAGAGGGGCTTCGTCAAGATCCCCGGTGTCATCACCCGGGAAGAGGCCGAGCATTACCACCAGGCCGCCCTATCGTTCAGCACGAACAGGCAGGATCCCCGCGGCGGAGACGTCTTCTCTCAGCACGTGAATGTCTGGCGCGAGGATGAAGCCATGCGGGGGTTGACCCTTCATCCAAATGTGGGCAGCATCGCCCAGGGGCTGGCCGGAACCGCCCTGCGCCTGTGGCACGATCACATCCTCATCAAACAGCCGAACAATCAGGTCGCCACCGAATTCCACCAGGACCAGCCATACTGGCCCCACGCCAACTCACCAAATTCACTCTCCGCCTGGATTGCCCTCTGCGACGTTCCCGTGGAGCGGGGCTGTATGAGCTTCATCACCGGCTCTCATCGCCACTCGGAGCTGGACCCGCAGAACCTCCTCGACGGGAGGGATCTGTTCACGAAGTGCCCCGATCTGGAGTGGGATGAGCGAGTCACGCTGCCTTTGCAAGCGGGAGATTGCACCTTCCATCACTCGCGGTGCGCCCACATGGCAACACCCAACGTGACCGATGTCGCACGCGTTGCGCACGTCGTCATCTTCATGGACCGGACAACGACGTATGTGAAGAAGGGTCACCCCGTCACCGACCCTGTCGAATTGAGAGAGGGTCAATTGCTGGAAGGTGAGTTGTTTCCTCCTGTAGCCTCGGAGCTCACCTGATGAATGTAAAAGCTCTCGTTCCTCAATTGCGGACGACAGATCTGGAAGGTGCGATCACCTTCTACACCCAGGTGCTTGGTTTCGATCTGGCCTTCCGCTACGAGGACTTCTATGCCGGTGTCAGCGCCGGAGAGTTCGTCCTCCATCTGAAGCTGTCAGACACGGCCGATCCCAGCATCCGGTTCGTTCGCGGCAAACATCTCCATCTGCATATCACCATCGACGATCTGGATGCGATGTTCGAGCGTGTGAAAACGTCGGACGTAACCATCGTAGAAGAAATGACCGAACGCCCCTGGGGGCTGCGGGAATTCGTCATCGAAGATCTCGACGGTCACACGATCTACTTCGCCCAGGAGGGCTGATGATTGCCGCCATGGCAGGCCTTCTGTTGGCTCTGGTCGGCACGGCCGGGGCGCAACAGTGGTATCGAGGCAACACGCACACGCACACTGTGATCTGCGGTCACGCCGATTCGACGCCGGAGTATGTGGCAGGATGGTATCTGGACAGGGGGTATCACTTCCTGATTCTGAGCGAGCACAACCACTTCATCGACCCAGACTCGGTTGCACTCCCTGAGAAACGGCGGAAGGATTTCATCCTCATCCCAGGTGAAGAAGATTCCGGGCCGAAGCACATCCATTCGACGGCGATGAACACCCGCGAGCGCGTCGACTGGGACTTCGACAGCGATCATCGGCACGAGATCATCCAGAAACAGGTCGATGGCGCTATCGGGGCAGGAGGCCAGACGATTCTCAATCA
Source organism: Gemmatimonadota bacterium (assembly GCA_018673255.1). The sequence continues at coordinate 9,911 of JABHDC010000105.1, forward strand.
CCCCAACTGGCAATGGGCGTTGACGACCGACGATATCTACCCGGTCCAGCGACTGCACCTGTTCGAGTTACACAATGGTCATCCCTCCGTGAACAATTGGGGAAATGCCGACCACGCCTCAACCGAACAGATGTGGGATGATCTACTGACCAGGGGCATGCGCATCTATGGCGTCTCATCCGACGACGCACACACATTCCAGACCCTCACCCCACACGCCTCCAACCCGGGGCGCGGGTGGGTGATGGTGCAAGCCGACACGCTCACTGCTGATGCCATCACGAAGGCCATGCAGGCCGGTGACTTCTACGCCAGCAGTGGTATCTTCCTACGTGATGTGGAACGAGGTCCGACGACCTATCGCGTCGCCGTCGACGTGGCTGCCACACTGCACGAAGTCGGCAAATGGGAGGTTCTCGGACACCGGGTCGAACCGGGTGCTGAGGCTGGCGAAGAAGGATTCCACATCGATTTCATCGGACCCGATGCGGGTATTCTTGCCAGTGCCACCGGTACCGAGGCCAGCTACCGTATCCGGACAGATGACGGATATGTACGGGCCCGCATCACCTATTCCAGAACCAACGCAGATGGCGTCACCGAACATCACTACGCCTGGACGCAGCCGATCTTCACCGACGAAAGACGATCCCATTGAGTGAGACAGATACCCCGTTGCTCTACGAAATGCACATGCATACCCCTATGTGCAATCATGCCGCAGGCGAGCCCGAAGACTACGCCGCAGCAGCCGAACAGGCTGGACTGAAAGGCATTGTCGTCACCTGCCACAATCCGACGAATGATGGCTGGTCACCGACAGTCCGTATGAGCATTGACGAGTTTGGCGAGTATCTGGAAACGATCGAGCGGGCACGACAGCTGTGGGCCGGTCGCGTCGATGTGCGCCCCGGACTCGAGAGCGATTACGTGCCAGGCATGGAGAAGTGGCTGGAAGAGCTACATGCCATGGCACCGCTGAACCACGTCCTGGGATCCGTCCACCCGCATCTGCCGCAGTATCAGGAACGCTTCCACCATGGCGATATCGAGGCATTCCAGCGTACCTATTTCGAGCACCTCGCCCTGGCCGCCGAGACGGGACTCTTCGATACGCTCGGCCACCCGGATCTGGTGAAGAATGTCGCGCCCGAGGCGTGGGATGTTACCCGGCTGATGGATGTGATCTGTGACAGCCTCGACCGCATCGCCGCCGCCGGCACGGCGATGGAGCTCAATACGTCAGGTCTGAACAAGGCGATACCGGAGATGAACCCAGGGCCGCAGATCCTGGCTCAGATGCAGCAGCGCGGAATCCCCGTGGTGATCGGCGCCGATGCACACAAGCCCGAGCGGGTCGGCGCGGATTTCGTTGCCGCTCTCGATCAGCTCAGTGCGGCCGGCTACTCGAAGGTCAGCAATTTCCTCGATCGCCAGCGCCTGGACTACCCGATCGAGCGTGCCCGTGCATCGCTGACCGCCGCCCGGGACAGCTGATAGACTAGCCATTGCCACGGTGACAAGGCTGATGCTGGCCTGACAGGCGACGACTCTCTCAGTCGGCTCGCTCAGCCAATTGTCCGCGGGCCTCACGCAGGATCCTGAGCAATTCCGTGATCGGTTTCAGGTGTACACCGTACTCCATGCGAACCGTCTTCTGGCGGCCAGACAGGCTCATCGTCACCCACTCGGCACCACCGTCGGCACAATCAGGACATCCGTAGACCTCGTCCATACGGGCGAAGGCGTTGAAGTCGGCCAACCCCTGCAGTTGAGCCCAGAGATCCTTGTCCATCACTTCCTGGTGGATCTTCTCCGGGTAGGCACTCAGATCCCAGCCACGGGTAACGAGAGTGATCGCTTCAGCATCGAGGATCATCTCCTGCCAGCAGTAGCCCAGGCACTCGCCGAAGGAGCTTCCGAGGCGGATATCCAGCGGCGCCACCGGCGGCGGCGGTACGATGCCGCCATTGACCGTGATGCGCACTTCGAAGGTGTCGGCAGCTGCCACACTTTCCCATGAGCGCGCGTAGTGGAATCGCAGGGTCGCCTGACCGGGAGCAACCGCCTCGAAGAGGAACCGCTGCGTCCCGACGGCGCCCACCAGGTCCTCATCCCCACCATCGTATCGCTCACCCACCAGTTGCAGCGTCGTCGAATCCGGTTCGGTCATGTACCAACCCAAACCGGTCGATGGCTGCGCCGGCAACGCGATCTCGATCAGCTGCCCGGGAAGGGGCAATTCGATGTGGTCTCCACCATCCGGCCGCGTCAGCCGCAGATCGGGTTCCGGCCATGCCTCAGGCTGGGAGGGCTCGACCTCCTGCGTCGCCTCGAAGTGCAGGGCACCCTCGTCGTGCGAGAGCATCAGACGCTCTCCTTCGACACGGTAGCTCTGCACGAGAGCCAGCTGATCAATGAACCTGCTCTCCCACTGCATGAGATCCGACACCTGACAGAACATCTTCGTCAGTCGAGCCATGCCCGTCTCCAGCCCACCCTCGGCCGATGCCCCATAGGCGGCCGAATACTGATTGCATGCAGCGCGACCCGACACATTGCCCTCACCGTCAAAGCGGGCCGTGATCTCTACGTCTTGCGGCACGGCATAGGAAAAATTGCCGGCCTCCTCGACCGTTTCCAGGAAGCGCAGTCGCCACACGGGTCCGGTGAGTCCAGTAAGTCCCGCCAGGCTATCAGTGGCCGTGCTATCGCCACCGTCGACGATGGTCGAGTCGCCATCGACCACCCCGTCCACCACTCCACCGTCACCACCTGCCCCATCGTCACCCGTTCGAGCCGAATCTGCGGGCGTGAAGCGCAGCCAACGTGCCTCATCGGCCGGAGCCAGAATCAGATCTCCATCATCCAGACGCATTCTCGATACTGCAGCCAAATGCTGCAGATATCGGGTCTCCTGATCCATCACGCCTGCACCCATGCAGGCCATTTCCGTGAAGCTGAGTCCGGAAATATCCACATGCGCCGAATCGACGATCTCCCAGGTGCCGGAATAGGCATTGCAGCCCGCCGAGCCGCCGAAGAGACCATCCTCTGAGAGGCGAAGTGTGATCGGTGATCCAGCCAGGACCATGCTACTGTCCTGACCGCCGAATGCCGCCAGGATCCACTCGTAGCTCAGAGCCGTCGCCTTCACACGGGCGGCAAGCTCTGAGGACGTCTCCTCCTGTGATGAAGTAGGGCCGTCGCTGCTGCATCCGGCGATCAGGGTCGCCAGACCGACGATCAGACAGACTGTCAGACTGGCCGCCGGATTGCGACCGAGCCTGTAGCTGAAGTGGGGAATCCGTGACATGGTAACCATCTCCTGCAATCTCCGGTGTCCTCACAGGGACGTCCTGGAGGTGAGTCAGTTTCTCTCCTGGTGAAACACCGGCCTCGCGTCAGAATGTCACCTGGGTACCGAGCCCCATCTATTACCTGACTGGCATCTTGCTGACAGACCCCGAGTAGCGCACTCTACCAGAGAGTGCCCCCTAACGCGCGCTTCAGAGCCTGGATCACGAGATGAGCCGGATCGACCAGAACACAATCAGCCAGAATCAGATCGACCTCAGCGGTACGTGGCAGGTGACGGGGGCCGGGAAACAGGTGCCCATGCACATCCCTGGCGACGTACACAGCGCCCTGCTCACCGCCGGCGAGATCGATGACCCCTATTGGGGAACGAACGAGCTGGATCTTCAGCATCTGCATGCAGAGGATTTTACCCTCTCCCGGTCCGTCGAGGTGACACAGGAATTCCTGAGTGCGCCTGCGGTCTACATCCACTTCGACAGCATCGATACGGTCGGCGAGGTCTTCGTCAATGGCACGAAAGTCGGTTCGTCGGACAACATGTTCGCACGGTGCCGGTTCGATGTGACCCAGACCCTCGTCGAGGGATCGAATCAGATCGAGGTGCGCATACGCTCGGCCGAGCAGGTCGCCATCGATCGCGTGAGTGAGATGCCCTACGAGATTCCCGGGAGCGATTTCCCGGTGCAGTCTCCTCACCGGAATCTCGTACGCAAGGTGCAATGCCATGCCGGTTGGGACTGGGGATGCTGTCTGATGGCCGTCGGCCTGTATGGGAAGACCTATCTCGCCTCAGCATCTGATGGCCGCATCGAGCATGTCTACACGACCCAGCATCACGACGGTGCACGCTGTTCAGTGGACGTCTGTATCGAAATCCAGGCAGAAGTTGCTGGCACAACACCACTGAGGATCGATCTGGCTGACCAACATGTGGAAATCGATGTCGAACTGGTCGCCGGCGACAATGTGATCCACCAGACACTTCAGATCACCGACCCGAAACTGTGGTGGCCCGCAGGATATGGCGAGCAACCACTCTATGACCTGCACGTGTCGGCCTGCGGTGAAACTGTGCACAGGCGTCTGGGACTGCGCGAACTGGAATTGATCGCAGAGGAAGACGATCGGGGATTGGGTTTCAGATTCCGTGTGAATGGGATCGACATCTTCGCCAAGGGGGCCAACTGGATCCCCTGCGATGCCCTGCCGTCGCGCCAGACACGCGACGCCCTCGACGAACTGCTCAGCAGCGCCGCGCAGGCCCACATGAACATGATCCGCGTCTGGGGCGGCGGGCAGTACGAATCTGATGACTTCTACGAATTGTGCGACGAGAAGGGTCTGCTCATCTGGCAGGACTTCATGTTCTCCTGCTCCACGTATCCGGCGACGAAGGATTTCCTGGCCAGTGTCGAAGTCGAAGCCCGCTACCAGGTGAAGCGGCTGCGCGATCACGCCTGCATCGCCCTGTGGTGCGGCAACAATGAGGATCTCGGTGCCCTGACCTGGTACGACGTATCGAAGGCGAATCGAGATCGCTATGTGGTGGACTATGATCGACTGACGGAAGGTGTACTGGGACGCGTCGTCGATGAATGTGACCCGACGCGAACCTTCTGGCCCTCATCGCCATCGGGCGGTCGCGGCGACTACTCCGACAACTGGCACGATGACTCGCGCGGCGACATGCACTACTGGCAGGTCTGGCACTCGGGCATGTCCTTCGATGCCTTCTACGATGTGACCCCCCGTTTCTGCTCCGAATTCGGCTACCAGTCCTTCCCGTCGTTGGAGACGATCCGCACCTATGCGCCAGAGGATCAGTTCAATGTCACGGCGCCGGTCATGGAGCATCACCAGCGTAATCCGGGTGGCAACTCCAAGATCACGGAGATGTTCACCCGCTACTTCCGCATGCCCGAGGGCTTCGGCAACTTCGTCTATCTGAGCCAGGTGCAGCAGGGGCTGGCCATCAAGACGGCCGTCGAACACTGGCGCCACCTGCGTCCCATCTGCATGGGCACCCTTTACTGGCAGCTCAACGATCTGTGGCCGGTCTGTTCCTGGTCGTCGCTGGAATACGGTGGCAAGTGGAAGCTCCTCCACTACATGGCCAAACGCTTCTACTCACCCACCATCGTCTCCGCCTTCCAGACGCGCGACGACAAGCTGGAAGTGTGGGTGACAAATGATCGGACCGAGTCGCTGGATGCAAAGGTGACACTGCGTCTGCTCGACTTCACCGGCGTGCTGATTCGCCAACTTGATTTCAGTGAGCAGGTCGAGGCCGGCAGTGCAGTGAATCTCGGCACATACGCCGTCGACGAACTTGCCCCGGATCGCACGTGTGCCTTTGCCGTCCTCGATCTCCAGACGACCCATGGGACCTTCCGCAACGAGCATGTCTTCACAGCGTGGAAAGCATGCGAATTGCCCGTGGCCCAGGTGACGACGGCCGTGGAGGCCATGGACGATGGACGCTTCACCGTCAGCCTGGAGACCGATGCACCTGTCTTCTATCTGAGCCTGGATGCGGAAGGGATTCGCGGCGAATTCGACGACAACTGCTTCACCCTTCTGCCAGGCGAGGACAGACAGGTGGTGTTCACACCAAAGGACGCGCCAGGCCAGGCGATCCTGACTGTCGATGAATTCGAGCAGCAGACGAGCATTCAGCACTTGCGTACCACCTACCACTGAGGCCGCCGACCGCCCGGGAGAATCGGCAGGTCTGCGTTGACTGAAACCACGATTTCCGTCTAGTTGAGAATTGAACTGACTGGTCAGTTCAGAGTCGCGCCCCAGCCGATGAAGGTGTCAGACATCGCCTTCGGCCTGATGTGGATTCTCTTCGTATCACCCTACTCGATCCGAGGCCCGATGCTCCGGTTGCTGTTGATCTGCTGCACTCTCATCACATTCTCCATCCCCTGTCTGGCCAATCCAGATTCGCCGACCGCCATGGCTGCCCGGCTCGTGACGGCACCGACGATCGATGGTGATCTGTCCGATGCGATCTGGCGCACGGCCCCGCAGCATGAAGGGTTCCGGCAGAGCGATCCCGTCGAGGGCAATGCGGCCAGCGAGCGCACCCTCTTCCAGATCGCCTACGGCGAAGAGGCCCTCTTTGTTGCCATTCGATCCCTCGACAGGGATCCGGAAGGCATCGTCGCCCGCCTGACCCGCCGTGATGAGGGCGTCGAATCCGACTGGATCGCAATCAGCCTCGACCCACACCACGATCGGCAGTCGGGCTACTGGTTCAAGGTCTATGCCTCGGGCTCCCTGCAGGATGGCGTCTATTCGGCTGACCGGGATGTGGATTCGTCATGGGATGGGATCTGGGAGGCGGCGACGGCCATCGACGATTCGGGCTGGGTGGCGGAACTCCGTATCCCCTACCACGCGCTGCGCTTCAGTCCACGCGAGCAGTATACGTGGGGACTGAATGTGGAGCGTCGGATCAGCCGCAAGCACGAGACCGTGCACTGGAGCCTGATGCGCCGGGATCAGCCGGGACTGGTCTCCCAGTTCGGACAACTTCAGGGAATCCGTGAGATCGAGCCGCCTCTGCATCTGGAACTGATTCCGTATGGGATGGGTCGTGCCATCTTCGACGGCGACAGCGATTGGAGTGCCGCATCGGGTGCCGACCTTCGCTACGGGATCTCCTCCGGTGTCTCTCTCTACGGCACGGTGAATCCCGACTTCGGCCAGGTGGAAGCCGATCCGGCAACACTGAATCTGACCGCCTTCGAGGACTTCTTCGAGGAACAGCGGCCATTCTTCGTCGAGGGCGCATCGATCTTCAGCGGCAATGACTTCCAACTCTTCCACTCCCGTCGGATCGGTCGCAGACCTGGCCTGATCGACATACCGGATTCACTCGAGGTCCTGGATGGTCCGGAATCGACGACGATTCTGGGGGCCGTGAAGCTGACAGGCAAGACCCAAGGCAAGATGAGTTTTGGTCTGCTGGGCGCACTCACCGATGAGGAAGCCGCCCGGGTCACACCTGCAGATGGCAGCGGTCGATCGCGGAATTTCCGCGTCGAACCTCGCACGGGGTATTTCGTCGCACGAGCACAGCAGGACCTCTTCGATGGCACATCGACCGTCGGAGCCATTGTGACCACCACGCAGCGGGACGCCTCCTATTCGGCCTACACGGGCGCCCTCGACTGGGATCTCAAATTCGATGAAGACCGCTACGGTCTGTCTGGTACCGTCGTCGGCAGTCAGACGGGGACAGCCGCTGACAGACGTCGTGGCTACATCGGCCACATCGAATTCGACAAGAAGGGCGGCTGGCTTGAGGCGGAGACCCTCGTGCGGGCCCTATCGAGGGATGTGGACCTGAACGACCTGGGCTTCCTGCGCCGAGGTGATCTGATCGAGTGGAGCAACACCGTAAAGGGTTTCCATCACGACGCAGCCGGCCCCTTCCTTCGGTGGGACCTGGCAATCGATGGCGATGTCGCCTGGAACTACGACGGCACACGGCTCTCGACATCCTCCAGACTGGCTTTCTGGGCCGATTCTCGATCCGGTGGCCAGTTTCACGTGCATCTGGGTCGAGAATTCGCGGCCATGGACGACAGCGACGTGCGGCGCGATGGCCCCGTAATCGAGCAACTGGCCGAATCCTGGGCGCACAGTTACATCAGCACGGACGAGGGTCGCGCCGTCAGTTTCACCATGCGACCAGAGATCCGGCGCACGGATGGTGGCGACTCCTGGGGCCGTTCCCTGACCGTAGGAATGCAATACCGTCCACTGCCCAGCGTGTGGCTCGCAGTGGAGCCCTCCTACGAAACGCGGCGCAATGATGCACAGTGGGTGGAACGGATCGATGAGATCACGGCAGACGGCACGGCGCCACACTTCATCTATGGAGAACTGGAGAGCCGGATCCTCGATTTCTCCACGCGTGCCCGGGTCAGTTTCACACCGGATCTGAGCGTCGAACTCTATCTGCAGCCCTTTGTCGCCATTGGCGACTACCGCCGCTTCAAGGAACTGACCGGGGCCGAGACCTACGACTTTCGCACATACGATCTGGGTGAGAACAGGGACTTCCACCGGCGTTCACTCAAGAGCAATCTCGTGTTGCGGTGGGAATTCCAGCCGGGCAGTCAGCTCTACCTGGTCTGGTCACAGTCACGCTCGGCTTCGCTGGAGGACGTGGACGAGAGCGACCTCGAATTGCGGCCACTTCGTCGGCTGAGCTCGGCCTTCAGTGATGGCGGAGCAAATGTTCTGCTCACGAAGATCAACTACTGGCTGCCACTGTAGCGCGCTTAACGATCTGGGGCCCACCGCGCGAGCGGGGATTCACATTCACCGACCGGCAGATATACTGACGCCGGCGTGTCTGAAGTCGCTGACACGCCGGCGTTCTACTCTACTTGTCGTGCTCGATGTCTTCCACGTGCTCCACATCATCGGCGCTCACGTGACCGATGACTCGACCATCATCGAGCATGTTGTCCTGCTTCTCTCCGAGACGTTGGAACAGGCGTCTGAGATCGATCGAGCCACCGATGGTGAACCAGACGGTCGACACGACGGCGATGATCCCGGGCACGACAAGATTGTAGATCTTGAACCACTCGGCCCACCATGTATCGGGCCAGGGCGAGATGGCATTCCAGGCAACCAGCACAACGAAGCTGCCGAATCCCCACAGCATCGAGTAGAGGAAGACCGACCACGCCAGAATCTTGTCACCCTTGGTGTATTCCGAATTGATCCCGAGGAATTTCTTGTAGAACGTGCGCCACGTGACAGGTTCGTAGATGACTTCATCTTCGCCTTCACGCCGGTATTTCCCACGATGGAGCATGCGCTCCATGTTGAAGGATTCCTTGCCGGTCAACAGTGAGATACCCACGTACAGCAACACGCCAATCAGCATGGCGAGGAAGTAGATCTCCTGCGAGTTGATCGGGAACTTGTCCGGCAGCACCCGCCATTCGACATACGGCTCGAGGGGTCGAGAGATTCCCTCCACGATGGTACTGATCACGGGCAGGCGCTCGGTCTCTTCCATCCACGGATAGATGTGCTTCACCCAGGTCTTCTGGGCGATGATTCCACCCACTGCCAGCAATGACCCCGACGTCAGTGCCGCGAAGGCGCCCTGCGCTGTGCCCCGCCTCCAGTAGAGCCCACCGACGATGCACGGTCCGGCACCGCCGAGCCAGATCGCGCCGGTGATAGCGAAGAACATGAGGATGTAGTCGACTTGGGCGAAGAATAGAGAGAAGAAGAAAGCGAAGACCGCCACCCCCGCGATGATGAGCCGCAGCAATCTCAACTGCTGCTTGGCCGTGAAGGCACGACCGCGGATGGGCAGCACAATGTCCTGCACGATGATACTTCCCCAGGAGTGCATGTAGGTCGTATCCGTGCTGATGAGAAGGAAGACACACAGGGCGCAGAAGACGCCTGTGACCCCGATCGGCAGGATGTGCCGCAACGCGATGGGCACCCGCATCTGATCGTGGATCGCGCCGAAGGTCTGGCCTGCGCTCTTGTCTTCAGAAGCCAGGGCTTCCTTGACCATGTCACGCAGGGGCTCGTTCTCATCCTTGTCCTCGAAATGCTCCTCACTCGACCACGTCACCAGATCGGCCGACATCTCACCCGTATCGAGATAACGACGCACCTCGCCACGGATGGCATCGAATTCGGGCTCCACGGCCACATCGCGCACGGCCTTCCACGTCAGCTCTTCGCGCGCGGCGGCAGCCCCATCTTCGAACTTGTCGTTGTTCATGTAGGTGTAACCGGCGACGGCGAGCAGGAGGATCATCATCCCCTGAAATCCGGCTCGCCAGGTGCCCAACACAGCCCCCATCTTCTGCTCATGGGCATTAATCGCCGCCGCATTGTAGCCCTGCGTTCCCGACCAGGCCATGCGATTGAAGACGTTGCTGAAGAGCCCGACGAAGATGTAGAAGAGATTGAAGTCGCGCAGTTTGTCGATGTCGAAGGGATTGAGCATGCTTTCGCCGGCCGGCCGGTCCAGGAGCGACGGCTCCATGTCCCCACTCCATGAGAACTTCACCAGCAGCGCGATGACGACGATGGCATACAGCGGATAGCTGAGGATGCCGAGGATACAGTCGGTCACCATGATGGTGATCTGGCCGCCCAGACTCACGACCAGGACCGCCGCCGACAGGAACAGGGCCATGACCAGCGCGAATGTTGGGATGTGCCAGCCAAAGAAGCTGGTCACCAGAGGCAGGTCGCAGTAGTAGATCAGGAAGCGCGCCCCGACGGCGGGGAAGATCGCGTAGTTGACGACCCCCGAAAGAGATTGCAGACAGGCCGCGTAGATCCTGAACCCGCGACTGTATCGCATCTCGAAGAACTGCCCCATCGTCATCGCGCGGGTTTCTCGATAGCGATAGATGCAGTAGCCGGTCAGCGTCATCAACATGCCGACCGGGACATACAGCTGGTTCCAGAAGGAGTAG
>JABHDC010000106.1 GCA_018673255.1 Gemmatimonadota bacterium
CGCGATCCCTGAACTGACCGGCCAGGAACCCGCTCGCCCACGTCCAGCTCAGAAGACATGCAACGAAGCAGTAGTCAGGGACACAATGGCTCCACACACGCCCGCCGCTGCACATTGGCAAATTCCTTCTCCAGCGTCTGACAGAGGATGACCTTCCCCAGGTCGTGGAGGAGCCCGATGACACTGACCTCCTCCGGCGCTTCCATGCGCGCTTCTTCGGCGATCATCGTACACGTTCGCGCACAGGCCATCGAGTGTTCCCAGAGTCCGGGCAAGGCCTGATCCATCAGTTCGAGCACACCCGAACTGAGCACAAGACTCTTAACCGTATCGAAACCCAGCATCGCAACGGCGTGAGGAATCGTCGAGATCGGCTGGCTGAATCCGTAGAATCCCGAGTTGACCAACTTGAGCACCTTCGCCGATACGACCTGATCCCTGGCAATCTCATTGCCCAACTGCCGCGCTGTCGTGTGTTCGTCATCGACCATCTCCACGATCTTGGCGACCACACCCGGCAATGTGGGAAGGCTCCCGGATTGCTCGATCCGGGCGCGCACACGGGCCTTTCGCTCGTCAGCTCTGTCCTGTGCGTTGGTCATCAGCTTGTCCCCGACAGATGACGGCGGGCGATCTGCTTGATAGCCATCATCAATTCATCGTCCTCCCATTCGCCGAATCGATGGTCGAGATCCACCTCTCCAGCCGGACTCTCATCTTCGGCAGCATCCGGATCCTCTCCCTCCACCTCGATCGACTCGACTCCCCAACCGGCAAGACGCGACAGGACAGCAGGGGACAACTTCGCCCCTTTCGGCAGCAGCACCCGTCCCTCGTCATTGGTGATGGGTTCGCCGATGACGTCGCCCGCCTGTGCTTCGGTAACGCTGATCTTTCTCACGCTCGACTTCACTCCTTACAAGGTTCAACCCAGATCGTTGAGCTGGGCCCGTTTCCAGTATCGCTTGAGATGTTCCCCCACCCAGGACGCGGATGACGTATACAGGCTGTTGAAGCCTCCCCAGGTCCATCGTGTCGGCCAGCCGCGACGGCGGATCTGATCGCGGACCTGTTGGCGCCGCGCTTCCGGCATCTGCTCGAAGACCTGACGACTCAGTCGCGCCAGGGTGCGCTCATAGGTGTAGGAGATCAGGTTGTGAATGTGCTGGGCCAGCAGGCCCGGTTGCGTCACGGTCACTCGCGGACAGTGCATTGCGCCTTCGCGTCGGACGAAACCACGAACCCACTCTTCGGGCGATTCATCCGCATGCTCAGCGGCGGCAGCAACGATCGTTTCCGGATCGAGCACGGCATAGGTGCGGCAAATCAGCGGGCGAACCGGATAGATCGTGCAACCCCGGTTCGTGCCAAGGAATGGACACTGCCGGGGACGCTCTTCGGTGAGGCTGAGCAGTGACCGAGTGCGCTCGTCGTCCGGTGACTGCCGAAGATATTCAGCGATGCGCACGTATTCGGCCAGGTAGAGCGGGAACATCGTCGCATAACCTTCGCGCATCTCTTCGTCCGTGAGAGCACAGCATTCGCCGGAGCCTGCACAGCAGGTGGCCGGCACCTGCTCGTAGACGGCATCCAGTTTTGCGGCCAGATCACGTTGCTGGTCGGGAGACAGTGAGGTCTCAGCTCCGGGGCCGGCCACGAGTTCGGGATCGATGTCTGGGATCAGTTCAGTCATGAGGGATTGCAGGAGAAAATGCCGTAACCGGCCCCCTGCGGCAAACGCTCTTTCCTCATCAGGGTCTTGACGTTTCTGACCTCTGCTGATTATCTCAGAAGCCAAGGAGGTGTTGTTTTGGCGGAATCACGAAAGTTCCTCGGCGTCCACTACCAGTGCTGCAACGTCTATTCACGTGCCTACGTCGACAAGGACGGCAAGAAGTATACCGGATCCTGTCCAGGCTGCGGCAAACGCGTAGAGGTGAAGATCGGCAAGGGCGGCACCAGCACGCGTTTCTTCACTGCCCGCTAGTGCCCTGTGAGGGAGTCGCCCGCGATCCGGTGCGTAGTCGGTCCAGAATGTCGCCCATCGCAGATCGCAGGATGACTTCGGATGCTGGTGCGACCATCAGCACGCTGGGATATACGGTAAAGGCATCATCGATTTCGTAACCACCGCGGGCATACTCGTCCGCCGTGGGGATGTAGCCGACGCAGCCATCCGCGTAACCGCATAACCACGCCAGATCGTGATCGGCTTCCAGATCGATCTGATACCTGCAGAAGATCTCGCCCTCCATGCCGACCAGGCGCAGATCTCCGATCCGGATTCCATGCAGGGCAAATGGCTGGATCCGGGGCGCCGCCTGATCCAGAGCCAGTAGGTCTCGCGCCCAGGCCAGGCGGGCCTCCGGCACACGCCGTTGGGATAGATCGTCACTGTTGAACGCTGACTTGATCGCCAGCTTCAGCCCGTCGATCGATGCACGGGCCGCAGTCCGCAGCGTCGAGGGTGGCTCCATCAAGGGAAGATCCACCCGTTCGAAGACGGCCCCCACCGTGTCACCGGGCAGTGATGCGGCCGTCTGCAGACCGGACACGATGGCTTCGCCCACGGCGAGCCCGGCTGCCTCGACATCGCTGAAGTCACCATCTCCCCTGGGTGGATTCAGATCGCCACAGGCGCCATTGACGAAAATCGCCAGCTCAGCCCCTGCGGTGGCTTCGACATGGGTGACACTGACGCCTGGGTAGTCGGCACTGATCAGACGATTCGCGCCACCCAGCACGACCGGATGGCAGGCGTAATGAATGAGGACCGCCCGAGCCTGGTCGGTCTCAACCTGCAGAGCATGGGCCTGCCGCGGCACGAGGGTGGCAGGATCTGAGCCATCGGCCAGTTCCCCCGGCCAGTGCGCCCGTCGATTGATGGCGAGATCCACGTCGACGGATGTCGTGGACAATCTGCAGGGCTGGAGTCGGTCAGCCGCTGCCTCGATTGCTTTGACCAGTGGAGCTGTGAGGCCGTCGAGATAGTCACCGGGCATCTGCCCCATGCCCCGGAAGGAGAGACTCAACGGCCCACTGTGCGTGTGGGTGAAGCAGAGCAGCAGATCCTCGGGTTGATTGCCGATGGCGCGGGACATGGCGACACGCAGATCATCTGCCCGTTGTGCGTCCAATCCGACCAGATCGAGACTGATCACGCCGACCCGATGCTGATGGGCCTCAAACAGCAGTACGGAGCCTCGCAGGGCATCGTGCGTTCCGATACTGGGTCCGGGCCGTGCCCAGAACCCTCCCATATCGGTTGAGTCCGGTGGCGTGATATCGATCTTCGACCATCCCGCCTTCATCGTCGGCGTGGCTGTCGTCATGGTGCGTCTCCCGTGGACCATCCGCGTGGCAGAGTGATGACGGGCGTGCCGTCCGTGAGTGCGTCGAACAGAGCCCGAAGATCGGCCGCCGCCAGGCGAACCGAGTCGTGCGGCGGATCCCAGACAGAGGATGCATGGATGAGGGTCTCATTGGTGAGCAACAGGGCTGAGGCATCCGTCGCCGCATCTGCCAAGTAACGCTCCCAGTCGAAGGGTCCTGCGTCTGGCTCTTCGTACGGTCCAGCCGGCCGCCACTGTCGAAGGTGAGCCTGGATCACCAGCGAGGCATCGATTGTCAGCCGGGGCGTCAGTGCGGCAGGACACACACGCAACAAGGCCCTGTGATGATAGAGACGGACCTCTTGTGCCTCTTCATCGACCACGAGAAAGGGCGCGTCCTGACGCGACAGGTCAAGCCACCGACTCAGCGTCGCATTGATCTGCCGCAATCGCTCTTCACTGTCCATCGACAGTTTGGCGGCAGCGACCAGACTGCTGCTGACGCACCCCAGTGCAACCCACAGAAGGATCACTCGCCAACGCCGCGCGCCAGGCATCATTGACCACCTGCCACATCGATGATCACCTTGAGCGTACCAGGACGCTGTGCGTGCTGGAAGGCCTCAACAGCCTCGTCCAGGCTGTAGCGTGCCTCGATGAGGGGCAGTGGATCCACCAGACCCTGCTGCAGACAATGCAGCGCCTCGTCGAAGGGGCCACACCGTGATCCAATCAGCTGAATCTCATCGACCACAAGACTCGAGGCATCAACTGAGAGTTGGCCAGCGTAGGTACTCTTGAGCACGAGTCTCCCTTGCGGCCGAAGACACGCACGGGCATCACTGAAGCCTGCCTCGGAACCGGTGCATTCGATCGCGATGTCATAATCACCTGAAGTGGGTGGCTGACGCATCGTCTGGATCCCTCGACCTGCCACCAGTTCCAGTTTGCGATCGTGATGACCGACCAGCGTCACCTGCGCCCCCGTCGGACATAGAGACTGGGCAATGAGAAGACCAAGCTTGCCGTCACCAAACACGGCAACTCGGTCATCGACCGAGATCGATAGTTGCCGCTGAATCTGCAGAGCCGCCGCAACGGGCTCAACGTACACGGCCACATCGTCGCTGAGTGCATCCGGTACAACGTGCAGATTCTCAATCGGAAGAGTCAGGTAGTCGGCGAAGGCGCCATGGCGTGACACGATTCCCAGGACTGTCCGCTGCCTGCAATGATGCGGCTGCCTGGCCCGACACATGTCGCAGTCGTGACAGACCGCATTGATCTCCCCTACGACCCGCCGTCCCATCCAGTCAGAATCCGCCTCAGTGCCGACACCGGCGACGAGGCCGACAAACTCATGTCCGAGGATGCCACTGAATGGATAGTAGCCGCGCTGTAGTTCGAGATCGGTATTGCAGATTCCTGCCCGTAGAACCCTGACGAGGGCCTCACCTGCAGGGGGCGTGGGGACGTCGAGTTGACGTCTCAGTTCGAGTTGTCCCCTGTGGAGCCAGAGTCCCCGCATCAGGCCACCCCGTGCTCTGGATGCCACTGACGCAACGACCTCAATAGATGTAGACGGGCCACCCGACATCCACGTGCTCATAGAAGTATTGCAGATCATCGGCGCCGACACGCACACAACCATGGGTGATCGACTTGCCCAGATTCACTTCGTAGAGGGTGCCATGAATCATCAGATCCTTGGCAAAGTAGAGAGCATATCGACCCAGCACCCCCCGTTGGAAGCGCCGCGGGTCTTCAGCGAAGATGGGCACTTCCTCATCTGCTTCGAGAAAAGCCCACTCCGGTTTCACCCAGAGAGGGTCCGCGACTTTACGCTGGATGTGAAACTGTCCTGCAGGTGTGGAGAATTGCCAGCTCTGTTTCCAGGTCTTTGGCCCCTCGAAACGTCTGGCAGCACCGGTGGCTGCCACAGCCGAGTGCAGCAGCGTGTGATCGCGATCGCGCAGCTGGACGAGGTTGTCTCGAGTGTCAATGACGAGGTACGGTGTCGACATGGGAGCGTGTGTCAGCTGCGCCAGCAGACGATGATGCTCATGGCGCAGTGTATCCGAGGCGGTGGCCCCCATCGCTGGTGTCGACCCAATCCAGCAGATCGACCATAGACTGATCGACCAGCAAACAAAAAACGACCGGAGAGGAGATCCTCTCCGGTCGTTATTGAGTGCGCTCATCGCTGACTTCAGGACAGAGGCAAATCGTCGTGGTGTCTTCTGGACGATCACACTCTCTGTCGTGACTCTGCAAACAATCTCTGATCAGCTGCCGCGCATATACCAAGGCGTGTTCGTTTCGACCAACTCCTCATACTTAGCCACGGCACCGGCAACGCCGGTACTGACGGCACTGGCCTTCGAACGGGCGCTGCCGGCCTTGGTGCTGGCGGCGGCGTAGTCTTCACGAGACGAGGACGAACGTGCCGCGCTCAGGTCAGCATCGGCAGCGTCGAGGTCGGCACGCAACTGCTCGATATCACCTTCGGTGCCCTTGCCGGCGGGCGCTGCATCGAGCGCATCACGGGCACTGGCCACCGCAGCTGCTGCGGCGGCGATGGCGCCATCTGCACCACTCTTGGCCGAAGCCTTGGCTGTCGAAGCGGCGCTGCGCGCGCGATCGGCCTTGGACTTGGCATCAGAGATCTGGGACGCCACAGGCTCCCAGTCCTTGAACATCTTGCCAGCCTCTTCATCAAAGGCACTCTTGGCAGTATTGTAGGCGCTCTGCGCAGCCGACAACTCACTGCTGGCGTATGTCTCAGCGCCGGCTGCCTTGGCGGCGTCGACGGCCGACTTGGCGGCGTCGAGATCCGCCTGGGGGCCGTCACCGCCGCACGCAGTCAGAAATGCAACACAACAGAGAGCGACAAGCGAAATCCACCGGGACGATACCCGCATCATGATGTCCTCCAGACCGACGATTCGATCAAGCTATTTTAGCGGTAACTGCTTGTTGTGAATACGGCTTATATACAGTAGGCACAAACTACAGACCCAATCGAAGACTTGTCAAGGCCAAAGGGCGCCCAATCGCTCCCTCTCAGCGCTCCAGCCGTGTATTTGGTCGTGTGGGGCGCGGCTGATCGGTCTCCTGTCGGACCTGATTCTGCAACTCCGAGTACTCTCGCTCCAGCTGAGCCACCTCTTCGCGTGCCGGCTCCAGCGACGAGCGCGTCTGGGCCAGCTGCTCATTGGCCTGGTCGATCTTCTCCTGTAATTCATCACGCAATTCGTCGGCACGGTCCAGGCGCGGCTCGATGGCCCGACGATACCGATAGTAGTCGATGATGACCTGAGCAGCGAAGAACAGGCAGCCAACGGCCAACAGGGCGAGTACCCATTCCATATTGTTCAGTACACCCGTGTCATGAGACCATCAGGCGCGACGATCATTGTGGTGTTCAAGGAGTCCACGGCATCTCGGATTCTTCTTCATCGTCATTGTCATCATCATCATCGGCGTCGAAGATCCAGCCGCAACTCGTACATAGCGGATGATTCTCGTGACGAGCCTGCCCGCAATCAGGACACGCAGTTGATTTCGGCGCCAGATACTTGAGAGCAACCACAATGAGGAGGAAGATGGCGAAGGCGACGGAGCCATAGATCACTCTGGGCTATCCCTGGCGTGACAACTCGACGATCCGTTCGTCGGCTTCACGGAGTCGTAACGACAGGATTCTGGAGATATTCAGAATAAGCGTCATTTGCACTCTGGGCGCTTCGGTGAACACCGTGGTCAGACTCTTCTTCGGGAAGGCGAGCACCTCGGTTGCACCGAGGGCGCGTATATCGGCTGACCGTGGCATGATATCAATGAGAGACATTTCACCGAAGAATTCCCCCGCCTCCGCTAATCTTGCCAGGGGCACGACACCGCCACTGTGGCGTCGTTCGACTTGCACACTCCCACCAGTGAGGATGAAGAGGCAATCGGATGGCGTATTCTCTTCGACCAGGATGTCTGAGTCGGCATAGCTACGCCTCTCGGCGACAGCCAGCAATCGACCGACTTCCTCGTCTGTGAGTCCCACCAACAGGGGTGAATGCTGGATTCCGTCCGCCGACAACCGGTTGGCTCCTGTGCGCAGATCTGGGATGTGGAGGTTGAATCTGGCCCAGGTCATCCCAACTCTGTGATGACCTGGCCTGTGATTCCGGCGCCAATATACCTCGGCCCGGTGCGAAACGTCAAGCGAGATATTGCCGCAACCCCCTCATAATGCTGAACTTGGAACCACCAGAAGACAGCAAAGTCCGGTCACTGTGAACGACGTGGGTCACCAGCGCGACGGATCCGCCGCCGGCGCCCCCAGCGACTGGGCTTGATCCGCTGTCGCCTTCCCGGCGGCGAGATGATGGCACCGTCTCTCTCTAAATCGAGGAGCACGTCATTGAGACGGTCAGGATGATTGGTGATAATGCCCTGCACGCCGAGTTGCGTCACATCACGCAGCACGACCTCCTCGTCCACCGTCCAGACCCACACACTGATACCCCGCATGCGCATCTCCTCGTGGAATGCCGGTGTCAGGGCGGCATGCCAGATCGACAGGGCGTTGGCACCGACAGCAAGCACCTCACGGACCATTCTGCGAGCCCGCAATCTGGACGGACTCTTCGGCAGGTCGCCCATCAATAATGACGTGGGCATCATGGGTTCGATCGACTTGATCCTGCGAACCGTCTCCGGATCGAAGGACTGCACGACCACCGCATCCTGGGCACCGGCCGCCGAGATCTGCTGCAATACACGTTCGGCGAGATGATCGGCCTTGATCTCGATGAGGACGATGGCCCGGTGTCGGGCCAGGTCGAGCACTTCGCTCAGCGTTGGGATCTGCTCACCCTTGAACTGCGCATCGAACCAGCTTCCTGCGTCAGCCTGACGCAGCTGCTCAAAGCTCAGTTCTGCCACCTGTCCGACTCGATTGGTCGTACGGTCGATGGCTGCATCGTGGATGACGACGACTTCACCGTCACAACTGGCGCGCACATCGATTTCGAGCATATCCACCCCAAGGCGGATCGCCTGTTCGAAGGCGGCCAGTGTATTCTCCGGCGCCTGAGCCGAGGCACCGCGGTGGGCGATCCGCAATGGGTGGATCATGCGCCGAACTTGCTCATTCGCCCTGCGTGCGACAGGGCCAGGGCCATCAGCGATGCCGAGGACTGGTGACCGAGTGTGCCGCCGGCGCAGGAGCGTTCGTCAAAGGTCGATGCCGGCATGCTCAGAGATCGATTGCTGGCGATCGCCACCGGCACCCCGTGCCAGCTGTGACTGCCCATGGTCGATGGCGTCGAGTGATCCCCCGTGACGATGAGCACATCCGGATTCAGATCGGTGATCGCCGGCAGATAGGTGTCTGCATCCTCAAGCAGTTCCACCTTGAGATCGAAGTTTCCATCTTCACCGGCGGAGTCCGTCTTCTTCACGTGCACGTAGAAGAAGTCCGCCGCGCTGTCCGACCACAGTCGGGTCAACAGCCCTGTTTCCGAAGCCAGGTCATAAGATGTTTCGGGCGTGCTCATGCCTACGGCGCGGGCGACGCCACGATACATGGGATAACCGGCGATCCCTACTGGATCCAGGCCGTAGGCATCCTGCATCGTCATCAGCTTCGGATATCCTCCGAAACCACGGATCAACACCATATTGGCCGGCGACTGGGCGGCCAGCAGTTGACCCGCCTGTCGGAGGAATTCCTCAGCCACGCTCACCATCCGCTCGTCAGCAGGACTGGTCGCGCGCAACGGCAACGGAGCATGATCTGTCACCTGCGGATCCGAGTCACTGACGCCGTCGGCAAGTCCTTCGCCGCGAAACACGACGGCTGCACGGTATTCCATCTCCGGAGCGACACACACCTGAACACCATCGATGGAGATATCGGCGAGAATCTTGCACAGCTGTTCACAGGTCTCGGTCGGGATCCGACCCGCCCGACGATCAGTCACCAGGCCATCCCCATCGACGGTGCAGAAATTGAGTCGCGCTGCCACATCGCCAGGCACAAAGTCCTGGCCCAGTCCCAGGGCGGACAACGCACCGCGGCCGATGTGGCTCGTCCACGGATCATAGCCGAACAGGGCAAGGTGGGCCGGACCCGAACCCGGCGTGAAGCCAGGACCAAGGGGCGATAGCAGACCACAGGACGAGCGAGCTGCCAGGGCGTCGAGATTCGGTATGGAGGCCGTCTGCAACTCGGTACGATCCGTGTCCGGATGCGGCAGCCCCCCCAGACCATCGATGACGAGCAGGACGATACGTGTCTTGGCGTCCCGGATGCATAGATCCGGCGTGTATTGAGAGCTGATCATCTCCTGCGTTTCCTTATCCTCTACGAGTTCGATTGACTGCTTGCAGCCTGCGTGTCGAGATCACGAATGAGCATCTGCACAACGCCCATGCCGTTGAAGGTATCTTCCGACAATTCGAATGCCACATCGACAGATTGGCCAATGGTCAGGTGGCGACCACGTTCGCCTTGACGAAACCACATGGCCGTTCGCGGGCGACCGTTCACCCGCAGGCTGAGTTTGAGGTGCTCGCCCTCCTTGCCCACCCTCGTGAGGGCAGCGATCTCCAACCCCCGGCAGCAGAATACGGGCGTCGGGTTACCTTGCCCAAATGGCTCCAGATCGCGCAAGCGCTCGACCGTCGACATATCGATATCTTCGACGGCCAGTTCGACATCGATCTCCAGATGCGCCTGCATCAGTTCAGGGGTGATGTGTTCATTGGCGTGATCGATCAGTTGAGCCCGGAAGGCTTCATATCGATCCGCCTCCAGGGAAAATCCCGCCGCCGCTGCGTGACCACCATACGTGACCAGATGCTCGCGACAGGACACGATCCCATCGTTGATGTCATACCCGGGGATACTGCGTGCGGAGCCTACATAGAGACCATCCCGGCGCACATCCGTCACGGCAATCGCCGGACGCCAATACGCTTCGGACATCTTACTGGCAAGCAGTCCGATGATACCCAGGTCCCAGGATTCACCCAGCGTACAGAGCAACCGGTCGCGCTCCAGATCTTCATCGGTGACCAGAGTGAGCGCCTCGCGCATGCCCTCTTTCTCAAGCTGCTGGCGATGCCGATTCAGTTCGTGCAGATACGTGGCCCGTTCCCGGGCGTCTTCCACATCACGAGTCCGCAGCAGTTCCAGCGCCAGATCAGGTTTCTCCAGACGCCCCGCCACATTCAGACGCGGGCCCAGATAGAAGGCGATCGCCTGCGTGTCCAGTGCGGTTCGATCACATTTGGCCACGACACGCAGCTCCCGCAACCCGGGGCGACGTGTGCGCTCCGCGGCACGCAATCCGTATTTGACGAGGATCCTGTTTTCATCCAGCAGCGGGACGACGTCGGCAACTGTCCCCAGGACGACGAGATCGAGCAGATCATTGAGGTAGCGCCGTCGCTCATCAGCGGCGAGAAAGGCCTCACTGAGCACCTGCACAACCTTGAATGTGACCCCGACGCCGGCGAGCCCCTTGAAGGGGTAGTCACAATCGCGCCGGTTCGGATTGATAATGCTGTGCGCTGGTGGCAGGTCGGCATTCTGACGGTGATGGTCGATGACGACGACATCCACCCCCTGCTGCTGAGCCAGTTCGAGCGCCTCGAATGCAGAGATTCCATTGTCGACGGTGATGATGAGGCTCGCATCCAAGGCCAGGGCCCGTTGCACACCGGGGGGTTTGAGTCCATACCCATCGGTGTGTCGATGCGGCAGCAGGTAGTGACATTTGGCACCGGCACGCTCGAGAAAATCCATGATCAGTGCCGTGCTGGTCACACCGTCAACATCGTAGTCGCCGTAGACGACGATGGTCTCACCACGACGAATCGCCCGCTCGATACGCTCGGCGCCCCGCTCGAGATCCGTGAGCAATTCGGGCCGGTGCAGTGCTTCGGGCCCCACCTGCAGATCCGCCAGACTGAGGTTTCGTGTGGCCAGCAGGACGTCGAGAAGAGAGTCGTAGCCCCCCTCATGGGCCACCTGCCATACGGGGAACAGGCGCATGTGGATCGCTTCGATAGGGGAGGCGTGACAGGCGAACGGAGAGAACAGACAATGTCTGACGGGGCCCAAACCGGGTCAAGATGCGGCCCGGCGCGACCTCAGACAGTTGTCGGGGATGGGCAGCACCCTATCTTTGCCCGCGCCATGCATACCTGCAGACCACATCAACGATGACGGGCCCCACCGTCGATCCCGCACGCGCCACAGCCCTGCGTCTTTTGTGCTGTAACGAGACGGATGGCGACGGACTCGACGAGCTTTTCGAAAGCCTCGCGACAGGAGATGGATCAGACGACGGCAACGATCTGGATCAGCGTGATCGGCGTTTCGTCCGGCAACTGGTGGCTGGTGTGACCAAGTGGCGCCTGCACCTGGACTGGATCCTGCAACCCCATTCGCGACGCCCCATTGACTCGCTGACCCCAACGGTCCGCCACGCCCTTCGTTTGGCGCTGTTCCAGATTCGGTGGCTCGACAGGGTGCCAGCCAGAGCCGCCGTCCACACGGCCGTGGAACTGACCAAACGAATCGAGCACAAGGGTGCCGCCTCTTTCGTCAATGCTGTGCTGCGCTCCGTTTCGCGAGCCGGTGAGGTAGAGATCATCTACCCTGACCGGGCCCAAGATCCAGTCGGCTTCCTGTCCGTCTACCACTCACACCCGCGCTGGCTCGTAAAACGGTGGTTGACCCGCTGGGGCCTGGAACAGACCGAGGCCTTGCTGCAGGCCAATAACTTGCAACCGGCCCTCTATGCACAACGCAATCCCCTGCGTGCGGACCATGACCAGTTCATGGCAGGCCTGCCTGCCGGTGCACACCCCCGGCAGATTGACGATACGACGTATGAAGTGACGACCCCTGAGGGGTTCTTCGAGTCCCCCATCTTCACCCAGGGCGGGGCCTACGTGCAGGACGTGGCGGCCGCTCGACCGGTGCAACTGCTCGCCCCCGTGGCTGGCGAACGCATCCTCGATCTGTGTGCTGCGCCCGGCGGCAAGTCGATCCAGACCGCCATCGCATGCGGTGACGACGTGCGTCTCGTCGCCTGTGACCGATCGCCGGCGCGGCTGCGTCGCCTGTGTGAGAGCCGGCAGCGCCTCGGACTTCGCTCGATTCAGTGCATTGGCGCCGATGGCGATCATCTTCCGCTGCAGTTGGTTGCCGATGGCCGCGATCAGGGATGGTTCGATCGCGTCCTGCTCGATGCGCCCTGCAGTGGCACCGGCGTATTGCGACGACATGCCGATGCCAGATGGAACAAGAGGCCGAAAGACCTGAAAGGACAGGGCCAGCGGCAGTTGGGACTGCTGCGTGCTGCCTTTCGTGCACTGCGACCGGGTGGCACCCTCGTATACAGCACCTGCTCACTGGAGCAGGAGGAGAATGACGACGTCGTGGATGCCTTCCTGGCCAGTGAGCCAGCTGCGCAGTTGGCAACCGATACGCCTGAGCCAGCGGCACGATTCCACCTGAATCTGCCTGGACGGGACGAGGGAGATGGCAGTTTTTCGGCCCGGTTGCAGAAGATGCCGACGCCATGCTGAAGGGGCTGCTGCGGAATCTGCTGATCGCCACCGGCGTCGTCGGTGGCTCAGGCATCCTCTACCTTCTCCTCCTCGACAGCGTCATCATGCCTCGCATCGTCGATGTCTCTCGAGTCACCGTCCCCAACGTTGGGAATCGAACCGTGCCGGAGGCTCAGCGACTCATCAAACAGATGGGATTGCGGCTGACCCTGCGCGACAGTGTGTATTCAGATGCACCCGTCGGTCACGTCATCGATCAGGAGCCCGGCTCGGGTGAGCATATCAAGCGGGCGCGGCGCGTCTTCGTGGACGTGAGCCGCGGACCTCGTCGATACCTGGTTCCCAACATTACCGGCGGCTCCCAGCGAGAAGCACGACTGCAGATTCTCGGCCGCCAGTTGCTCGTTGGCACCGTTCGTCTTGAGTCCTCCACAGCCATCCCTGACGGTGTTGTGTTGCGCCAATCGCCGGTGGCGGGTCTGGAATTGCCAAGACAGGGCAAGGTAGACCTCGTGGTGAGCAGCGGTTCACCCTTCTCCCCCAAGGATGTGCCCGACGTGGTCGGTGTGTCGATCCAGAGCGTCGAAGACACCCTGGCGAAGTACGAGATGCGCCTGGGTGAGATCGACGAACGAGTCGCCGAACACGTGCTTCCCGGTCAGATCCTGGCTCAACAACCTGCAGGTGGCGCCCTTGTGCCCCGCCACACCCCCATCGACCTGGTCGTGAGTGTACGACCTGTTCAGGAGCCAGAGTGATCCATGCCCGCCGATGAATCCGTCCGCATCGCCCCCTCTCTGCTGGCCGCAGATTTCTCCCGTCTCGCCGAGGAGATCGACCGGGTCACGGATGCTGGCGCCGATCTGCTGCACCTGGACATCATGGATGGACACTTCGTCCCGAATCTGAGCTACGGGATCCCGGTGGTGGAGGCCGTGCGGGGCTCGACGATGCTGGAACTGGACACGCACCTGATGCTCTCAGACCCCCTGCCCTACGTGGAGCCATTTGCCAAAGCGGGGGCCGATTCGCTCACCATTCACCTGGAGGCCTGTCCGGAACCGGATCAGGTCCTTGCCGCCATTCGTGGCTGCGGCATCGGGTGCGGTCTGGCGATCAACCCGGCCACACCCGTGGATGGACTGCTCCCGCTCCTGGAGCAGATCGACCTGGCCCTGGTGATGTCAGTGCAGCCCGGATTCGGCGGCCAGTCCTTCCAGGAACACGTTCTGGACAAGGTCCGTTGCCTGAGACGCGAAATCGATGCCCGTGGATTGACCGTCGCTCTCGAGATCGACGGTGGCGTCGGCCCTGCCAACGCCGCCGCCTGCCGGGAAGCGGGCGCCAGGTGGCTCGTGGCCGGTTCATCGGTCTTCGGTGCCAAGGATGCGGCCAGCGCAATCCGCACCATCCGCCAGGACTGAGTCCAGATGAGTCTCAGCCTGATATCCAGGCAGATATCCAGGTTGATTCCGACCTCGATCACCTGCCCCTCAGGCACCATCTCGCACTCTTTCCAGATCTCGTTCCGGCGCCTATATTTAGCAGCTTCTATCTGGATGTGGACCGGTCACTGCTGTGGCCGCCCACCCACCCATCTCCTGAGTGAACCCTCTGAGTGACCGCCTGACCTATCGTCAGGAGGATCATCAGGGCGACCGATCCGGTCGTCTTTCAGGGGCCACCAGGGAAGAGCTTGAGTGTGTTCGATCGTCTCACAGATCGGCTGGACAACGTCTTCCGCCAGTTGCGCGGTCAGGGCAAGATCACTGAGCGTGCCCTGGACGAATCGCTGCGCGAGATCCGACGTGCCCTGCTCGAAGCGGATGTGAACTTCAAGGTGGCCAAGGCGTTCCTGGCCAAGGTGCGCGAAGCCGCCCTCGGCCAGGAAGTCATGCGTTCGCTGACACCGGGTCAGCAGGTCATCAAGATCGTGCACCGTGAGTTGGTTCACCTTCTGGGTGCGACAGCTGAGCCTGTCCGCCTGTCGCCCAACCCGCCCACCGCCCTCTTGCTTGTGGGCCTGCAAGGCAGCGGCAAGACGACGATCGCGGGGAAATTGGCGCAGCATTTCAAGGCGCAGGGCCGACTGCCATTTCTGGTGGCCGCCGACACCTATCGTCCTGCTGCCGTGGACCAGTTGCGCACACTGGGGGCGGCCATTGATGTCCCCGTTTTTGGCCCCGAAGAGGCTGGATCGACCAATCCCGTCGACATCTGTCGCGACGGTCTCGAGAAAGGTCGTGTCACGAATCGGTCCCTCGTCCTGCTCGATACTGCGGGACGCCTGAGTATCGACGACGAGATGATGGCTGAACTGGCTCAGATCAAGCAGGTCACATCGCCGCATGAGATTCTGTTCATCGCCGATGCCATGCTTGGACAGGACGCAGTGGAGACGGCCAGCCGTTTTCACGATCAACTGGCCTTCGATGGTGTCATCCTGACCAAGATGGATGGCGATGCCAGAGGCGGCGCTGCCCTGTCGGTCCGGGAGGTCACTGGCGCGCCGATTAAGTTCATCGGCACGGGCGAGAAACTGGATGCGCTGGAGCCCTTCCATCCCGAGCGAATCGCGTCCCGGATTCTTGGTATGGGTGATGTGTTGTCCCTCGTCGAAAAGGCGGAAGCCGCCTTCGACAAGGACCAGGCAAAGGACATGGAGGAGAAGCTGCGCAAGCAGAGCTTCACCTTCGACGACTTTGCCACCCAGTTGCAGGCAGTACGGCGCATGGGCCCCCTGGATCAATTGCTGGGAATGATCCCGGGCGCCGGCAAGGCACTGCAGGGCCAACAGATCGACGAGGGTGCCCTCGGGCAGGTAGAGGCCATCATCAGTTCGATGACCCGCGCTGAACGTACGCGCCCTCAGATCCTCAATGGCAGTCGCCGTCGCCGCATCGCCAGGGGCAGTGGCACGTCAGTTCAGGAAGTCAACCGCCTGGTGAAGCAGTTCAATGCCATGCAGAAGATGATGAAGCAGATGAGTCGTCCGGGACGTCGTGGACGTGGAGGGCCGAAGATGCCTTCCATGCCGCTGCCGGGTTGACCCTCACAGAAAACAACGCAGCAATCGAACACCACCTCCAAGGAGTGAACCGTTGGTCAAACTTCGACTGAAGCGAATGGGGCGAAAGAAGCGCCCGTTCTACCGTATCGTCGCCATGGACGCCAATGCCCCCCAGTCGGGTCAAGCGCTGGAAGAAATCGGCACCTACGATCCGGCCGCAGCTGTCTTCGACGTCGACGAAGAGGCCGCATTACAGTGGCTGAAGAATGGCGCCCAGATGTCGGAAACCGTCCATAATCTGATGAAGAGCAAGGGCGTTCTCGCGCGCCACGCCGGTGAAGAGGGCGTGGAGAAGGAAGGCGCACTGAGCCACGACAAGCCGAAGCGTCGCAAGAAGTTGGCAGGCTCCAAGGCTGCACCAGCAGTCGAAGAAGCAGAGGCACCCGCCGCA
Organism: Gemmatimonadota bacterium; assembly: GCA_018673255.1. The sequence goes on from JABHDC010000106.1 coordinate 16,379, forward strand.
GCAGCCGAAGTGGAGGAAGCACCTGTCGCTGCCGAGGTCGCCGCCGAAGTCGTAGTTGAGGCCCCGGCTGAGGCACCGACTGAAGCACCGGTTGAAGAGCCGGCGGCTGAGGAAGCTACCGCTGAACCTGCTGCCGAAGGTGCTGCCGCTAAGGACGAGTCGTAGCGGTACCCGCAGCCGTGTCCCAGGAGCGTATCACCGTCGGCTATCTCTCCCGCACCAAGGGAGTGCAGGGCTGGGTGGTTGCCGAGCCACTGACAGATGACCCGGAACGATTCGGGGCTCTGCGCAAGGTTCGCATCGAAGTGGCTGATCGTCCCCCCATCGGGATGACGATCCAGGCATGGCGCATTCAGGGACCTAGCGTGTTGTTGAAGTTTGTCGGGATCGACACGCGCGAAGCGGCTCGGGAGAAGATTCTGAAGGGGTATGTGACGATCCCGCGGGATCAGGTCGCCCCACTGCCCGACGGTCAGCACTATGTATTCGATCTGATCGGTTGTCAGGTCGTGGATGAAGAAGAAAAGGATCTGGGTTCGGTCTCCGAAGTCCTGCCCATGCCCTCTGCCGACGTCATCGTTGTCAAACGGGCGCAGGGCCGTGACGTGATGGTTCCGATGGTAGGAGATTTTCTCGGATCCGTGGATACGAAGGCGAGACGGATTCAGGTACGTGGTGTGGAGGAGCTCTTCGAGGACTGAGGCAGATGCAGGTCGACATTGTCACCCTCTTTCCTGCCTACTTCGTCGAGCCCCTGGCGACAAGCATCGTCGGTCGCGCTATAACAGGCGGTCATCTGACGGTACGGGTCCACGATTTGCGGGATTACACCATGGACCGCCACCGAACGGTGGACGACACGCCCTATGGCGGCGGCGGCGGTATGGTGATGAAGCCCGAGCCGGTGATCGCGTGCTGGGAACAGAATGGCTTCGCTCAGGGACACTGCATTCACTTGAGTGCCGATGGCGAATCGCTGACGCAGGACATGGCAGCCGGGTTGTCCATGCAGGATCGCCTTGTATTGCTGTGCGGACACTACAAGGGTGTGGATGATCGCGCCCGTGGCCGAGTCATCGATCAGGAGATTTCGATCGGTGACTATGTCTTGACCGGCGGAGAACCGGCAGCCCTGGTCCTGGTGGATGCCGTGACAAGATTGATCCCCGGCGTCCTCGGGGACTTCAGTTCGGCCATGGCCGACAGTTTTCACGACGACGGGCTGTTGGATTGTCCGTGGTATACTCGTCCCCCCTCTTTCGAGGGAGAGGAGGTTCCACCGGTCCTGCTTGGTGGCGACCATGCCCGGGTGCAGACCTGGCGGCGGCGCCAATCACTGCGCCGGACCTTCGAACGACGGCCAGACTTGTTGGCCGGTGCAGACCTGGACGAAGAAGAACGACGACTGGTGGCCGCCTGGCGGACTGAGCAGTCGGATCGAACAGAGCAGTCGGATTGAATGAAGAAACACTGAACCACGTCGGGTCTCAGGCGTATTCCTGAGCAAGACTTGTCATAACAGAGAGAGATACCAGAATGGATGCCACCCTACTCCGCGAGATTACCGCGGATCAGATCAAGAGTGACCTGCCCGAGTTCGGAGCCGGTGACACGTTGCGGGTTCACGTCCGCGTCATCGAGGGCGACAAAGAGCGCGTGCAGATCTTTGAGGGCGATGTGTTGCAGCGCAAGGGATCCGGCGTGCACGAGACCTTCACCGTACGCAAGGTGAGCCAGGGCGTCGCAATCGAGAGGATCTTCCCTCTCAACTCGCCACGTATTGCCAAGATTGAGCGCACCCGACGCGGCCGCGTCCGCCGGGCCCGCCTGTTCTACCTGCGCGAGCGGAAGGGCCGTTCTGCCCGTATCCGCGAGAAGAGATAGAAGCGGTGATCCTGTGAGTCACTCTGAACTACCCTTCGGTCGCCTGAACTGGATTCTCTTCGGTGCATCCCTCGCTGTGATCGGCCTGGGTTATGTGCTGCTGAGTATCCCGCCCGCCGACGGATTTCTGTCGTTGACGGCGGCGCCCATCATGCTGGTCGGCGGTTACTGCGTTCTTCTGCCGGCTGCCATCCTGGTGCACGATCACGAGTTGCCGCAGACCGCCTCGAGCGGCGCGGTCGCCGGCGTCGGTGACGAGGATTCTGCCAGCGCCTGACTCGCCTCAACCGAGGTGCCAAGTGCCATGCGCATTCTGATCGCCGAAGACGAGATCACTTCCCGGCTGCTCCTGGTGAAGTCACTGGAAGCCTTCGGACATGAACTCATCGTCACCGAAGATGGCCTGCAGGCACAGGCCGCCCTGCAGGAGCCCCATGCCCCCCTGCTTGTCATCCTCGACTGGATGATGCCGGGCATGGATGGTGTGGAAGTCTGTTCCTGGTTGCGCCAACAGGACTGGGGCAGATCACGCTACGTGATCATGCTCACGTCTCTGGAGAAGACCGACCACGTCGTGGCCGGTCTGGATGCTGGCGCAAATGACTACGTCACCAAACCATTCAACCACCGTGAACTCGAAGCGCGGGTTCGTGTCGGTGAGCGTGTCATCGACTTGCAGGATCAACTGGCACAAAGGGTCCGCGAGTTGGAGGCCGCCCTCCTGCAGGTCAAGACCCTGCATGGCCTGCTTCCTATCTGCTCCTACTGCAAGAAGATCCGCGACGACCAGAACTACTGGACGCAGGTTGAGGGCTACATCGAGCGGCACGCCGATGTCAGCTTCTCCCACGGGATCTGCCCCGATTGCTACACCACGATCGTCGAGCCCCAACTGAAGGAACTCGAAGATCAGGCGCACAAGGCAATACAGAAGCCATCCGACAAGGATCATCTCATCGGATGAGCGCGGCCCTCGAGCACGACGCCGACCTGTATTCCAATACGGCCGTCAGTACGACCTGTCCGAATCTGGGCAGTGTCGATTCGATGCGGATGGCCGCCTTTGAGCGCGATGGATACGTGGCGATCGAGCGAGCGTTTTCATCCACTCGCATCCAGGCCGCAATGCAGGCGGTCGATGATCTGATCGATGGCCAGTGTCCCGACTTTCGCGGCCTCCAATACGAGAGTGGGCACGGCGACAAAGACGAATTGAGCCGTGACGAGCGCCGTCGAGCGGTTCGTAAGCTGATGAGTTTCGTCGATCACGACCCGCGACTGCACGAACTGGCCTTCGATCACGATCTTCTGGCGCTGATCTCCCGCCTCATGGGCGATGCCGAGCCGGCACTGTTCCAGGACATGGCCCTGCTCAAGCCACCCGGTGGCCGTGAGAAACCCTGGCATCAGGACATGGCCTACTTCGATGTGCCTGTCCAGACCCCGGTCATCGGCGTCTGGATCGCCCTCGAACCAGCCACCATCGAGAATGGGGCGCTGCGCGTGATATCAGGGTCTCACAAGTTGGGCCCGCAGGAGCACTTCAAGCGCCGTGACTGGCAGATCTGCGATACACAGATCGATCGCGGCAACGACATGGCCGTCCCCCTGCCGGCCGGCGGCGCCCTGATCTGGCACGGGCTGCTGCAGCATGGCAGTCCCGGAAATCACTCCGATCAGCGACGGCGTGCCCTCCAGTACCACTACAAGCCATGTGCGACACCAGAGATCCCGACCGACGATCGCCTGGCCATTTACGGTGGTGAGGTTCGCGGCGCTCAGTGTTGACGACGTCGGGCCTGTACTGACGAAGTCGGGGCCGTGTGATGTTCGGGTGTGTGAGATGTTCCGCCCGATAGCCAGGAGACAAACATGACTGATGCAGCACCATTCGGCCGCTACGAACGACTGCGCCCCGATGATCTGTCGGCCCTGGTGGAGCAGACGCCCGTCGCCTACTGGCCCCTGGGACTACTCGAGCATCACGGTTGGCATCTGCCAGTCGGTTTCGACGGCCTGAAAGCCGATGGGCTCTGCGAGCGACTCGCCCAGCGCGTGGGCGGCGTCATCCTGCCCACCATGTGGTGGGGTGGCGGTGGCGGCCACGACGTATTCCGCTGGACCCATTACCAGCCCGAGTCGGCCTACGCTGATATTCTGACCACAACGGCAGACCAGCTCTTCGAGCACGGATTCCGCGCCATCGTCCTGCTCGCCGGGCACTACCCCTGGCAACAGACGCTCAATCGCGTCGTGCCGGATCTGCGAACCAGCCATCCGGAGGGGCTGATCCTGGCTGGGTCGGAACTCACTGTCGCGGGAGATATCGGCCTGAAGGGTGACCACGCCGCCCTCGAGGAGACCTCCTATGGTCTGGCACTGTTTCCGGATCTCATCGACATGAAGGCCATGACGTCCGATCGGGGTGGCAGCAGCATCTGGCCGAAGGATGGTCCACCTGACCCGGCCAAGCGACACCCAGGCGTCGAATACGATCCGGCCGAGCCCCTCTTTGCCCAGATGGGTGAAGATTCGCGAATGGCCTCCGGAGCGCGCGGCGCGGACGCGGCCAACACGCTGCTCAATGAACTGGAACGTCTTCTGCGCCAGTATCTGAATACGTAAGCGCCACTTACCACCCTCTGCCCAAACAAGAGACAAGCAATGGCTGATCGAGTCGAAATCCAATACTGCGCTGGCTGAGGTTACATTTCTCAAACCGTCAGTTTGGCGGAACAGATCCTGGCAGCCAAGAAACTCGACCTGAAAGAGTTGGTGATCATCCCCCACCGGGGGGGGTGCTTCGAGGTCAGCGTCGACGGAAAGCTCGTATTCTCCAAGCTTGAGCAGGGCAGATTTCCCGAATTCGAAGAGATCAGTCCTCACCTGTAGCCGTCGATACTGGGTGGGCCTCCGGCGCGATAGCGCAAAAATTCTGCTTGACAGGGCGAGTCGCGCCTGGATACCTTCGCGACAGGTGTTGTATCGAACCATAGAGTCACCCCGTAACCGGAGGCGCTCATGGAACCGGACAACTCAGGGTGGTCGTAGGTCAGTCACACGAATGCGGCCACCACGCTCTGAAGCGTTGTGGAGTCATGTAGCGTTGTAGAGCCATGCGGCGATGCAGAGCCCTGCCCCACGATGTTGAGACGGTGGCAGCACCGCCACCGATCTGATCGGGTCCTCGTTGACCCGACATTGATTATTCGGAGAGGACCCATACGGGTCCTCTCCTTCTTTTTGGTCCCGTTTCCTTCCTGGCCTCCCTCCCTCTGGCCATCGTCGATCCCGATGCCCTTCCACCGACAACCGATCTGATATGGCGCGCATCCTCGTCGACGGTCTCGTCAAACACTTCCACGTGGCCCAGCGACGCTCTGGCATGAAGGGAGCCATCACGGGCCTGTTGCGGCGAAGTGAGCGTGTCGTGCGCGCCCTGGATGGCATCTCCTTCGAGGTAGCGCCCGGTGAATTGCTAGGTTACATCGGCCCCAACGGAGCCGGCAAATCGACGACAGTGAAGATCCTGGGTGGCATTCTGGTTCCCGATGCCGGCATTGTCGAAGTCGATGGCCTGGTCCCCTGGGAACAACGGGTCGAGCACGTGAAGCGGATCGGCGTCGTGTTCGGCCAGCGAACGCAGTTGTGGTGGGATCTGCCCGTCATCGAGTCCTTCGAACTGCTGCGCCACGTGTACGACACAGAAGCATCTGCCCACGCAGCGATGCAGACAGACCTCGTCGATCTGCTCGATCTGGCGCCCATCCTCGACACCCCTGTGCGACAACTCAGCCTGGGGCAGCGGATGCGCTGTGATCTAGTCGCCGCCCTGCTGCACTCTCCACCATTGTTGTTCCTCGATGAACCGACGATCGGCCTGGATGCGGTCGCCAAGCTCGCCGTGCGAGACTTCATCCGTCGATTGCATGATGAACGGGGCACAACCGTCGTGCTCACGACGCACGACATGGACGATATCGACGCCCTGTGCACACGCCTGTTACTGATCGGCTCAGGCAAGATCCTCCACGATGGATCCCTCGACGATCTGCGCCGCCTCGTACACCGGGACCGGCGACTCGTGATCGATGTCTCCTCAGAGGCCGAAGCGGGCAAGGTCGAAGACCCGGACGCCGAGATCGTGACACGCCAGGGGCATCGAGTGACCCTGCAATTCGATCCCGAACGCATACCGGCAGCGCAACTGATCAGCCGCCTGGCATCACGCTACGCCCTGCATGATCTGGTCGTTGAGGCAGCCCCGATCGAGGAGGTCATTGCCGCCGTGTACAGGCGTGAACATCGATCATGAGCGGGGCCTACAGAGCGATCCTCGAAGCGCAGATGCGCAGCCTGCTCCAGTATCGAGCGGCGGCGATCGGCGGCGCCCTGACGCAGATCTTCTTTGGCTTTGTCATCATCCAGGTCTACGAGGCCTTCTATGCCGAGGCCACCGGCGACCAGCCGATGGCATTGCAGCAGGTGATCACCTACGTGTGGCTCGGCCAGGCGATGCTCGGTCTGTTTCCATGGAATGTGGACCCCACGATCCGGCAGCAGATCCGCGATGGCAATGTCGTGTATGAGTTGCTGCGTCCCGTCGATCTGTATGGACTCTGGTTCGCCCGCTCCGCCGCACGGCGCCTGGCCCCGACCATGTTGCGCTCTGTGCCGATTCTGATCGTGGCGGCTGCCTTCCTCGGCCTGCAACCACCAGCCACCTGGGCTGCCCTGGGAGCCTGGATCATTACCACATTCGGGGCGATCCTGCTGGCCACATCGATCACCGCCCTGCTCACGACAACGATGTTGTGGACGATCAGCGGCGAAGGCATCGTCACCCTCGCCGTGGTCGTCGTCGTGCTCACCTCAGGGATGGCCATTCCCCTGCCGTTGATGCCACTCAACCTGCAGGCGATCATGACATGGCTCCCCTTCCGCGGGCTCGTCGACATCCCCTTCCGCCTGTATCTGGGCCACTTGCCCGTGGACCAGACCCTGTCCCTGTTCGGATTTCAGATCCTGTGGGCCGGTTTTTTCATCCTCGCCGGCCGCACCCTCCTGAGTCGATTGCGCCGACGGATCGTCGTGCAGGGAGGGTGAAATGACGAATCTGACACAGAGCCTGGCACTCCTGGGGCGTTACCTGGCGATCTCCGTGCGGGGGCAGATGCAGTACCGGGCTTCCTTTCTCATGCTCTTTGTGGGCAGCTTCTTCATCTCGCTGCTCGAATTCGTCACCGTCGTCCTGCTCTTCGACCGTTTCGGCCAATTGCGTGACTGGTCTCTGGCCGAGGTCGCCCTGCTCTATGGCCTCGTCAATGTCGCCTTCTCACTTGCCGAGGCGACCTCTCAGGGCTTCGAACACCTCAGTCAGATGGTGCGCCGCGGCGACTTCGACCGCATTCTGCTCAGACCACGATCTGCGGTGCTGCAGATTGCGGGCCAACAACTTCACCTGCGGCGCTTCGGACGAATGCTGCAGGGCGCCGCGGTCCTGCTATGGGCCCTGCACAACCTCGACGTGCCCATCGATGCGGCGCGGATTGCCCTGCTCACCCTGACCTTGTTGGGCGGAACCTGTCTCTTCTACGGGCTGTTCGTCCTGGAAGGCACCATGTCCTTCTGGACCATCGAATCGCTGGAACTCTGGGCGAGCCTGACCAACGGCGGTGTCTTCGCGGCCCAGTATCCCATGTCCATGTATCGACGTGCCTTCCGCTGGTTCTTCACATTTCTTGTACCCCTGGCCGGGATCAGCTACTATCCTGGCCTGGCCCTGAGTGGTCGTATCCCCTTGTCTGGCGCCCAGGCGACGATTTCGTGGGTGGCGCCACTGAGTGGTATCCTGTTCCTCCTCCTCAGTCTGGCCGTGTGGCGAATCGGTGTGCGCCGCTACACCTCAACCGGAAGCTGATCATGTCACTCACATGTCGCCACTGGCTCTTCCTTTTTCTGACCGTCGCTCTGGGGGGATGCTCAGACTCGGGCCCCACCCGCTCCGGGTCCGGGGCAGGCGACGGACCGCACTTCGACGCCCTGCTGCAGGCGCCGACGGCAGAGGAGAAACAGGCCGTGCTGTCATCCTGGTCGCCGGTCGCGGCCCACGATGTGAGAATCGAGGCGACGGATACGGTGCGGATCGGATCGAAGCCCGTCGTCGTGCGCATCGTCTCGCATCTGGTGGAGGGAGAGCGTCACATGGGTGCCATCACCCATCCGGTCGACATGGCCGATCCCCTGCCGGTGTTGCTCTATTGCCACTTCGACACGGAGGGGGTCTCATTTGAGGGAGCCGTCCTCATACTTACGGCTGTCGCCGGACTGCGCGGCGATCAGTTCGTCTACGTCATCCCATCCTACCGGGGCCAGTCGCTGCAATTGGGCACCCGGCGTTATGCCTCAGAAGGTGACCGGTCACCGTGGGATGGAGAGATCGATGATGCCCTGGGTTTGCTGCAGGTGGCCTGGTCCCTGCCGCAGACGCAGGACGGTCGCGCTGCGGCCCTCGGCCTCAGTGCCGGCGCCACGGTCGCCCTGCTCACGGCAGCACGCGAATCAGGGATCGAGGCCGTCGTCGACTACTTCGCTCCGTCCGACTTCTTCGGAGCCTATTCGCAGGACATGCTACGGCGGATTGTTGATGGTGATACGCCACAGATCCGCCGGATCCCACTGATCGCAGATCTACTCGTGTTGCCGTGGTCAGATGGCCTGATATCGACGGCCCAGATGCGCCTGGAATTGTTGCGGCGATCACCGGCGCATTTTGCCGACCGGCTCCCGCCGATTCTGGCCCATCACGGCACGGCCGATGATATCGTCGATCACGGTGAAACAAGCCGACTGCAGATCGCCGTCGACGGGGCAGGTGGCCAGATGCAGTCGTGGACCTATGCCGGCGTCGGGCACTCGCCATTTGGGATGAGCGGCGCGCTGGCACGAACCGCCGATTTCCTCGCCCAGATTCGGTAGTGCCCCTAGGTCAGGGGCAGGTCCATCTGATTCTCGGAGACATCCTCGATCTGCTTCAGATCGCTGTAGGGATGGGCGCCACCGATGCAGTAAGTGCACAGTTGACTCGATTCCAGCCCCAAGCGACTGAAAGCCCGATGCATGCCAGCCAGCGAGATGTAGACGACCGGTAGGCCCATGGCCTCGCTGATCTGCTCGGGATTCCGTCCGCGAGCGATGAAACTCTCGCCCGGTGGTGATTCGGGTGGCATATCGACACCGAACATACAGCCCCGTGGAACACCATCGGCGGGAATGATTCCGATCGGCGGTGTGTAGGACACGAGATACACCTTCTTTACACCCGCATCTTTCAACAACAACTGTGTGGCCCGCACCGAATTGTTCCCGCGTACGATACTGTCGTCGATGAGAATAACGGTCTTGCCATTCAGATTCTGTTGCAGTCCGGGCAACAGATGCAGGTTCTCATCGATCGAACGCTTGCGATCCTCGGCCGTGGATCCCTGGAAGGAGCGTTCTCCCCGCATCTTGTAGAACACCGGCTCGAAGGGCAGCTTGGTCTTCTGTGCATAACGACGAGCTGCCACCTCGGGGCAGCGGGGCAAATACGTGACCAGATCCGCATCTGAGGGCTGGAATTCCTCGGCCAGCACCTCGCCCAGGGTCTCACGCACCCGGCGAGCACTCACCAGATTCAGAATCGAATCGACATCGGCGACGTAGTTCCACTCGAAAAAGCAGTGCCGTACATCCGGCTCGACGATGGACTCCTTCGAGTAGTCTCCCTCGGGTGACAGATAGTAGACTGAGCCCGGTTCGAGATCCTCGATATACTCGCCGCCATTCTTACGGAAGGCGATATCCTCCGAAGCGACGCCATACTTGCCGTCCTTCCACCCCAGAACTGCCGGTTTGATACCGGTTCGATCACGCAACACGATGACATCCCGCTTGCGGTAGTCGGCGATGGCCATGGCATAGGCGCCTGGCACGGTTCTGACAAAGGCCTGCTCGCCATCGCGGCGATACAGATACAGCAGAGCCTCCGTATCACAGTTGGACTGCATGCGCGTCAGATCCAGATCGTCCACATGGCTCAATTCAACCTGCCCATTGTGAACAGCCGCCATCTCGCAATCACGAATGAGGATATGGTTTCCACGTCGCTCGACCTGACCTCCCAGCGTATGCGGATGGGCGTCAGAGAGGATCGCATCCTTGCGCCCTCGCGTCGCATACCGAACATGGGCCATGTAGGTGTGATAGCTGGGGCTTGGGAAAATCTTGTGCAGATCGGTGATGTCGAATCGATCCACGCCTCCCGCCCACTTGATGACATCGATCCGGCCTTCGCCCACGGCAGCAATGCCTGCTGCCTCACGTCCACGATGTTGCAGGGAGCGCAGAAAGGAATACGCATCGTGCAAGGTATGAGCTACGCAGAATCCGCAGTTGTGACGGACTACGTCCTCCATACGGGGTGAGCTCCCTGTTGGGTAGTGGTCGAGGCGTCGAAGGGCTTGATCATACTGCAGGCGGCTGACAGACCCACACGAGTCGCACCGCTAATAGCATCTGGTCACACATATCGACACGCTGTGGGGGAGGCCGCAGAATATAGGGTGCACTTCACGAACCCGATACTGCCCGATCATCGCGCCGTGTAGTCGGCCCCGAGGGGGCATGTCTCACGATCCTGAGACAGTAGCGCCACACGGGCCAATCCGTGCAGAAGAAATCCGGGTCCCATCTGAGATTCGTACCAGTCGATCCCGGATGCACCCGACGGCAAGACGCCCTGGAAGTAGATCTCCACAAGGCGATCAGCCAGCCCCAGCCCCGCCTCCTGCCAGACCGCTTCTCCCGTCAGTTCGTACAGATCCGCAAGCAGGCCCAACCCGAGACCGGCGTCCATGGCAGGCACACGGACATCATCAGGAATGGGCTCAGCTGCATACTGCTCCCCCACCGAACGGGCCCAGGTCAGCAACCGCTCGTCGGCCGTGTGACGATAGCCGAGCAGCGCCGTCAACGCGACGTAGGAAGCGGGCCAGACGCCATAGACGCTGCCCCAGATCGGCATGGCCTGATACAGTTCGTTCGTCGACCGCCTGGACAGTATGGCGTAGACCCCGGCGTCTATATCATGGGGGGCGGCGAAGAATGCGTCCAGGTAGGTGGCGGCCCGTGTCCGCATCTTCTGCGCCAAGGCCGGTTCACCGGACTCCAGCTGCGGTGCGGCTTCCAGAAGGCTGATCGCCAGGGACAACGTCTGGGCGGGTGCATTGACATCGTGGAAGCGATCGTTGTCCTCAGGTGTGCGACTCTCGATCTGCAGCAGCCCCTTGTCGTCGCGTTTGGGCCACCAGTAGTCGAGCATCTTCTCGATCTCGTCGAGGGTCTGCGGCCGACCGCCGGTGCGGTAGGCGAAGGCCCAGTCACAGATGAAGAAGCCGCCGTGGCGTGGAAAATCGCACGATCGGGTGCTGCGCGGATGCAACTGGCGTGTCTGGATGGTGGCATGACGGATGTATTCGGCCGGCTCTCCTTCAGTCCAGTGGAAGTGCAAGCCATCGGCGAATGCCTGGACACAGTCAGGATTGAATTCGTGCAACTTCTCCCACAACCAGAAGGGGGTCGCCCGCAGATGGTCGTGGATGGCATTGTGTTCCCGCGTCGGATCGCGATGGCGGCCACTGTCGCCGATGTTGTCGGCATCCAGATCCCAGAAGGCATGTTCACCCCAGGGAAACAGCCCTGTCGGCGTCGGCGCACAGTGCGTGGCAAAACGCTCGAGATACCGGTCGGCGGCGGCCGCGAAGTCCGTCCGCCCTCGGGCCCTGGCCAGTCCATAGAGCGTGGCCAGCGTCGCCTCATCATGTACGAGATTGCTGCCTCTGAATGACCGGTCCCCATCGCGCTGCCCGGGGATCGCTGGCGGTGCCTCGATCAGCATGTCCTGGCCGTCCAGGTCGATCATGGATGGCATCAGCCCCTCATGATCGCCGGCCAGCCTGACCAGGCTCGACAGACTCGCTTCGACACGCTTCAGGATCTGGTCAGGGGTGATCGCCAATGCCATCGTCAACCAACACAGCGCATCGGCAGAATCGCTGATGCAGGATCGATGCCAAAATCGACCTCGAGTTGTTCGCCCCCATGTTCGAAGACAATCCGTCCCGTTCCCAAAGATGCCTCCTTCACAGATGGCGCCTCGTAGAGATCGCAGGTCGTGTCCACGGGCGTGTCATTGAGATACGCGACCGCATCTTCGGTGGCAGGCCAGTCGAGGCGCAATTCGTCACCAGACAGTGTCTTGAGGCGCACCTGTCCCGTATCCGGCCACTGTTGCAGATCGAGCGTCCCGCTACGCGATGCGACGAAGGCATCAAAGCCACCAGGCACATCTGCCGCTTCTACCGCCTCAACGGCGACACCTGCCTGCAGGTCATCGATTCGCAGGAGCCAACCATCGATGAAATCCTCTTCCTTGATCAGATCCCACCGGTACTCTCCGATGGGGCGCACAGCAACGAAGTGCGTGTCCTGGATCTGCGCACAAAGCCAGCCATCGCCGCCGGTACGCCAGGCCTGAGCCGATGGCAGATAGAGATTCACATAGGGCACCTCGTCGTCAGCCGGAATCCGATAGAGGACGAGGATGGCCCCCTCGTGCTGAGTCATGCGTTCAAAGGGCGAAGCGCCAAAGAGTCGGTCGGGCCATTGCAGATAAGGCTTGGGAGAGCCCACACTGCGCCGGATGGTGTGCGGCAATTCGCCCAGGAACGCGGAGAATCGCAGGGGCGACCGATACGGATGGCTCGACACGATCTTGGCGCTGTGTTTGGGACCTTCCCATCCAAGATCCCATGAGACCAGGTCGATCGGCCCCGCCGGGGGATCGATCCCTAATTGTGTGCTACCCAGGGCGAAGGACCGACTCATGTACGTGTATTTCGTGACGGGTCTCGACGGCCGGTCCACGTGGCGATAGATCTCACGGGGCGGCTTCGTCTTGCGTACCACCTGCGGACGCGCATCCAGATCGTTCGCGATCCTGGCCAGCATCTCGGGCGGACGCCAGTGGCAACTGACGGCGATGCCACCCAACGGATGTGAGTGTTGCGCCTCATCGAATGGCTCCCCGCCAAAATACAGATACTGCAGGACGGAGATGTTACCCGGGCGAGTCCACGTGTTTTCCCGGTATCCCTCACGTGAGTGCCCCCCGGCCCAGCCGCCCTGGGCGTATTCCAGGGCCATGTCAGCCGTGTAGAGCGTCGCCGCCTTGGCCGCCAGATCCCGCAGATCCTGCTTGCTGGCGTGGTCGGCCAGCAGTGCCATCGGCATCAGGTGCCAGGGGTGATACTGGGGTGAGTCATACTCGTGGTGTCCGCAACGTGCGGTTCGGTCGATGATTCCCCGCAGCCAGCGTTCAGCCTCTGCACCGGTCGCCGCCGGCGAGAGCCCATTCCACCACACCGGTTCATCGGGCCAGTATTCGCAGGCCAGCAGACTGCCGACATAGTGCATGAGCCAGTGATTCTCCGTATTCCCGCGGTGCAGGACGCCATCGACGAAGACCCTGCGCACGTGATCGATCGCCTCAGACGACAGTTGGTCTCCCCAGCGGCAGACCACACTCATGGCGGCAAAGACATCAAACGTGCCAGCACCATTGTTGGCGAAGGGTCCATCACCGACGCTGCCAAACTGATCAATCAGGGCCTTGGAAGCCGCGCCGCCATCGTCACCGCACATCATCTGCGCATGAGCGGCCCAGATAGAGCCCCCCCCACGATCCACGATCTTACGGGCGATCTCCATAGCGCGCAGATCAACGTCGGTCGAATAGTTGCTCATTGGTTGGCACCTGGTGCGAGGAGGTGACGGACGGCGCCCGGTGCACCGCTGACTTGCTGCCAATTCTCGGAATCACTCGACCACCACAGACCACCCGGTGAGGCACCTGCCAACCAGACTGATGGCTGGCTCGGGTCGACCGCGACGGCGACGATCGTCAGAGGCGGTCCGATGTGGCGCCACCCATCCGAGTCATTGACGGCCACACCGAGGCTCGTGCCGGCCAGCAGGTGATCGGGCGCCTGTGCCAGGGCAAGAACACTCTCGCCAGGGGCGATGCGCGAGTGAATCTGCCACTCACGACCTGTGTCACTGTGCCAGATCTCTCCTGCATCGTTGCCCGCCCAGAATCCATCCTCTGTGGCCAACAGGGCCCGTACCGCACTGCCGATCAGGGCCGTCGACGACCAGTGTCGACTCTCCCCCTCCATAACACAAAGACCCGCTTCGGTTCCTACGAGCCACGTGTCCTGATCCATCGCGAGCAGGGCCGTGCTGAATCGCTGATTTGGCGAGGTGAGAGCCTCGGAGCAGTTCGTCCAGCGCAACGCACCCTGTTCGGTTCCTCGAGGCCGATGCACGCCATACCCGGTGGCGACCAGGATGGAGTCAACCTCCGGGCCCGGGGCAGCGACGTCGTAGACAACGGTGACCAATTCATCGTGGAGTTGCCGCCACCGGGATTTGCCCTTCTCGATGAGCCAGAGCCCCCCGTCTGCCCCGCCGATGACACCTTCACCACATCTGGTCAGGACGTTGAGCGAGTGCTGAAAAGAAGGACCAGAAGCGCGCCACTCGTGCCCCGGCCTGCCCAACCACAACCCACGGCTGGTCGCGACCAGCCAGTCCTCACGGTTCCACTGTGCGACCCAACCAGCTGCCGCAGCGGATCCACCATGTCCCCCATCTTCTTTGCTCAACAGATTTCCTCTTCCTCACCGTCTCAAGTGCAATGAATGATGCCACGCCGAACTAGATTGCCGCTTCGCCCGTTTCGCCTGTTCGAATCCGCACGACATCATCCACTGGGATGACAAACACTTTGCCGTCACCAATGTTGCCGGTATTGGCTGCACTCTTGATTGCATCGATCGCACGCTCGGCGATACTGTCACCGACGACGACCTCGATATTCAACTTGGGAGTGAAATCGATGTTGTATTCCGCCCCCCGATAGACCTCCTTGTGGCCCTTCTGCCGACCGTACCCTTTCACCTCACTCACCGTCATCCCCATGATACCCAGGGCACTCAGCCCTTCCTTGACTGACTCGAGGGCATTGGGACGGATGATGCATTTCAACAATTTCATATCGCTCCTCCTCGTGGTGTGTTTCCGCGTGTCCTGACGCGCTGCAAGATGGCGCGTATCTCACACCTCGGAGTAATAGCCCTGCTCATTGTGAAGTGAGATATCCAACCCGCGATCCTCTTCATCCTCACCGACACGCAGGCCGATGACGGAGTCAACAATCTTGAGCAGGACGAACGAAACAGTCCCCGCATACACGATGGTGATCGCTACGCCGATGAACTGCACCCACAACTGACTGCCGATCGTCATGCCCTCAGCCAGACCATGGCCACCAAGCGATTCGGCGGCGAAGACGCCTGTCAGCAAGGCGCCGACGATCCCACCCAGACCGTGGACGCCGAATGCATCTAGAGAATCGTCGTAACCCAGCTTGTGTTTGAGACTGGTGGCGCCCCAGAAACAGACCACACCTGACGCCAGCCCAATGGCGATGGCCCCCAGGGGCCCCACCGCACCAGAGGCGGGCGTGATGGCAACCAACCCCGCCACGGCGCCGGTGACGACACCCAGGACACTTGGCTTGCCGTGCTTCAGCCACTCGATCAGCATCCACGTCACCGCTGCGGTGGCCGAGGCCACCTGTGTGACGAGCATCGCCATGCCGGCCGCTCCATCTGCTGCCAGGGCAGATCCTGCATTGAAGCCGAACCAGCCAACCCAGAGCATCGAGGCGCCGATGACGGTGATCACCAGGCTGTGCGGTGGGATGATCGTGTTCGGATACCCTCGACGCTTGCCGATCACGAGGGCGGCGACGAGGGCGGCGATCCCGGCATTGATGTGGACAACGGTCCCGCCGGCGAAATCGAGGATCTCCATATCGAAGAAATAGGCGCCAGCACCACTCCAGGTCATGTGACAGATCGGTGCGTAGACGAAACTCGACCACAGAACCATGAAGAGCAGCATGGCAGAGAATTTCATGCGCTCTGCAAAGGCACCGGCTATCAGCGCGGGCGTGATAATGGCGAAGGTCATCTGAAAGGTGATGAAGACCGTTTCCGGCACGGTACCCACCATCGAATCGACACCGACTCCTGCCAGCAGTGCTTTGCCGAGGCCACCGACAAAGGAACTGAGATTTACCGTGCCTGCTTCCATGCCGGTCGTATCGAAGGCCAGAGAGTAGCCCCACATGATCCACACGAGGGTCATGACAGCGGTAAGGGCGAAGCCCTGCATGAGCACGGAGAGCACATTCTTGGCGCGCACGAGCCCGCCGTAGAAGAGCGACAAGCCGGGAATGGTCATGAACAGGACAAGTGCCGTCGCAGTCAGCATCCAGGCCGTGTCGCCCGAATCGAGTCCGTCACTGGCAAGGGCCCCACTCGGCGCAAGGATCGCAGCAAGGGCCAGCACCGGCAGTGACCAGAACCATCGGCGCCTCCGATGCGAGGTCTTGGTCATGGACATGCAGGAAAGCTCCTCGGTGGGATCGGTCGGGGCAGGTGTGATATCACTGAGCACTGGCAGCCAGGTCGCCTTGCGCGTCGGCCAACTCGAAACGGTAAGCATCCTGGCCATTTCGCCACCAGAGCTTCTCAGCCAGGTCGCCGCGATCACGGACGAAGTGCTCCACGGCGGTCACGACCACGTCAAATGCCGCAGCTCGATCGCTCACGGGCCAATTGCTGCCAAAGATGAGTCGATCTTCGCCAAAAGCTGCCAGCAGTGCCTCGAAGGTCGGCTGGTAGTGGGCCGGATCGGTCGGGGCCGGTTGCTGCGTCGCCATCTCGACGAAACCGGATACCTTGCAATAGATCTTCGCGTGGCCGGCCAGGTGCTGCATGTCCTGAGCCCACTCCGGGTCTGGTGGTTGCCCGTCGATGGGCACGTGGGCCACGTGGTTGAGAACGATGTGCAGATCCGGATGTATGCCAGCCAGACGCGCGACCCCTTCGGCTTGCTCGCGCCCACGGATCAGGACGTCGAGGGTCAGTTGCCGGTGAGCCAGTTGGGCGACGGCCTCATCCACCTCTGCTGTGTTCCCCTGGAAGTGACCGCCACCAAGGCGGATACCAAGGAACCGAGGGTGGTCGGCGTATTCGGCCAGATTCGCCACGAAGTCGTCGCCGGGATCTATGTGCCCGATGAAACCGACGATCCACGGATCGGCATCGGCCAGATCCAGAATCCAGCGATTGTCAGCCAGCCAGGCGCTGGCCTCGACCACGACGGTACCCGTCACGCCACAGGGCTGGGCCAGACTGCGGTGGTGCTCGGGTAGAACGGTCCGATAGAGCAGCTCATTGTCGGCCGGTGGCCATGGAATGCCCTGGGGACGGGTCGGATCGTAGAAGTGTGTGTGCGTGTCGATGCGGTGGGTCACGTCAGACTCCTCAGTGGGCTTCCAACCAGGTGTCAGCAGTGCCCATCTCAATGACGATGGGCACCTTCATGGGAATCGCATTCTTCATCGCTTCTTCCACCACGCTGCGAACCTCCTCTTCTTCCTCGCGATACAGGTCGAAGACGAGTTCATCATGTACCTGCAACAGCATCTTCGTCTTCCAGCCCCTGGCAATCTGCTGCTGCTGGATGGCGATCATCGCCAGCTTGATCATATCCGCCGCCGTCCCCTGGATTGGCGAATTGATGGCATTGCGCTCGGCCGCTGAACGGATGTTGCGATTGCGGGAGTTGATATCACGCAGGTAGCGTCGTCGCCCAAGCAGCGTCTGAACATACCCGTGCTCCTTGGCAAACTCGATGGTCTCATCCATGTATTTCTGGACGCCGGGGTATTCCTCCAGATACTGCTCGATCATCTGCTGCCCGAGGGCGCGTGGTATGCCAAGCCGTTCGGACAGGCCAAAAGCCGAGATTCCGTAGATGATGCCGAAATTCACGGTCTTCGACTGCCGGCGCATGTCTTCGTCAACCATTTCAGGTGGCAGAGAATAGAGTCGACTCGCCGTGACGGTGTGGATGTCTTCCTCGTCCCGGAAGGCCTGATTCATACGCTCGTCACCGCAGATCTCAGCAATGATGCGCAACTCGATCTGAGAGTAGTCCGCCGCCAGCAGTGTCCATTCCGGTCCCTCGGCGATGAAGGCGCGGCGGATCTCGCGGCCCTGTTCGGTGCGGATGGGGATGTTCTGCAGATTCGGATTGCTCGACTGCATGCGCCCCGTGGCGGCCACGGCCTGTTCATAGTGAGTGTGCACACGACCGGTCGCAGGAAGGATCGCCCCGGGAAGCATGTCGAGATAGGTTGATTTCAGCTTCGTGCACAGGCGATAGTGCAGAATCTGCCGCGCGATCTCGTGCTCGTGTGAGAGGCGCGTGAGCACCATTTCGTCGGTCTTGTATTGTTTCGACTTGGCCGTGCGTCTCGCATTGGGATCCAGCTGCAACTTTTCAAACAGGATCATCCCCATCTGCGATGGCGAGTTGAGATTGAAGGGCTCGCCCGCCAGCTCTTCGATCCGACCCGCGGCGACCTCGATCTGTGCGGCCAGGTCATCGGAGATCACTTTCAGGCACGCCGCGTCAACGCGAATTCCTGCCCGTTCCATTGTCGCCAGAACCGGGATCAGGGGCGCCTCGACCTCGTCGTAGAGCTTGCGCTGATTGCTCTCATCCAGCATCGAGCGCAGCACCTGCGCCAGTTGCAGGGCGATATCCGCATCTTCGACGGCATATTGCGTCAGTTCGGCCAGATCGATCTCACGCATACTCTTCTGCCCCTCACCCTTCTCACCGATGAGATCGGTGATCGGGACCGGCCGATATCCGAGCATAGCCTGGGCGAGATAGTCGAGAGAGCGGCGCAGATCTGGGACAACGAGGAAGGCGGCCACCATCGTATCAAACAGCGGGCCCTGCACCAGGATGCCATGCCACAACAGAACGGTGATATCGTATTTGATATTATGCCCCACCTTCTCCACGGTCGGATCCTGGAGAAGGGGGCGAAATTCTTCGAGGAGGATGGCGACGTCACCCCGATCTTCCGGGAAGGGCACGAAAACGCCCTGGTGTGGCTCGATGGCGATGGCGAGTCCCACGATGTCACAGGTCTTGGGATCCAGACTTGTCGTTTCCAGATCAATGGAGAAGGAGCCCTTCTGACGGGCCGCATCGATCAGCGCCAGACGCTCATCGACGGTCGTGACGGCCGAATACTCGTGTTCTACATCCTCAATGGTCTGGATCTCACCGGCCTGCGCGGCATCGCCTCCCGCGGCAACGCGTTGCACGACCATCTCGTAGTCTTTGCCGAAGAGTCGTTGCCCGAGCGCATTGAACTCGAGTTCGGCGAATAACCCCTTCAAAGCGGAAGCATCTGCAGGCTGCCGCCGCAGCTGATTCACATTCGTATCGAGGGGCACACTGCAATCGATCGTGACCAACTGCTTCGACAACAGGGCCTGATCGTGATTGTCGATCAACGTCTGCTTGCGCTTTCCCTTCAGTTCCTCAACGCGCTCAAGGAGCGACTCAACGGAACCGAATTCGGCGATCAGCTTCTGCGCCGTCTTCTCACCGATGCCGGGAACGCCTGGAATGTTGTCACTCGTGTCGCCCATGAGACCCATCACATCGACGACCTGGTCGATGCGCTCCACATTCCACTTCGCCAGCACATCCGGCACACCCAGCAATTGCGGAGGCGTCGCTCCTCGCCCGGGTCGGAACAGGAAGGTGTGCTCGTCGACCAGCTGGGCATAGTCTTTGTCAGGCGTGATCATGTAGGTCGTCACGCCTGCCGCCTCCGCCTCCCGGGCCAGGGTGCCGATCACGTCATCGGCCTCCCAGCCATCGACACGCAATACGGGTACGCTGAATCCTTCGCAGACACTGATCACATAGGGGATCGCGGCGCCCAGATCCTCCGGCATCTTGTCTCTCTGCGCCTTGTACTCAGGGAAAGCTTCATGGCGGTGGGTCGGCTTCGGGGTATCGAAGACTGCTGCCAGATGCGTCGGCTCAAAGCGATCGATGATCTCCAACAGGGTATTGGTGAACACCAGTGGCGCCGATGTATTGACGCCCTTCGCATTCATCACCGGATTGTTGATCAGCGCGAAGTGGCCCCGATAGGCCAGGGCCATGCCGTCGAGAAGGCACAGGACGGATCTATCCTGCAACTGGAGTTCACCGCTGATGCCCAGCGCCCGGTTGGCGGCATCGGTCGTCGTCATAGAGTGAACCGGATCATTCGTGTGGAGTGGATGATTGAGAGGGCGAAGGTTGTCCGGCTCGACCAGGAGCCGATGACTCAGGTAAAGAACGCCGGGGGGGCGAGCCGGATCAAGCAGGCCCGCAGGCTTGCCGTCAGGTCCCAACCCGGTTTGGTTACTATAGACCAATGCTTTGAGTGTGGCAGAGGGACCCGTCAGCCGAGGATCGATCTCCATGGGCAAGAGCGAGAAGAACGACAAGAAGGGCAAGAATGCGCCGGCCGAAGAACCCGTCGCAGAGGGGAAACTACCCGTCGGCCGTAGCGGCCGCCTCGAGAAGGGCGCCTATGAGAAGGAATTGCGCCGCCTGCAGACCGAGTTGGTACGCCTGCAGGAGTGGGTTCGCCACGAGGGTCTGAAAGTGGTCATCCTCTTTGAGGGTCGCGACGCAGCAGGCAAGGGGGGCGTCATCAAGCGGATCACCGAACGACTGAGCCCCCGCGTTGCCCGTATCGTGGCCCTGGGCACGCCGACCGAACGCGAAAAGTCGCAGTGGTATTTCCAGCGATATGTCCCCCATCTGCCGGCAGCCGGTGAAATGGTCCTGTTCGATCGTAGCTGGTACAATCGCGCTGGCGTCGAGCGGGTCATGGGATTCTGCTCACCGGATGAGGTCCAGGAATTCTACCGCTCCTGTCCAGAATTCGAGCGGATGCTGGTGCGCTCCGGCATCATTCTGATCAAGTATTGGTTCTCCGTCTCTGACGAAGTTCAGGAGGAACGCTTCCAGGAGCGCATGGATGATCCGCGCAAACGGTGGAAGCTGAGCCCCATGGATCTGGAGGCACGCGTGCGCTGGGTGGAGTATTCGCATGCGAAGGACGACATGTTCCGCCACACCGACATCAAACAGGCGCCGTGGTTTGTGGTGGATGCAGATGACAAGCGTCGAGCCCGCCTCAACTGTATTCATCATATCCTGAGTCTGTTGTCTTACGAGGATCTCCAACCTCCGAAACTCAAGCTTCCCCCACGGCAGAAAGACACCGGATACGTTAGGCCGCCGCAGGACGAGCAGACCTTCGTGCCCAAGACGTACTAGCTCCCGGTGGCGGATCGCTTCGATGTCATCGTCGTGGGTGCCGGCAGCGGCGGTTTTGGTGCGGCCTGTGCCGCCGCCCGGCTCGGCTCACGAACGCTGCTCATCGAAGCAACCGCGGGGGTTGGTGGTACAAGCACCTGGGCAGGCGTCAACAACTGGGAGCCCGTGGCCGGTGCCACGAGTCTGCCGGCCGAACTCTGGGACCGCTTGCGGCTCACGGGTGACATCTGCCTGCAGCGTCGGCGATGCAGCTATCACCCGGATCGGCCCTGGGGCTGGTTCGACCGCGATCTCGCCTCTTCCGACTATCGCCACAGTCTGAGTCGTGCTACAGGCATGCCGGTGACCTTCGAACCGGCGGCCCTGGATGCGGCGATGCGTCAGATGCTCACCGAGTCCAACTGCCAGCTGCGATTGAGCACCCGATTCACCGATGTCGAGGTGGACCGGACCGATCAGCGGTTGAAGGCAATCTTCGTCGAGGATGACCAGGGGCAACGCGAGCGCCTCGAGGCCGACCAGTTCATCGATGCCACGGCGGATATTCATCTGGCCCGGGCCG
This sequence comes from Gemmatimonadota bacterium, assembly GCA_018673255.1. Next base: position 38,211 of record JABHDC010000106.1, read on the forward strand.
TCGGTTGCCAGACCCGGTTGGGACCAGAGTCGGCGGCGATCTACAATGAACCCTCGGCGACGGACGTGGATGGACTGGTCCTCAACAATGCCACCCCTTGTTACCGCATTCACCGGATCGCCGATGGCGAGTCACCCGAATACGAGCCCTGGCCCGAGGACTCGGATGTCGCCATCCACGACCTGCGCCCCGTGACCAGTATCCGCACCTACCCCAATGGCGATCTCAACATGAATCCCCTGTACCTCATGACGGGGGTCGAGGCGCTGGAATTGGGCGAGACAGCCCGGGAGATCGCCTTCCGTCGGGCGCGCGCCCACTGGCATTTGCTGCAGACACAACACGGCTTCGATCGTTGGCGCCTCACGTGGATGAGCCCGGCCCTGGGCATTCGTGAAACACATCGACTCGTGGGACGTTATGTCTTGCGGGAACAGGATCTGGAGGCGGGTCTGGATCGACAGGAGCACGAAGACGTGATCACCTTCGCCGACCATGCCATCGACTTCCATGGTTCGCGGCCATCACGTGAAGTTCCAAATGGTCCCTATGGCGTGCCCCTGCGTTGCCTGTTGCCCAGCGAAGTCGACAATCTGCTGGTCGCCTGCCGGGGCGCCAGCTTCAGCTCCATCGGCGCGTCGAGTTGTCGATTGAGTCGCACCATGATGATGCTTGGCCAGGCGGCTGGAACAGCCGCAGCCGTCTACGGTCGCGAGGCAGTTGCCGCTGCCACCGACACTCGCATCAGCAAGATCCGCGATCAACTTTCCACTGATGGTGTCGCCCTCGATCTGGCCGAGGGGTGGCTCGATGCCATGCCCGGAATCGAGCCCCTGCCCCAGACAGAGTCCGGCAAAAGCCAGCCATAACCAGCCGAACCGGCCCCGCGACACAGGGCGTCGGGCGATCTTCTACCCGGACCTCATCGATCAGGTAGGAGTCGAGTCGGCATCGACGGGCAGCACCCTACTCCCACTCAAAGATCACGCCGAGCATATCCTTCTCCCGGTGGAAGGCCATCTCATACGCCTCGGCCATGCGTGTATACGGCAACCGATGGGTAATGAGTTGGCTGGGCGACAGTCCCTTACGCATCCAGTGTAGCGTGTGCTCGCATGAACGGGATCCATCGAATCGATCCTCATTCGAACGCAATGGATACATATCACTCCCCCGACCCGCCACGGCGATCAGGGAGATTCCTTTGCCGTAGAACCAGTCCATGGAGACGGGATTGAAGTCCAGCGGGGCTTCGCCGCGGCCAGGCAGGGCAACGACGGCGACACGTCCCTCAGGTCGCACGATTTCGCAGGCCGTGCGCCAGGCTGGCCATGGATTGGCCGTCAGAATCACGAGATCGATCCCTGTGCCACCGGAGAATTCTTCGAGCTTGCTCTGCAGTGCGGGATCGTCATACATGAGCGCCTCGTCGGCCCCCATCTCTTTGGCCATCTGAAGTCGTCGTGGATGATTCCCGACACCCACGACTCGTGCGCCCAGATAGGGCGCCAGTGCGACCGCACCCAGCCCCAGGACGCCCAGTCCCACGACAGCAACAGCCTCTCCCGGCGTGAAGTGCGCCTTCCGATAGCAGAACGAACTCAGCGTATACAGGTGAGCCCAGACCGCATCCTCAGAGGAGACATCTTCAGGCACCCGCACGAGTACCTCGGATGTGTCGGCGACGAATTCGGATTGGTGCGGATAACGGGAAACGACACGGTCACCAATGTTGAGCCGGTGTACCTGATCTCCCTTGGCCACGACCACACCTAGATTGCTGTCGCCGACCCAGCGTGGATAGTCCGGTGCCCCGGCGACCGCTTCGGCACCTTCGTAGTTGCCGCGATCGGTACCGATCTTCAGCGCCGAGATCTCCGTCTTCACGTGTACCTGCGTGGGGCCAAGATCCGTATCGAGAGGTTGTTCGTCGATCCGCAGATCTCTGGGGCCGTGCAGCATGGCAATCTTCATCAGCGGGGATCTCCCTCGCGCCAGCGGTGAGCTTCAACGGCGTCCATATTCAGCTCGACACCAAGTCCCGGACGGGATGGCAGGACCATGCGCCCCCCCTCGATTTTGAGGGGCTCGTCGATGATCTCGTCGCGCCAGTCGATGCCGGTCACAAACTCCATGGGTGCCGAATTCGGGATCGACGCCTCCACGTGAGCCGCAGCCAGGATGCCGATGGGGCCTTTCGTATTGTGGAAGGAGATCGGCACGTGGAAGGTGTCGGCAATGGCGGCGATTTTCTTCGCTTCGGTGATGCCACCCGAATACATCATGTCCGGCTGGGCGATATCGATCCCCTCCAACTCGAGCAGGCGTCGGAACTGGGTCTTCGTGTTGAGGCGCTCGGATCCCATGACAGGAATAGAGATCTCGCGACGGATCTTGGCATAGGCGGTCAGATCATCGGGTGCCACGGGGTCTTCGTAGGCGAACAGATCAAGGTGCTCCAGCCGCTTGGCCAGTCGAATCGAGTTGGCCACGGTGAAACGCCCGTGACAATCGATGAAGAGTTTCACGTCCGGCCCGACCGCGTCACGCACGGCCTCGAAATTGGCCTGCGTTCGCGGCGGATCGCCATCGTCCAGATACGTATCCCAATCCAGCATGGCCCGATCACGCCAGGCGGCACCCCCCTTCATGGCGAAGTAGCCTTCCTCCTTCTTGCGCAGCGCCATTTCGGCCTGCGCTTCAGGTGTGGCACCGCCAAAGTGGGTGTACACGTCGACCCGATCACGGAAGGCGCCTCCGAGCAACTCGTAGATCGGCAGACCGGCTGCCTTTCCTTTCAGATCCCACAACGCGATGTCGATGCCAGCCATGGCACTCTGCCACACGGGGCCAGCCATGCGCCAGATGCCACTGATGGTGGAGCGACGATAGATGTGGTGCCAGATCCATTCGATCCGCGACGCCTCCTGGCCAATCAATTCCTGCTTCATGTTCTCTACGGCGGCGCACACGACCGGTTCCTTATTCGAATACGTCGCCTCGCCGAGGCCGGTCAATCCCGCATCGGTGTGGACGCGGACGATCGTCCACTTCCGCCCCGGGGAGTTGATCATCAGTGTGTCGATATCAGTGATCTTCATGTGACGGTCTCACGGAAGTGATGGATGGGGCTGTGGTCATGGAATGGCGATCGGCCCAAACTCGAGACCAAACTCGAATCCAGACTCGATTCGGCAATTATTCTGCCTTGAGATCAGCGCAGGCCTGGACAAATTGTGCCGATGTCGAGGTGTAGCCGATGAGGTGTTCGAAATTCCGCAGGGTGATTCGATTGATCCATCCGCCCTCCGGCAGCGAGGCATCGAGGGTATCCGGGAATTCGATCGTTCCAGGAGGATTGGAGCAGTCCCGCAACAGGATCACCCGATAGTTTCGGCCTACCGCTTCGGCGCAGGTGTAGTGCAGACAGGCGCGCCTCGAATAACCCACAACAAAGAGCGTACGGACACCCCAACTGCGCAGGTGCTGATCGAGGAAGGTGTCGTGGAAGCCACTCCAGATCCACTTGGGAAAATTCGGCTCCCCTGCGGCCGGTTTCACGCAATCGAGATAATCGGGTTTGTAATCGGGTCCGAGTTCGCGCCAGTAGTCGAGGAGGCCATTCTGACCATCGGGGTATTTGGTCTTTCCCCAGAATTCACCCACGATGTTACCGGGATCGGCGACCAGACGCAGATCATTGTGGACATAGGCGACGCGAAGGTTGCTGGCACGCGCCGCAGCCAGGGCTGGTGCGATCTGATCCTGCGTTGTCGGATTCGGGGCGGTACCATCCACATCCACGAGGAGGAAGGCACACTCTTCGGTGGGAAGATGCAGATCTTCGTAGCCGTAGTCGTAGCCCCCCGGGAAGTCTTTGTAGTAACGAACAGGCATGCTGATATCTGACATGGTTGCGCTCCTGAGGCTCTGGCGATGAATGCGCGCCAAGGGTAAGTCCGGTGGCGCTCCGGCGGCAATGTCAGATCAGCGGATTCGGACCGATCGCTTTCACTGCACTGTCACGAGCCAGACGTCAAAGGTCAGTGTGGCATCCGGCGGGATGAAGCCGTTGCCTGCACCAGCCGAGCCGTAGGCCAGTTCGGGGGGAATGATCAGGCGCGCCCTGCCACCGGGCTGCATCAGAGCGATCCCTTCCTCCCACCCTGCGATGACACTGCCTCGCCCCAGCACGAATTGCAGGGGACCACCACGCGGGTAGGAACTGTCGAAGACCGTACCATCTTCGAACATGCCCGTGTAGTGGACGGCCACTGTATTGCCATCTTTGGGTTCGTCGCCCTTCCCCTCAGCCACATGGAAGATGACGAGTCCGGATGGTGTCGTGGCCGGCTCCGCGCCCGGCTCGATCTCCCAGATGCCATCTTCAGCCCTGGCTCGCGTGACATCCTCACCGTCGCCGCAGCCAATGGCGGCGAACATCAGCAGGGCCACAAGGGGAACCAGTCGACGCAGATCATCCATCATCGTCGCTCCTGGATCGATTGCCCGGACTCGGACGCGATCGCCACCACCCAGCCCGAGGTGGCATCGCAGTAAGCCAGGCGCCCATCGTCCCAGGCACACAATCCGTGAGGCTCAGGCTCTTCAGTCGGCACCTCGATCCGATCCAGCTCGCCACTACCGTCGGTGGCCAGCAGCACGATGACACGATCTGCCGTATGCACGACCCAGATCCCTGCCTCGCATCGCACGGCGCCATGCGCCCGACCGTAGGGCAGATCAATCGCCTTCTGCGTCGACCAGTCGTCGGTCCGCACCTGCGTCAGCGTCTGCTGATTCAGCGTCGTGATCCACAAGTGACCTGGATCGACGTGATCGTATTCAATGCCGTGCACACCGCCACCGGTCGGGACTGGCCGCCTGGCCAGGGTCTGACCCGTCACCGGATCGATCTTGAGGATCGCCCCCGTTCCAGGCTGGGCATCCACTTCACGGGCCCCACGCCACAAGGTGGCAGCACAATTTGCGGCCAGCCACAGTGCATCTTCCCCACTGGCCAGGCCACTGGTATTGGACGAATCACTGGGAATCTCACGCTGCCGGAAGGTGACGCCGTAGTCTCCTGCAGGGCCGACATCCACCAGGGCAACACGATCCGAAATCTGGTCAGCAATCCAAACGCCCTCATCGACCCGTTCCAGGGCGTTGGGCACACTGTAGGGTGCGCGGAACAACCGCTCGAAACCAACCTTCATCCCTCATGCCTCCAGTCGTTCAGCGTGATTCACCAGGGCCTGTCCTACACGATCTTCATTCCAACGATCGATCGGCACGAACTCACCGGGCGTCTCAGGTCGGAAGGGCAGATTGTCTGCCGCCGTATAACAGCAGATCAGGGCCCAGCGGGGATCAGGACTCTCATTGGCGTCGGATCGGTGCAGCAGATTGCTGTGGAAGAACAGCACCGTACCCGGAGACATTTCGCAGTAGACCCGCTCGAAGCGGCTTTCGGCGACCTTGATCCGCTCCAGATCCGCGCCCGTCTGGTCTCCTGCCCGACCATGGTCGATGCGACCCATGCGATGGGATCCAGCCAGTACCTGAAGACAGCCATTGCCTTTGTAGGCCTTGTCCACGGCAATCATGCAGCTGGCCATGTCGGGTTGAAGAAAACTCGAATACCAGTAGCCGTAGTCCTGGTGCCATTCCCAAGCCCCACCCGTCTGCGGCTCTTTCATCATCATCTTGTGGTGATAATGGTAGACCTCGCCGCCGAGCAATTGCTCCATGGGATCGACGATGGCCCCCGATCGGGCATAGGCGCCGTAGGCATCGTCGGGCAGGTTGTATCTCAAGGACAGTCGGCTGACCCGCCCCTCCAGATCGAGACGATCATTGGCGATAGAAGCCAACTCACGATCAGTCCGGGCAATGTGCAGCAGTCGCGCCATATCCTCGGCTGGAAAGTAGTCCTGCAGCATCAGATATCCATCGCGCTCAAATTGCTCGACCTGCTCACGACTCAGCGCACCTTCACCTGCCATAGAAGCACTCCCTCATCTGTGTTGCGGCCCCCATCTGTGTTACAGCCCCGGCAGGCAGGCACCTGACGCTGCTGCTCACGACGCTTTGACCTTCGCCGGCTGACCGGTGCGGGCCGATTCCCACGCCGCTTCAGTCAGTTCGATCACTCGCAGCCCACAGACCGGCGGCACCTGCACCTCGTCTCGCTCCAGGATGGCGTCGATGAAATTTCGGTCCGGTGACATGGCACCGGGCAGATTCGTGGGTTCACTGTCTTCAGTAGCGCCCGCACTCTTGTAGGTCAGATGACCATTGCGGATGTAGGCAGCCGCCTTGGATCCATAGATTGTGATATCCTCCCACATGCCACGGGCCGGTGCATTCCCGATGATGGAAATGTTGCCCAAAGCGCCACCCTTGAAGCGCAGTGACAGGGCCGAGTTGATATCGACTTCAGACTCGAAATTCTCCACGTAGGCCTGCACTTCATCGACGGCCAATCCCGTCATCCACAACACGATGTCGAGCAAGTGCGAACCGGAGTCGTTCAGTTGCCCCCCACCAGACAAGGCCAGTTGCTGACGCCACAGGCCCTTGGTGCCATGATACCAGCCCTGATCTTGCATGGCCGTGACAAACTGAATCTGCCCCAATTCACCGCAGGCGATCTGATTGCGCAGATAGCGATAGACCGGCTGCAGATGCCGCTGATAGGCGACCATCAGGACCTTCCCTGCATCCTCTGCATGGGCGATCACTTTGTGGGCGTGTTCGACGGTACAGACCATCGGTTTTTCGGTCAGCACATGCAGACCGCAATCCAGCGCATCCGTGATCTGGTCAAAATGCAGGGTGTGAGGCGTCGAGATCTGCACCGCGTCCATCTCGACATGGGCCAGCAGATCCTTGTGATCGGCGAATGTCGGAATGTCATCCGGCAGACCCTCGTTGCGTTCCCGCGCCCTGTCGAGGCTCGCGGTACTCGGATCACAGAGGCCAACCACTTCAGCCTCCGGCATTTCGAGGATCCGGCCGATGTGCCCGGATGCATTGCCACCGCAACCGATGAAACCAACACGAATTTTGCTCATGTCCCGATTCTCCTCCCGTGAGTTAGCAGCGGCACAATATACCCGGCCCGGCACGCGCCAACCACCCACAACGCAGAAGGGGGCGGATACCCTCTCAGGTACCCGCCCCAATTTCATCGCCAGATGGCGATCCGACTGCCAGTAACTGGCTGCAGCGATCTGCTCTAGCGAACGGTCGCCCCGGATGGCAATTGCTTGTCCGGCTCGACGAGGGCCAGATTGCCGTCGGCGTCCTCAGCTGCCAGAATCATCCCTTCCGAGATGATCCCTCGCAGTTTTGCCGGCTTCAGGTTGGTCACGACCACAACGCGCCGACCGGGCAGATCCGCCGGATCGTAGAACTGGGCGATTCCACTCACCACCGTGCGCTCCTGCTCGCCTACTCGCAACGTGATCTTGAGCAGCTTGTCAGTCTTGGGCACCGCCTCAGCCGAAGTGACCTGAGCCACCTTCATCTGCACGCGGAAGAACTCGTCGATACTGATCTGCTCCACATCCTCGACGGGCTCAGCGTCCGGCTTCTTAGGGCCCTTCTTCTTGCCCGACGCCTTTGGGGCCTGATTAGCGCCTCCGTCTTGTCCTCCTGACGGATCATCAGCTGCCGAGATCTCAGCCTCTGGCACCTCGGCCTTCGGGAACAGGGATTGGGCCTCAGCAGGGATCTGCTCCCCGGAAGGCGCCAGGCCCCACTGCCCGGCAGCAGACAGGTCGCCATCCGGGAGTGCGAGACTGTGTCGCAGTTCGCGAACCTTCATCGGCAACGCGGGCTCCAGAAGAATGCTGACGATTCGCAGACCTTCGACACAGGTATACAGGACGGTCCCCAGTCTTTCGGCCCCATCCTCGGCTTTGGCCAGCTTCCAGGGCTCCTCATCGTTGAAGTACCGATTGAGGCGCCGGACGAATTGCATCACCTCTTCCAGGGCGGACCAGAATTTCAGATTGGTGATCAGTTCGGTCACCTTCTCCTTCAACTGTGTGCCCTGCGCAATGATCTCGTCCTCCGTGGGAGTAGCGACCGGCACGGGGAGTTTGCCGTCCGTGTGCCGAAGCAGCAACGCCCGAACGCGGGACACCAGATTCCCCAGATCATTGGCCAGGTCAGCATTGTGACGATCCACCAGTGCCTTCTCGCCTACGGAACTGTCCTGACCGTAGGGCACGTCCTTGATCAGATAGTAGCGCACCGCGTCGGGACTGTAGCGCTCGGCCAGCACGAAGGGGTCGACCACATTGCCGAGGGTCTTGCTCATCTTCTGACCATCGGATCCCATGAGGTATCCACCAACATTCAGCCCTGCGTAAATGGGGGCACCCATGGCACGCAGCATGGTGGGCCAGAAGATGGCATGGGTCTTGAGGATGTCCTTGCCGATCAGATGTCGTGCACTCTCCCAGTAGTGGGTATACCGCTCACCATCCGGATAGCCGAGGGCGGAGACATAGTTCAACAGCGCATCGAACCACACATAGGTGACATGATCATCGTCCCAGGGAAGCCCAATCCCCCATGGCACGCGTTGTCGGGGACGTGAGATCGAGAGATCACCGATGGGCTCTGACAGGATGGACAACACCTCATTGGCGTATCCTTCAGGCCGGATGAATTCAGGCGTCTGCTGGATATGCTGCCTCAGCCACTCCCGGTGCTTCTCCATGCGGAAGAAGTAATTCCCTTCTCGGCGTGTCTCGGGCACGGCATTGTGATCGGGGCACTTCCCATCGACCAGATCACGATCGGTCAGAAAACGCTCGCAACCGACACAGTAGGCCCCCTCGTATTCGTCATAGTAGATGTCACCCTGATCGTAGACAGATTGCAGCACCTGCCTCACGATCTGTGTGTGCCGCGCTTCAGTTGTACGGATGAAGTCATCATTGGTGACCAGCAGCGTCTTCCAGGCGTCGGCGAATTTCGCCGCCACGGAATCGACATACGCGCCGGTCTCCATGCCCGCCGTCTGGGCAGCCTGGAAAATCTTCTCGCCATGTTCATCGGTACCGGTGAGGAAGAACGTGTCGTCACCGGCGAGCCGATGGAAACGCGCGAGGAAGTCTGCTACCACCGTTGTGTAGGCGTGCCCGATGTGCGGATCGCCATTGACGTAGTAGAGGGGCGTCGTGATGTAAGTCGGTGTCGTCATCGGTTCTTGTCGTTGCTCACTCTCATGCCAGTCGGACGATTTCGTCCTGGATGGGGGTCGTTACCTGCGGTCCGTGTTCCGGATCGACATACACGTCGACTTCCAGGCGAACGCCAAAATCGCCGGGTAGATAGATCCCCGGCTCAATCGTGAAACCTGTGTGGGGCAGCAGTTGGCGCGTATCGTGCGTCTCCAGATCATCGAGATTCACCCCCATTCCATGGATCGCGGGGCCGGGCGACAAAGAGTGGCCGGTGCGATGAACAAAGGCGTCGCCGTATCCGGCACCGTCGATGTGATCTCGTGCCAGGCGGTCCAGTTGCCAACCTGCCACGGGTTCATTCGCTTGCCACGCACGCTGCATTTCCTCAATGACTAGATCGCGGGCACGCCGCACGATGTCAAACACTTGTTGCTGTTGCACACTTGGTTCTCCAGCGCAGGCGACCCAGGTGATATCGGCGTAGACATTGGCATCACCGGGTAAGCGTGCCCACAGATCGATCAGCAGCCAGTCGCCCATCCTGATCTGTGCGGGCGAAACCGAAGATGGGGAAAAGTGCGGATCCGCGGCATGGCCATTGACGCCGACAATGGCGGGATGGTCGGTCTCGAAACCGTCGAGATGTCCGCTGATCAGTTGCTGCACCTGGTATTCGTCGCAGTCCTGCCCGGCAGCCAGTCGAGTCCTCACATGATCAAAGGCGGCATCTTTGGCCTGTGCCACCGCATCGCTGGCCTGCCGGTGCCCCGAAAGGGCGGCCTGATCCCACGCGGCCAGCACGCCCTGCAGCAGATCCGCCGAAGAGACGGGTTCAACACCCAGCTCGCGCAGCATTTCCAGGGTTCCCGCATCCACCCAGGAGACCGTGGGTAGTTCACCGCGAGGTGAGTATTCCACTGCAACCCGACGCGCCGAGCCCAGCCCTTGGCGCAAGGCCGACTCCAGTTCTGAGCGGCTCCCATAGGAGATCACGTCCATACCGAGCTGACTGAAGCCACCGGCCTCGATGGCATGACAGATCAGTCGAGGTGGCGCATCGGAGGGGATCACCAATGCCACCCGGCGTGTGGCCATGGGTGGCGCCTGGTCGCCGACGGTCGGGAGCATCCGCGCCAGCACGGGATTGTTGCCGCGAAAGTCGTGGATCAGCCAGGCATCGATCGCGGCTGCCGCCATCAGCGGCTGGGCACGCGCCGCGAGATGATTCATTTCACACCCCTCAAGAAGAAGTCCAATCGACGAGATATTCGCCGGTCACCGACGCATCACAGGCAGCGACCGTGGACGGTGTTCCGGTTGCCACGACACGACCGCCCTGCTCTCCTGCCCCCGGCCCCAGATCGATGACCCAATCGGCGGCGGCGATCAGCTGCAGGTTGTGTTCGACGACGATGACGCTGTTGCCCTGATCGACCAGACGCTGCAGCAATTCTACCAGATAACCTACATCGTCGGGATGCAGACCGGAGGTGGGTTCATCCAGAATGTAGATCGTGCCTGGCAAATGGGGGCGCCCCAGGTCAGCAGCCAGTTTCACACGCTGGGCCTCGCCGCCTGAGAGTGTGCTGGCAGGTTGCCCCAGAACCAGATAGTCAAGTCCGAGATCGGCCAGCAGTTGCAGGCGACGTGCCGCCTCGGGGATGGCCCCAAACAGCTGCCTTGCCTGCCCCACATCCAGATCGAGAATGTCGGCGATGGAGTGCTCGCGGAATCGGATCTCCAGGACCTCACGCCGGTAGCGGCGCCCCCCACAACTGGCACAGGCCGCCGCGATGCCCTCCCAGGCCAGTCCTGTGGCGTCCACACCACTGCCCCCGCACGCAGGACAGGCGCCATCGCTGTTGAAGCTGAACTGACCTGGCCGATAGCCACGCAGACGGGCCTCGGGCAATTCACTGAAGAGATTGCGAATAACGCCGTGCAGGCCGGTATAGGTCGCCGCATTCGAACGGGCACTTCGTCCGATCGGCGCCTGGTCGACGGCGACGACTCTCTCCACACCTTCATCACCGACGCAGCCACCGTTGGGCAGAGGCGGGCGCTCCCCGCGCTGGTGACGGGAAGCCAGCAGTGGATACAGTGTGTCGTGAACCAGGGTGCTCTTCCCCGATCCGGAAATACCGGTCACCGCCGTCAGGAGGCCGAGAGGGAAATCCACATCGATCCCCTGCAGATTGTGTCCCGCCGCCGCCATCAGCCGAAGCCAACCCGCGTCCCCTGCTGCACGGCCGCGACGAGGCAGAGAGGGGCGATCTCTCCGATCCAGGTACTTTGCCGTTGCCGTGTGCATGGCCAATTCATGAGGTGGCGCCATGTCGACACATTCACCGCCACGACGCCCAGCCCCGGGACCCAGTTCGACGACCACATCCGTACCGGCAATCAGCGCAGGATCGTGCTCGACGACGATCACACTGTTGCCTGCCGCCTGCAGACCCCGCAGCGACTGCAGCAGTCGCTCGGCATCACGGGCATGGAGGCCGGCGCTGGGTTCGTCGAAAACGTAGAGCACCTGGGTCACACCGGAGCTGAGAGCTGCCACCAGTTGCACGCGCTGCAACTCACCAGCCGAAAGAGAATCGGCCCGCCGGTCCAGTGTCAGATAACCGAGCCCCAGATCGATCAGCCCCTGGGCACCCCGATGGATCGCCCTCAGTAAGGGTGCGGCGATCGTCGCCTGCGTTGGGGGCAGATCCCAGCCCTGCAGTCGAAGGATCAGAGCAGAGAGAGGCTCCCCGGCCAGGATGTCAATTCCGACCTCCTGGACCTGCACCGCCCGGGCCGCCCGGCTCAATCGCGTCCCCGAGCAATGGGCACAAGGGGTGTCGACGGTTGAGTGGGCGTCGATCCAATTGGTCAGTTCCTCGTCATCGCCTGCGCGCAGTCGCTGGAGGTGACGTCGCAACCCGACGAATCCACCGCGGCGTGATTCGCCGTCCCACAGTGCCGTTGCCGCCGCCTCCGACCACTCTGCCAGGGGCGCGTCGACATCGACTCGCAGTCTCTTGCCCAGCCCCTGGATCTGCGACTGCAGGCGCTTCTGCCCGAAATCCTGGAACAGGTCCTGCAGGGCGACCAGAGGGCTCTCTCCGGCGCTGAGCAGGCCATCACCGGGGACGGCGGCCGTCATACCAGAGCCACGGCACGACCCACAGGCCCCCTGCAACCCGTGATACGAAAACAGGGCAGATGTCAGTGGTGGGAAGGGAGTGCCACAATCCACACAGGTCGGTCGGACGGCAAAACGCTGCTCATCATCGCTATCGTGGTCGAGGAGGATGATCTTGCCTTCACCGACCTCAGCCGCCGCCTGCAACGAACCCTTCAGACGGCGCTCCGTTTCGTTCTTGACCACGACACGATCCACGACCACATCGATGGCGACATTGACCAGGGCCGATGCGTCGACCTCCTCGAGCAGTTGCATTTGGCCTGCCACCCGAAGCCGGCGATAGCCACGACGCTCGATCTGCGCAATCCGGGCCTGAGCGGAATCCGGATCCGTCGCCAGTGCCAATGGGGCCAGCACGATCAGTTTGGTGCCTTCAGGCAGACCTCTGGCACGTTCGAGCACTTCATCGAATCGATGCGTGTGTACAGGCGCACTACATTGCAGACACCGGGCGATGCCAACCCGCGCATACAGCGACCGCAGGTAGTCGTAGATCCCGCTCAGCGTTCCTGCCGTGGCTCGGGCCGATGGTCGCTGACGCTGCTGCCCGATGGCGATGGCGGGACTCAGCCCGTCGATCCGGTCCGCCGCGGGAGGCGGCACATGGGCGACCAGGGCTTGCGCTGCGGGTTCAGTGAGCAGAAAGCGCCGTCTGGCCTCGGCATAGAGCGTATCGAAGGCCAGCGACGACTTGCCTGAACCTGACACACCGGTCATGGCAATGAGCACATCGCTGGGTAGGTCCAGATCGATGCCACGCAGATTGTGTTCCCGGGCCCCACGGACCTCAATCATCGTCGACGCAGGTTGCGGCCGATCGATCTCACCTTGACACATACTGGACGTCCCGGTTATCTACGAGCGAGGATTGCCTGGTCGATCCGACAGAACGACTTGCCGGCAGGATAAGGATGCTCCGTACACACGTATTTGCCCTCACAGTCCTGACACTATTTCTACCCGTGTTTGCCGGCGCCCAGCAAGGCGCGCGTGGCACCCCAGCCGAGGGTCGCGTTCTGTTCCACTCCCCCTCGCTGTCTACGAACGGCCTGGCGTGTATCAACTGCCATAGCGACTTCGATGAACAACGTGAGCCGGATGGCCGCAAGCGCGCCGGCCATTCACTCTACAATTCTACGCTCCGGGCTACATTCTGGGGCCAGCAGGAGGCCGATCCCGACCGCTATCAGAGTATCGGTGACGCGGCCGTGGTCTGTGTCGAGCACTTCATGCAGAATTCCGACAAACTGACCGCCCGACAGGTCGAATCACTGACCGTGTATCTGAGAAGCCGCAGCCCTCGCCCTCTCACCGATCCCCTGGCCCTGGCACCAGCCGCGGACAAGACCGGCAAGTACCTGGGACATGACGGCGGCGACCGTATTCGCGGTCGGGAATTGTTCTATTCCGCCTGTCACGTTTGCCATCCGAATGCGAATGCCGGCATCGGCGTTGCCATTCCTCGCGACAAGGATCCGGCCTTCTATGCCCGCAAGGTCCGCGAAGGAGATGGCCTCGGAGCCGTCCTCAGCGGACTGGATGCCAATGCCTACGTCATGGTCGCCGGCAAATTCATGCCCTACTTCGGCGCAGACCGGCTGACGAAGAACCAACTGCGTGACATCATCGCCTACCTGCGCAGCCTGCCCAACCCGGCGACCGGCGAACCAACACCCTAACCCCCTCGTCGGTCGTCCAGACCGGGATGAGACAGCCCGAGGCCAGCCAGGATCATCCGCGTGGCTGACTCCTGGGATACTCACCCGCCTCACCCATGATCTAGTCTAGGCTGACCGAGCGCCCCCCGGGCGCTGCAACAGCGGCGCGCACGTCCTGCACGCCTGCGTGTGCTCTTCCACCGAATCGATTTCCGCCCACGGCAGATCCGCCATATCGACCACACTCAGGCGTCGTGCCTCGACCAGCGGACCATAGGCGGCGGTCGGAAAGGTGTCGATCTGAGCCGCTTCCACGAAGCGCACCACTTCCTCGACGACCTGTGAACCGTCGCCATCACGCAACAGGATGATCTGGACGCTCACAGCCTGCGTGGTCTCCGGGTCCAGCTGTTTGCTGATCGCCTCCACGCGCCCCTGTGCGTCAACTCTCACATTCATCTCACCGACCAGGCGGGGCCGCTCCGTATCCACGGCAATGCCGCTCCCCGAAGCCTGCGCGAGCCTGTAGGGCAAACGCGCGTCAAAGAGGATGTCGCAGTTGCAGAGAAATGTCCCCTCCTCGCTCCAACCCTCTCGAGCGAGATAGAGGCTGAAGATGGAGTTCGTCCTCTCCCAGTCCGCATTGTCGACGTAACGAATCCGCACGCCGTATCGATCCCCGTCCTCGCAGTGATCACGCACCATCTGGCTGCGGTATCCGACGACCAGGTGGACGACATCGACCCCAGCCGCGACCAGGGCCAGGATCTGATGATCCAGCAAGGTGAGATCGTCGATCCCCACCAGGCACTTGGGGCACGAGGCGGTGAGCGGGCGCAACCGGGTTCCGGCTCCGGCGGCGAGGATGACAGCGTCCATGGACTGGCTCATCGGTTTGGGTGATCGGCTGGACCCAATATAGGGCCCATTCCGACGGCGTCGAGGCGTGCCCCTTGGGAGTGTCAAACATGTCCTATGTCGTTGACTATACGTAGGTTAATGGCTATCTTACGCCTGCTTGTTCGGGGGCGCCTTCGGTCGAGATCGATGACCTGTCGGAGGCCCTTTTTCGGTACCCATCCAGACAAGAGTCCTTAGTCGTTTGAAAGCCCTGATTCTGGCTGCCGGTCGCGGTCATCGTCTGTGGCCCTGCACGAGTGAGACACCCAAGTGTCTACTCTCGCTGGAGGAACACGAGACGATCCTCCAGCGTCAGATTCGCCTGCTCGGCAATGCCGGGGTCGAGCGAATCGTCGTCGTCGCCGGTTTTGGCTTCTCCCAGGTGCGCACTGCCGTCGCTCACGATCCGCGTGTTCAGGTTGTCTACAACCCGTTCTTCGGTGTCGCCGATAACCTCATCAGCCTCTGGGCAGCTCGTCCACACATGGACGAAGATCTGCTCATCGTCAACGGCGACAATGTGTTCCACCCCGATCTCCCGGGCCATCTGCTGCGGCCGATTGCCCCGGATTGCCAACTGCTGGTTCAGCGCAAGTCCTACTACGATGACGACGACATGAAGGTGAGCATCCGCTCTGGTCTGCTACAATCCATCGGCAAGCAACTGCCCCCTGAGCAGATCGATGCCGAATCCATCGGCTTGCTTTCCTTCCGGGGTCGTGGGGTCGATCAGTTGCATGCGATCCTCGAGGAGGCCGTCCAGGCAGAGCAGGCGATGAGCAGCTATTACCTCGACGGAATTCAGCGACTGGCCAATGGCGGCATCGGCGTCCACTGTGTCGATGCCGGCCGACTCCCCTGGGCCGACGTGGACACGCCGCACGATCTGGCCACGGTCCGCCACAGCATGGATCGCTTCGTCCGCTGTGACGACGATTCTCACCAATCGACGAGAACAGCATGAGTCTGGGTGGCATCCTCGTCTTCAGTGACGATGACCAAGGTCGTTCAGCCGCGACACGGTCATTCGGCGGCCTGCGGCTGCTCGAACGGGGCATTCGCACGATGGCCCGCGCCGGCGTGAGCCGGTTGCTTGTGGTCACCCCCGCCGACACCCCCACCCCCATCGGTGCCGTGACCACTCGACTCGACCTGGAACTCGAATTCGTCGAGTGGGGTCAGGCATCGTCCATGCAATTTGGCCCTGGCCAGGAGGTGCTGTTTCTCCTGGGTGATCACGCCCACCACCACACCTCTCTGACGTCATTCACTACTCAGGGAATGGCCTCAGACGACTTCGTCGCCCAGACGACGGCCCCCTCGCAGGACCTGGAGTTGTACTCCACCCGGGCAGAAGACGCACAGCTGCATCTGGAGCCAGGTGTTTCGGCCATCACGGATGTGAGCACGGGTGCCTTCCTGCTGAACGGCAGCCTGGCACCGCACGAAATCACGACGTCTGGCCAGTCGCCGACCGAATTCCTCGGCGCCCGCTCGACGGGGCACAAGCTGCGCATCAGCAATGGGGGCGCCCACCTCTGGCGTCGCGTACTGGACCGCTCTTCGGCGCGAGGAGCGCGGGCCATGTT
The DNA here is from genome assembly GCA_018673255.1 of Gemmatimonadota bacterium. The sequence goes on from JABHDC010000106.1 coordinate 54,757, forward strand.
GTTCAGCCAGGTGACCAAGTCGACGAGCGGACCCGTCTCCCGGCACATCAATGCGCGTATCTCGATCCCCATCAGCAAGCTGCTGATCGAGACCGGGATCTCTCCCCATATGGTGACCGTCCTGTTCGTGATGTCGACGGGGCTGTCTGCGGCATACCTGATGTCCCACCCCATGCCACACTGGCGTCTGGCACTGGCCGGCTTCCTGTGGCAGATGGCTGCCGTCCTCGACCGCTGTGATGGTGAGATCGCCCGGGTCAAACTTTGCGAGTCCCAATTCGGGGCCTGGTTCGATACCGTCACCGATAACATCGCCTACTTCTCTGCCTACGCAGCTTTTCTGATCGCGATCACCAAGCTGCATCCACAGCAGCCGCTGTATCTGTATGCGGGATTCTCAGCTGTGGTGGCCATGTTGTTGTCTCTCGGGATCATGTATCGCTATGCCCTCAAGACGGGCAATGGCTCGCTGCAAAAATATCTGGTCGGCTACGCCCAGTTGCCCGCCGAACAGAAGGGCCTCGTCTATAAGATCCTCGAGCGGTATTCCTTTATCGCCAAACGAGATTTCTTCTCCTTCGTGCACTTCGTCTTCGCCCTCGCAAACCAATTCGACCTGCTCTACATCTACACCGTGGGGGGTCTACACCTGATCTTTGTGGGTGTCGTCATCTCGCAGCGAAAGATGCTCGCCCACCACCACGAGCAGAATGGCAGTGTGGCACCCTCCGGTAGCACCCAGCCCGTCGGAGTCGCTGCCACGCCTGAGTCGAACACCCGGTGAAGATTCTCCGTCTCATCCTGCCCGGTCTCGGTCTGCTGTTACTGGGGTATCTTGTGGGAACCCTCGGCCTGGGTGAGATCCTCGGGAATCTGACGGTGATGAAGTGGGCCTTCCCGCTCGTGCTCCTGCTGGCCACTGGCTGGCACGTGACCAACACGATCGCGTGGTCCTTCGCCTTTCCCTCCGGCGCCTTCCGTCCGCCACTGACGACACTGATCCGGGCGAAACTGGCTGGTGAGGCCGTCAATCAGCTGACCCCCCTGGCCAATCTCGGGGGCGAGCCCCTCAAGGCGTTCCTGTTGCGGCAGCAGTCCCCCACCTCCCGAGGGTTGGCCTCCGTCGTCATCAACAAGACGGCACAGGTCTTCACCGGACTCGCCTTCACCGCCATCGGGCTGTTGCTGGTCGTCCTCCACTGGGAATTGCCTCAGGCGCTGCCAGTGCCTGTTCAGGGCGGTCTGCTGCTCCTGTTCGCAATCGGCACCCTGCTTCTGTGGGCGATCGTGCGCAAGCAACGGCATATGTTCACATCCCTGCTCCGCTTCCTCAAGCGTTTTGGTCTGCGCCCGGAAGCCCTCGAGAGCCGGATGACCAAGGCGGGCCGAATCGATGAGAACATCTCCCGATTCTACTCCGAGTCGAAGGGGCGGTTCTGTCTCGTCATGCTCTTCCACGCATTCGGCTGGATGCTGGGCGCCTGCGAGACCTACGTCATCCTTCGCGCGCTGGGTGCGACCATCGAGTTTGACGTCGCATTCCTGATCACGTCCCTCACCCTGCTGATCAACAGCCTCTTCTTCTTCATGCCTTCCAACATCGGCGTCCTGGAGGGTGGACAGGTCTTCCTCTTCATCACCCTCGGCCTGAATCCGGCCATGGGACTGTCGCTGGGCATCATCAAGCGGATGCGGAAGATCTTCTGGATCGGTCTCGGCTGGCTCTTCCTGACGCAGCTGAGCCGCTCCCTGGGATCTCTCGGCAACTTCGTGGCGTCGGATGAGTCTGACATGCGTTTGGCAGTCAGGGATGCCGGATGATCAGACCTGTGACCAGACTGACATGTGAGCAGAGGATGAGGCGGTGGTGCAGATGCCTCATCGTCACCACCGGCCTCCTGTCCCTGCCAGGTGACAGTGTGGCTGAATCGGCGAAGTACGACCTGCCCACTCTGATCCAACGGGCCCTGCAGCACAACGCGCGGATCATGGAAGGCCGTGCCGAAGTCGATGAGGCACGCGCCCAGCTGCGTGAAGCCACCAGCGCCTTCATCCTCCCCCGCCTGCGGCTGGAAAGTGTCAGCGGCCTGGTACCTGACGCGGAAGGTGATATCTACAACCCACCCAGCGACACCTCGGGGGTTCGTGCACTGGGTCCCTTCGCCCGCGCCGAACTCGAGTTCGTCCAGCCTCTCTACACCTTCGGCCTGCTGAGCAATCTTCGCCGCGCCGCCCGCGCCGGTGTCGACCTTGAGCGCGCCTATCTGGCTGGCGATGAAGTCGCGGTGACCCACGAAGTAAAGGAACTCTACTTCGGTCTCCTCCTGGTTCAGGATCTGAGCGCCCTGGCGCGGCGTCTCAGAGAAGAACTCGCCCAATGGGAGGATGAAGTGACCCTGGACAACCCCGACATCCCGCTGTCGGCGCCCTACAAGCTGGAGTTGGCCCTGCTGGAACTGGACCATCGTTCCCAAGAGCTGGATGACGCATTGCGTCTGGCTCACGGCGCGCTGGCGTATCAGGTAGGTTTGCCGCAGGACGAGCACATTACGCTCGAAGAGGATGTACTGCGCCCGACCAGCGTCGTATTGCCGCCGGTGGAACAGTTGTATTCTCGAGCCCTGCGTCAACGACCGGAGTGGCGCCAGTTGCAGGCCGGATTGGCCGCACGCCACGCCCAGGAACGTGCCGCACGCAGTGCCTACTACCCGCAGATCTTCGTGGCCGGTGGTATACGCTACGCCATCGCACCGGGTCGGACGGATCAGCACAATCCGTTCGTAAAGGATGAGTTCAATCTGTTCAATGGCGGGCTCTTTCTCGGCATCCGACAGTCTTTCGAATGGGGATTGCTGGGGGCCGATCTTGACAAGGCACGGGCAAAACGGCGCCAGCTCGAGGCTGTAGAGACCACCGCCGCACAAGGCATTCGGGTCGAAGTGCGTCAGGCATACGATGCCTTCGCACTGACGCAGTCCTCCCTTGTCAGGACCCGTAAAGCACGTAATCTGACGCGTGAGTGGATTCAGCTGGCACAGGATGAATACGACCTGGATCCCGGTTCCGTGAAGGAGCTGATCAGTGCTTTCGAGGCCCTGGCAGGCTCTGAGGAGGCCTACTACCGGGCGATGTACGAGGCCAATCTGTCTCTGGCTGACCTGGAGCGAACGATCGGTGGTGGCCCTCTCACCGAGACGGCAGCTACCCCATGAGGTTGAGTTCTGACATCACTCGTCGGCGCCTTTCCAACTGTGGCTCTGCTCGGGCTTCAGCCCTCGTTCTGGCCTGCGTGTTCCTTCTGGCCGGAACGACGCCAGCTCTGGCCGCTCGAGCCGAGGGGCACACCTGGTTTGTGGGTCAACTCGAACACGCCAATCGAGCCCGGAGCCAGGTACACCCAAACAGCCTGGCCGCCGATCTGGTCGACCGTCTCTGCGATATCAGTGATTTCACTGACCGTGCCTATGGCGACTACCTCGAACGATCTCTCGAGGACTACGAACAGTTCCTGCCACCTGAGAAACTGGCGCATCTTATCCAACGCCATCGGGAGCGCCTGCACGAGACCGTCAGAGCTCGTCTGGTCCGCGATCTGTCCACCTGGATCGTCGTATCCGGCGAGGACGATTTCCAACTGATCGAAGCAAGCTTCGACGGCGAGCACGGCAAGGTCACCGTCGCCAGCACAGACCACCGAATGGTCTTGCACCTGCGGCGGCGCGATGGCAACTGGCGTGTTGTGGATGCGAGCGAAGATCACCGCACCCTGACCGAGCACTTCCAGAGCCTGGTCAGCGATATCCTTGACCGGGACTATTCGTTCGCCGTGCTGCAGGCACGCCTGCAGGGCCGCGAGGATATCGTGATCGAGGATTTCGCCCAGGCGACACCCGGCACGCTGCCCGAAGGCTGGGGATGGCGCCAGAAGCGTGATGATCGCAAGGCCAAGCTCTACCGGGTGCGCGAGACCGCCAACAAGCGCTATCTGGCCGCACAGGATACGGGTGCTTCAGTGATCCTGCTGAAATGGTCGCACTGGAATCCGCGCACCTATCCGATCATGACCTGGTGCTGGCGTGCAGATGTCTTGCCCCCCGGTGGCGACGAACGTTTCACACATACCAATGACAGCGCCGCCGGCATCTACGTCATCTACAGCCAGAACTGGCTGGGACTTCCCCGGCAGATCAAGTACGTCTGGAGCACAACCCTACCCGAGGGCACCGTCGACCGTCGAGACATGATTGCACGCCCGTATTTCTTCGTCCTCGAGAGCGGCGAAGCACGTGCCGGTGAGTGGGTCTTCGAGATGACAGACGTCGAGGCAAACTACCAAAGGGTTTTCGGCTCGAGGCCGAAGGATCGCACACTCGGCATCGGTCTTCTGACGGACGCCAACTCGACCGATTCCTATGCTGAAGCTTATTACGCCGACATCCGAGTCTGGTCCCGTGAAGCACGCGATGAGGGGCGGATCGCCGACTACTGCGGCGATCTGCGGGAACCCGCCAACGGGGATGACGGTCATAGCCGCATCACAACTGCGGGAGAAGAATAGATGAAAAATGTGATGGTGTACCTCGCCCTCGTGGCGTGTTGTCTTGTGAGTACCGCACGGGTGGGCGCCAGTGAGCGACCGGCGCCCACAGCATTCCTGCGTGACCTGGACACGAAAGTCCAAGCCATCGTCCGGGCTGAGGGAGGCGACAGTCTCTCGACTCAAGAGAATGCCCACGTGCGCAGTCTGATCAATCAAGCCTTCGATTTCCAGGAACTGAGCCGCCTGTCCCTTGGCAAGCACTGGAGTGGACGCACGGCCGAAGAGCAGACCGAATTCGTCGCAATCTATCAGGGCATTATCGAACGGCGAAACTTCGATATCTTCGTCGAGTATTACCGGCAGGGCGACATCAGTTATGTGCAGGAGGCGATCGATGATTCCGGTCGTGCCCGTGTGGAGGCCCAGGTCCCCATGAAGCGAGAGACGAAACAGATCGTCTACGCACTGCACTCCCCCGAAGCCGGTGAGCAGTGGCGCATCTACGATCTGTCGATTGATGGTGCCAGCACCGTCGATGGCAATCGGCGCACATACGGGCGTTACATCACCCGGCACTCTTTCGACAAGCTGATGGAACGGCTGCGGGCACAACTGTCGCAGCTGCAAGACAGCGATTCCCAGTAGCCATCCAGACAGGCACCCACATGCGCAAGTACGAACGAATCGTCCACTACGTCTATCACCATCACATCAGCATCATTCTGGTGTCACTGGTGCTGTCGATCGTGGCCGGCTCCTTCGCCGCGCAACTGAAGATCAAGGCAGATTCGGCGAATCTGCTCCCTGACGATTACATCAGCGTCAGTGAGCTGAATCGCATCAAGGAGCGTGTCGGTGGCATCGGCCCGCTGATGGTGATCGTCAACGGCGATGATCTGGCAGCCTGTGTCGACTTCATGCACGCCCTGGCGGACTCACTCGAGGGCAGTTCGCTCATCAGTTCCGTCATCCGGGGTCGCTCGGCGGAAGTAGAATTCCTGAGCCAGAATCGACTCCTCTACATGGATCTTGAGGACCTGAGTGACCTGCATGGTCGCGTCGCCGACAAGATCGAACTCGAGACGCTGAAGAAGAATCCCTTCTACATGGGGTTCGAGGAAGAAGAGGAAGACCCTCTCGACGTCAGTGACATCGAGGCGAAGTACGAACACTACGAACTCACGGGCTACGAACGTGACTACTACCTGACGGAAGAGGGCAATGGCGTCATCCTGCGCCTGTATCCCACGGGTGTCATTACAGACGTCAAGTTCACCAAGAAATTGCTGGGTCACCTCGACCGCGTCATCGCCGACCTGGACGCCAAGCGATATCACCCGAGTCTCGAGGTCAATTACAAGGGCAGCTTCAAGAACGCATCGACGCAATACACCGTCGTCCTCCAGGATCTGAAGTCCTCGGCACTCTACGCCTTCCTTGGTGTCATCGTCCTCATCAGCCTCTATTTCCGGCGTCTGCTGTCGCCCTTGTTCATCGTCTTTCCGCTGCTGATGAGCCTGTCGTGGACATTCGGCGTCACCTATCTGGTCATCGGCAACCTGAACCAGATCACCGTCTGCCTCTTTGCGATCCTCTTCGGACTGGGGATCGACTTCGGTATCCACATCTTTGCACGATATCGGGAAGCGCGTCGCCGCGGCGTGGATATCGAACTGGCGTTGGTGGAGACCGTCTGTCATACGGGCAGTGCGCTGACAACCACAGCCGTCACGACTGCTGTCGCCTTCTATTCTCTCTTGTTCTCAGACTTCAAGGGATTCAGCGAGTTTGGTTTCATCGTCGGCACGGGCATCATGTTCTCCCTGGTGGCCATGGTCGTGGTCTGCCCTGCCTTCATCGTCCTGGCGGAGCGCTTGTCACTCATCCGCCTGCAGCAGGCCAGTGTCCCCGAACATCTGATCCGGCGTGGACGGTATCCGGTCCCCCACCTGACAGTTCTGCTGGCTGTGGTGATCACCGCCTTCTCCGTCTACCACATCAGCGATCTAAGCTTCGAATACGACTTCAAGAAGCTGAAGCCAAAGGTCGAGGAGACGGGCACACAGGCATCTCTGCCCGACAAGTTGAAGGAGACCCGCTCGCCGGCGATCGTCCTCACGGAGAATCGCGAAGAGGCCATGGCCGTGGTTGCCGAGGTCGAACGAATCCGCGCCGAACGCGGTGACAGTTCCACCGTATTGTCCGTGCAATCCGTGTATTCCTTCCTGCCCAAGGACCAGGACGAGAAACTGATCCTGGTCGCGGATCTTCGTCGCATGATCGATGCCAACATCGACTTGCTCGACGATCAGGACAGGACGCGCGTCGATTCGCTGCGGCGTTACCTGGATGTGAAGGAGTTGTCACTCACCGATCTACCGACGGATATGACCAAGAGTTTCTCGAGCAAGGATGGCGCGATCCTGAACTTCGTGCAGATCAATGCGTCCGTCCCGCTGCGTGACGGACGCAACTCGATCGCCTTCGCTCGTGAAGTGAAGATCATCGAGACCGATCTGGGCACCTTCTACGCCTCGAGCCCGCACATCATCTTTGCTGAGATGCTCGAATTGATGCTCGATGACGCCGTGATCGCCGTCATCGTCACTCTGCTGGTCGTGAGTATTGTGCTGATCATCGACCTGGGCAGCTTCCTGAGTGCGGCCATGGTCCTGACGCCCTTGCTCACAGCCCTGGCCTGGGTGACCGGGTTCATGTATCTGTTCGACTTCCGCATCAACATCTACAACATGGTCGCCTTCCCAACCATCATCGGTATGGGCATCGACAATGCGGTGCATGTCTTCCACCGCTATCGTGAAGCAGGACCCGGCTCACTGCGCCTTGTCCTGCGCACGACAGGAACGGCCTTGATGGCGACGACCCTGACGACGATGGTGGGTTTCGCCGGCCTGGTTCCGGCCCATCATCCAGCGCTGTATTGGATTGGTGCGGTCTCGCTGCTGGGGTTGGGTTGTGCATTCATTTCAGCCGTCACGATCCTGCCAGCACTCCTCCAGTTGCGCGAGGGGCGCTCGAACTGAGGCTTCCCGGGGCATTCTCGCGGATCTAAAAAAAAGAATGGCCCGTCGTTGCCGACGGGCCATTCTTCATATGGAGCGGGAGACGAGACTCGAACTCGCGACAACCACGTTGGCAACGTGGGGCTCTACCAACTGAGCTACTCCCGCTCAAAGCAGAAAAGGAATATAGAGGTGACCAAAAAAAGCGTCAAGATGGCTCTGCTCTTCTGCGGGACTCTCTGGTTGTCGTCAGCGGCATGCTCGCCCCCATCCGACTCCGGTCTGTCACCGGCGCAGCAGCGAGCCCGCTGGCACAGCAGCCAGGGTGTTGTCTACATGGACCAGCACAATTATACGCGGGGCCGAACAGAATTTGAGCAGGCTCTGGGGCTGGATCCCGACTACGCCACGGCGCACGCCAACCTCGGCATCGCCTTCTACAGCCTGGGGAAATACGATAGTGCCCGGGCTGAACTGGTCGCCTGTTTGGGTCTGGACCCGGAGCATCTGCACGCCAACTACACCCTGGGCCTGATCGACCACGCGCAGGGCGGCAACTACGAGCACGCCTTCGCCGCCTTCACCAAGGTGGCCCAGGCTGATGCCGACGATCCACTGGTCCAGTATTACCTCGGACGGACGTTGTCCAAGCTCAACCGGGCAGACGAGGCCCTGGCAGCGTATGGACGGGCGATCGCCATGGACCCCAACAATCTCTCCGCTCACTATGCACGGGCCCATGAACTTCGTCAGTTGCGTCGGGACGAAGACTGGCGCGATGCCCTGGCGGTTTTCGACCGACTCTCACAGGCTGGATTCGAGGGTGTCAGCACGACCTACCAGGGACAGGGCAAGTACGCCGAGGCGCTGGCTGAGGGGAGCTACTCAGAACGCCCGGATGATCGAGCCGGTCCCGTCCTCTTCGACGCTCCGATCCTGATCGCGGGCGCAGCCTCTGTTCATGCCAGCCTCGACGGCGACGCGGATGGCACACCGGACCTGCTCGGTATCGATCACGACGGCACGATCCAGCTGTATCGATCTGCTTCAGATCGCTGGCAACCCAGCACCGATTGGCATCTGCCGACCACCCCTGGCCTGCAGGCGCTTCTGGTAGGTGACGTTGATGATGATGGCGATATCGATCTGATGGCATCCGCCTCCACGACCCAGCTTCTGCGTCAGCACGATGGCCGCTTCACACCGGAAATCCTGGCCATCGAGGGTGTCGTCAGGGCCTTTGGCGATGTCGATCATGATGGTGACATCGACGTGGTGAGTCTCAGCGACCGGATGCATCTGTCTGCCGGCGACGGCACGGGCGATTTCGTCGACATCACCGAATCTGCACTGAACACAGGTCTGGAATCGCCGACGAGCGCCATATTCACCGATAGTGACAATGATCGCGATGTGGATATCCTGGCCGGTGGCCGGCGAATCGCGCTGTATGCCAACAACCGGGATGGCACGCTCACCGATGTCGCCGGTCTTCGACAGTTGACGGCCAACCAGACACCGAACCAGACACGTGATCTCGTCGTCGCCGACATCCAGGCTGATGGGTATCTGGATATCGTGCAGGTCACAGCAACTGGGCTATATGTCTTGACGAATGAGGCCGGCAGCACCTTCACACAATCAGCTCAGATCGCAACGGGTGCCATCCAGACAGCGAGAGCGGCAGATCTCGACAATGATGGCGATCTGGATCTGGTCCTGGCGGGCCCTGACGGGGTACAGCTGGCTCTGGCCGTGGACGGGGGCCTTGTGCTGCAGACTGAGCCGATCAGCTCTGACGGGGCCTCAAGGGTCCTGGTGGAAGACCTGGATGCCGACGGCCGGGTCGATCTCGTGGCCAATGGGTCAGTCCACCTGAATCGCACCCAGGATGCGGGCCACTGGGTACGAATCCAACTGGCCGGCCTCAACAGCGTGCCGGACGGATACGGCGCCAAGGTCGAGGTGCGCACCCGAACGAGCCAGCAGAAGCGGGAAGTGCGCGGCGGCAGCGGCGACAGCAGCACCCTGCATATCGGACTTGGTGCCGCGGATTCAGTTGAATTCGTTCGGATCCTGTGGCCCAGCGGCGTCCGCCAGACGGAACTGGCCACAGGGGGTGGCCAGACACTGGCCTTCGAGGAACTGAATCGGAAAGGGACATCCTGCCCGATTCTGTATGCCTGGGATGGTGAAAAATACCGCTTCGTCTCCGACTTCCTCGGGGGCGCCATCATCGGTTACCTGACCGATCCGGGGCAGTATTACACCCCCGATACAGACGAATTCCTGAAGATCGGGCACCTGGCCCCAAAGCACGGTCGCTACGAATTTCAGGTCGCCAATCAGCTCGAAGAGATCCTCTATCTCGATGCAGCCCGCCTGGTCGCCGTCGACCATCCCGCGGGGACGAGTCTGTATCCGAATGAGCGTCTGCTATCAGCCCCTCCCTACCCTGAGGCGCAGCCCTTGGCACTGACCGATCTGCGGCCGGCTCACCGGGTCCGGGATGATGTCGGACGCGATGTGACCGAATCTCTGGCCACCATCGATGATGTGTGGTATGCGGACTTCGGGCACCGCCCGATCCATGGTTATGCCGAGGAATACCAACTCGTGCTCGAACTGGGTGATCTCACAGGCTGGGAACGCCCGGTCCTGGTCGCGCACGGGTGGGTCGACTACGCACACTCCACCAGCAACTGGGCTGCGGCCCAGCGGCAACTGTCGCTGTCACCACCTCGTCTGGAGATCGCCGATCCGGCCGGGCACTGGCGACTGGTGACCGCCGATATGGGCACGCCTGCCGGCCTGCCGAAAGACATGGTCTACGACCTGTCTGATGCGATCGGTGATGAGGCTGGGGACGTTCGCCTGCGCATCACCACGTCGATGGCCATCTACTGGGACCAGTTTATGGTGGGACAGGCCATCGGTTCGACACGCACGCAGGAGGAACGCTTCACTGGCAGCGATCTGCATTGGCGGGGGTATCCGGAGCATACACCCATTCACGGCACGTTTGCCTTCCGCTACGACTACGATCGCCTGCAGACAGAAGCCCCCTGGGGGACCCACGCCGGTGCCTTCACACGATTCGGCAACGTCGACGAGTTGGTCGATCGTGTCGACGATCGCTTCGTCATCATGTTCCACGGTGATGAATTGACACTCAGCGTCGACGCGGATCGCTTCGGCCCTATACCTCAGGGCTGGGAACGGACGTTCCTCTTCTGGGCGGATGGATTCGGCAAAGATATGGACTTCCACTCAGCTCATTCACTGACGGTGGAGCCACTGCCCTTCCACGGGATGACGCGATACCCCTATGGCCGTGAGGAGACCTACCCAAGCACGCCGGAGCACGTGAGTTATCGTCTCGACTACAACACGCGCCGCGTGTCCGGTTACTACGAGTAATCGGAAACTACTCGCAGGCACCCCGGTGTTGGCTGTCCCTGCGACGCTGCGTGAGGCATTTCAGTCCGCCTCGCCGGCTTCCGGCTCGTCGAGGGTGCAGCGGAAGCCGATGTAGTCATTCGACACACTCGACATGGCCATGTGACGGCTCTTAGCGCGGATCCCCATGCGATTCTCATGATAGCCGCCGCCGCGATGAGTTTTCTGGTGGCCACCATCCGGACCGCTGGGATCGGTTTCCGGACTCATCTGGTAGTATTTGCTGTCATACCAGTCGGCGACCCATTCGCTGACATTGCCGCACATGTCCCAGATGCCGAGAGCACTCTTGCCGTTGGGATAACGATCCACGGGCGTCGTCTTACCATCGGGATTGTCGAAATTGGCATTCTCCGCATTCGATGCGCCTCGCCAGGCATACTCGTTGCGGCCATCGTCAAGGGCAGCCCGTTCCCACTCCGCCTCGGTGGGCAGCCGTTTGCCGACCCAATCGGCATAGGCTTTGGCATCATCCCAGGAGACATTGACGACGGGATGATCCGCCAGCCGTGCATCGGGGAACGTGTTGTTGCGCCAGTGGCTCGGTGACCGGTGACCGGTGACCTGCACGAACTCCTTATATTGGAGATTCGTCACTTCGTATTTGTCGATATAGTAGGATTTCAGGGAGATGAGATGTTCGGGATTCTCATCTTCCCGACCAGGGGTGTTGGTTCCCATCCGGAAACGGCCGGCTGCAATCTGGACCATCTCGAGAGGATTAAGGCGTTCCTGCAGTTCGATGCGCTTCTCTTCAAGATCTTCCAGTTCCTTGCGCGCCGAAGACATTGATCCCTGGATTGACTGCAGTGTCGACTCACCGCTGTTGATCTCCTTGCTGATCTCGTTGCGGCGTGTCGAAACTTGAGACACGGACGGCATGATCTTGCCGAGTTTGCGTCGGTAGTCTAGGAATATCTGAATCCACAGGACGGCAACGACGAGGATACCAAGGCCGACAGGCCAGTCTCCAATCAAAACATCTACCTCCTGAAGTAACCTGATCGTGCCGAAAGCAGGCAGTGATGAATCGTACGCTTGTAATCAAAATAGCTCTGGCTTGCATCGTGTGCACCTGCCTGTACACGATTGGTGGTGTTCTCGTCTACGCTCTGTTCAGCGCGAACCTTCCCAACATCGACGAACTGGAGACCACCCAGCCCAAGAGAGTGACCCGAGTCTACGCCGCCGATGGTCAGCATCTGATGGACTTCCGCGAAGAAAATCGGGAGATCATCCGTGAGTTTGACGAGATCCCTCTGGCGATGCGCGATGCGCTGATCTCCATTGAGGATCGCCGCTTCTTCACGCACTGGGGTATCGACCTGCGGCGAATCCTGGGGGCTGTCATCCGTAATATCAGCGTCCTGGATCCCACCCGTGAGGGGGCCAGCACCATCACGCAGCAGCTGGCCCGCAATCTATATCAGAAGGTGGGTGGCCAGCGATCCAGCGCCTCTCTCGAGGGTGTTCTGGCCAGTTACGCCCGCAAGGTGCGCGAACAGATCACCGCGGTTCATGTCGAGCGGCTGTATACGAAGCGCGAGATCCTGGTGATGTATCTGAATACGGTTTTCTTCGGCCATGATGCATGGGGCCTCAAGTCGGCGGCGCGTCTCTACTTCGACAAGGAGATCGCCGACCTGCGAATCGAAGAGTGCGCCATGCTCGCCGGACTGCTGAAAGCCCCCAACACATACAGCCCCCATGTGAATCCGGAGAGGGCCCGGGAACGGCGCAATCTCGTCCTGTGGAACATGATCCGCGCCGGCAAGCTCACCAAACTCCAGTATCAGCAACTCGAATCCGAGCCCGTGCATGCCCGCCGCGGCCAGCAGGCAGAGACCTACGGCCTGGCACCGTACTTCGTCGAATTCGTCCGCAAGAAGCTGTACGAAGAACACGGCGCTTCGCTCTACCGGGATGGCTTCTCCGTCTCTACGACCATCGATGCCCAGCTGCAGCAGATCGCCGAATCACACTACAATGTGAGGTTGCGCGACGTCCAGCGGAAAGTTGATGCAGCCTTCGAACCGGCCGACTCCGTCGAAGCAGCCAATCCCCCGATCGTGCAGGCAGCCTTTGTCGCCATGGACCCGGTAACGGGGCATATCCTGGCGATGATCGGCGGACGCGACTTCAGAGAGAATGAATTCAATCGGGCGACCCAGGCGACCCGTCAGGCAGGATCATCTTTCAAGCCCTTCGTCTATACAGCGGCCATCGACAATGGCCGCTTCCCCGTCGACATGTTCGAAGACAACGCCATCGTCGTGGAGGAGCAGAACGGGGACATCTGGGACCCCGAGAACTACGACCGCAAGTTCAAGGGGCCCATGACCCTTCGGCAGGGCTTCAAAGAGTCGCGCAATATCATTGCCGTGAAATTGGCCCGGGAGATCGGCCCGGGGCGGGTTCGACAGTATGCGCGGGCCATGGGAATCACGACACCCATCCCGGAGGTCTACTCCGTCGGAATTGGTGTCGCGTCCGTGCGGCTGCTGGAGATGGTTGCCGCCTATGCCGTGTTCCCGAACAAGGGCATCCACATCGATCCGGTCGGCGTCTCTTCCATTGCCGATTCGGACAGCAACATCATCTTTCAGTCGACAGCCACGCAACGAGAGGTGCTGCGCCCGTCAGTCGCCGTCGTGATGACGGACCTGATGCGATCGGTGATGGATGAAGCGGGTGGCACCGGCTACAGTGCACGAACCCGATATCACTTCCGCGTCGCCGCCGCCGGCAAGACAGGGACCACCAATGACTACCGGGATGCCTGGTTTATCGGATTTACGCCCCATATCGTCGCCGGCGTGTGGGTCGGTGTTGATGATCCGGTGCACACCCTGGCCCGGCAAGCCGGAGCCGGGGCGGCATTGCCCATGTGGGCTGGATTCATGAAGGAAGTGTATGAGAAGGTCCCCAAATACCGGGACCGCCGGCGCGAAACATTCGACTACCCTGAAGAGCTGGTGACCTACATGCCGGTTTGCGAGGATTCCCACAGGCTGGCAACCCGCTATTGCCCACGTCAGTCGGATGAGATCTTCCTGGCCGATGGTGTGCCACCCGGCACCTGTCCGCTCCACGGTGTAGCCGATACATCGACACGACGGCAGCGCCGATTCTAATAGAAAAGGGGCGTCACCGGTGAATCGGTGACGCCCCTGCGCCTATCGGGTCGCTGTCGGAGAGTGAGGCTGGCTCTATTCCTTCAACGGATGGGGCCTATTCCTCCAGCTTGAACTTGGTGGGCTTGCGGCGCTTCTCACGCTCACGATACTCGTCCACCTTCTTCTGCAATTCACCGAGCTCCTTTTCGAGCTCCTCGATCTCTTTCTGCAACGAGCCGACCTGATCCTTGGTGTCCTTGGTGGCGTTCTGCTCTGCCTGGATCTTGGCCTCACACTCGCGAATCTCTGCCTTGGCCAGATCCGCCTTGGGCTTGAGCCCGGCGGAAACCTTGAGGTAGTCGATGACGATGAAAACGAGGAACCCCGCGGCCCCTACGGCAATACAGATGAATACCCAAGCCATGCTAACCCCGGCGGTGTGATGAAGGCGTGACAAGGAGCCTCATTCGAGCTCCTTCATCAGGTTCGTGATCCGGGCGGCATTCTCCGGATCCATGGCGGCCATGATCTTGGCCATGTGCTGTGCCTGCAACTGCCGCATGAGCAGACTCACCGTCGTATCGTCGAGGGTGCCCGTCTGCAGAATCTCGGCGGCCGGAGCCGGCTTCAATTTGTTGTAGAACGTAGCCAATTCGGCGATTCGTTCTGTTCTCTTCTTCTGCAAGAGTGTATCTGCCGTCAACCCGACCTGCAACTCGCGTTCTTCCAGATCCGATTCGCGAGCATCCAGCACGGTCTGGACCATGGCCAGGCTGTCCAGCTGGTCCTGCAGGCTGTCTTGCTTCGACTCGTAGTCTGCCAGATATCCCTCAGCCATCGACGCCAGCTGGCCGAGTTTGTCCTCCTGGTCGATGAAGCTCTGATCCAGACGAGTCGGATCAGAGTCGCCGGAGAGCATGCGCTCCAATTCTTCCGGCGACTTCACCGTCTCAGTAAAAAACAACATCGCCAGCATGGCCGCAGTGAAAGACACGAACATACCGATGATGAGGAGCGGTACCAGCAGAAATTTCACCGAATCGTCATCTCCGGTGGAGTGATGGTCCGACCATCAACTCCTCCTTACGGTGAGAAGAATACGAAAAATAGACCGCCAACGATAAGTCCAGACAATCCAGCCTCCAGCGCCCGTTGATTGGCAGGCACCAGAGATTGCTCCACGGCATCAGCGCCACCCAACCGCAGGGCGGCATCTGAACCCACCACATCCTGGCCCTGGGCTTCGACACGTCGAGCCCATACGAGGCGGCCGGCGGGATCGACCAGCCGTCCGTGCACGTTCACCATGGCATTGCGGGCCTTGCTGGACTGGAAGGGATTCCAGATGGCCCCACGGTGCTCATACGTCGCCTGGGATGCAGCGACTCGGTAACGAAGCTCGTAGGCAGTGGCGTCACTAGCCAGTGGGAGCCTGATGTCGCGATCAAGCAGCGCGCCCGTCATGGCTTCCTCGACCATCCAGTTGGCATCGTGTTTCCCCTCCGCTTGGAGGCTCACGACTGCACCGGCCGGCAGGGGCAGATCCACCAAAGCTTCCTGCCAGGCGACGCTCAGTCCCTTGCGGGCTAACTCCAGATCCGTGAGGACCGGCTGTTGAGTCTCGCCGTCGACGACGCTCCCACCCGGTTCAACCACGGGGACCACATCGGTCCTGCCTGTGGAGATGACCTCGGATCTGTCAGCTGGGGTGAACGAGGACCTGAAGACCAGCGGGCCCGTATGCCGTGGCGTCAACTGCAGGGTGGCGACAACCGGCTCTCCCGCCCTCAGAGCCACGTCGGGCATCTCAATCAGCGCCTGTCCGGTAGATGTATCGAAATCGATCGATGCATTAAAACCATTGGATGCTGCAAGAGCCTCAATGGCCTGGAGGCCTTCGACCTGGACTTGTAGATCGACGGAGGACATCTCTCGGTCGCTGCTCCAGATCAACCGCACCGTGCCCTTGGATCCGCGCCGTAATACCTGAGGCGCTTCGACCACAAGATGCGGTACAGGGCCAGCCTGAACCTCTATCGAGGCGACCGGCGAATGTGTCAGTCCTGAGCCCTGGGCCCCGGCCGAGACCTGGAGGGTCTCCGGCAGATCTGCCGGGATACGAAGACGCTGGTGATAGCGACCCGTTGCCTGCGTTAGAGGCCAGGGATCCGCATCGGCCGGATCAGCCACGACACCAGCCGGCCAGCTGACGATCAGACCCTCTACGGGCCTGAGATCGGTGCTCTCCACTGAGATCTCTAAGGGCAGAGACTCACCCGGATACCAGACCTGCGGCGTCAACGACCATCTCACTTCCAGGGGCACCGACACGGGCAGCGACCAGGACGGGCGATGCAGGGTCTGTGCATCGGTGTCAAAGGTAGTGATGAGACTCGCCTGCAGAGAAAACTCTGCGTCGGTCTCGACCTCGAGCCAGAGCGTATCGGTCAGCGATTCGCCCACGGGCTGACTCAGGTAATCGAGCACAACTCGTCTCTCGATCAGGCTTGTCTGACCTCGGCTGGCCCGAGCAGAATGGATCTGCCCACCCGTCGAAAGGCGGAAACTCGCCTGGGTCACCGCCTCGCCATTGCCGGGAAAATAGGTCAGCAGCACCGCCACGGGTTGACGGACCCCGGAAACGATTCGGGGGGGCTCAAACCGGGCAGATACCGTGCTGATGGCGTGGGCAGACTGGGGCCGGGTGACACAGATACAGAGAATCGCAGCGGCGCAGAAACGCAGGCTGGAAAGACCGGCGCACCGCGCTCGCAAGGATCTACTCAAATTCGCTTGAACTCCTTTAGCCACATGCACTTGCGTCAATCTACCTTAACACGGTCCGAGGTGACTGTCAAGCAGTTGACGACCATCGAGCTCCACTTGTTCCCCTCGAGAAGAGACCGATTCTGCGGCTTGACGAGTTCGCGTGCTACCGGCTAGCTTGTCCTTCTCGCAGCCAGAGTGTCCGGCCGGGCGAATCTGGGCTGTCCTCCTGAAGAGATCCTGATGATCCTCGAGATCCTCATCGTCATTCTGTATCTGGTCCTGTCCGTGGTCGGCCTCGTCCTGTTTCTGCTGATCTCGCTGATCCTGCTGCCCATCGTCATCAGCGTCGATGCAAGCCGCAACGCACAACCGGACGCGACACCACAGATCCAGGCTCGTGTCGGCCTCTGGTTTGGTGCCCTGGCCGTGGCGGTGGAACAGATTGTGGACGGCTGGGAGGCTCGACTGCTGCTTCTGGGGCGATTCTGTGTCTATCGGCACGCCCTGGTGAAGTCTCCGGATCTGCAGGCGAGCCCAAGCCCGATCCCAGGCCCAAGCCCAAGTCCGATCCGGACGCCTGGCGCTGATCCCGTCACGCGCGCAGATGGTGCGCCAGATACACCCGAGCCGGCCACGAACGTCGCCGACGTGCCCCTGACACAAGCCGCTGCCGCTGAGACGATGGCCACCCCCCCCATGTCCGAACCGGTTGTGGCCCAAGTCGCGACTACGGATGTGGCCCCAGTGGTGTCAGAGGACGAGAAAAGTGAATCGGAGGATGTACCACCTGGCTTGTGGCAGCGAATCCAGGACGGCTGGCGAGACGTGCAGCACTTCCTGCCCCCAACCCGGCGTCTGTTGCGCCGACTCCTGGGCATGGTCGGGCTGAAACACATCCACGTGGAGGCGACCATCGGCCTGGAGGATGCGGCACAGACAGGCCTGTTGTACGGCCGGGTGCAGGCCGTGCGGCCCTTTCTGCCGTCCTGGGCCCACGTCTGGATCGAAGCTGATTTCACAAGACCGGCTTCCCATGGCCGGGCGAGTGTCCGACTCCATCTGTATCTTGCCCGACTGGTGGCGGCCGTTTTCCGGTTCGCCATCCATGCCGGATGGCTGTGGTTGATGCGCTGGTGGCGATTGCGGCGCGTGGCCCGTACAATGTCTCCTGCAGCGACAACCTGAAAGGAAGTTCATGGCCACATCTCTTGAATCCCTCGTCGAGCGCGTCCTCGGCGAACTCCACCACATCCTGCAGACCCGAACGGTCATCGGTGAGCCTGTCAGCGCGGGTTCGGTGACCCTGATTCCGGTCTCGAAAATATCCATGGGATTTGGTGCAGGCGGTGGCGAAGGCAAGAGTCATTCCGGCACAGGGGGCGGTGCCAGCGTCGAACCGATCGGCTTCATCGTCGTCCACGAAGATGGGAAGGTGGAAATGATGACGCTGAAAGAGAAGGAAGTCAGCTGGGGGCAATTGGTGGAGATGGTGCCCGATGCCGTGTCGAAGATCAAGGGATTCGTCGACAAGCGGCGCGACAGCGATGCTGAAGAGCCGCCAGAGGCGGAAGAGGACGCCTCCTGACCGCCTAGTGCCCTGTTAAGGAATCAGCATTGTGA
>JABHDC010000107.1 GCA_018673255.1 Gemmatimonadota bacterium
AACGCCCGGATCCGTGTCTTTAACAGGTCCTCGATCAGCGCCGGCTCCGTACCATCGGTGGCCAGACGCAGGGCCTCCTGCACAAATCCGTCCGCGGCACGTCGGGCCACCGCTTCCAGTGACAGAATGCCATGCGTCCTCGCCCGGGCGGCGATCCCATGTACGAAGACGCGAAGCTCTTCGAGGCTCAGATCGACAAGGCGTCGTTGGACGTGATCGGCAATCTCCTGTTCCAGATCCGGCTCTTCAGGCCCCCTTGGCGGCGGCGTCTCGGCGCCCGGCGGCCAGGCAATCGTCCCATCGCGGCCAAGTCCGCGGACTTGAACCAGGATCCGTTCCTGCACCTGGAGGATTTCCTCCTCCGGCATGGGACCGAGAAACACCATCTCTTCCGTAATGAATTGACGGACTCGATCCGACATGCCCGTCAGCATGCGCCGTTTCACATCATCTCCGGCCAGCTTCAGGGAGATGACGAGATCCTTCTGATCCACCTTCTGCAGGAGACAGTGGGTGTCCTGGTCACTGAAGGCGGACAGATCATCGAACTCGAGTTCGGCCGCTGCAGCAAGCGCCGGCCACTCCCGAAAGCCATACTCGCGCGCCAGAGCATGCTGAGCTTCCATCAACGTCACATCGTCGACGGCGGCGTCCTGGGTCAGGCGCGGCAATCCCGCGCGAATGCGTTCGATGTTGGTGGAATCGCCATCCAGCAGTCCCTTGTGGAACTGCTTGGCCTCCTGCTTGAGGTGGCGCAAGGACGGCTGCAACGGCAGGTCACGAATGGACATAGAGTCCCCTCTCTCGTAGGTGCCCCGTTGTCCGCTGAGATGACGAGGGCAGAAAGAAGGTGACGATGTGGGTACAGCTTCGAGAGGTGGCCTGTGGCCTTTCCGCGGACGTAGTGGCACCCTCTCATGCCTGAGATCAATGTATTGAACATGACCGCGTGATGGAAGACCTGGCGCTCAGGGCTCCAGGGCGGCACCGCGATCATGCAGGGCGGATTGAGGAAGCCGCGTGAGCCGGCCTTCACTATACTTCGGCGCTCTGGGTGAACTCAACAGCAACGCAGGAGCAGCAACAATGGGTGGTGTGTTCTTCGACCTGGGTCGTCCTGTAATCGGGGGTTGGATGGGTGGCAGCTGGGTGACCCACGATGATGTGAGGAACATCGATATCATCTGGGGCGGCGAATTCGGCCAGGAGGGCTCCATCCTCTTTGGTGCCGATGTCAACACGGGCCAGGTCCTCGAGCGTCACTGGATTCCCGGCCGCGAATTCACCTGTGATGTCGATCCCAGAAATGGCACTCTCTACGTCCATACCTTCCACGGACTCTACGAATACGGACATGTGCTACAGTCGTGGACACCGCGAGACGGGATGCGGCACCATGGCTTCCCTCCTCTGAGTCACCAGCGATTCTACCACGGCTGCATCGGACCGGATGGGATCCTCTGGATCGGTACACACCCCGGCTCGCGCCTGGTCAGCTTCGACGTGGAGACGGACACCTGGACAGACCATGGCGTGCAGGCACCCGAACCTCATCTGCCCAATCAGCAGATCTGGTGCAATCCCCAGTATGTCGCCGAGACGGGCGAGGTGGTCTGCAATATCCAGCGCGACCCCTCCGGTCGTGTCGCCTATGACCCCTCGACGGGTTCGACGCGCGTTCTCTACACACAGGGGGATCCTGAACTCGGTACACCCTCCCACGCCGAGGGCAAGGACGACCCGCCACGCGCTGCTCTTGCAGACGGCGTGAGTCGGCAGATCAAGGGCAGCTTCCGCCAGAAGTCCTGCACCTTCACGGTGGACGGCGAGGAGCGACAGATCGACTACGAGCCCTCCGTGGCCACCGATATCTGTGGCCTGCACCGTGGCCCGCAGGGCGACATCTACGGTGCCACGATCATCTCCATGCACATCTTCCGCTACGACCCGGCCAGACGACACCTGCAGGATCTGGGGAAGGTCGGTTGGGGCGGCGGCGAGATCTACGATGTCATCACCTGTGGCGACAAGGTCTACATGGGCAGCTACGGCGGTGGTTATTTCGCCGCCTACGACCCCGCCAAACCGTGGAATCCGATGTCGGAGCACGGTGGTGAACACGCCGATGCCAATCCGCGCAACTTCGGCCAACTCGGCGATCAGATGAACAGGCCCTTCGAATACACCGTCGGCCCCGATGGGCGCATCTACATCGGCTGCCGGGCCAACTACCACGTTTCCGGTGGTGGTCTGGCAGTATTCGACCCGGCCACAGAAGACAGAACCGTGCATCGCGACGTGGACCAATCCGTCCAGTCCGTAGCATCCGACGACACGTGGGTCTATGGCGGCACGAGCATTCGCGGCGGCCGCGGGTGTATTGAGACGACGACGGAAGCAAAGCTGTTCATGTTCTCACCGAAAGAGAATCGTCGTGTCTTCGAGTGCATCCCCCACTGGGACGCGATCACCATCGGCAATCTCGCCTGCAGCCCGGTCACAGGTTACGTCTACGGCTCCACCGACAATGGCGTCGTATTCGCCTTCTGCCCCGAGCGACGCCGCGTCGTCTGGCGCTGGGAACTCAACGATACCGGCACACCCCTGATGGGCATTCCCGAAGCACACGGGATCATCCACCTCACGTGTGGACGTGATGGCGACATCTACGGGGTCACAAGGCAGGAAGTCTTCAAGATCGACGTCACCACCGACAACGTCGTCTACCTCGACAAGGCCCCGATCCCGGACCTCTGCCAGATCATCGAAGGCCCCGAAGACGGCGTCTTCTACATCGGCGCCCGAGGACACCTGCTCGAATACCACGTAAGGGAAACTCCGCACTTCAGGTAGTGGCGACACTCGTCGTCAGGACGACGACACGGCTGCTCCCCCAGCGGATTGCGAAGCAATCCGAGATGACACGACGTCATCAGAGACATCGCATTTCAGGTAGTGTGCCTGCCGCCAGGATGGCGGCACGGCTGAGATTCTCCAAGGGTTGGCGCAGCGAATCCAAGAGGACAGGACGTCCTCGATGTCCTCAACGTCAGCGAATCAGGACGACCTTCTGCACCGCCTGCCAGGCAGGCGTCGACGTCTGCACGAAATAGATACCACTCGCCACGCCGTAACCGGCATCGTTCTGGCCATTCCAGGCAACGCGGTGGATACCAGCCGCCCATGAGCCACCGGTGCTCAGGTCGCGAATTCGTTGCCCGAGCACATTGTAGATAGCCAGCTCCAGTGTCGTGTCCTCAGGCAGGCCGAAGCGAATTTGAACGGTACTGTTGAAGGGATTCGGCGCTGCCGGATAGAGGAACGCCTCGGCCGGTCGTGCTGCCACGACCCTTGCCGCCAACCGGGCTTCGTTGAGGTCGACCGACGTGAGTTCGATATGCTCGATCACATCCTGCACCGCCATCGGCGCTCTCACGTGGAGCCGGGCCAGGACTGCACGCCCCGTGGCACCCGTGGCGTCGGCCACCCCGATGGTCAACTGGTCGCCATCTGTTCGGTGGGCAATCTGCGCCAGCGGTAGATGACCTGAAGTCACGTCCAATACCTCGATTTCCTCTGCATCGACGTGCAGCTGAATATCACCCGAAAGCACTCCGTCCGCGGGGTCGACAAACAGCGAGATCGCGAATGTGCCATCCAGTGCCTGGACCGGTTCGGCCAGATGCACGACTCGCTCTCCCTCGACAAGATCCATCGTTGACGCAGGCAGGTTGTCCACAAGGCCACTATCATAGCGTAGGACCCACGCCGCGTCGTAAGAAGAGATCGAAGCTGGCGAAGGATTGCCGCCCGTGACCTCTGCGAATTCGAGCGCGAATTCCTCCAGGGGCTGGATCCCTGTCACATGGGCAAGGATCGCCTGGGCATCTTCCTCATCGACCAGACGATCCGTCGTCGCGTCACCGATGACATCCACGTAGGTCGCCCGCAGTTGGAAGCGCCGCGGCGCATCGACACTGGCACTGAACTCGTGTCGGTCCTTCTGTGTGATGTCGGGGATGATCACCGTGTCAGCCGTGGCGTCCACGAGAGCGACCGTATACCCGCGGGGCACAGACCCCGGAGTTGTCCACACCCACTCGAATTCGGCCGAACTCAGGCTCGTCTCCACGACAAAGAGCCAGCTCTGCTCGTCCCATTCTGGATCGCGATAGTCGTAGGTGTAGCGAGCGGGCCGTTGCGATTCTTCATCCTCTTCGTCGTGTGGGAAGTAAGCATACACATAGGCAGGACTCAGGACGGTCAGATCCAGCGCATCGTAGGGATCATTGCTACGCGATGCATCGCGCTTCACCCCGGCTCGATTGCTGATATCCTGGACGAAGGCGGAGACCGGTCCGTCGCCTGCGTCCAGCAGACCGGTCCCCCGGACCGCGAATCCAACATACCAGTCTTCTGCCGTGGGTCGCGCCGTTGCCAGTGATTTGCTCACGCCACCTGCTGCCTCCATGGGGGGCAGAATGAGATGGATATTGAGATTCGGATCCAGCTGCTCGACCCAGAAACCTCGCCAAGTGGGAATACGGCCACCCTCTGTGGAAGAAATCGGCACATACGCCTGCTGTTCCCAGTCCCACAGATAGGCATAGGCGTCGACAATCCCCTCGTCGGCCGCTTGGGCGAAACTCATCTCTCTGCCCTGGGCATCGCCCACTCTCGCATCGGCGAAGTCGATATCGAAAAGGAAGGGATTGGCCACCTGGTTGAAGCCGCTGGCCCCCTGCACTGCCTGCAGTGGAATCACGTAGTCCTGCGCACTGGAGACCGGGGCTCCCTGCACATCCAGTGTGTCACCTTCGACCGAACCATCATCATTCTCGGTCGACCACCACTGGATGATCCAATATCCAAGGCCAGGATCGAAATCGGGCGGGTTGCCCTCGGGACCTTCATCTTCGCGATAGTAGATGTAGTCGGCCTGAGCCGGATCCCAACGCACAAGTCGCCACCAGAAACCCCAGGGATCTTCACCGAGACCGGGGAAATCGTCGCCCAGCACCGCATCGGGACTGGGATCTTCTGGTATGACAGGCACCCCACCAAACAGGTAGGTATCGTATGGCAGCCCGCCCTGTTCGACGAAGACACCACCCGATCTGGACGCCTGCGCCGTGCCACCGTAGACACCGAGATTGATCCGGTTGCCATTTGGCGCGGTTTCGTCACCCACACTGTCATCCGGCTGACCTGCATCAATGGCAGGACTGGATGACGCATCACTGACAAATCCCCCCACCGTCCAGTGTCCGGCCTGGCTCTGCAAGTACAGATCCCAGGTATCAGGCGTACCCGCAACGCTGACGAACAATGGATCCAGCGAGATACTGTTGGCGTCGCCCCCTGAGGCGGTGCGCCACTCGGCGAGGGTTTCGTAGGTCGTGCCGGTGATGAAGCCGACTCGACCATCGTCCCGTACGTCAACGTCGTTGTAGTCGAGGAAACCAAAGGTTGCCCCAAGATCCTTGGCCAGATGGTATCCGGTGAATACGTCAGTAAGGATATTGTTGCGAATCACGTGACCATCGCCTGCGTCATTTGGCTGGGGACCGCGAAGGTAAATGCCGCGCTCGTATCCAACGATGGTGTTGTTGATCAGCGTGTCGGCATCGGCCTGCTTGTCAATGAATACCCCGTTCGAACGATTCTCTGCATCGAGAATCAGATTGTTCCGCAGGCTGGCGTAATCTGTGTTCTCAGAGATTCTGACACCGGTGACATTGGTGTGAATGAGACAATCGTGGACGCGGCTGTAGCTCGCCTTGTGCAGGCGGATGCCGCCCTGGTTGTTCTCGATCCCTCCTGAGATCGTACAGTTTCGGATCGTGGCGTGCGTCGCATCGTTGACGTTGATCCCCCACTTCTTCGATGCCTGGATCGACAGACCATCGATCGTGGTATAGGCACACTTGATCTGCACCGCATGTTTCTCCCCCGGTGCTACAATCAGGGGCGTCTGTCCAGCCGCCACTTCGACGGTGATGTTGTAGGTCGCATCCGTCGTCTTGTTGATGACGACAGCATCCCCATACGTACTGCTATCCAGGATCCGAACGAAATAGGTCGATCCCGCCGCAACCAGATCGGCGGGAATGGCATTGATCGCTCTCTTGATTGAATTCCACGGCTGCAATGGATCGTCAGCCACGCCATTGTTGCTGCCGCTGGCAGCGACGTAGTGAGTGACCGAATCGAGAGAGGTCGTCTGCCAGCTGATCGTCGGGGCATTGGCTTCATTGCCATAGCTGTCACGGGCCCAGATCTGGGCGAAGTAGTCCGTCGCCCGTTGCAGACCGGTAATCGTCGACGAGGCCGTCGCCATGTTCGCCAGCTCAGAATCGGCGTCGACCGACCAGGAGGCAGCGCCATCTCCGCGTGCCTCTACCTGTGCTGCATCCGTTCCATACCAGATGATGTAGGCTTCGAAGTGAGACTCCGTCGTCGCCGGCGTCCAACTCATCGCTGATCGGGATGAGAAGACCTGTGCCGCGGCCAGATCAGCCAGTCCCTGGGGCGCCACATTATCGACCGCCACAGCGATGACGACGGGTGTCTCCTGGTCACTGGCCCCATCATTGGCCGTGATCTGCAACCAGGCTGTGCCATCGATCTGCCCCACATCTGCGCCACTGTTCCAGAAGAAGACAACCGTGTTGCTCCCACCCGACGTCGGGATGGAAACGACACTGCCGGTGCCAATCGTTGGCGAGCCTTGATCGGCCGTCACAGGGGCTTCGAGTGTGGCCGGGGCGTAAGGCCCTGCCTGGTCGGTGGCGAAATCGATGCGGGCCGTCAGGTCGGTGCCGCCAGCGTGGCTCACCTCGATGGAGACCTCGTGGCGTCCCAGTCCCGTCAGGACGGCAACGACGCTGTTGAAGGTCCCGTCGGGTTTGGCCGCGCCGCTTGTGGCCGCATCAGCCGAGCCACCGTAGGCACCCAGATTGATGCGGTCTCCATTGGGGTCAGGCTCGTCGCCTACAGTATCAGACGGATCTCCCGCGTCTATGGCCGGCGAAGAGGAGGCAAGATGAAGATCGCTCGGTGGGTCGACAAACACCGGATCTGCACTGATCGAGTGAACATCAACACCGGCAGCACTCTGCCACCCGCTCAGATCTGCAATCGTGAGGTCACCGAATTCCGCGAAGGTCGCCCCCGCAGGGGCGTAGAGCAGGTTGTAGTCGAATTGCGTACCACCTGGCAGTTGCGGCTCGTCCTCATCACTACGCACGACGAGGACGATGCCATCGCTGCCGGCCGACAGAATGTTGCCGACAAACCGGTTATCCTCACCCGGATCGTCCTTGATCTTGCCGGTTTCACCCAGGTGAATTTCCGTGGCATTGGATTCGAAGGTATTATGCAGGATCTCATTGTTGTCGGACTCCTTAAGAATCCAGAGCCCCAGCACGGCATTGCGATAGATCCTGTTGTTGCGGATCACATTTTCGCCTGCATCATCATGCAGTCGGATGCCTACCCGGTTATCCGTGATGTCATTGTCTTCAACCAGACAATTCTGACCACCATGGATGTAGAGGCCCGGCGTGTCCTTGTTGCGCGTGCCTCGAAATGTGCAGCCACGGATGATGTGATCATCGGACCACTCGATTTTGACACCCGACTGGCGATCCCCCCCCTCAAAGATGAGGCCCTCGAGGGTAATCCCCGAGGAATGGAGCGTCAGGGCAGGCTTCTTGGCTTCGTTCGATCTGAGAATGGGCGCATGGCCGGCGCCGGCGCGGATCGCCAAGGATCCGTTATCCTTGATCGTCTCATCGAGCTCGACGGTCTCTTCGTATACCTCGCTGTCCTGGAACTCAATGATGTAAGCCTCCTTGAGATCCTTGGGCAGCTCGTCGAGGGCATCGTTCAGACTCTCGACATCACCATTGCCGTCCTGACGCACGACGATGACCGTCTGTGCCCAGCTCTGCTGTGGCGTCATGAAGACGGCAATCGCCAAAATCGTGGTGATCTGACAGAAGAGGGATATCCAGCGCATCAAGGTCGCCTTACGGGAAATGAGGTCGCCCCGCGTTCGATTGCGCGGAGCGGCCTCAAGTCGATAGATGGCTGGGGGGATCAGCCGATGTCGTTGGCGCGTTTCGCAGCCAGCACTGTATTGAACAGCAACATTGTGATTGTCCAGGGGCCAACGCCACCTGGGACCGGCGTGATCGCCGAAGCGACCTCTTTGACACCATCGAAATCGACATCACCGACCAGGCGCCAACCACGTTTCCTGCTGGCATCTTCAATTCTTGTCACGCCGACATCGATCACGACCGCACCTTCCTTCACCATGTCAGCCGTCACCGTGTTCCGAAAACCGGTCACGGCGACGAGAATGTCAGCCTGGCGGGTGTGGTAACCCAGATCCTTCGTCCCTGTGTGGCAGATGGTGACGGTCGCATTGGCGCCGTCTGCTTTCATGGTCAGCATGTTGGCCAGCGGCCGGCCGACGAGACTGCTGCGGCCGACGATGACGACATGTTTGCCGGCCACTTCAATCCCACTGCGGATGAGTATCTGCTGCACACCAGCGGGTGTGCAGGGCAAGAAGCCTTCCTGCCCTCGCATGAGCCGACCCATGTTCACCGGATGCAATCCATCCGCATCCTTGTCGGGATCGACCGCATTCAGAACCGCCTCTTCGTCCAGATCTCCAGGCAGAGGCAACTGCACCAGAATGCCATTGACTGCTGGATCGGCATTGAGTCGCTCGATCTCGGCGATCAGGTCAGCCTGTGACATGTCGGCATCGAATTTCGACTCCTGCGAGTGGATCCCGACCTCAGCTGCCGCCTTGCGTTTGCCTTTGACATACGACATCGATGCCGGATCGTCCCCAACCAGTACAACGGCCAGCCCCGGCGTGATACCGTGCGCCGCTTTCAGATCGTCAACTTCCTGCTTCAGTTCTACTCGAGCCTGCTTGGCCAGCTCGTTCCCATCCAGAATTCGTGCGCTCACGTGCCCAACCTCCCCTACTTGCCCTTGCCACCCCCGGGTTCTGCCCGAGGTACGAGTTGTTCCTTGCCGGTGATGGCGCGAATCGCATCCGGCACCTTCACCGATCCGTCTGCCTGCTGGTAGTTCTCCAGAATGGCGATGATCATGCGGCCCATGGCGCAACCCGTGTCATTGACGGTGTGACAGTAATTCAGTCCACCCCCCGCCGTTGGCCGGTAGCGGATGTTCATGCGGCGCGCCTGATAGTCGGTCGTATTCGTGTCCGTCATGACTTCCATGTACTCGCCCGTCGCCGGCATCCACACTTCGCCATCCCGCTGACGATGACTGGCCAGATAGCCGGCATCACCACCACACTTGTCGACCATGCGATAGGGCAACTGCAACTGCTGCAGAAGCCACTCATTGATCTGGCCGAATTCCTGATAGATCTCTTCGGATTGATCAGGCGCGCAGACGGCATTCATCTCCATCTTGTCGAACTGGTGCACGCGCTTGATTCCACGCACGTCTTTCCCCCAGGAACCTGCCTCAGAGCGGAAACACGTGGTGAAGGCGAAGACCTTCACCGGCAGCTCTGTCTCCTGCATCGTGCGATCCATGAAGTAGGAGAAGTTCGATGGCTCCGAGGAGCCCACCAGGAACAGCTGCGTGCCATCTTCGACATTCTCCGTCTGGATCGCATAGACCTGATCACGTCCCTCCGGAAAGTGCGACGTGCCATAGAGGGTGCGCTCACGCACCAGCAGGGGCGGGACCATCATCTCGTAACCACGGCGAATCAGCTCATTGGCCAGCAGTTGCTGCAGACCGTATTGCAAGAGAGCGACATCGCCCTTCAGATACGCGAACCGAGATCCGGAGACTTGTGAAGCCTGTATCGTATCGACACCGAGCGTCGGGCTCAGTTCGTGGTGCGGCTTGGCCTCAAAGTCACCCTCTGCGTGAAGTGGTCTGGCTGGCATGGCTGGCACACTGTGATCACCGATGCCGAGTTGATCGGCCGGCAGATAGCCCGTGCCGGGCAACCAGACACCTTCTTCGACATTGTCTTCCTCGGCTGCACCCTCAGGCATCTGCGCGTGAGGAAAATTCGGAAACCAGTCGAGGATCGTCTGCCACTGTTGGTTGACCCCGCTGAGGGTCGTTTCCAACTCCTTACCCTTCTCTCTCAGCTCCTGCCCCTTGTTGCGGGCAGCCTCCGGATCGGTTCGGCCCAGCTGGGCCAGTTCTTTCTTCTGACCATTCAGCCCGTCGATCTCCTGCTGCAGATCACGGCGCTGCGCGTCGAGTTCGAGAAAACGGTCGACGTCGGCCAGTTTTGGGTCGACACCGCGTCGGGCGATCGCCTGGCGCAACGAATCGGGATTCTGTCGGATCTGCTTGACGTCAATC
Organism: Gemmatimonadota bacterium; assembly: GCA_018673255.1. The sequence goes on from JABHDC010000107.1 coordinate 10,390, forward strand.
ATGGGGCGTCGACTGGCTCACTCAGAGGGCGGTGGTGGAAGGATTTCTATCATTCCAATGACGCGGTTGCTGCCCACAATCGCAACCGGCAGGGCTGGATTGTCGAATCACTCGTCGCAGGTGAACTTGAGCCCACAGTGATGACAGAGCGCCTCACAGGCCCAAAAATCCAGGATTCGACCGCACCCTGGACACACATTGGAGCCATCCCGTTGGAGGTGACTGTCGACGACGCGCGGCGGCGGCTCAACGCCGTCGCTCTTGTCGTCATCGGCAATCGGTCCTTTGTTCGAGTCCATGTATACCGCCGTGATATGGGATTGTGATGGAGTTCTCGTCGACAGCGAAAAGCTGAGCTGCTCCGCATGGTTGCCTGTGCTGAGACGCCGGGGAATCGACGTCGAGTTATCCGACATCGAAGTCTTCATCGGCCGATCCGATCCGTCCGTGGTCGAGCACTATCGCCAGGCCGGCCATGACCTGGGAGACGATATTTTCGCGGAGCGTGAGCAGGTCTACTACGACTCGGCCCGCGGCACGTTGGACACCTTTGACGGCCTGATACAGACGCTTCAGATGCTTCGCGAGGCAGGCGTGCCGATCGCCGTGGGCTCCTCTGGCGGTCACAGCCGCATCCAGTTCTCGATTCGCGAAGTAGGCATCGCCGACTACTTCGACATCATCTGCAGCGCCGCCGATGTCGAGCACGGCAAACCCGCACCTGATCTGTTCCTGCTGGCCGCTGAGCAACTCGGTGTCCCGGCCCACCAGTGTATCGTGATCGAGGACTCCATCCCCGGGCTTGAGGCAGCGCTTGCCGCCGGCATGCTCCCCCTCGGCTTCACGTCATCCCACCCCACTGACGTGCTCGAACGGGCAGGTGCCGGGCAGATCTTCGGACAGTATACCGAACTGACTGAGATCCTGCGGAAAAATCTTCAAATCACATAAAAACAACCATTTGGGAGATTATCTCCGATTCGCGTCGGAATATTATCAGAGATAAACTCAAGTTCAGCGCAGACTGTCCGATCCTATAAACGGATCTCGTAGGTCTGCCAGGGCCAGCGAGATCCAGATTTCTTGGGGCTCCCCGCCGGGTTGCTGCTGACCGGCGGGGACTTTTTTTTGCCCGGGAAGCCGACTGGGGTCACTCACCCCGTTGGAGGTCCCGTGATCCGAGTCAGCGCACCCAGTGTCTGAACAATGGCTTCACAGCCTCATCGAGCCCATCGAAAACGCGCCGCGTCACAGCCGGCACCTGATTGTCCGTGCAGCCCGGTTCATCGACCATCCGGCGGCGCTCGTCCGAGTCTGGCATCAGGACATCCAGATTCAACCACCACGGTGCCCAGCGGATCGCCAGTCCGATTCGTGGTTCGTCGGCAGCATTGGCCGGCGCTGCGTGCCACATACGACTGTCCATAACCATCACCGTACCCGCTGCACCGACGACCTGCACCGCCTCGGGGTGCTCATCGTATTCGCCGATGCCGTAACCACCTGTGGGATTGTTCGGCTCACGATGGCTTCCAGGAACGATGGTTGTCGCCCCATTCAGCGGCGTGAAATCAGTCAGCATCCAGATGGAAGTCAGATGCATCACCGTATCCGGATAGGGCGGGTCGATGTGACCAGCATTGTGCTGATTGAAGGGCCAGTCCGCGTGCCATTTGAGCTGTGTCGCCCCGGGCAGAGCGACGATCGTCGAGGTGAAGGACACGCGCACATGCTCACCGAGCACGGCTCGAGTCAATCCCAGCAGGCGTGGCTCTGCCAGGTAGGGTGCAAAGACCTGTGTGTGATTGATCAGGCCGGACACCGCCCCGCGCCCGGCTGGCACGTTGGCGATATCACGACCGATCGCTGCCTCGGTCACACCCTCGCAGACCCCGCCTACGGCATCTGGCGGAATCACATTCTCCAGGATGGCATAGCCACGATTCAGTATCTGTTCGCGGCCAGTCTGGATCTGTGTATCGACTTGGGTCTGGACCTGATCAGTCAACGATTCACCTCTCACGAGTCTGTCCGTTCCTGGCAGCATCCGCATTCGTCTGCTGTGCACACGATCTTCAGCCCTGGATCAGGCCTCTGATACGGGCTGCTCACGGTGCGTCCCGTAGCCAGCCACCGGTCGCCTGCAGAACAACGCCCTGCGGTCGTGCCGTTACCCAGGCGGCAATGGCCGAGATCTGCTTGTCCGTATCGATCTGCATCGAGGCATGCCAGGCGTCACCCTCTTTGTGTAGACCCGTTTCCTGCCAACCGACGACGACAAAATCACCCACCATCATGCGACCAGCATTTTCACCAGATGTGACGTTCGTCGCCTGCCCCATCTGCAGCAGCGCAACGGTGGCCGTCGTGGCTCGACGTGTGGCTGGGACCGGCCGATACACCAGATCCGCTTGCCGGCCGTCCCAACTCAGCCGCAACACGCCACTACTGTCCTCTGCCGCCGGGAGCGGCGACTGTTCAAACCAGCCACGCCACTCCTGTCCATCTACGACAAATTCGGGTGTGTACAGGTCGGGCCGCCCCCAGACGCTGGCGTAGCGACGCTGGCGACGGGTGTGGCTGTGATCGCTGAATGGGTCGACCCAGCCGATGCGGTTCCAGTAGTCGACGTGGAAGGCGACGGGGACGACGGCGCCCCAGAGCCGATCGTCCTCCTGCCAGCGACTGATCCAGCTTTCAGCAGGCGGACAACTGCTGCAGCCCTGAGAGGTGTACAATTCGAGCAGCTGTACGTGGGTCACGGGGCTCTCGAGGGACATCGGGACTGCAAGGCCGCCAGCTGCTTGGGCCCCGCCTGCGGCTGCTGGTCCCACCACGCCGGCCATGGTCACACCGACCCAGACGACAGTCCGGCGAATCACCTCCGGGAGAGCTTCGATACGTGGGCCTGCGATCCACCGAATCGGGATCCGCCACGCGGCGGTCCGCACGGTGGCCCCGCACCTCATCCGCTCAACCTGCGATCAAGCTCGGTCTCGTAGTCTCCCAGAATGCGGGCATAGACCGCCTCGCTCATGAAGCCGGTGACGCGGAAGGAGAGATTGTTCCTGAATCGTCCGGCGGCGATATACATGCGATGTTCCCGGCCTGCCGCCCGCTCCCAGAGGGAGTGATCATGGGGCAAAACATGTTGGAGTGGCGCACGACTGCCATCGCCACGGCGCTGGAACAAGGTGATCAAGTGGGGCGAATTCCGATCACGCCCGTGCATCAGTGAACCGGCATCGAAGCCATCTACGGCCAGGCGCTGGGCGCGGCGGCCGTCGCGGCGATTGGGCCCGCGACCGCCTTCCACCATCATCGAGAGGTGACCCGAGAGCGTGACCAGGGCGCGACGCGGGGCGATCAGGTCGACGCGGGAGTTGCACAGGACGACGAGATAGCGTTGAAAGAGTCCACCCCGGGCGTGCTGCACCAGATCATTGATCACCTCCACATCGGACTTGTCGTAGATATCGCGCGTCTGGCTGATGAAGTATTCTGCCAGCGCCACAGGCAACAGCTTGCGCAAGTCCGCCCCGTTGAGCACTTCAGCCTGACTCTGGCCCGCGTGCAGTTCAGCGGCGGCCTGTGCCTCATCCAGATCGTCATAGAACTCGCGACGGAATTGGAGCTGCTCAGGATTATCGGCGTTCTCAATGACCTGTAACACGCCCTGCTTCCGGGACAACCGAATCAGGTCGGAGTGGAAGAGGACAATCTTCTCCAGCGAAGGTGCAAAACGACGCACTTCTTTCGTTTCCGAAATGACCTTGGCCCCCTTGACCTCATGCCCCTCGGCCAGCAGGAAGGTATCGGTCCACAGACCACAATCGTGCATGAAACCACCTAGGAAGATCTCCACGAGCTCGGTCCGGAACAGCTCAAAACGGTGTGCTTCCCGCTCTTCCTCGGTGAGGTCGCCCGCCGTTGTTGGATCCAGGCCGAGGTCGGTGAGAATCTCAGCCATACCGGTACCCTCGAAATACTTCTCCAGCGACGTGTCATCTTCGTCACGAAGGGCAAGCAACGTCGCCATCTCCGTCGCGAAGGCAGCAACCGACAGTGCGTGGCGCACGGTGTCTTTGTCGAGCTGGAACTTGAGGATGAGATCCATCACCAGCGTGTTACCGCGCAGGTATTCGTCGAGGGCCTTCTTCACCGATCCGTGAAAATCGGCGAAGGATCGCTCAAACTGCCGCAGACTGGCGTCGGTATCAGGCTTGCGCAGGTCGGCGACGGAGAAATCCGCCGACCCGAGCGATCGCTGCACAGCTTCGGCCTGGCGGGACACACGCTGCGCCGCTTCACCCAGAGCCTTGGAATACTCGGAGGCCTTCTTCTCACGCGCCGCACGATCGGGCACTTTTTCGTCCCGGCCGGAAATCTCCTCCGGCTCGGGAACTTCGCGGCCTGAGACCGGATCACCACGCACAAATCGAACATCGACATACGTCGTCTCTCCGCGTGCGGGAGATCGGGTCTCCATCCACTCCACATGTTTGAGATTCAGAGGTGTCGCGCGAGTGATGTACACCCCACCCCCTGGCCCCGGTACGTCGACAGCGGGACAGATGTTCAAATCGGAGTCCCTCTCGTCGATTTCCTTCAGGATCTCGCGGACCCGCGTGGTGCTCATACTGATGCCCTGGGAGAGATTCACTCGGGCGGCTCCGGTGGTGTCAGATTCTGGATGGCTTCCCGGTCGAATCCAGGTGGCGCGTCTTCATCGGTGAGGATCTGGCGCGAGATATAGAACACGGTGACGAAAATGAGCAGCGCCATGCCGATGGCGATCCTCGGCTGGCCGCGGCGCAGGTTGTGCAACACGAGCAAGGCGAGGATCCCCAGGCCCGCTGCGACCAGAGGGTTCGCGATGAGGTAGTTCGTGAGGTCGAGCATCAGCTTTCTCCAGATCCAGCGATCCCTAAGACGGATCGTCCTCGTGATACCCGAGCGCAACCAGAAGGCACGGCCCACCTGCGATGCAATTGAGGCCGGCCTCGACAACCGTATCGATCGCGGCCTGGCTCTCGGCGCCCGGTTGCATCCAGACGTGTCTGATCCCGGCGGCAATCACTTCCTTCACCAGCTTCTCAGTCACGGGAGGCGGCGTGATGATGGAGACACCGTGCACGCCCTCCGGCAGTGAGGCGATATCAGGATAGGCAATCTGACCCTCGATCTGCGTCGCTGTCGGGTTGACGGGCAGAGCCGGTCGATCGTGCTGCAGGAAACAACGCAGCACCTTGTTTCCGTACTTCTGCCTGTCAGTCGAAGCCCCCAGAACCGCGTGGGGAGCACCGGAGAGGAAGGCCTGAATCTGCTGGTCAAGATCGTCCATCACTGACCGGTGGCGCTACCGAAAGTAGATGACTTGAGCACGGTCTGAGTTTCGTAGATCGACCCACCCTTCAGCGACGTGGGCAGTGCCAGCTGTACCGGAACCTGCTCGACACGCACCCGCGCCGAGGGTTCACCGCGCAGGAAACTTCCCGAATAGGCATCCCAGTCGGTGCCCAGCAAGGGCCAGGAATCGCCGGAGCAATACTGGAAGAGAAGCAGTCGACGCGGCTTCGGCGAGAGATTTGGCAATGATCCGTGCAGGGCGCGAACGTGATGGATCGAGATCCCGCCCGCTGGCAACTCGACCTTTTCGGCCCTGCTATCGTCGAAATCTGGATCGGTCACGGCGCCCACGAAGTGGCCGTCCTGGTGATGGTCGAGGATCGGCCCCTTATGTGAGCCAGGCACCACGAGCAGACAGCCATTCCCCTCAGACATTTCGTCGATACAGATGCCCACTGCAAGCAGGTCGTCGTTCGTGTGCGGATAGAAGGCCCAATCCTGATGCCACTCCACGGGCGAACCAAAGCCACCCGACTTCATATTGAGCTTGTTGCCGTTGTATCGCACCGCCTCGGTGCCGACCAGTTGCGATACGATATCGAGGACCCTGTCGTTGCGCAGCGCGCGCTCATAGGCGGGGTGGGCACTGACTGGGCTCTTGAGACGACGTAGTCTGGGAGATTCCGGCGTGTGATCTGGCTCCAGGTCATACATGCTCGTGTGTTCGGTTACTTCCCGAGACTTCTCCACGCACTCATCCGTTACGCGCTGCAACTCGGCGACTTCTGCCGCGCTGAGGACACCCTCGACGCCGAGGTACCCCTTGGTGCGATAGTGATCGATCTGGTCTTGATTGAGCATTCTGAGGTGCATCTCCTGAGAACTGGCGGCAAGGTGTAACCGCGAAACGTCTACTTGAGCGAGAGCAGATCCTGGCGTGCAGGCGACAGTCTCGAGGCAAAGTCTTCACTGAAGACGAGCCCCTGGCCACCCCAATCGGGCATGTAACCGATGGAATAGCAGAAATATAGAGTCCGCCTTGGGCGACCGGAAACGTTGACCATCGACCCGTGCGTGAGAGCTTCGGTAAAGATGATGGCATCACCTGCCCTGGCAGGCACCGCCTTCAGTGGCGGATTCTCTTCCGGCTCATTCCCCCATGGCTTCGGGAAATTACTCTTGTGGGCACCTGGAATGACCGCGAAGCTGCCATCTTCAGCGTCGCAGTCGAGCATGGGAAAGACCACCTTGGTCAGAGTCGACACCATCTGTCCGCCACGGCAGTGATACTGACACTTGGGGATGATCGGCGTGCCATGCATGTGCAATCGTGTGACGCCACCACCCCATCGGTAGATCGTGTAGGTGTGGTTGAGTCGATAGGGCCCACCCGTCACGGTCTGTACGACGTCCAGCACAGCGGGAAGATCCATGAAAGGGAGAAAGTCGTCATCCCCTTCGATGATGTTGGAGATGTAGAGATTCTCCGGCGTCCGCTCCTGCCCCAGCGTCAGGGGTGGCGGGTAATCACTCGCTTCCATCGCTTCGAATCGATCCAGGGCAGCATTGGCAGCAACCAGAACGGAAGCGGGAACAACACCCTCAAGGACGATGTAGCCCTGTAGATCGAAGAGATACTTCTGCTCGTCGTTCATCGTGCACCTGCTGGTCTAACCGGTCGGCCTACAACCCTCAGCCAACGGGAATCTCTCGGGAGGTTGAACAGAGAATGGGCCCCGCCGGCGAAGCGACGGGGCCCAGATAGATACGGCTTGCAGCGATCAGCGTCGAATCTATTCGATGACGAGTTCCTCTTCGCCCACCGTCAGTGTTCCGGTGGTGCCATCAGTCGTGCCAGACATGTCGACGGTCATCTCACCGGCGAGGACACCCTCGAATTCGAGTTCACCTTCGTAGTCGAAGGTTTCACCATCGGCGGTTTCGACGGTGATTTCACCCGCAACAACGACCTCACCATCATCGGACATGGCATTGAACTGGATCTCATACGTGATCCCACTCAGGCCGATATTCGTGGTGATCGTGGCATCTCCCTCGACCTCGCCGGCGACGGTCGACGCAGCTGACTCAGCCGCCTCCGTCACAACACGAGTCAGCAGCTTCAGGGCAACACCCCAGGCTTCTTCTGCGTTGTCGAGAGATAGTGCACCACTGTCGGCGCCGTCGTCGTCAGTTTCGCCATCGTCGTCAGTCTCACCGTCGTCGTCGGTCTCACCGTCGTCGTCGGCCTCACCGTCATCGTCGGTCTCGCCGTCGTCGTCAGTCTCGCCGTCGTCGTCAGTCTCGCCGTCGTCGTCAGTCTCGCCGTCGTCGGGACGCTCACCGAAGTCGACCCGGCGTGTACCACGGCGAGCGGTCACCTCGACGCTCTCGATCAAATCCGGCGTGATGGCCAACTCCGTTTCCACGTGCAGATCGTAGAGTCCTGGCTCGAGATAGGAGATGCGATAGGAACCATCGTCAGGATCGACGATGGCCGATGAGATCTCTTCACCATCCTGCGACGCAATAACGACGGCCTGGATTCCACTCTCACCCCCGTCGGCGTAAACATGACCATCAATGAAACCGGCCCCCGTCGTCGGGATAAGTCGCACGACCGGCTTCAGGGCGTAGTTGTTGCCCTGGCCTCGATGGACAATCGACTTGCGGGCATCGAAGTCCATCATCAGGTCGAGCGTCTCACCCGTCACGATGTTGAATGAACCCTGCAGTTGGATTCCGCGCTGGTCGCCTGATGGCACCTCGAGATCAAAGGTCTCACCATCGATGACGATTTGTGCTGCCTCAACGATCAGGCGAACACCGGTGAATTCCCCCGGCTCCAGCACCTGCTCACCCAGCATCTCGTTGATACCACCGGTCAGCGACAGCAGGTCGAAGGTTCTCGACTCACCCACAAATGTCTGCCACGGGCCACCACCGGCGCGACGGATATCGATTGTATTGATCGTGATCAGGACCGCATCAGCGCTGTCGATGGGCGCATCCGTCAACGCCAGACGCACCATACCCAGATCGGTCGAGCTGTTGACGAGCATGTCGACAGACTGATCCTCGCCGATGGCGACACCGGTACGGGAATAGTCGAAGAAGTCATCACCGGTCACGCTGATCGTGAAGAATTCCGATTCAGCCAGTGCCTTGCCTGCCGGTTCGGGCGCAGACTTCACCAATGGGGACAGACGACCATTCTCGCTGGACACACTGCCCTTGTGTCCATCCACGAGGGTCATCTTGCCTGTGTCGACAAGATGATCCGTCGTCAACTGGTAGAAATAAGTGCCAGCCGCCACACCAAATCCGGCATCGTTGGCTGCATTCCACCGGAGACGATGCAGACCGGCATCCATCTGTGCCTGCACGAGGGTCCGAACGACCTGTCCGAGACTGTTGTAGATGACCAGCCGCACGTGGGACGCCCGATCGATCTGGAAGGCGATGATCGTTTCAGGGTTGAATGGATTTGGGTAGTTCTGGAACAGGGCCGAGGCGGCAGGTTGCTCGGAAATCCCCAGTACCGCCGTCGCCTGTGCGCTGAGATCGACCTGGTAACTGCCGTCACTGGCCGTCAGGCCGGAGGCGGACAGGCTTGGATCGTCCTCACTGGCAAAGGTAACGAGGGCACCCTCGACGCTCTCCCCGTTCTGGTCTCGAACGACACCGTCTACCGTGACGGCCGCTGAGGCGGTGACAGTGAGAAGAATCGCCAAGGCGATTCCGCTGAATTTGGACATTGGTGGCTCCTTAAATGCCGGCAGCGGTATCCACGATTAGGAGGAGGCCGCCGCCAGCGCTGCGTAGTTGATCATTCTGTACGGGTATAATCTATCACAGGAGGGGCCGGTTGTACGTGACGGGCCTCACGGTAAAGATTGTGAGAGAGATCTCACCGCGGGAGAGAACC
>JABHDC010000009.1 GCA_018673255.1 Gemmatimonadota bacterium
CTCGGTTGGCGAGTCGTGGAGATCCTCGACGCCTCCTACCGCTCGGCCCGGCAGGACGGCCGGGCCATCTGTGTCGAGGAGCTCTACTCCTGAGACCCTAGTTTGCTTGTAATTGCGGAGTATAGATCCGTAAATGCAAAGAATGAGATGCCAGCGGAGAGCCCGGCACGTCTGCGCCGGGCCGGGTGAGCGGTCCTTGGTGCTGCGATGCGGGCACAACGATGTCCTCTCTGGCCTTGATCAGCAGTGTAACCGGATACCCCGATGACTCAGCGCAGCAGCACCAGCCGTCGTGAGCTCTGTTGCCCGAGCGATTCCAGTCGATAGAAGTAGATGCCGCTGCTCAGGGGGTTGCCATGCAGATCGCGGCCATCGCAACCCACCTGATGTGGCCCGGCCACGCGGTAGTCATCCACCAGAACACGAACCGACTGCCCGAGCACATTGTATAACGTGAGCCTCACGGCGCCACCTTCCGCCAGGGTGTAGGGGATGATCACCTCACTCCTGGCGGGGTTGGGATAGCTCTGTTCCAACCCAAAAACCAACGGCACTGCCGGGTCTGTCGGGTCGGGTGGTGTGGCCGATGGGTTGGTCGGTGTCTCAGGAGCGGATGGGGGTTCGACGGCGATCCTCTGGGACGATGTGTGGCGGACCACGGCGAGGCCTCTCGCTGTCGCCATCCAGATTCGCCCGTCCCGTCGATCGATGAGGACGTCGTTTACGTGCGATCCCGGCAGGCCATTGGCCGTCGTGAAGTGCGTCCAGTAGCCATGGAATCGACTCACGCCACCAGCTGTGCCGATCCAGATCGCCCCGAGGCTATCCGTCGCCAGCGACGTGACTTCATCATGTGGCAGGGCGCTGTTGTTCGTGGTGTACGAGATGCCGCGACTGCGGCTGGTCTGCTGCGCGTCTCCGGTGAATCGGGTGAGACCGCCATCCGTCGCAACCCAGACCGTATCCTCGACGAAGGCGATATCACGCACCCAGGGGTGGGCGAGCCCTTCCGCCACGGTGATCGAGCGCCAAATCTCGCCATCGAAACTCGTGAGGCCGCCGATCGTGGCAGAGCTGTGGCAGCGGTAGCCGCCTGTCCCAAACCAGATCTCCGAGTTGGGCCGTTCGCGGATCACGTTGATATAACCATCGTTGACAAGACGCCACCCCACCGAGATGTCGAAGACGTCGACGGCAGATTGCAGGAGGTTGTCTCGAATGACGTAGGCGCCGCCGGAAGAACCGTAGCAGTCGCCCTGTATGCTGTGCCAAATTTCGTCGCTGCGATCCACCAGGTGGACGGTGAAGTAGGGATAGATGCCGATCTGGTCCGCATTTGCCGGCGTGCGATCGAGCCAGCGCTCGCCATCCCAATAGTGGATGCCAGACCAGACGCCGCCGTCCGGATCTGCCGTCAGGGGTGCCCTGAATTCGCCTGAGGACTCCTCGGGTCTGAAAGGGTAGTCCACCGCGCCATCGACCCATCTTCCGACGAGCGGATTCTGGCCAGTCGCCACACTGAACCAGATGGCGCCTGCTGTGTCCTGGGTCAGAGAGGTGATCTCAAGCTCATCGACGGGGTATTCCCACTCGCCCAAAGCGGCCGAGGTGTCATAGACAGCGACGGGCATGGGAGGATTCTCGGCTTGCACCGACTCCGGCAGCGCCAACGACCAGATCCCTTCTGATGTTGCGGCAAGTACCTGGTGTGGCTCGGTAGCCAGCGCGAAGGCGCTTGTCTCGATGGGGTTGTCACCGGGCAGACTCCACGTGAGACCACCGTCGCGGCTGTGTGAGACGCCATTCACACCCGCGCTGAAGAGCCAGTCGCCACCGGGTACCGGCAGCAGGGATACTTCCCAGAATGTTCCGTAAGGCGCCAGTGTTCTGATGGGCAGAACGTTGTGGCCACCGTCAAAACTCCAGAAGAGGTCGAGTTCGACGTCTGGCCAGAGATCCACGCCGCGGCGCAGGCCGGCGATTAGCCGGCCGGGCTCGGTGGGGTGCCAGCCGATGACCAGAAGGTCGACCTCGTCGACAACGGGCATCCAGGTGCGGCCACCATCTTCGCTCACCGTCCACAGATCGCCCTGCTGACGGGCGTGGAGGATATCTGGATCGTGGGGGCTGACGAAGGCATGGGGCGAACCGTAGCCATTGAACAGGCCTCTGAGATCCCATGAGTCGCCCTGGTCGACGGAGCGGTACATGTGGTTGCCTGCATGGACGTAGAGGACGTCTCCTTCTGGATGAACGATCAGGGCATTCGTCGTCGGCAGGGGCAGGCTGATCCGGTCCCATGTCTGGCCGCCGTCCATGGATCGAAGAGCGGTGTCGGGATAGGTGTGGCGGGGGCTCGTCGGCTGCGCGTAGAGTACGCGGCCACCGTCGGCGACCGAAAGCCACTTCGGTTGAGGAAGCGGCAATCGCACCCAATCCTGTTCTGAAGTTTGCCGGCGGAAGAGACCAGATGCGTTGCCGACGAACCATGTCCGTTCACCGGTCTGGGAAAGGGCGGTCTCAGCCAGCGAGAGCTCTGGACGTACAAGGACATCTTCACCCGCAACGTGCCATGTCTCGCCCTGATCGTTGGTGAGGAGCAGAACCCCATGCGGGTGCCTGGTGCCTGCCGCCAGTTCAGAGGCAAGTCGTACCCGGACGACCAGTCGGCCCTGGCCCAGAACGATGATCTGTCGTGGGATGAGGTGCGGATAGAGGTTTGCGATCGAGGTGCCGATCTGCTGCCAGGAGAGGCCGGCGTCGGGAGAGAATTCCAACCGTACACCATCCGACGTGTCACGGACGATGTACACGCTGTCGGCTGAGCCGGGAACGACGGACACACTGCGCACGACCCCACGGGCGGCGGATGGATGACGGCTGAAGGACTGGCCGCCATCGATGCTGATATCGAGGCCCAGATCTGTGGCGGCATAGACAAGAGATGGGTCCGAAGGGTCACCAGCGAAGGCGACGGGTTCGGAGGTGAGTCCAGGCGGCTGACGCCAAGTCTGCAGGGCATCATCCGTGCGATAGACACCAACGATGGCCTCACCCGGTTGGGCCGGGTTCGTGTAGACGGCTCTATGCTGGCCTTTCAGATCTTTCATATACGACCACGACGTGCCGCCATCGGTGCTGATGTATGCGGCGGTGAAGAGCGTGTCGGGTTGGCCGGGCCAAACCGCCTGAACCGGCTCCGGCGCCGAGAGGGCTTCCCAGTGTTCGCCACCATCCCGGCTCACCAGAGCAGTGGGCCAGTAATCGACGAAACCGGCGTAGATCGTGAATGGTTCGGCAGGACTCACCAACAAATGGGTGACCTGCCGTCCCTGTCGAAGGCGCTCAGGTTGGATCTTGAAGGCTTGCCACGACAGGCCACCGTCGGTCGTTCGAAACAGGCGGCTATCGAGGGAGCCGGCGTAGAGAACGGATGGATCGCCTGGCGCCACGGCCATCGTGTTGGCAACGCCGATCATGGGTGCTGTCGTGATCGACTGCCAGCGATCGGCGAGGGCCCGGGCTGGGAGGCAGATCGACAGGATGAGCGCCAGAAACGTGAGTCTGACCACGCAGGGTCTCAGCCTCTATTCGGCCTCCTGCTCTGACAGCAGACAGGCAGTGAACTCTTCGGCGGCCAAAACGGGTGCTACCCATTATACAAGACCGTATATGAGGGATTATCGCGAGTCTGGTGTGCCCTATGCAAGCAATCTTGCCATGGCGGGCCTTGCTGGGGCAGAAGCCTCATTTTTTGCACGAGAAGGCCACGACCCGACTCGCGCCGATCCTGCGGCTGCTGGCAGGCGCCCCTGGCGCCGTCCATACCCTCCATCCGGCTTGGTCGACGGCCCAGAGCCGCAGGATCGGCGCGAGTCCGTGACACCCGGAGTCGATTCACCGCCCTGCTGTGCCCCCCTGTCGACGACGGCCAGCAGTAGCGCCCTCACATCCTGACGTCTACGTTCGCCACATGACTGATCTCTTCAAGAACAAGGCGGCAGACTGGGACACACGGCCCCTGCCCGCGATCATCTCCGAGGGCGTCGGCGCGGCCCTGCTTCAGAGGGTCGAACTCAATTCCGACATGAGCGTGATGGACTTTGGCGCGGGCACCGGATTGCTCTGTGCTCATGTGGCGCCTCACGTGAAGACCATCTACGCCGTCGACATCTCAGCAGCGATGCTCGAGAAACTGGCAGCCAAACCCGAACTGCAGGGCAAGGTCCAGACAGTCTGTCAGAACATCCTGGATGCCCCACTGAGCACGGCCGTCGATCTGATCGTGAGCGCCATGGCCCTCCACCACGTGGAGGACACCGGTCGGTTGCTCAAGACCTTTCGCGAACACCTCAGCCCGGGAGGCAGCCTTGCACTGGCTGACCTCGACCAGGAAGACGGCAGTTTCCACCCTGCCGGTGTGGAAGGCGTCTACCACCAGGGCTTCGACCGGCAGGCGTTGCAGGAGCTACTGAGGAACGCCGGCTTTGAGAGGATCGAGTTCGTCACCGCCCTCGAGATCTCCAAGGAGAGCGGCACCTTCCCGGTCTTCCTGGTCACGGCGACAAAGGGCGATTGAGCCCCCGAGACGCGGGTTTGTGCGCCCCGGGGTGGCTATAGTCCTATCCAGCGGTTGATCTTGATCAGGAAGATATTGTCGCCTTCATCCCCGAAGGACCGACCTGCGTCGCCGATGGGATCGAAGTCCGGCTCGCGAATGTCATCGAAGTCTCGGTCTCGATTCTGCTGCCAGACGATGAAGAGCGTGCTGCCTGGCGCATATTCCCAACGCGTCACCAGATTGAAGCGCAGTGCCCGACGCTGGAAATCCGGATTGTCCTCCAGTTCATCGTAGTCGACGAACTCGTAAGACCGAGCCCGCGCCAACTCCTTGATGCGACCAGAGTCACCCGTGGTCACGAAGGGTTGCAGGAACAACTGCGTGCTCAAGAAGGGCGTGAAGGCCCAGGTGCCGCGGATGCCGAGCTCGAAGGTCTTGTTGACGAGTTCGCCGAAGATGTAACGATCGTCTTCATCGTCGCCGTCGCTGTCCACATTCTCCACCCACTGGGCATCGCTCTTCTGGTAGTTGTAACTGGGTTCGATTTCCAACTCGATATGCGGCGCCGGCTTCAGTTCGAACTCAATGCCGTTCCAGGTCCGCAGATTGTCGCCACCGCGACTCCAGTTCACACTCGCGCCCATCCAACCACCGATGGCGTTGCGATCATCGGCCCATACGTCCATACCCCAGCGATTCCAGGCGGGAGATCGCATGACCGGCCCCCCGCGCGTGGCCAGATCATCATACGTCTCGAAACCGTGGTCGAGCCCCATCCAGAAGCCCCAGTAGTTATGCAGGTCGTGCCACATGTTGAAGTTGATGCCACGTCCAAGCTCATCACCATCGAGATTCGCCGTGCGCCAGACATTGAGGTTGTAGCCTGATTCACGAGCAAACCAGTAGGGCTCACGGATTCTGTACCACAGATGCGATCCCACCTGGGCCCGGTTGTCCCGCTGCATGAAGCCGAGATCGTTGGTATTGAAGCCCTTCGACGTGAAGTCCGCATAGAGTTGGCCCCCTATGCTGCCACTGTCTTTGGTGAAGTAGGCCAGCCCCTCCCATCCAGAGTCACGATCGTCATCCTGGCCGGCACGACTGAAGGCCAGCCGCGTGTAGATGCGATAGGCCGTGTCGTTCCATTTCACGTGGGCATCGGCAGCACCGACATAGGCAGGATCGAAGCCGTCGCCATTCACCGAGGTGAACTGGGCACCGACGGTCGAATTGGCACGCAGATCCTGCTGCACGCGCCCAACGAAATAGTTGGTGACGGGCTCAACTTCGAAGTACCGTCGAACCGTATCCACGAGACCTGTCTGTGCATCGGTCAGCCGCTGCTCGATCCGCGCTTCCTCGCTGGAAGTGACAGCATCGAGCACCCCAAAGGCCGTTCCACGGTCCGTCTTCCCCGACACCTTGAGGGCTCCCAGAATCGTGGTGTTGTCGGGCCGATCGATTTCATCGCTGTCGTCGGGCAGACCGAATCGGCTCGGCGAACGTCCGATCCGTCTGGAATGGTACAGGCGGGCGGGGCGACTGATCCCGGGGATCCCGGGTCTGGGCGTCTCGAAGATCTGATTCCCTTCGACAAAGAAGGGACGTCGCTCGTCAAAGAACGTCTCGAAGACCCCGAGATTCAGGACTGCCGGGTCTGCTTCCACCTGACCGAAGTCAGGATTGATCGTGCCATTGAGGGAGATGCTTGATGTCAGACCGTAGCGAACATCGACACCAGCCGTCCCCAGCAGATCGGTCTCGTCCTTGGCACCGTCCTCACCACGGGTCAGGGTGGCGCGGCCAATCGTGAAGGGAAAGATCTCCAGGGAACGCTTGGGCTCTATGCCTTCAATACCCTCCAGGTGACCGAATCGCGATGTCCAGCCACTGACCCCCTCGGGCTTGAAGTTCCAGTGCGACCACTCCTGACGTCGGGAGATGAAGCGAAAGACATTGAGGCCCCACGTGTAGGCGGGCTTCTCGCTGAAACGCAGGACGTGATAGGGAATGCGATACTCGATACTCCAACCATCGTCGCGCAGTTGGGTCTTGGCTTCCCAAACGCCGTCCCATGTGCGATCGCCGTCATCATCGTTGAAGATGGTGCCATCTCGCATCCAACCCGAGGGACCTACGACGAAGAAAGCACCCGTCTGATGATCGTGATGCGCATCGAGACTGAACTCAACCACATCACGTTCGCGCCACTCATCGCGTCGTGACAACATGGGCGTGATGCTGTCCGGTCGACTGTCGTAGCAGATGACGCCCACATAGAGCGCTTCGTCATCGAAGAGTATCTGAAATGTGGTCTGCTCAGAGGCCGGGTCGCCGTGCTTTGGATCGTCCTGCGTGAAGCCGGACTGCACAGGCGCCACTGCCCATTCGTCCTCACCCACGTGACCATCGAGGGTGGGCGGCCTGACGGCCCGCGCAGCACGGGCCGTGCGCTGCGGATGGGCAAGCCAGCCCTCCATCCGCGCATCGACGGAATCACTGTCTGCGTGTTCGTGATCCTGCTCGGTTTCGTCGGCAATTGCCGGAACAGCCAGGCACACGAGTGCGCTCAGCACAACAAGGCTACGGGTCAGCTTCACGTCGATATCCACTGTCTCACAGGTGATCGGAACTCGAATCAACATGGCCGCGATCACCGAACATTGTCAAGCAAGTGGCGGCGCACATCAGGGCATCGGGACAGATACATAACCTACCCGACTCTGGATGCATGCTTCGCCCCCTATAGAAGACGGCTGAGCTCCTCGAAGAGAGCTCAGCCCCTACCCTCTACAGGAGACTGTTGAGCTCCTCGAGCACCTCAAAGGCGTCCGCCACATACAGCACATCCGCCTTGCCGTGAGCCCAACCACAGTTGGCGTCCAGGTTCACCGCCCGCCGCTCGCCGATGAAGCGCCAGCCCACCGCGTGTGGCTCCTCTCCATGGCAGCAGGTGGCCAGACCCTTGGGGTGCCGTGGTGTCGACCCGGTCTGCCCCACCTGGTTCATGTGGCTCATGAAGGAGATGACCTCCTGCCCCTCGCCACTCTGTTCCACGAGGGACTTGCTGCTGCCCAGGGAAGCAGAGGCCTTCTCGAGGACGGTCTTGATCAGCTGCTCCGCCTCCGGTACACGGGATGCGCCGCCGGCCTGGGCCTTCGTCCAGCCCGCCCCTGCCACGAAGAGCAGCTCTGCATCGGGACGAATCGTCTGCGTACCTGCCGAGGCGGCCTGCACACCTTCAACCTGCGTCCGGGATTCGACCAGGTCCACGGCCACCGCTTCCACTGTGGCAGTTGAGGTTTCCCCGGCGAACTGAGGGAAGACACCCGACGCAACCAGCACGATCCACGGGCGCTGCGACCGCGAGACTCTGGCGAACATACGCTGCCGATAGTGCCAGCGTTGCACCTGAGGCGCGCCATCGGCGGCAGCCAGATCGGTGACCTCTGTGTCGATGCGACCTCCGACACGTTGGGCAACGCCGGGGAGCGTTCGGTTCAATCGGGCGTCGGCGGGGGCGACCACAATGGTGGCCTGCGCCGCGGCAATCAACGCCGTCGCCGCCGCCGCGTCGGTGCTGTAGCGGGATGGGCCGAAGGCCTCACCTTCGACACTGAGAATCTTCTCTGCGCCGCATCCGGCAATAGCATCCGCGGCCGGTTGAATCTGAGCGCCGATGAGTCCGATACTGAGGGTGGCGTCACCCAGATCCGCTGTCAGTTGAACGGCCCCCTGCAGGGCCTCCATCGAGGCGCGGCTCAAACCGCCCTCTGCCGTGGTCGTCGTCAGGAAGAGTAGCTTTTCCATGATCTTGCCCCTTATCCCTTGATCCATTCGGCCAGTTCGCGGGCAATCTCACCCGGAGATACATCTTGTACGATCTTCGTGTCGCGCTGCTGCGTGGGTAGTTCCACACTGACGTAGGTCACGCCATCGGCCCCCACCGTCGCCGGTGACGCCTTCTGCAGAGCGGGCATGACGGCACGCATATTGGCCATACCGACCTGCGGATTGTTCGGCGGTTCGGGCAGGTGTCCCGTCGCCCATGCCAGCACGGCGGGGGTGCCACTGCACACGGAGACCTGATACTGGCCCCCCTCGATGCGTTCGAGGATGCGCAGTTGCCCAGCCTCCGTCACGGTGAGTTCGTCGACCTGGAGGAATTGCTCGGTCAGTCCCAACAATTCCCCTACGACCTGCAGGGTAACCCCCGCGGACCGTGTTGCCGAAGCACATCCGCCGAAGAGCAGCAACTTGCTGCGATCCAGGCCATCGATCGATTCGATGCCGGCAGCCAGAGCCGCCGCCGTCTCCATGGGGTCTGTAAAGCCACTGGCCGACCCATCGATGGCAACCAGTTCGAAGGGCACCTTCTGCGCCACCGTCATCATCAGCTGCTGCAGGCGTGCCTTGGGGCCAAGACTGACGAGCCACACTTTGCTGCCTTCATTACGGCTGGCCAGATCGGCGGCCTCGAACAGTGCGTGTCCTGCCCAGGGATCAAGCACCGCGGGCAGCATGTTTTCATTCTTCAGTGCCGGTTGGCCATCCGGGCCCGTCACCGGCTCGAGCGTCTGCAGTGGGTCTGGTACCAGACTCCCGCACACGACAATGTGAAATTCTGCCATTTCCTCACCCTTTTTGGATTTCGTTGGTCAATTCTCGCTGGAGTGCAAGCCGCCGGATCCTGCCCGGAACTCGATATTTCCGCGCTCGGCATCTCCCTCTCGGGGCTGCGAACAATTCCAGTAGCAGGCCCCGCAGTGCACGCATTTCTCACGATCAAATTCCGGCACGCCGCCGTCGCTGCTACGCGTGATCGCCTCGCCGGAGCAGGCTTCCACACACAGCTTGTTGTCGCACTTCTCGCACAGATAGGGATACAGGAAGACCACGTGATCGGCGTAACCTTCCGGCGCCTGCACCTTCCCACCTACCAGGAGGGCATCCTGATGTGACATGAGCAACTGGCCGTCGTAGGCAATTTCGGGCCACCCCACGGCATCCATCAGTGCATCGTGCATGCCTGTGCCCTGGGCCGTGGCCTGCGCCTCGATCTGCTCCAGTTTCTCTGCCGACACCCGACCGCGGTAATAGTCCTTCAGATCGGGAATCCGTTCATGGGGCCGTTTGATCTGACCGGACAGATTCAGCCGTCCACCTGTGAGGCCACTGAGCCCCATGCCGACAAGACCGGTGACAAACCCACGTTGAAAGCCGTCCCGGGCCCGTTCGGCCTGACGACTCTCGGCTTCGACCCAGCTTTCCCGTCGCCGGGAAACGTAGGTGCGTTCGAGATTCTCCCGACTGAAGGCTTCTCCCGTGCGGGCCAGTTCGATCACCGCTTCGGCCAAGCAGGCCCCGGTGGCCCAGGCTTCGTCGACGCCTGACCCGGTAAGCACATTGGTGCTGCCCGATCCTTCACCGATCCGCGCATATCCGTCACCTGCCAGGTGCGGTTCGCCGCGACGGCCCGATTCACCAATGCTCTTGGCTCCCCAGGAGCGCAGGGTGCCGCCCTTGAGGTACGGCCACAATCGGGGATGGGTCATCCAATGTTGCAGGTAGCGATAGGCCGTTCGCACGGGGTTGTCGAGCCACGACGGCACGAAGATGCCGAGGGACGCCACGCGATCCGGATGCACATAGAGGAAGCCGAAGATCTCCGGCTCGGGATAACCAAAAGTGTGCAACACCGTACCCGCGGGCAGATCGCAATCCTGGGGCAGATCCACGACCATCTTCATGCCCACGGCCCAGTCGCGCTCATGATGGCCCTCGGGCATACCGAAGTGTTCGTTGAGTTGCTGACCCACTGGGCCAACCGGTCCATCGGCGATGACGGTGAGGGCAGCGTGAATGTCCATGCCAGGCATGAACGCCGGCCCGGGCTGCCCGGTCGCATCAGTGCCCTGATCGATGAGCCGCACGCCCTTCACGGCATCATCCTCGATCAGCGCCGAACTCACCGGCATACCAGGCCACAGTTGAATCAGCCCCGTTCCCATCAGCTGGCTGCCCACCCACTGATTGAACTGTCCCAGGGAGAGCACCATCCCGTCATGCTTGGCGAGGAAGTCGGGGATGTAGGGCAACTCCAGCGCGTGGTCCTTGTAGGGCAACAACGGTCGGGCGCCGCGAATGAGGGCGTCTGCTGCCTTCAGTGAACCAGATCGCCGCGAAGCCCCGATCGGATCCAGCAGGTAGAACACCTTCTCATCGGTGACCGGATGAGCCATGGGGATCTGGCCGGATTCCACCTCGGCATCCAGCTCTGGAATGGTCGCACGGATCCCACGCGCCCGGGTGACGGCACCCGATACGCCGAAGCCGATGTCATCGGCCCGCTCGTAACACAGCACCTGCAGGGGCATGCCGGGCATGACCCGACTCTCCAGCGCCGGCATCCCATTTTCATCAACCAGCGCACGGGAGAGTGTGGTCAGAAACCCACCCGTGGCCGGGCCGAAACCGACGCAGGCAATGTCGACATCCATGCTCTGACGCAGGATCTCGTCAGGCGCACTCGTCTCTTCAGTTGGCGGTGTCGAGTCCTCCATGGGGCGGCCTACTGCGGATAATCGAGGGCTTCAGGGATCGCCACCTTCGATACGGCCGCCGCCGCCCGTTCCTTGGCCAACTGTGCCCCGGCGCCACATCCATCGAGACGACTACGCAGACGCCCAAAGGGCTCCAGTTCCGCCACGTGCACGCAGGGCCCCGCCTTCGGATCGTGCGTGCCGTCGATCTCGATCACATCGGTGAGGGACCGTGCATACGAACTGAGCCCAGGCATGACGGCCTCCAGTTCATCCAGCTCTTCCGCCTCGTAGAGGTGATCGGCGTCCTGGTCCCACGTGGGATGACCGTGAAAGCCATAGACGAGTCCTGAGCAGATCCGCGCCGCTTCACCCGCCGCGCGCACAGACTGCACCCGGCACAGATCGGAGAAGAAACTGACCATCCCATCCAGGCCCTCGGCCAGATTTGGATTCTGGCCGCCTTCACTGGCCAGGCGCAAGGTGTCTATGATCTGACAACGAGCGGCCAGCAGCCAACACAGGGCGTCGGCCATGGGGAACGTGACCCCCTGACGCTGATCTCGATACAGCACCTTGCCCGCCCCATCGCGCGCTTCACGCAGGTACTGCAGGGCCCACTGCCACAGTTCCATGGCCGTGGCAAGATTGCAGGCACCGGTGCGTGGATGCGTACTGCCGATCTGCCGCAACTCGTCGATCCAGTTGCGATACTGGGCGAGGAAGACCTCATTCGTCTGCGTCACCGTGAGCTGGCGTCGTTGCACCGCCTCGGGCCCCTCGTAGGTCGCCTCCAGCTGTGCATCCATCCACTTCTGTGGCAGGAAGCCGGGGCAGTCCTCGGTGATGCCATAGCCGCCCATGAGACTGACCGCCTCACGCAGGGTCGTGGCGCCGTGACCGGTATTCCACAACTTGCACGCCGGCACCAGCACATTGGCCAGACAATCTTTGACGACGAACTGAACGAGCGCGTCACCCTCCAGTTCGGCGTAACGAGCTTCATCACGATCTGCCGGATCTTTGGCCTGCAAAGCCAGGAATTCGAGGGCCGGCTGATGATATTCACGCAGGGCCCGCATCTCGGCGCGCCCGCCCTTGATGCCCTGAGACTCCATCATCACTGCCTTGCGACGCTCAAGTGCGTCGTATTCGTCGAAGTGCCGCGCCGTGGCGAATCCCAGGGATGCACTGGCCTCACCGGTTGCCCAGATATCGACCAGGCGATAGAGCGAATCCTCTTTCATCTGCAGACCCAGGTCGTAACGTGGGCTGCCCGGGCCACCCGCCTGCCCGCCGCGGAAGCGCTGGCGTTGGTAACGGATGACCGGTTCGATGGCCGACAGGAGCTTGGCCGAACTCATGAGGGCCACGGGAACCCGCGTGCGACGGAAGACGGCCTCGATGATCTGACCGTGACTGTGACGTGGCACGATGACACCGTCCACAACATCGTAGCCACCGACGATACGACTGGCCGGCACTTTCAGACTGAAGATGGGATCGCGCGTGGAGGAAAGCTGGTGCACGAGTTTGTGGGTGACGGCGCCACGGTCGAATTGCCCCTCATCCCCTTCTTCGATGATGATCATGCACGAGCCCTTGATGCGCTCATCGCCTGAATCCACGGCGGCGGTCACGAAGTCGGCGAAGTCCATGTTGGTGATGAATCGACCCCGCTTCTCTACCTGCAGAATCGGCTCCTTGCCTTCTTCCCACTCCACGATCGAGATCTTCCCCGACAACACACCCGTATCCACACCGACATAGGGGAGAGGTTCGGTCAGGGCGAAGGCCCCGCGCCACTGCACACCGTCCACACCCGGGGGCACACACCGGGTCATGTAGTATTGCTTCTGCTCTTCGGTCCCCCGCTCGTGGATCGGTGCCAGAGCCAGATCACTGGCCAGGCTGGTCGTGGCGGCGCCACCATCGACCCAGGCCAACTCGAAACCGATCAACGCCAGGGCGAGATTCTTCGGTCCCTCGATGAAGCCACCTTGCTCCGGCTCCATGAATGCGGCCGTGATCCCCGCCGCATCGAAGGCCTTGAGCATGTCATCTTTTTCCGTCGTCCACTCGTGTGTATTGCGCGCCCCATTGGCAACCATGCGCGCCACCGTGCTGCGCGCCACGGATCTGGTCGCCTGTACAATCATCTGCGTGTCGTAGCGATCCGCAAAACCCCACATGATCTGACGGGCATCATCTCCCGGCAGCGTCTGCAGCGTGCCACGGGTTCCCGGCTCAGCGGCCTGTGTCATCGTTTCTCACCCTCGCATATGGCGGCGTCAGAAGACCACCACCCGTCCCGATTTCTCACCAAGTGCTTCGGGGACGCCGCGTCTCGGCGTTCAGGAATCCGTCCCGAATGCACCCCTCTCTCTACAAGGTGTACAGTTCAGTCCCTTCCCGCATATAGGGAGCCTGGACCGGAGACGGATCGCTGGTTTGGTTCACTGAATCATCGTCGGCGAACACACTCGTCAAGTGGAAGCAAGTCATGTCTGATTCAGATGCATCGGTCCAGCCGCAACTCCCCCTTCCCTTCGTCCTTTCCCCCGAGCAGATGGTGGCCTACACGGGCAAGTATGAAGGAGAACGCTTCCCCGATGGGCGGCCTCAAGTGCCTGATTCGATCCTGGAGCGCATGAAGCGTGTGACCTGTGAACAGGCCTGGACCGTGCTCAGATCACATGGATACAACTGCCAGTATCAGGGCAAGTGGGTCGTCACCCACGACGATCCAGTGCTGGTGGGCCGGGCAGTCACCTGCAATTTCATTCCCCATCGACCGGATCTGGCCGACGTCGTCAACGATGCCGCCAGTGAGCAGGGACTCGAGGGCCGGGACAAACACTGGGTCATGGATCGCCTCGTGACCGGTGACGTCATCGTCGCCGACCTGCTCGACAAGCAGATCGGTGGTGGCTTCATCGGGGACAATCTGGCGAACATGATTCACAACAAGACAGGCACGGGCGCCGTCGTCTGGGGCGGCACCCGTGATCTGGCCGGGGTCCTGGAACTGGAGGATTTCGTCGTCTTCAACCGGAACTGGGATCCCTCCACGTCCGGTTCGTACGACCAGACGATGATCATCGGCTACAACACACCCATCGTGATCGGACGCGCCGCGGTGATGGCCGGAGATATCGTGCTGGGATTGAAGGAGGGCGTCGTCTTCGTGCCGGCCCATCTGGCCACCGAAGTCGTGGAGACATCCGAATTGATCCAGCTCAAGGATGCCTTTGGCTTCGAGCGACTCAAGGCCGGCATCTACACAGCGGGACAGATCGATGCGGCCTGGTCTCAGGAGATCAACGACGACTTCTACGACTGGGTGCGAGCGCGCATCGACACGCTACCTGCTGAACAGCAGGAGATGCTTCGTAAGCAACCGTGGTATTAGGTCCACATTCGATCATCGACACGCGAGACATCTCATGAATCTGCTGGACCGTGAAGACCTGCTGTCATTCCTGCCCGGATGTATCCGCACCGAACGCACATCCACCGGACTCAGACTGCATCGACTGACCGCACAACAGGTCGACTATTTCCAGACAGCCAACGAAGCCTGGGGCATCCGGGCGAATTGTCCGGCGGGCATTACGCTGCATCTCGAGACGGATTCACCCACCCTCGACCTGACGGGCCGCATCCTGCCCGGTGCCCGCACCTATGCCGGCATCGATGTCGAAGTCGATGGAAGAGGCCTGAGAAGCCTGCGCATCGATGCGGGGCCGGAAACAAGGACGTGGCATCTGCTCGAAGGCGCGCTGACTGCGGGAGCAACGCGACAACGTCGGAAGATCTGCGTCACCCTCCCGCAAAGTGCAATCCTGGAACTGGATGCGATGAGCCTGGACAGTGATGCTGAGTTGTGGATGCCAGCTCCCCACACGCTGAAGTATCTGGCCATCGGCGACTCGATCACGCAGGGCATGGATGCACGCGGGCCTTCTTCCATCTACCCCGTTCAACTGGCCCGGATGCTGAATGCCCACCTGCTGAACCTCGGCGTGGGCGGACACATCTACGATCTGGCTGCGCTGGACGATGAGCTGCCCTTCGCCCCCGACCTGGTCACCATCGCCTATGGCACCAATGACTGGAGCCGTGACCTGAGCCAGGATCAGATCGCTAATACGGTTGATGAGTATCTGCGGCGTCTGATGGCCACCGTCGCCCGGTCCGCGAAGGTCTATGTCCTCGCGCCGCTCTGGCGCCACAATGGCCACGAGGCGAGAGCCGGTGGCACGTTGGTCGAATTCTCCCAGGCCATCGCCACGGCCGCGGCCGGCGTTGAGGGCGTATCCGTTGTGGATGGCACCACCCTCGTGCCGCACCGGGCCGAACTATTTGCCGATGGCACCCACCCCACCGACGAGGGGTTCCTCCACTATGCGATCAACCTGAAACAGGCGGTCGAGCGAAGCGAACCGACGTCTTCCTGAATTCTACTCTCCAGCCTCATTCTTGACCGCACCCCACGACCTGGACCCCACAGCGCTGGGCACGGCCTCGTCGGCCAGCGTGTCGGAGAGGAACTGCATCGCGCGACCACACCACTGTTCCGGGAACAGCGGGGAGTGATCCCCGTTCACTTCCTCAAACTGGTGATCGATACCGGCCTCGCTCAGCGCCTGCGACATGGCTCGGCTGCTCGCCAGGAGTCCCGGCAGATCGCTGGTCCCGGCGATGAAGGCGATACCCCGCAGCCGGGCCGCTGAGTCGGCGTATTCGCGCAACACGCCCACCGGGAATGCCGCGGCCAATCTGCTGTACGTCGGCTCCACGGGCTGCAGCTCTCCGTCGACCAATTCATAGGGCAGATCGACAAACGGCGTGCCATTGTCCGGATTCGGTGTCCAAGCGACGGTGAATGGGTATACGAGCCCGGTCCCGACCATCGCGTTGTCGACAGAAGCATCCCAACCGACCAGCTTGATCAGAGTCTTCCACTGGGCTGTGTAGTGCCCATGGGGCAGTTTCATGAACGCTTTTGTGCTGTAGACGGCGCTGAAGGTATCGGCGTGTTTGATGGCCAGGGTCATCGCGCCCCCGGCACCCATGGAATACCCGGAGAGGCCCCGGCTGCTGGCGGCGGGAATCGTGCGGTACTGCGCGTCGATGTACTCGACCAGTTCCACCGCGACGAAATCCTCCCACCCGCCGGCCACCGACGAATTGGCGTAGTTGCTGCCGCCGAGGTGGTTTGTGCCGTCGATGAAAACCACGATCATCGGGCGGATCGTGCCAGCCGACATATGGGCGGACAACTCCGGGGCGTACCATTCCGCTTCGGCGTCGTGCACCCCCCCAAAGCCGGCCAGATTGTAGACGACGGGGTAAAGCCTGGTGGGCTCCTCGTCGTAGCCCGGCGGCAGGTACACGGCCACGCCGCGATCGGCGGAATCGCCGAGCAGGTTGCCCTCGAGCGCGGCCGAGTGTACGACGACCTCTTCTATCCTCCCTTCATCAGTCCAGCTGGCCGTGTTTGCCAACAAGACGAGGATCGCGATGCAGAAACCGATGTGGGTTCGTCTGACGTTCATGTTACAGCCCCTCTCCATTCGTGTCATTGCCCCTCTCAGGGTAGCATTGATGTATCTGGATTAGAGGGGCAAGCCCGAAGTTTCTTGATTCCAGCCGGTCGCGCCTACGTCTCTATGGCTCGCGCAGCAGCCGGATTCCGGGGATAGCAAAGCGGAAGGCGAGGGGCCAGAAGTTGCGATAGCTCACGCGGATATGCTCGGCAGGCGTCGCCCAGCTGCCCCCCTTGAGCACCATCTTGTTGCTCATAAACTTGCCATTGTATTCCTGAATGGTGCCATCGTACGGCCGAAAGCCGGGGTACTGCAGATAGGCACTGTTCGTCCACTCCCAGACATTGCCGATCATGTGTTTCATCGGTGCGGACTGCTCGGTCATCGCGGGACGATAGTGTGCGCCCTCGAGGAGGACGGCTCTATCGGCGATGGTCGTGTCTATGGCGCCAACCTCGCGCGCCGCGTGCTCCCACTCCACCTCGGTGGGCAGGCGCAGATGAGTGCCCTCCACCCGGCTACGCCAGCGAGCATAGGCGGCGGCCTCGAAGTAGCTCACATGAGATACTGGTTCGTTGAGATCGAGGGGGTGCCACCCGTGCAGGGTGAACCGTTGCCACTTGCCATCCTCAGAGGACCGCCAGTACAAGGGCGCTGACGGGAAGATGTCGCGATCAGCGAGGCGCAGGATGGGCCGCATGCTGCCATCATCCCAGGACTCGGCGAGCCAGTGTGAGAATTCCTCGTACCCACCGTCTTCGATGAATTCCAGGTATTCACCGTTGATAACGGGTCGGTTCATGAGCTCGAAGGCGTTTACATAGGCCTTGTGCACACCATACTCGTTATCGAAGCCGAAGCCCCCTTCGACATTGCCGACCTCGGTGACCGCATCGTCGAAGCCGACCCACTCGACAGGTATCTGCGTTGATGCGAGAGCCTTCGACGCGGGAAAACACAGATCATCGTCCTGGCGTAGCTCGAAGCGATTGCGCAGCAGCTCGGTGTAGAACAGCTCCTGATGTTGCTGCTCGTGCTGGATGCCGAGTGCAACGAGGCTCTCGAAGCCGTTGCCAGGATGGTCAGCAAGCAGACGGTCCATGACCTCGTCAACATCCTGACGGTATTTCAGGATGTCGGCGACGGGGATCTTGTCGATCAGGACGGTGCCGCGACAGGCCTGGCGAACGTGAGCGCCGGCACCCTTGTAGTAGGAATTGAAGTGATACCAGAGTCTCTCGTCTGCCTGACCGACTGGGCCCGTATGACGAGCGAGCACGATCGCATCGAAGAACCAGGTGGTATGTCCCAGGTTCCATGCTGGCGGGCTCACCTCGGGAGCCGACTGGTCGAAGAACTCTGCGTCCTCCTCGAGGCACTGAACCATCTGGAGACTGTACTGTCGCACACGCCGGTATCTTGAGCTCAGCGTTGTCAGGTCTGCCCCCTTCTCGTTGCGCTGCTACATCGCCTGCATCACGAAGTTCGGATCTTGATCACAAACCAATGGATCCGTCAAGACCTGGGGGTTGCCGAGAGTGTGGTCGACCCTACTCAGACGCGGTGGTATCGGGCAGCACGTCAAAGATCACACGCAGACCGTGGAGGGCGGTGAAGATACCGAGCCCCCCCTCCACGTTGCTCGGTGGCTCCTCCAGATCCTGCGGATCCTGGGTGCCGAATTCGAACAACTGCCCGTATTCGTCGTTCAGACGGTAGACGGTGACCGACCAGGGGCCATACACGCCGAACTGGAGGGCATTCAAGTCGACGGACATTCTACGCGTAGGTTGCTGCTGCAGTGGTGGCAGTTCGAAGTCGTCCCCGAAGCCGCGATCGATGATCGTCGCTTCCGGGTCTTCACTGGCGACGATGACCTGGTGATAGGCACCCGCGTCACTGATCCACGAGATGGTCAGGGCTGACTCGGTGGGCCGGCCGAATCCCCCACCGAAACCGCCATCGAAGGGGTCCGGATCGATGCGGACCTCAGAGGTCGACAACAGGACCTGATTGGGGGCGGGGGGCACCTGAGTGATCGCCGTCACGACACCACGATCGTGGATGACCCGCAACTGGAAGATGTCTCCCGCCGAGACAGTGAGGTCGGTACCGGGATATCCATAGGTGCCTTCTGCGTCAATTGGTCCCAGCGCGTAGACCACATCCTCCCGCATCAGCGTCACAACAACGCCGCTCAGGGGAAGCCCTGTCTGCGTTGCGTCGAGAGGTACCGTCTGGGTGAGTCGGATATCGTCGACGGGTTCACCCGCAAACAGGTATCCCTGAACAACCACCAGATCGTCCTCACTGCTCAGGACGCTATCATCATTGCTGCATCCGGCCAAGCCCAGAGTGAGCAATGTCACGGGTACTGCCAACAACCATCCACGTCTCATTCGAAGCGCACTTTCGCATAGATCGTCGGGGTGAAACCTAGCATGGTCACATCCGTAACGAGAACCGGATCGACGGAAAAGTCGTAGTCGCGATACTGCACATTGCCGCGGTCATAGAGATTGAAAACGGACAGGCCCACGTCCCACAACAGTCCAGAGTCGGTGCCAAAGACCCGCGACAGGCTGACATCCAGCCGATGGTAAGCAGGCAATCGAGCCGCA
The DNA here is from genome assembly GCA_018673255.1 of Gemmatimonadota bacterium. The sequence continues at coordinate 19,277 of JABHDC010000009.1, forward strand.
TTCCTGTCGCCCACATGCACGTAGGAGAGGACACTGCCGTCCGCCAACTCGATATCGTATTGCGATGACGGGGCAGTGTAGGGCCGACCCGATGAGATCACCCAACTGGCCGATGTCGACCAGGGACCGAGGTGGTAGGTGCTGACCCACTTGAACTCATGCCGTCGATCGTGAGTGGCGGCGAAGGGCTCACCGGCATTGAGGGCCGCGAAGGTATTCTCCGCCTCGCCCAACGTGTAGGTCATCCAGCCATTGAGGGCGCCGCGTTTCTTCTGCGCCATGAAGGTGGCGCCACGCGATATGCCATCACCAAAGAAGAAGGAGCCAAGGTAATCGCCGATCTCGCGGCGGCCCGAAGGCCGCGTGAATTCCACCAGATGCTGCAGGTCCTTGTCGAAGATCTCAGCCTCCAACAGATAGTCGGTCGTCTCCACCGCCGCGCCGAGAACGCGATGCACCGCCTGCTGGGGCGGCAGATCGTCGTCGGCGACAAGCCAGAACGTGCCTGAACCCTGCAGGACATCATCCGAACTGATGTTGTGAATGAACTGGTGGTAGCGGCCCCAGGCCGCCTTGAAGCTCAAGAATGGCAGTGGTCGCAGGATCGCTGCAAAACGGGGATCCACATAACCCGAACCGGTCTCACTGTGCCGAGTGTAGCGCAGACCTGGTGTCAGGGTCAGCAACGAGGCCAGGGAAATCTCGTCCTGCAGATAGATGGCGCTCTGCGTCGTCGTCGATGACACATTGAGTGTGTTGAGTGAGTCACCGAAGGTGGCATCGTAGTCAGTCTCGAGGCGAGTGGCTTCCCAACCAAAGGACAAGGTCTGGCGTTGACTCAGATGCCATTCGTTGTCCAGGCGCCAACTGACGTCCTGGACGTCGTTGTCCTCGACGAAATTGACGCCAGCTCGCACACCCGCATTGGCCGCATCGATACCGTTGAAGGTGCGACCACGCTTGAAATCGCTGGCAAAGTACGATGCCGAAAGGATGGCGCTCGACGACAGACGAGGGCTCCACTGACGGCCCCAACTCAGGCTGGAACCCAGATTGCCCCACTCGGTCACCTCCTGCTGCGAGCGCGTGCCGGTCACGCCCTCAGCGCCACGACCATTGAAGCCGCGGAACCCGAGGTTCGCCGTCTCACTGCTGCTATCCAGGTTGTCACGTCCCGAATAGAGACTCCACGAGATCACATCACGCGATGAGGGCGCCAGGGTCACTTTGCCAGTGAGGTCGTAGAAATGGAAGAGGGGCGTCACCTCTGCCTGCTGGAAGCCTCGGCCACCGCCCCGACCTGCGAAACCTCCCGGGAGATTGGCACTGGGTGGGGCCGGCTCATCGTCGCCTTGCTGTGACAGGTCGAACAGGTCGTTGTAGAAACCACTCTGAACGATGTCAGAATAGGAGCGGCGAAGGGAGAAAGCCGCACTACCCGTGGTGCCGATCGGCATCGATACGAAGGCGCGGGCACTGAGCAGATTCGCCCCGGCACTGTAGCGCAACTCGTCCGTCATTCCCGTCGTGCTCGTCAGGTCGACGACGCTGGAAAGGCGCCCTCCATAACGAGCTGGGAACCCGGCGCGGTAGATCTGGATGTCTTTGATCGCATCGGCATTGAAGGCCGAGAACATGCCGAAGAAGTGGTCCACATGGTAGACGGTCATGCCGTCGAAGAGAACGAGATTCTGATCCGGTGTACCCCCCTGCACATAGAGACCGGAAGACCCATCGCTCACACCCGAGATACCCGGTAGCAATTGCAGCGAGCGGAAGACGTCGGCCTCGCCAAGGGTCGGCAATTGCTCGAGCCGCTTTGGCGACAGGGAGACCTGGCCTACACTCTCGGCCGTTCGCCAGACTTCGTAATCCTGCTCACCGGTGACGATGGTCTCGGTAAGACGGAGTGCGTCGATCTGTAATTGCACCAGGATTGCCGCGCCGTGGGTGTTGTCTACGACGAGGGTATCGGGCAAGTAACCGAGGCGATTGATCACCAGCGAACAGGACCGAGCCGGCGCCCGGACGATGACGAAATTGCCATAGATATTCGACTGATCGCCCAATTGCGTCCCCAGCAACTGCGCCGTCGCGTAGGGAAGCGCCTCGCCCGTGGCAGCATCTACAACCCGCCCTCCCAGATCCTGCTGGGCCCGGACGGGTGTCATACTGAGGGTCGCCAGGGCGATCAGAATGCCGAGATACCGCCAGGTCAGGCGGGCGACACGGTAAGCTTGCGTCATCCAGCAGCTCCCACGATGGGTGATGTGATGGAGGGGACACGTCGCGCAACACGGTATCAGGGACCGACCGGGGGGGATATGCCCCCTTACCGCATTCAACGCGACGCGTCTCCAAGCAACGTGCATTCGCTTGGACGCAATGTGGATCGGGTTTGCTTAAGACAGGGCGAAAGGAATCGTCTGCTCGTTGGAATAAGCGATGTGAGGAGTGGCTCCACGGATGGGGAATCAGTATTCTCGCACACTCTTGAAATCGAAGGAGCAACATGCGACGCTTGATCTCTCTCGTCATCGTTCTCACGCTGGCTCTGCTCTGCAGCTGCGCATCGGTGCTGGAAAACGTGCGATCTCTGGTGGACACGCCTACCGCTCGAGTCGTAGGCGTGCAACTTGATGGTCTCGACCTCGAAGCCGTGACACTTCTCTTCGAGCTCGAGATCAGCAATCCCTATCCGGCAGCACTTCCACTTGTCGACCTGTCATACGGACTCGCATCCGGCGACACTGCATTTCTCTCCGGGAACGCCGACGTCGGCGGAACGATTCCTGCACGATCGAAGAAGACGATACCCCTGCCCGTGCGCGTCGCTTTCCTTCCGACCCTCAAGGCGCTTTCGGGATTTCGACCAGGGCAGGTTGTTCCCTACTCTGCGCAGCTCAGCGTGAGCGTCACACCACCAGTTGGTGGTCAGATCTCCGTACCCTTCGAGCACACAGGCTCCTTCCCTGTTCCGGCGCCCCCATCGATCTCGGTGGGTAAGATTCGATGGTCGAAGGTCTCGCTGACTGAAATTGCGGGGAATCTGCACATCGGCCTGAAGAACAGGAACGACTTCGGATTCGACCTCGACTCTCTGAGTTGGGGACTCGCGCTGGCCGGCAAGGGCGTGGCGTCCGGTGTCTCGACCAATGCAACTTCGCTTGGCAGCGGCGCGACGGGAGAACTGATCATCCCCATCCAGCTGTCGCCACTCGAACTCGGCACAGCGGCCTATCGCGTGCTCACGGGTGACGGCGGCGGTTACACGCTCAGCGGGGCGATGAAGATCGGCACGCCATTCGGCGACCTCGACATCCCGTATGAGAAGATCGGAGAGACAGTCTTCCAGCGCTGATCACCCCCGATTGGCAGCGTCGTCATATCTGTGAGACCGCCTGACCTTGACGGCCTTGGATGTCTCGGGTAACCTGCTGCCAATGTGGTCTGTCATACCCACATCAGGCAATGAGGACATCATGAGAATTGGCATCGCAGGGATCTTTCACGAAACCAACACCTTCGCTATGGAACGCAACGACACGATGGACAGTGTCAGCATCCAGCGAGGTCAGGATGTGATCACTGGCGCCCATCCGAAGAACTTCATCGGTGGCTTCCTTGAGGGCGCGGCACGGGACGATGTGGAACTGGTCGCCGGCGCCAGTATCCACTTCAAGCACGGCGGCATCATCGGCAAACAGGTCTATGAAGAGTGCCGTCGTGAGATCATCGATGCCTTCGCCGCCATGGGGAATCTCGATGGGGTGTACTTCGCCTTCCATGGCGCCATGGTGGGCGAGACTCCTTATGGCGACGCCGAGGGGGAAATCGTGAGAGCCGCCAGGGATCTGCTGGGGGCAAATCTACCGATGGTGGCCACCTATGACTTCCACTCCCTCATGAGCAAGTGGGAGAACGAGAACTGCGTCCCCTTCCCCAATGACACGAACCCGCACATCGACGGTTACGAGCGTGGCCTGGAAGCGGCTGATTGCCTGCTGAAGATGCTCGACGGCAAGGTGAAGCCCGTCACCCGAAGACTCTTCGTGCCGATCATCGGCCCCAACATCGGCCAGAGCACGTGGTCGCAGATCCCCGAGCAGGAAAACCAACTCCTGCTCTTCCAGTTGAACGAGTATCGTGCTGAGCTGGAGAAGACACCCGGTGTCGTGAACATCACGATCCTCGGTGGCTACGGATACTCGGACGCACCCGATGCGGGCATGTCTATCGTCGCCACCACCGATGACGACGAGGAGATGGCCTCGCGTCTGTGTGCCGAACTTGGACAAGCCCTGTGGGATCGGCGCGCAGAGCTGCTCAGTATCCGTCCCATCATGACAATCGACAATGGCATCGGGGAGGCCATGTCGCGGGATGAAAAACCGGTAGTCCTCGTCGACCTGGGCGACGACCCGGGCAGCGCCTGTCCGGCCGACTCACCGGCTGTATTGGAGGCGCTGATTCGACTCGAGGCCAGCGACTGCGCCCTGACGATCCGTGATGCCGAAGTGGTAGAGGCAGGCCTCAAGGCCGGTGTGGGGGCGACGCTGTCGATGACATTCGGTGGGAAGATCGACGGACGATTCTACCAGCCCCTCCAGGCGACAGGGACGATCCGCAGCATCGACGATGGCAACTACATGATCCTCGGCCCCACCCACGGTGGATGGGGACGCGACGTGAATCCGGGTGCCTTCCGCGAAGCCAATGTGGGCCCCCGTGTCGTGGTCAGATTCGGCAACAAGATCGACGTCATCTTCTCACAAAATCGTACCGGCAAGGATCGCGACTTCTTCAAGAGTGCCGGTGTCATCATCGAGGAAAAGCAGATCCTCGTGGTGAAGTCGAATCAGGCCCACCGCGCCAGCTTCGATCCGATCGTGGCCAGCACGATTGAACTCTCGAGCCCGGGTGTCAGCACCGTCGACTACGCCAGCCTGCCCTACAAGTATCTACGGCGGCCCATGTGGCCCATCGACCCGGAGATGGCCTGGTCGGCACAGGACGAGGGTGCCTTCGACCTCTAGTGCCCTTGGAGGGCCTCGTCAGTTCACCGTGCCCCCAGGTCGTTAACTGCCTGGAAGTAGGTTCGGAGATTTTCGATGGGTATGTTGTGAGGCAGGTCTCGGGTGGCCTTGATGAAGTGACCGGCGCAGGGTTCTGCATCTTCCAGGCAGCGTTTCACCTCCTCGACTACATCCTCTCGTGTCCCCAGGGTCAGCACCTGGGTACGCACATTTCCTGCCAGGAAGTGGTCCTGACCGATGTCGCGGGCGATGGTCCTCATATCCATGTTGTCGTTGATGATGAAGCCGTCGAAACCCATCGAGACCAGGTCGGGGAGTACGGGCGTGTAATCCCCATCGGAGACGAAGGCCACCTTCGTGTCAGGCAACCCCCACACCGGCTCGAGGAGCCGTTCGTACAGTGGGAACAGGCGCTTCCGGTACCAGTCGGGGTGGAAGACCATTCCCTCCTCCATGGCGATGTCATCGTGGATGAGGATCAGCGGTGGTGGGTTCTTCGACCAGCCTTCCAGGGTGCGTCGAGATACCTCCGCGAATCCTTCCAGAACCCGCTGGAAGCGATCCGGCTCGGCCGCCGCAGCCTGCAGGAACAGCTCCCATCCGAATCTCATGATGGGATGCATGAACAGGGTGGTGTAGTAGATGCCCACGATGAGAGTGGAGTCGCCGACCAGCTCCTGATCGGCGCGGATGTCCTGGCAGGGATCGGTTGGGATGTCGATTTCCGCCTCCGGATCGAAGTCCAGTACGCCGTCGATATCGGTAGCAGCGAATTCCTCACTCCAGGAGCTGCCTGTCAGACCCCACTCGGTGACGCGTACGCCATCAGACAGCTGTTTGCTGGACTCGTGTGCCCCGAAGCGCACAGCACGTTTCGGCACCGCCGTCACCCAATCCAGGTCAAGGGCCCGGTACGAGTCAACGAACGCCTGCTGTGGATTGTCCCACGGGTCGTAATCGACCAACTCCGCCATCAACCCCGGGTGGTCGAACGTTTCATGCTGCGCAACTCGATCAGTCGGCTCGAGTCGTATGGTCTTAAGTGCCCGCTCCCTGCTCATCTCACCCCTCCACGTATGGCACCATTGCCGGAGTCTCACCGCGTCGGGCGAAGTCTTGCCAGACTCACCAGAATGCCCTTCGTCGTGCCTCTGTCAGCTGCCAGCTGATCGACGTTGCGGTGACTCTATCCATCATCTGCAGAATGAAAGGCATCATAGCTGTGCGTGGAAGGCAAGCGGAGCACGCAATAGTTTCTGTCTATCCAACGAAACGGATACGTCACCTGATGCCTTGGCGCTGTCGGTCCGCGGTGCGCCACGATCTAAGGAAGGTTCGCAGCATGACTGACAATGGAACCAATCTGCTGTCGCGTGATCAACTTCGTGAGGTCGACGATCTGCATCGGGAGATACTGGACCCGATTCAGGAACTGTTGTCCGGGTTGAGCCACGGCGTGGCCCATCTTCAGTACATCACATTTCGGCAGTTTCTTGAAGGCTGGGAAGAGGGACAGGGTTGGGGAGAAGCGGATCTGTACGATGTGATGGACAGCGATTCCGAGTCGAGTTCGCTTCGGTTGGGCGTCGGAGAGAGCGTCGCCGAGAGTCTGAGGGGTCTGCAGGTCGTACCCGATGGCTGGAACCTGACAACGAGCGATGGGATCGCTTCGGTGCTGGTCGGATTGCTGGCGATGGCTTGGCAGATGCGAGGTGGTTCGGTTGGTCTGCAACCAGGGTCGCAGTTTGTGGCATCCGACCGAGAAGGGAATCACGACAGGAAGATTGTTGCTGTGACTCATTGGTTTGGGCAGTCAGACAGCTCGGATCATCACGTCGTGGTCTGTTATGATGAGTCGTTCCTCGTCGGAGCCCTGACTTAGCATCCGCCGGGCGTCACCCCCCAGGAGCTGTTTCGTCCTCCCTGCCCACCGGCGTCTTGTCAGCACTTTTGTCGGCAAATTGCGATTGGCCCCTCCCTTCTGCATGTTGCTGGTACAGGGATGTGTTTGTCCTTCCAAGTGATAGATACCAACTCAGGGGAGTGTGAAGATGAGGCGTTCAGAGCGGGATGGCAGGAGCGGATGGTGGATCTTCGCGGTGGCGTTCCTTGTGCTCAATACCAGCCTCGTCACAGCTGAAACCAACGGAAGTTGGAGCCAAGGGGGCGACATCCCGCACCCGGGGTGGGCCATGGCTTCCTGCCTCTACGACGGCAAGATCTACGCCTTTGGGGGAGGCCCGGGATATGCCGTGGGATGGACCAGGGTCTACGATCCGGGAACAGACACCTGGACCCTGAAACAGGACATGCGGACGCCGCGCAACAGTTGGAACGCCCTGGTGATCGATGGCCTGATCTACCTGCCCGGTGGCTGGAATAACGCCCACCAGCTCGGCGACAAGAGCAATGGGAACCTGGCGGTCATGGAGGCCTACAACCCGGCCACCGATTCCTGGATCGAGCTCAGCCCCATGCCGGAGCCACGGTGGCCCTTCCAGGCCGCAGTTGTGGACGGGCTGATCTACGCTTTTGGCGGTGGGCAGCAGATGGCCGTGTACGACCCAAGCCTGGATCTGTGGACGGTTCTGGGCGACATGCCCAGACCACGGCACAGTTTCTCCGCTGCCGAGGTCGGCGGTCTCATCTACTTCATGGGGGGGTACGACGGCGAGCAGGTTCTCGATGCCGTGGATGTGTACGATCCCGTCGTCAACCAATGGTCCGAGCGGCAACCCATGGCGGCGCCGCGCTGGACATCCTCCACGGTTGTCATGGACGGATTGATCTACCTCATCAACGGCTCTGGCTCAGTACCTCTAGACCCCGCCATCCCATTGGCCCCATTTGACAGCCTGGACAGACACGTCGACGTCTATGACCCCGTGGCTGACACCTGGACGCGCCTGGTCGATGCGATGGAGCCCCGGATGGGTGCCATGGCCGTGCCTGCGAACGGGCTCATCTACTACTTCGGCGGACTCCTCTTCACAGATGGACCCGCCTGGCCTGCCGCCATGCACGTGTTCGATCCTCAGGGAAGGACCACCGCCATCCAGCTCTCCAGCTGGGGTCAGATCAAGCATCAGATTGGGCCGCGAAGCGGAACGAAGTGAGCCGGGATGGATCGGCGCCAGAATACAAGGATCATTCCCTAACAGGGCACTAGGGTCCGAATTTTCTAATACTGTGATTGGCCGGGTCGGCCACATAGATGTAGTGCTGGTCGTCGACGACCACACTGCCTCTGAGACCCGTCGCGCCGCCACGCAGATCAAAGGTGTCGCTCCCCCCAAGCCACGTGATATACTCGCGATCCTGAGTGAAGATCTGGATGCGCGCATTGCCGGCATCCAGCACATAGATCCGCCCGTCCGGACCGGGCGCCGCCGACAGGGGGAAGAGAAACTGACCCCGATCCGAGCCCGAGTTCCCACTGCCCAAGGAGCGACTCAGCGAGGGGGTGAAGGCCCAGAGTGGGTTGCCCGTGGCAGAATTGGACCCCAGGCGACCGACCAGTACCTGATGGACCTCGGGTAAGGTCATCGTCATCCATTCCTCGGATGCCCTACGGCCTTGCTGTTCCCAGACACGCAACTCCCCCGCCACGGCCTCCAGGGCCGGGAGGGCCTCAAGTGCTCCGTCCTCGCCCATACGGTAGGGCAGGTTGCCTGCCGTCATGATCAACCCGTGCGTGGTGCTGGCGAGCCCGGCATAGACCTCGCCATTGCTCGTGGCAGACAACCACTTGCCCGGATGTCCAATCCGGGCCCGGACCTGGCCATCGGCCACATCCAGAACCAGCCGAACGGGCACGCCGGCCGGCAATTGCATGGGCTGCACGAAGGAGCCCGAGCCCCCCCCAAGCGCCGCACGTGACAGCAGGGTCACCGCCTGCGATTCAAAGTCCACACTCAGATCCAGGTAGTCTCGTACCACGCCGCCCAATCGAATGCCGGCTCTACTGCCCTGTGTCCCCAAGACAACATCGGCCTCGACGTGCATGACCTGCCAGGTCGTGTCCTCGGCGGCCCCCAGCTGCTGATACGTCGATCCCGAGTGGAGGTATCCGTCTGTCCGGGAAGCCTGGGGTGAGAGATAGTCCCATGCCGAGTCGGCCTCATCGCCATCGAACTCATCCGTCATGAGCACCTGGCCGCTCTGCCCACCGGACAATCCAGTGGCAGTGACGCGATCGACGAGGGCGTGCACCCCACTCACCTGGATGCGCCCCGGCAGGGCATCGGGCAGCGGTGTCTCGTCATCGCCCTGCAGGGTTACGTATTGCCACTGCCACTGGCCACTCGAGTTGGCCTCCAGCAACTGATACTGGTCTGCCAGCAGCGCGCCCTGGATCTCATGGGCGTAGCGAATCCCGTAGCGCCGCCCGCCATCCGCAGTGATGGCCGATGCCACCGCAGTGGGCGTGAAGACCTCGTCGGGCGCCAACAGTATGGTCTGCTCTGCCAGCTGCTGGCCATCCAAGCTGAAGGTCAGCAGGCGTACCCGATCCGGCGAGATACCCAGCGCAATCAGCCAGCCATCCGGGTCCAGACTGAGCCGTACGTCCTCGTCGGTCTCCAGCGACAGGGGCCAGGTGTCAACCAACAGGTGGAATCCGCCCCCCTGCTCTTCACTGACGACGCGCTCCTCCCTGGTCGTCTCGACTTCTACCTGATACTGATACTGGGTGTTGCCTACCAGACTCGAGTCGATCCAGCTGTCCATCGACTGGTCGGTGATGGTCGTCAGCTCTCGCCGGATTTCGTCCGGGCCATTGCGGATGCGGCGAACCACCCGGTAGGCGGCGAAACGGGGGCCCACATAGGGAGACCAGGAGAGACGCGCCGATGCCGTCGCCGAGCTGAACTCGGGTTGGCTGAGCATCACTGGGACCAGTGACAGACGGGCCTTGATCTCTGTGCTGGCCAACGTGCGACCTGCCGCGTGCACGGTGAGCCCGTAGCTGTAGAGCACGTCAGCGAACAGGCTGGTGTCGACTGATGTGGTGTCTGCCACATCCGTGAACTCGGCCAGCAGGTCCTGAGATCCGGTGTCTGGATGCCGGCGCCACACCTGGTATTTCTCGAAGCCCGGCCCCGAATATGCCGTCCAGGTGAGCTCAGCAGTGCCCGCCAGACCATCCGTGTGGACAGCCAGCAGATCGCTGGGCTCGACCCCGTAGCTCACTCGCCCGCTCGTATTGCTGAACCACTCTTCGCCGGCTGCCTCGACGACAATGCGGAAGAAGTAGGACAGGTCAGCCTCCAGACCGCCAATCCAGCGCACCGTGTCTGCCGCCGCCGATACCTCGGCAAGGGGCTCAAACTCATCTTGATCGGCACTGCGCCGGTCGATGCGGTAGCCTCCGAAGCCGGCCCCGCGGTACTGGCTCCAGCGCAGCTGTACAGCGCCCTCTTCGCTGCCGATCTCCCAATCCAGGAGGCTGACTGCGAGCACGGTGAAGCCCTCGACGCGCCGCTCCGGTGACGGTGCCTCGTAGCCGCCGTCGTTGAGTACAGAGACGCGATACAGATAGGCGGTGTTGGGAGCGACGAGTGTATCCAGGTAGGTATTGGAAGCGGCTGTGCTCAGGCGGCCCAGTGTGTCCACCTGACTCCGGCCCACCGCCCGACGCAGGACCCAGTACTCTGCAAAAGCCTCGCGACCCTCATAGGGTGACCAACTCAACGTCACGTAGCCGCGAGCCATGTCGAGGGTGGCGTCGACCTCGACGGCAGGGGTCAGATCCGGATCGAGGGGATTCTCTCTCGAGGCATCGTGACAGCCGGCTACCTGCAGAAGGACCAGGTACATCAGACAGAACGGGCTCATGCGGTGCAGTAGAGGAGCACACCACTTGCTGAACACTCACACCTCCTGGGTCGGGTCGAGGTTAGGCCGGTGCCGATAGTGACTACAAGGTGTCAGTATGTCGAGTCCGGTGTGCGTCTGGCAAACAGAATGTGATGGGTTTCGTCAGGAGGTGGCCGACGTGCTGGCATGGAATGGCGGGAATTGTGGCCAGCCGCTCCGGTCCACTGTGATGAGCCGTGCGTCCGCATTACCTTCTGCGACAGACATCCCACCCAACTGAAGCGCCCTCACGAGGCGCCCCCTCGACCCTAGCCCAAGGACACGAACCGTGGCTGACGAAAATCCGACGATCGATGTGATGGAATCGGCTCCCTTCATCGTCAAGGGACTGAAGAATCTCTACGACGCTGACGGCAACACCATCGAGATGGAGAAAGAGGTCATCGCCCTGTGCCGCTGCGGTGCGTCGAAGAACAAGCCTTTCTGCGACGGCGCCCACAAAGAGATCGACTTCACCGGCGCCAACGAGGCGGGTGATGCGACGCCGACCCGAGAGTATGAGGGTGAAGAGCTGACGGTCGTCGACAACACCAATGTCTGCTGTCATGCCGGCGCATGCGTGCAGGGAGCAGAAGATGCCTTCTTCACCTGGGAGGGAGACGAGCGGGTCTCGACACCAGATGCGGCTTCGGCCCAACAGGTGATCGACACGATCCGCAAGTGTCCCTCTGGTTCGCTGGCGTACAAGCTCAAGGGCGAGTTGCAGGATCAGTACTTCTCAACGGCAGAGATTCAGATTCTGAAAGACGGCCCCATCGCCGTGCGCGGTGGCGTCGTGCTCAACAATCCCGATGGTGCGCAGCCGCCGACCAACTCTCACTACACCTTGTGTCGATGTGGGCACTCGAAGAACAAGCCTTATTGCGACGGCGCGCACTCTGACGCCGGATTCTCCGACGCCAGCTGACAGGCTACACAAGGGCGCCACCTGAGGTTGTGCCCCGGGTAGAGATCTTCGGCCACAATGTGTCCACTTTGGGGACACATTGTGGCCACATTCATATCACATTCTCCAAGTTCTATATATACAGCATATTACGATGTTTTTCCAGTGCGAATTGTTTGCATTGAGTGGTAAATTCGTGGACACTCGCGGGCCACACGACGTTCTACCACAACTTCCCTAACACGTTGTACATCAGTCACTTGGGGCGATTTCCCAGATCTCGCTGACGCCTGGCATGCGCCTTGCAATTGTCAAGGCGAGATATGACCCCAGCTGTCCCTCCCGAGAGGCTGAGCATTGGACACACTGATTCAGGCGACATTGAGCGGCATTGCGCTGGGCTGTGTATATGCCCTCGTCGCCCTGGGTTTTGTCCTCATCTACAAGGCCACCGAGGTCGTGAACTTCGCCCAAGGCGAGCTCATGATGGTGGGCGCCTATATCTACTTCTCTCTGGTCACCATGGTTGGCATGCCCCCCCTGATGGCCTTCGCCGCAACGCTGGTGTTGTCCGGGCTGCTGGGCGCCGTCATCGAACGTCTGGTGCTGCACCCTCTCGTCGACGAACCGACCCTTACGCTGGTTATGGTGACGATCGGTCTGGCCACCGTGCTGCGGGCCCTCACCGGCATGATCTGGTCGCACGACACCCACGTCTTTCCCTCACCGATTCCTGGTGGCGCGCTGAGGCTGGGTGAGATCGCCGTGCCCTGGGTGGACATGTGGACGGTGGCACTGACCGTCGTACTCGCCGGGCTGCTCTACGTCTTCTTCCACTACACGCGTCTCGGTACGGCCATGCGCGCTGTTGCCCAGAATCGCTATGCCGCTCAACTCATGGGCATCAGTGTCGATCGCATCTTCACGATGACCTGGGCCCTGGCCGCGGCGCTGGGTGCCATTGGCGGCATGCTGCTGGCGGACATCAGCTACCTGCACACCAACATGGGTTTCATCGGCCTGCGCGCCTTTCCCGCCGTCGTCCTGGGCGGCATGGAGAGTATTCCGGGCGCCCTGATCGGTGGAGTGGTCATCGGCGTCATCGAAAGCCTCGCCGGTGTCTACATCGACCCGATCCTCGGCAGTGGCACTCACACGATCGTGGCCTTCGTTATCCTGCTCGCCGTCCTGCTGCTGAAACCCTCGGGGCTGTTCGGGGCCACTCTGGATCGACGCGTATGAAGTACCGCGACCTGATCACCTCCTACGCCGAAGACCTGCAACTGTTCCGCACGCGCGTCAGCAAATTCTGGTTCGCCCTGTTGATTGTCGGCCTGGCAGCCCTGCCGTGGATCGGCTCTGCGCTCGGTGGCAGCTATCTGCTTTATCTGATCAACATGGCCGTCATCGCCGTCATCGTCGCCCTGGGCATGAATCTGCTGCTGGGGTGTGCGGGACTCATCTCTCTCGGTCATGCCGCCTTTGTGGCGGTGGGTGCCTATACCGCCGCCGTCCTGGCCAACCAACTCGACTTCCCCTTCTGGATGACGGTGACCCTGTCAGGCGCCGTGACCGGGCTGGTCGGGATCGTCGTCGGCCTGCCGGCGCTGCGCATCAAGGGACTCTATCTCGGTCTGGCGACCCTGGCCTTTCAGTTCATCGCTGACCATGTCATCGTTCATGCCGAATCGGTGACGGGGGGCCCCAACGGGCTGTCCGTACCCCCACCGGCACTGGGGGCCTTCGCCTTCGACACAGATCTGCGCTTCTTCTATATCGCCGCGCCCCTGGCCCTGTTGCTGGGTCTCGCCATGGCCAATCTGCAGCGTTCCCGCATCGGCCGCGCCCTCGTGGCGCTGCGCGACAGCGATGTGGCCGCCGAAGCCGTGGGCGTGAATCTGGCCCGCTACAAGACCCTCGCCTTCGGTGTCAGCGCCGCCTACGCCGGGATTGCCGGCAGCCTCCTGGCCCACTACCTGGGCTACATCGGCCCCGACCACTTCCACGTGATGCTGTCCATCGAATATGTCGTCATGATCATCGTCGGCGGCCCCGGTTCGATCCTGGGTGCCGTCCTGGGCGCCGTCTTCATCACGTCCCTGCCCGAGCTCACACGCTTTGGCCAGGAAGGCCTGCGTGAACTGTATCCGGCCCTCGTGTTGCCCGATCTCAGTGCCCTCGTCATGGGGTTGGTGCTGATCGGTTTCATCGCCTTCGAGCCCGAAGGTCTCGCCGGACGCTGGCGCAAGATTCGTGAATACTGGACCACCTGGCCCTTCTGAGGATATCGATGACGACGACAGTTCACACGAGCCGAGAGACCTGGACCAAGGATGATCTGCGTCTGCACTACGATGCGATCCTCGAGGCCGGTCTGACCGCCGATCAGCTGGCGTATTTCAGACGACACGGCCGTTTTGGCGATGACATCATCATGCAGTCCAGCAGTGGGTCCTCAGGTCAGCAGCCTCTGCTGCTTCCTCGCAGTCGGGAGGATGTCCTCGATATCCTCGCTCGTATGACACGGCCCCATCGGCAGATGTGGGGTGCCCCCGACAGGATCGCCCTGCTTGGTGGGATCTCCCATGCGGAGGGAGCCCTCAAGCTCAAGATGGATGGCGCCGAGGTCCGCGCCTTCGAGCTGGCCCAGGTCGACGAACTCATCGCTTTTGCCCCCGACTATCTGAGTTGTTATCCCAGCATCGCCCGCGTCTTGATCGCCCGCCATGCCGGCAGCTTTGGGCAACTGAAGACGATCAAACTCGGCGGTGAGCGTGTGTTGCCCGCCGATGTCGATAAGATTTTCGCAGCCTTCCCCGACATCCTGATCACGGAGCAACTCGGGTCGACCGAACTGCCAGCCGTTGCCGTGGGTGCCTACTGCCAGGGCGAACGACGGAGACTGCAACTGCAGATCGATCGCTACGACTTCCTCCTCACCGACACGCGACAGTGGCAGCCACTCATCGTCAGGGATCGCTTTCCTCGCCGACTGTTTCCCGTCGCACCGTTCTACGACTCGGGTGACGAAGTGAAAGTGGAGGGCGGTTACATCATCGAGGTCCGTCGACGGGACGATCCGGCCAATGTCTTCACCGACAATGTGAATGATCTGCTGCAGAATGGCTGCATCAATGTGCAGATCGATCAGGGCGTTCGTGTCGTGTACTTCGATGGCGCCTGCGCTGCCGTCACAGTCGAATTGCAGGGCCACGACTACCAGATGGTTGCCGCGCCGCTGCACCGCCTGCCTCACTCCAACAAGCTGCCACTGCTGACCAGCTCCTTACAGGCCCGATCCACAGAAGACGGAGAATCTTGATGCGACACCTGCTGATCCTGCTCGCGCTGCTGTTTGCTGTGTCTACTGCGCCGCCCGCCTGTGCCGACGACGTACCAGGTGTGACTGATGATCAGATTCTGATTGGCATGACCGTCGACCTGACGGGGCCCCTGGCCTTCATCGGTCAACAGGGCAGTGCCGGTCTGCGCCTGTATCTGAATCACATCAACGAGCAAGGCGGCGTACACGGTCGCCGCATCGATCTGCGAGTGGAGGACGATGGCTACCAGCCGGCTCGTACGATCGCCGCCTTCCGCAAGCTGCTGGATCGTGATGGTGTCTTCTGCTTCGTCGGCAACCTCGGTTCGTCACAGACCATGGCGACCTTTCCCTTCGTCAAGCGCGCCCGCGTTCCCGTGCTGATGCCGATGAACTTCAACTCCGCCATGTCGACCCCCCACAAGCGGTATGTCTTCGGTCACGATCCTTCCTATCCGATCCAATCGTGGCTCATGGTGAAACACATCGTCGAGGTGGAGAAGGCGACCTCACCCCGTCTTGCCGTGCTGTATCAGGATGACGGTTATGGTCGCGATGGCCTCCAGGGTCTGCAGGAAGCAGCCGCCCACTATGGCATTCCTATTGTCGCTGAAGAGGGCTACAAGAGCGGCACCGTCGACTTTGGTTCGCAGGTCCTCAACATGCGCAAGGCCGAACCAACCCATGTGATCTTCTGGTCCGTCTACCGCGAAGCGGCGGCGGTCATGAAGGAAGCGCGGCAGATCGGGTGGCAACCCCAGTTCATCGGTGGTGGGCCGGCCGGAGACGACAAGACGCTCGAACTGGCCGGCGAGGCCGCATCCGGCTACCAGGCTCTGGGTATCATAGATCTCAGCAGTGACGATGAAGAGATGACGTTGTATCGGCAGCTGCTGGCCGCCGAATCACCTGGTCAGGAGCCCAACATCTATCACGCCATGTGTTATTCGGCGGGCCAGACGTTGGTCGAAGCCCTGCACCGGGCGGGCCAGGATCTGAGTCGCGAGAAACTCGTCGATGCCCTGGAAACCCTGCGCGAGTGGGACGGCACGCTCATGGCCCCCATCACCTACAGTCCCGGGATGCATGGCGGGCAGAGCACGGCGGCTTTCATGATGCGTGCCGATCTTGAGCGCGGACAGATGGTCCGCTCCTCCGATTGGGTCAGATACAATAGCCAGGACTACCTGGCACAGCAGGACCAGGACTGAGACATCGGCTATGGCCCTGCTCGAATTCGACCACGTCAGCGTCAGCTTTGACGGCATCCAGGCGTTACAGGATGTCAGTCTCGCCGTGGAACCGGGACAACTGTTTGCCCTGGTCGGTCCCAATGGCGCCGGCAAGACGACGGTCTTCAACTGTCTGAGTCGTATCTGTCGCCAGGACAGTGGTCAGATCCGCTTCAAGGGTCATGACATCTCACATCTGGCACCGGATGCGGTAGCAGGCGTGGGCATTGGCCGGACTTTCCAGAATCTGGAGCTGTTCTCCGGCATGACAGCGCTGCAGAATATCCTGCTGGGTCGACATCTCACCACCCCCACGGGCCTGCTGGGATCTCTCCTTCTCACACCCAGCGTTCGTCGCGCCGAGATCGAAGCTCGAAGCGCTGCAGAGACGGTCATCGAACTGCTCGAACTGGAGGCGGTGCGGGATCTTGCCGTGGGCACCCTGCCCTACGGCATCCGCAAACGCATCGAACTGGGCCGTGCACTGGCCCTGGAGCCTGACCTGCTGTTGTTGGATGAACCGGCGGCGGGCATGAATGTGGAAGAGACGGCCGAACTGGCCTGGTGGGTCCACGAGATCTGCAGTGGCCTCGGCATCGCCATTCTGCTCGTCGAGCATGACATGCACTTCGTCATGGATATCTCCGATCAGGTCTGTGTCCTGGACCACGGCGAGGTTGTGACCACGGGTCGACCTGATGACGTGCAACGGCACCCCGAGGTGATCGCCGCCTATCTCGGAACAGGAGTCGAGGATGCTGCTGCAACTCGATAATCTCAAGGTCAGCTACGGCCTCACCCGCGCCCTGCGTGGCTTCTCGATGCAGGTTGAACCCGGGCAGACCACCGCCGTGCTGGGCACCAATGGCGCCGGCAAGACGACGCTGCTCAAGACCCTGTCCGGTTTCCCCCGTGTCGCCTCACGCGCTCTGGAGATGGAAGTCGAGGAAGGCGAGATCCACTTTGACGGCGACCGCATTGATCGACTGAAGCCGGATGCCATCGTCCATCGTGGCATCACCCATGTGCCTGAGGGCCGCGAGGTATTTCGCGATCTGTCCGTCGATGAGAATCTGTGGATGGGATCCTATGGCAGCAGCAGCCAACTTGCCGACGTGGAGCGCATCTACGAATACTTCCCGGCTCTGGCCGAGCGTCGCCGCCAGCGTGCCGAAACCCTGTCCGGTGGCGAACAGCAGATGCTGGCCATCGGCCGTGCCCTGATGGGGCAGCCGCGTCTGTTGCTGCTGGACGAACCCTCCCTCGGGCTGGCCCCCGTCATCGTGCAGCAGATCTTCGCGATCCTGCAATCGATTCGCGATGAGGGGCTGACGATCCTGCTCGTGGAGCAGAATGCGCGACTCGCACTGGAATTCGCTGACTTCGCCTACATCCTCGAGAACGGCCGGGGAGTGTTGTCCGGGCCCTGCGCCGAACTGCAGCGCAATGACATGGTGCAGGAGTTCTACATGGGCGTCGGCGACAATGCCGAAAGACACAGCTATGCCGATGCCAAGACCTACCGCATCCGCAAGCGCTGGCGCTGATCCCATGTCGACGCCCGCCACATCTATCCCGATGACACTTCCAGGTCTGTTCTGGGACCGGGTCAGGCGCTGGGCACCACGCGTGGCACTGCGCGAGAAGAACTTCGGCATCTGGGAGGAGTTCACCTGGGCCGACTACGGTGAACGGGTGCGCGCCTGCGGCTTCGGCCTCATCGCCTGCGGCCTCGAACCCGGTCGATCTGTCGCCATTGCCTCCGAAGGTCGACCCGAGTGGCTCTTCGCTGATTTTGGTGCGCAGTCAGTCGGTGGTATCGCCGTCGGCCTGTATGCCACCAACTCCGCCGAGCAGTGCGCCTACGTCCTCGAGCACGCCGAGGCCCACGTCTGCGTCGTCGAGGACCAGGAGCAGTTCGACAAGATCATGAACGTGCGCAGTCAGTTGCCCAATCTGCACTGGATCGTCGTCATCGATCCCAAGGGACTGCGGCACGTGGACGACCCGATGGTGCTGACCTTCGCCGAACTGCTGGAGAAGGGCCGCGATCTGGAGCGTGTGCAGCCTGGTCTGCTTGATGAACGCGTCGACGCCATTGCCCCGGATGATACGACGATCCTGTTCTACACATCAGGTACGACGGGTCCACCCAAGGGGGTCATGCACTCCCATCGCTCTCTGCTGGACGGCATCGAACCCCTTGTTGCGGTCACGGGATTGAGCGAGCAGGATGAAACCTTGTGTTACGGGGCTCTTTGCCATCTCTCCGAGCGATTCGTTTCCCTGCTCATGTCCTTGCGCTGCGGTCAGATCGTCAATTTCGCCGAACGTCCGGAGACCGTCTTTCAGGATCTTCCCGAAGTTTCGCCCACCTTCTTCTTCGGCGTACCCCGCATCTTCGAGAAGCTGAAGGCTCGCATCGACATCGACATGGAGGAAGCGACCTGGGGCAAGCGAAAGGTCTACGCCCTGGCACTGAGAATTGGTGGACGACGGTGTCGCGCGCGGTTGGCCGAACAGTCGGTCAGCCAGCTGGGAGGTCAGGCGGACAACCAGTTGAACGGCCAGGCGAAGGGGCAGGTGAAGGACCTGGTGAGCGCCCCGGCTGATGGACCACCCTCGTCCCCTGTGCTGTCCGTCCTCTGGCACCTGGCAGACCTCCTTGTCCTGCGGAAGCTGCGCCAGCGGCTCGGATTGGGCCGGGTGCGGATGGCCGTCGTCGCCGCAGCGCCGATTGCACCGGAAGTACTCGAATTCTTTCTCGGACTGGGTGTTCCACTACGCGAGGCCTACGGCATGACGGAGACGGGGGTCACCGTGTGGACACCGGACAATGGGGTCCGCCTCGGTAAGGCCGGTGTTGCGCTGGAGGGCACACAGTTCCGCCTCAGCTCGGAAGGCGAGGTTCTGTGCAGCTCTCCTGGCATGATGCAGGGCTACCTCAAGAATCCTGAGGCCACGGCCGAGACATTGCAGGACGGATGGCTCTCATCCGGTGACCTGGGCAGCTTTGACGATGACGGCTACCTGGTCTTTGGTGGACGCGCCAAGGACACGATGATCCTGGCCACGGGCCGCAATGTGGTACCCGCGAATCTGGAGAACATGCTCAAGGCCAGTGACTATATCCTGGATTCGGTCGTGATCGGTGATCGTCGCCCGTACCTGACGGCGCTGATCGTGCTCGATGAAGAGACGGTGAGTCACTATGCTCAGACCCACAACGTGCCCTTCTCCACCCACGCTGACCTGGCCACACATCCGGATATCGTCCATCTCATCCATCGTGAGATTCAGGCCGTGAATGCCCGATGGTCGGATCGTGAGCAGGTCGAGGACTTCCGTATCCTGAACTGGGAGCTGAGCAGCGACGACGACGAGTTGACGCCGACCATGAAGGTGCGGCGCAGTTTCTTATGCGAGCAGTATGCCGAACTGATCGATGAGATGTATGAGACCGCCCATGTCTGAACGGGTATCCCCACAGTCGATGACCCAGTCCGCCGGGCTGGAGCGAGTCGTACACCAAGTGCTCGAAATGAAGAGTGCCGGTGACATCGACCACCTCGTGGGCGAGGTGTGGGACGTGCTCGTGGAGCTGAAATACGATTTCGTCTCCTGCGCCTTCCTTCTCATCGATGGCGAGCGGGATTGGCTCAGTTCGTACAATGTCTGGCCCGAGTCGACGATCGCCACCCTCTTCGGCACCGATGACGCCCTGCATCACATGCAGCGACTTGGGGGAGACGGCAGTAGCAGACCCCACCTGGTCAATTTTTCGGGCCAGACCACCCTCGCCACCGCACCCTCAGCGTATCAGGAGGCGATCGCCGCCTGGCGCAACGGCGAGGTGGAGCGACACATCCTCACCGCTTCCGAAATCGAGGAGATGGTCGGCGTCAATCTCCGCCGTTACGGCGGGTTGCTGACGCCGGACTCCTATCCCGTCCGCTCCCATCTGCATGTGCCTTTTGAGCACGGCGTTTTCACGCTGCGCACCGACCGTTCCGATGGCGATCAGTTCACCCAGCACCAGGTGCGTTTCCTGCAGCAACTGGTCCGTACGATCTCCATCGGCTACGCCCGCTATCGGGAGTTTCTGCGCCTGGAGCGGGATCGGACCGTGCAGCGCATGCGAGCAGAAGTGCAGGCCATGCGACGTGGTGAGGACATCGTCGATCTCATGGGACTGCTCTGGGATGAGCTGCACCGGGTGGGCATCGATTTCGACTACATGTCTATCTCGGTCAGTGATGGCGAAGATGATGACGTGCATCTCTACGGGGTCTGGGACCGAAGGATGCGGGATACCGTCGCATCCACCTATCCCCTGTATCGGGCAGACATCAGTTCGACGGCGGATCTCTACTACCGACAGATTCCGCGCCCACTCTGGGAGGAAACCAGCACCGACTACACGGGCGTGCGCCACGTAAAAAAAGAAGACGTCGCCGCCTACGCCGAACGCACGAGTCGGTTGTGGCGCGCGGACCACGTCGTCGGGCCCCACGCCATCGCCGGTTATCCGTCGCGGCAAGGGACGTACGATGGCGCGGGCTACGTCAACACAGTGAAGGGTTTTGAGTCCTTCGTCATGATGGCCGCCCGTCTACCCCAGGGACGCATCGTCGTGGCCCAGCCCCAGTGGACTGCGCAGTCACCGACGGCAAACTTCACCCCTGAACATCTGGAAATTCTGGAGGCCTTTGCCGATGCCCTGGGCCTTGGGTTCTCCAGGTTCTTCGACTTCCAGCACCTGGAACGCCACAATCGCGAACTGGAGGTTCAGCGATCTGTCGACCAGCTGCGCGCTGAAGTGGCCTCCATGCGGCAGAGCAGTGACATCGCGAATGTCACCGTTCTGCTTGCCCGACAGTTGAGGGAGTTCGACCTCGAGTACGTGACCTGTTCCTTCAATGTCATCGACGCCGAAGCAGGTCGCATGCATCTGCATGCTGTGGGTCCCAGCGAGAGGATCAGAGAATTTCCCTGGGGCGGGGCACGAGCATCCAAGGTCCGGGACATCGTCGACAGCCTGAGTGTGGTCGGGGATCCCGTCTTTGTGCCGGACATCGTCGCTGGATACGACTACGCCTACGCCGTAGAAGACCTGGATGGATCACCGGTCCTTGAAGAGCGGGGTCTGCCACCGCGCATCGTACATCGCAACGAAGCAGATGCACTGGAAACGCTACCACTCTACCAGGGCCGCTGGAGCGTGGAGTGGACGCTGGAGATGGTTCCTCGATCGGTGATTCGAGTGCCCTTCTCACATGGCAGTATCGCGGTGACCTCTTTCGGAGAAGAGAAATACACCGAGCAGGATGTCGATCTGGTTGCGGCCTATGCCGACGCCATCTCTTTGGGCTTCACCCGCTTCTACGATTTCCAGCGGCTCGAGGAACGCAATCGCGAACTGCAGATCGAACGGGCCGTCGAGCAGGTGCAGATCGGCGTTCAGAACATGAAGACGAGTGGCGACATCATGCCCGTCATCGTCCTGTTGTCACAGGAACTGTTGCGCCTGGGCCTGGACTATTCGTGGTGCACGATCAGTATCGTCGATCGTGAAGCAGGTAAGGTGAGGGTCTATGGCACGATTGGCTCAGATGAGTCCTTTGCCGAGACCTTCGCCGAGTGGCAGGCTAATGAAGAATTGCCCTTCGGGCCGGACACCATCGAGCGTCTGGAGAATGAAGACGGACCCCTGTATATCTCCGGGATCCCCGGCGAGCCGGTTGGCGTCGCCAACTACATGGGTGCCCCGCTGGACTCCTACCACGGTCGGATTCAGCAGATCACCGAAACGACGATCACCTCTCGTGATGAGGACGAGTCCCTGGCAGCAAAGCAGGAGTACATGCGCCGGTGGAAGATGGACACCTGGCCCGACGATCTGGTGCTGCGCTCGATCCTGCGGACGCCCTTTTCCGGCGGCACCATCGCCCTGACCCATCGTGTGGCCGATAGCTTCACCGACCGTGAGGTCCGCATTCTCGAGCGCTTTGCTGAAGCCTTCACCCTGGGATACACACGTTATCTCGACTTTCGCCAGCTCGAAGCCCAGAACAGAGAGCTGCTGGCGGCGAGCCGCATCAAGTCCGAGTTCTTGACGAATATGTCCCACGAGCTGCGTACGCCGATGAATGCGATCATCAACTTCTCATCCATGGTGCTGGATGGGGTGTGCGGCGAGATCTCGGACGAACTGCGTGACGTGCTGGGCGAGATCGATCAGAATGGCGAACACCTGCTGGCCCTGATTAATGATATCCTCGACCTGTCCAAGATTGAGGCCGGGGCCATGCAGTTGGACCGTGCGCCCTGCGATCCGGCCGACTGCATCGATACGGCGGCGGCCGCCTTCAGTCATGCTGCCGCCGAGAAGGGCCTGCAGCTCACAACGATCGCGCCGGAAGATCTGCCGCCGATCCTGGCCGACGAACGGCGGCTGACGCAGCATGTATTGATCAACCTGGTGAAAAACGCGATCAAGTTCACTGAGTCAGGCACCGTCGAGTGTGGCGTGAAGACAGAGAATGGAGATGTCCTGTTCTGGGTGAGTGATACCGGTATCGGCATCGCATCGACCGAGCAGGAACACATCTTCGACACCTTCCACCAGGTGGATACATCGATCACTCGTGAAGCGGAGGGCACCGGTCTCGGATTAGCCATCGCGCGCAAGTTCGTCGAACTTCACCGCGGTCAAATTTGGGTGGAAAGTGAAGTGGGGAGAGGCTCGACCTTCTTCGTCACCGTTCCCGCCGTCCTCTAACAGATACCGCCCGAATGGCACGCATCCTCCACATCGAGGACAACCCCTCCAACCGCAAGGTCGTGCGTTACCTCTTGCGGGCGACGCCCCATGACCTGATCGAAGCTGTCAATGGTCAGCAGGGGCTGGAGATGGCCATGGCCCAGATACCCGATCTCATCCTGCTGGACATCCAGTTGCCCGTTTTGTCCGGTTACGAAGTCGCCGAGCGACTCAAGGCCGAAGATCGGCTGCGACACATTCCCGTCATCGCCATTACCTCCTACGCCCTGAGCGGCGATCACGACAAGGCCCTTGCCGCCGGTTGTGACGACTACATCGCCAAACCTTACAAACCCCAGGAACTGATGGACTGTCTGGCCAGACATCTCGAATCGGCCAGCTCAAGTGACGATGACTGAGACGACCGAGTCCGGCCGGATCCTCGTCGTCGACGATCGTCCGTCCAACATCAAGACCCTGCAGATGCGACTGGCCGCCGTGGGCTACGACGTGGTGGCCGCCACGAATGGGCCCGATGCCCTGGGTCTGGCCCAGGAGGTCGATCCGGATCTGGTCCTGCTCGATGTCATGATGCCGGGCATGGATGGATACGAAGTGTGCCGGCGTCTCAAGCAGCAGCAGGGCGAAGACTTCGTGCCCGTGATCATGGTGACGGCCCGTTCCGAAACCGAGGCCGTCGTCGAGGGACTGGAAGCGGGAGCCGATGAATACGTCACCAAACCCTTCGAGCCCCTTGAGCTGCTGGCGCGGGTCAAATCCATGTTGCGGATCCGGCGCATGTATCGGGAGAACCACAATCTGCGGCAGGAGATCGCGCAGCTGGGTGGCTTCGATCAGATCGCCGGCAACAGCCCGGCCATGGCGGCGATCTATCGCATGTTGCCTCAGGTGATCGAACGGGCCACCACCGTTCTGCTCACGGGTGAGACAGGCACCGGCAAGGAGACACTGGCCCGCTGTATCCATCACAATGGCCCGAGTCGTTCCGGTCGCTTTGTCGCCGTCAACTGTGGCGCCCTCTCAGAGGGCTTGCTCGAGAGTGAGTTGTTCGGCCACCGGAAGGGCTCCTTCACGGGGGCCACCGAGGACCGTGCAGGACTCTTCGAAGCGGCCGACGGCGGCACCGTGTTGCTGGATGAGATCGGTGACACCAGCCCAGGCCTGCAGGTCAAACTCCTGCGTGTGCTGCAGGAGGGTGAGGTGATCCGTGTCGGTGAGACCGAACCACGCAAAACCAATGCCCGAGTCATCGCCGCCACGCATCGTGATCTGGAGGCAGAGGTCAAGGAAGGCCGCTTCCGTCAGGACCTCTACTATCGGTTGAGTGTATTCCCCATTGCGCTGCCGCCGCTGCGACAGAGGCGCGAAGACATCCCCGTGCTGGCCGATCATTTTCTGCAACAGCGTGTCACCGAGTTGGGCCTGTCCACGTCGGGCTTCACACCCGAAGCGATGGACGCCTTGAGTCGGTTCGACTGGCCGGGGAATGTCCGTGAACTCGAAAACGAGATCCAGCGGGCCCTGGTCATGGCACCGGCGGATGGGGCGATCGGTGTGGAGATGCTCTCTGAACGTCTTCGTCCGGGGTCTGGTGCAACGTCGAGAGAGTCGACGGGCACTCTGCGCGAGGGGATCGCCGCGGTGGAACGAGAGATGATCGCGGCAGCCTTCGTGAAATTCGAGGGCAACAAGAGCCGTATCGCGAAACACCTGTCGATCAGTCGTTGGACATTGCAACAGAAATTGCAACTTTACGGCATCAGCTGAACCACTGTGAATCGAACGCCCTGATCCGCACCTGACTGGGATCCATGACTGCCAATCGCCGCCTCACCTTTGGCCGCTTCGACGCGGCCGCCTTCATCAGCTTCTTCACCTACGCCTCCGGGTCCGTCGTCGTACCCGTCGCCCTGGTATCGCTGGCCCGCGAGCTCGATTTCTCGCTCGAGAGCGGTGGCATGGCCGCCGGCGGGGCCCTGCACCTGGGCCGCACCCTGCCCATGGTCGCCGCCATGCTGCTGTGCGGTTTTGCGGCCGGGCGGTGGGGCAAACGGCGAACCTTCGCCGTCGCCGTCATTCTCATGGGCGGTGGCGTCGGGCTGTGCGCCGTGGCCCCGGCCTATGGTCTCCTCTTCCTGGCCCTGTGCGTGGCCGGCTTCGGCGAGGGTATCATCGAGGGCCTGGCCACCCCCTTTGTCCAGGATCTGCACCCCGAGGAGCCCGGCCGCTACATCAACTTCGCCCACGCCTTCTGGCCCATCGGCGTGCTCTCCACGGTCCTCATCTCGGGCGCCCTGCTGGCGGTGGGCCTGTCGTGGCGCTGGATCATCGGCGGCGTCGGGCTGTTGGCCCTGGTGCCGGCGGTGATGCTGCTGATACCGTCTCGGTCCGGGGTCCGGTACCCCGAACATCCGGAACCCATCCACGGGCGCACCGTCTGGGAGCAGGCCGTCGCCATCGTGCGGATCCCCCGGTTCTGGCTATTCTACGCCGCCATGTTTGTCGCCGGCGGCGGCGAGTTCTGCCTCACCTTCTGGTGCGCCAGCTACATCCAGCTCCACTTCGCAGGCTCGGCCTGGTCCGGCGGTGTCGGCACGGCCTGCTTTGCCGCCGGCATGATGGTGGGGCGCGCCGGCTGGGGTTACCTGATTCGCCAGCACCAGTTGCGCATCCTCATCGTGTACTCGGCCCTGGCAGGTACCGCCGTCACCCTCCTCTTCCCGGTGCTGACTGATCTGCGGGTGTTCTTTGGGCTGCTCTTCTTGGCGGGCTTGGCCACGGCACCCTTCTGGCCCAGTGTGCAGAGCTACTGCGCCGACCGTCTCACCAACGTCGACACCACCATGCTCTTCGTGCTGCTCTCCTGCGCCGGCGTGCCGGGGTGCGGCTTCTTCACCTGGCTGATGGGTTACATCGGCAATCGCAGCGGCCTCGACACAGCCTTCTACCTGGTGCCGGCCTGCTTTGCCGTCCTTGCTGCCCTCATCGGCTGGGACTGGCTCCGGGCGCCGGCCATGCCGAAAATCACAGCGGCGTCCCACGAGGGCTGAAGCAACGCGTGCCCTACAGACTGTGTGGGGATTCCGCTGAGAGCGGATAGTCCTTACAAGGGGCATTATCGTAAGTCTGGTGTTCGCTGATGATTGGCGACACGGCCAGATCATACACCGTAGATTCTGTGTTCTGCCACGATCTACACTGGTCAAAATGAGCCCATCGCGCGATCGCCGTACCCTGGCGGCCTTTCTCACAGACTTCATCAACTACGGCGTGGCCATGTCGGCCGTGTCGATGGTGACCTATCTACCGTTGTATCTGAAGACGAATGGCGCCTCCGATCTGGTCATCGGTCTGGTGCCAGCCGCCTTTGCTGCCGGGCGTATGTCAGGTGTGCTGGCGGCTCCACGGCTCGAGGCGAAGCCCCTCGTTCGACGGTGGATGGTGGCCGTCATGCTCCTGGAGCGACTTCCTCTGGCGCTGTGCGGGCTGTGGATTCTGTTGGGGCCGGCCGAACGTCCAGGGTTGATGGTGGCCGGCATTCTGTGTCTGTGGGTGACGTACACCATCATCAATGGCTGGGCCACTACCTCCTGGGGAACCTTCGTGTCCCGGTCACTGACCAGACCTGAACGTGGGACGTTATCCGGTGTGGGGTTCACGCTGTCATCGCTGACCGGTCTGGCCGTGGTGCCCCTGGTCGGGTGGGCGATCACTCGCTTCGGCCTGGCCCACGGCTATGGGGGAGCATTCCTGGTGGCCGGACTGCTCTTGATGGCCAGCTGTCTGGTCTTTCTGCGGGTCCGTGAAGAGCCCTACGCACACGTCAAACAGCGGGTCAGCCTGGCCGGCTATCTGAAGCAGATGCTGCCGGTGCTGCGGGCGGATGGGCGTTTCCGCTGGTTCCTGGCTGTCATGGCCCTGTGGCTGATGGGATCCACCGGCGCCGCCTATTTCACCGTCTTCGCCATGGCGCGGTTTGGCGCCGACGCGTCGACGGTGATGGCCTATACCCTCGCCATGTCACTGGGCGCCGGCCTGGCGGGTCTGGTCGGAGCGCGGGTTGCCGGCCATGTCGGCTACGTGCGTGTCTTCCTCGCAGGGATCGGCCTGACGGCTGCTGCGATGCTGGCCGCCTATCTGGCGACGGGATCGACGGGGCTCTATCTGGCCTTCGCCCTCACCGGTGCCAGTGGCGCCGCCAGCTGGATGGCGATCATCAATCTGCCCTTGGAACTGGCTGATCCGCCCAATGTGCCGACCTACTACGCCGTGGCGTCTCTCGTGCGGGGTCCGGCGGGAGCCCTGGCGCCGATCGCAGCGGGTCTGTATCTGGGGCACTTTCCGTATCAGCCCCTCTTCCTGTTCTGCGCACTGCTGAGCCTCGTTGCCGCGCTCCTTCTGTGGCGCTACGTGCACGAGCCTGCACCATGCTCGCGATAGCGGCCGCCATCATAGCAGCGGTGAAACTCTGGTAGAGGGGGCGGCCTTAGCCGATCTGTTCGCGAAGGCGCGAAGTCACCGAAGGCATGCGCGCCACCGTCGAAGGTGTGCACGGAACCCCTCTGATTCAGACGCCCTGCCCTGCCCCCGCCTTCACCGCCTCAAGCATCTGCTTGAGTTCGGCCACCACCTCCGGTCGTTCGCCATAGAGATTCCTCTTCTGGCCAGGATCTGACCGCAGATCGTAGAGCTCACCTGGAAACTCGTGTGACGTGTAGCCTCGTTGCTCGCGATACCAGTCGGGCTCCTTGTTGTCGCCGCCGGTCACGTCGTCGATGAAGACCCAGTCCTCACGGCGAATCGCGAATCGTCCCGTCATGCTGTGATGGATGGCGCAGTTGCGGACCGCTCCCCCACCACCGAGCAGTGGTAGAATACTGACACTGTCCTCACCGGCCCCTTCCGGCACGGTGGTCCCGGCCAGTTCGGCACACGTCGCCATCAGATCACCCAGTGTCGTCAGATGGGTGCAGGTGCTGCCCGCTTCGATTCCCTCAGGCCAGCGGGCGATGAAGGGAATACGGTGACCTCCCTCCCAGGCGTCGCGCTTGATGCCGCGAAGATCGCCCATGCTGTAGTGATCGTGCTCGCGAATCCGCTCGTATGCAGGATTCTCCGGACCATTGTCGCTGGTGAAGACCAGCAGTGTATCCTGCGCCTTCCCCGTGCGTTCGAGAGCTTCCATCACCTGACCGACACACCAATCGACCTCACACACGTAGTCACCATACTCACCGGCCTCACTGGCTCCATGGAATCGATCCAGTGGCACAATCGGTGTATGCGGTGCGGTCAGCGGGAAGTAGAGGAAGAAGGGATCCTCCTCAGCCGCCTCGATGTAGTCCACGACGCGACGCGTGAGCTCGGGCATGACCGCCTCCAGCTCCCAGTCCGGGACCATCTCTCCGGGGGCACCGAACATCTCTTTGGGTTTGGGCACCGTGGGCGCCATCTGAACCCGATCATCCTCGAACCATGTGTAGGGCGGGAAATTCGGCACGTCGTCACCGAAATAGCTCTCGAAACCATGATCCGTCGGTCCACCCCGCATCGGCTTCGAATAATCGATGAGGTCACCCACGGGGGTGCGCTGGTCCATACTGAAAAGCCCGAACTCCACGTGATCATTGGCGCGCGATCCGTCGGTCAGCTGCCAGTCCCACCCCAGGTGCCACTTGCCGATGCAGGCCGTTCGATAGCCTGCCCCGCGCATCACGTCAGCCACAGTGGGCCGCTCCGTTTCCAGCAGCGGTGCATCCCATTGCCAGACGATCCCCGACTTCAACCGTGATCGCCAGCAGTAGCGCCCCGTCAGGACCGCATAACGACTCGGTGTACAGACGCTGGTCGGGGCGTGGGCGTTGGTGAAACGCATGCCCTGGGATGCGAGGCGATCCAGATGGGGTGTGGGAATGCGGGATGCAGGATTGTTGCAGCCCATATCACCAAATCCCATGTCATCGGCCAGGATATAGATGACATTCGGTCGGCTCATTGGAAATCTCCGGTTGGATAGGCGAGATCCCTGTGTTGGCGCACCGGTGCCTGCGCCATGCGATCCATGGACATCAAGCTGAACATCAGGTGCCGCGGATAGTGCAGAACATCCGCTCGCGTCCAATGCGGCTCAAAGGTGACCTTGCGATCGGTGTAGTCGAGCCACAGCGGTGCACCGTATTGTTCGGCGGGCCACTTCTCCAACACGTAACCACTCAACTTCGCATACCACTCGTGCGCCCAGCGCAGATCCGTCTGCTCGATCAGCAATTGCAGGGCATTGAGACTCTCCACCTGCGCCCAGAGACCCTTCCGGTTGTGATCGAAGCGATTCTCATCCACGTGGAAGCAGTTCATGTAGACGCCGTCATAGGCCTGATCCCAACCGAACTCCAGGTGCCGCTGTAAGTGCGCCGCCGCCCGCCCAAGCAGTTTCTGATCCTGCCGACGTACGGCATGCAGCATGATCATCCACATCGTCTCATTCACCGTCGCCGGCGGGACGAACTGGTCATAGGGTGTGCCGGTGTGTTGCAGATCGTGTGCGACGACTTCGTTGATCAGGCCGAAGTCATCGTTGAGGTGATGATCGAACAGCGCATCAATGCTGCGGTCCACGATTCCCTCCACCTCTGCGTCGTCGTCACCCTCCAGCAACGCGAGCCCCACCCAGAGAAAGAGCATCCACGCACTCAGTGTCCGCATGCCCGTGATCGGCGGTGCATCCTCGCCAAGCCACGAACGGTCGTCGGGGCAGAAGTTGGGATCGTCGTACAGGCGCACCGATTTGAGTAGAAGCTCTCGGGCAATCTTCAGGTAACGTTCATCTCCGAGGCCCCGTCCCGTTTCGGCGATGCCCGCGGCGATGAAGCAATCGCCATACAGATCCCGTTTGCTCGGCTCGTTCAGAGGCTCACCCTGGCGACTTAAGCCCGGCGACCAGAAGTGATCTTCGTCCGGTCGCGAGCGCAGAATGAACTCTACGGAACGACGCGCCGTCTCCAGATGCCGTGGATCGGGATCGATGTGGTTGTGGAGGAAGGCGAAGGTCCAGGCGCCACGCCCTTCATACCAGGCCCGTTTGGTGTCGGCCACGCGCGTGCCATCACGATCGATGGTGCACATGAAGCCGCCATACTCGGCGTCTACCACGTGCGCGTAGTGGAAGGGCAGGAAGTCTTCTGTCAGATATCGTCGATAGCGATGGCGACGCGCATCCAACACCTGTTGACCCGAAGAGGCTGCATCTGCCGGACGCGCTGACTGGCCGCGAGCGGTCACAGCTGACGGACCCGCCGTCGACAGCAACGCCACAGACCCGGCCGTGGCCTGGATGAAATCTCGTCGGTTCATATCCACCCAGCCCCGTCCGTGAAGATTCCCACGTTGCAGGAATCGGGTCAGTACGTGCCCAGCCTCAGTCCTTCATCGACGAAATAGCGATACGTCTCGTAGTCCGTCGTCGTCGGGATCGAGTGATCGGAGTGAAGGATATAGCCAAAGCCCTCCATGAGCGAAGGGATCTTCGCCTCGAGCTCTGCCTTGATCGCATCCAGATCATTGGCCACCAGATTCTGCGCGTCCATCCCGCCAAACAGCGACAGGCGATCACCGAAGTTCTTCTTAATCCGCAGAGGATCCATACCCGCCTTCACCTCCATCACCTGCAGACAGTCGATCCCGGCATCGACCATATCAGGCAACAGGGGCTCAACGAAACCGCAGGAGTGCATGATCACCCGCAGCCCGAGGGAATGGGCGTAGGCCATCGTCTTCTCGTGGGCAGGTTTGATAATCTCTCGATACATGGACGGCGACATGAAAGGACGCTGTTTGAATCCCATGTCTTCGTAGTACCAGATCCCATCAGGCAGACCTTCTTCGGCGAAGAGGATCTCCTGCAGCTTGATGGAGAGATCCACAAAGGTCATCGCCATGTCCCGCACCCAGTCGGGATCCATGGCCATGCCGACAAGCATGTGTTCGTGGCCGCATACGGGGTGCATGAGCTCAAAGCAGTTGACCCCGGCCCAGCAGAAGAAGCGGTCACTTTCGGCCGCGGCGCGTTTCGCCTCGCGGTACCCCTCGAAATTGATGCGGCGGCGGTCCGGTTCCTGGAGACGTGGCTTGATGAGCTCTTCCCAGGCGGGGCGCTCTTTCACGGCAAAGTCGATATGTTCGGGCGTCGAGGAGTGCAGCTTGTGCCGGCGCAGCACGGCGCCATTGCCATCGCGCGTAACGACGGTCTCTTCCGTCTCCTCCAGGATTTCCGGTACAAAGTCCAGATCAGCCACCATGCTCAATGGCCCCATCGTCGTCATATCGAAGCCGAAGTGGGTCGCCAGGTCTTCACCCTCGCTGATATGCCCACCCGCCTGCCACTTCTGCAGCGTGTCGCCCCAGAAGTGCTCGTACAGGCCGATGCGATCCACCGGTTTGCGCTGCAGAATGTTGCCGATCCGTTCGATCCCCGTCATCGCCATCTGTGCCATCCTCTTGTGTGTGCTGCCGGAACCTCCCGTATAGCAAACCCGAATCGGGGTCGTTCTCACAAGGGGCAGGTGAGACGGTCACGACCTCGCGACTACACCCCCGTATCAGAGCCCGATCGCCGTGAGTCGCCCGGAAGCCTTGAGCACGCCCAGCGCCTCGGCCGTGATGTGCTCATTCATCTTCGTGCAACTCGTGCCACCCCAGTTGATGAGATTCGTGCCGACACCAGCATCTCGCCCGACGCGGTAGTATTTCCCCTGGGAGGGGAAACCACCGTCCGGCAATTGCTTGCTCTCGAGCAGATCAAGCGCATCGCTGCACCGTTCGTCATCGATGCGATCCGCCTCGGCCATCGCCTTGAGGCCGAAGAGTATGTCATAGTGCCAGTAGCAGGGATAGTGGAGGGCGGTGAAGTCGCTCTTGATCACCTTGCCGTCCTTCGGATGCTTGTAGAGGCGACGCTCGAGGAGCACCTCCGCCGCCCGCTGCGCAGCATCACGCGACACCTCGCTGCCGGTCAGTTGTGCATGCAGCGTGAGCCCTCGCATGGGCCAGAGGGTATCCAGAATCGATGACGCGTCGGCCTTCGGTTTCAATTCACTGTTCCAGCCGCCATCCGGCCACTGCCAGGCCAGCAGACGCGCGACCAGTTCATCCACTCGTTCGTCGGCCAGACCGAGGCGCAGCAGATAGAAGATGGCGTTGCCCTCCTGCGCCGCGTGGCACCGATGCAGATCGTTGACATACCGCTCCCGGATCTCTTGCTCATACGCCGGTGAGAACAACCACTCGTAGACCTGGTCCCGTAGCGGGATCAGCCCCTTGTCCCCCTCGCGGTAGTTCAAATCCGCCAGCACAGACAGAACCCAGTGGGCGCCGCGCCATTCGTGGTTCGCGTCCAGAGCGATCCTGCCACCACCATCACGATCGGCCATCATCACCTTGGCCAGCACCGATTCACGTACCTCATCGCGCAGGATTCGAGCCTCTTTCGAGGATCGTTCCCTGCCCACCACATCAACGATGATCCGGTGGCGGGTATAGGGCTCGCTGTGATAGCGCAACTGCGTTATCAGATCGGGTGGGATGTCTACCATGATGAGGCCTGTCTGCTCGTCAACCGACGGTCGTTTCGTCGTCGACCGCGCCACCTGCGAGGGCGATGGTGAGGATTTCATCCTCCTTCAGCGGCCGATGATGGGCGATCCCCGCCTGCTGGCAACGTGTGA
This sequence comes from Gemmatimonadota bacterium, assembly GCA_018673255.1. Next base: position 52,133 of record JABHDC010000009.1, read on the forward strand.
GGATGGTCTGCATCTGTTCGGGTGTCGCCGTCAGCCCCAGATCGGTGAGCTTCTTCTCCACCGCGCCCAGATCACTCCACTTGCCGACCACCACACGCGGCCTTCGGCCGACCACTTCCGGCTCGAAGGCAAAACCCAGGGGGCGTTCGCCCGCCGCGGCCAGCTTCGCCGTACCACCCCAGCGCTCGACACTGAAGGCACCATCGCCGACGATCGGTTTGAAGTAGCCGCACTCGATGCCGGTGATATTCGCCACGAGGCGACTCAAGTCTGGCAGCAAGGTCAGATCCACGCCCGTGTCGACGCCATACAGGATCTCCAGTGCCGCAGCGACCTCATCCAGCGGGGCATTGCCGGCTCGGTACCCCACGCCATTGACGCAGACATTCAGACCCACGGCGCCCGCATCGTAGGCGGCCAGCACATTGGCCGTGGACAGACCGAAATCGTTGTGGCAATGCACGTCCACATCCAGTCCACTCCACGTTTTCATCTTGTCCACCACGTAACTCACGGCGGGCGGTCGCATGACACCGTAGCTGTCCACCATCGTCACCGCCCCGGCACCCATGTCGCGGGCCATCTCGACGGCACTGCGAATATGTTCCAGTGGCGTACGGGAGCATTCGGGCATGAAGAGATTGGCGTGGCAGCCAGCGGCGACGGCAGCCTGAATCTGATCAGCCGCCTGCTGCTCCAGTTCGGCGCGCGATTTTCCCAGATAGTGGGTCTGCTGATGTTCACCAATCAGATACCAGACCATGATATGGCGGGCGCCCAGATCGATCGCCTTCTCCACACGCCCCGGATTGTAGTCGACGTAGAGATCCAGCGGCAGGTCACGCTCCAGAATGGCCCGCACCGCTTCGAGCCAACCTGGCACCGTGAGAAATAACTCCGTGCGTTTTATGCCCACCCGCGCCAGCGCCTCGGCGATCCGCACCTTGTCATCGACACTGTAGGCCAGATCAGCGCATTCTTCACCGTCGCGGATCGTGATGTCGTGCAATTCGACACGGTGGGGCTCGACGTGAATGGCCTCGTCGAAATTGTGGGGACTCACCGACCAGTGCTCGGTCTTCCAGGGCTGTGTGCTCATCTATTCCTCCGCATGCATGTGGCAACCACCGCATTGGCAGCCACCCTAACGTACGTTCTACACATCGACAAGCCTGAGGGAGAAGGACCATCATGATCCTGAGTGTGCTCAAACGAATTCTGCGACTGATAGCCGCCCTCTACATCGGCGCTCTGATCGTTGGCTGGGTCGTGGATCCCGAACCGATTCTACCTCATCCATTCTTCGAGAAGCAGGGTACCGCCCCCCTGGCGATCGCCCACCGCGGTGGTCCCGAACTCGGGCCTGAGAGCACCCTTCACACATATCGCCGTGTCTCGAAACTGGGCATCGATGTCCTGGAGATAGACGTACACGCGACGGCGGATGGCCACCTCATCGTCGCGCACGATCGGCGCGTCGACCGTGTGACAGATGGCTCGGGGCCCATCGCCGAGATGAATTTCGACAGCTTGCGCTCTCTCGATGCGGGCCACAACTGGACCCTGGACGGGGTGAGTTTCCCCTTGCGTGACCGGGGAATCCAGATGCCCACCGTCGATGAGATGTTTGAGGAATTCAACGACTGGCGTTTCGTCATCGAATTGAAGGGTCGCACACCCGAGGTCGCCCGCAACCTGTGCGAATCCGTCCGCCGACACGGCATGGGCGACAGGGTTGCCGTTGCCTCCTTCTCTGGTGATGCTCTAGTCGCATTTCGTGCAGCCTGCCCTGGCGTGCTCACCTCCGGTTCTTTCGGTGAAAATCTCTTGTTCTGGACTCTGCACGTGTTGCGTCTCGACGATCTGTACACACCGACGCCCTTCAGTTGTTTCATGGTGCCGATCAAGCTGGGCCTTCTGACCATCGTCGACGAACGCTTCATCGAGACTGCCCATCGCCGCAATCTGGCGGTCCAGGTCTGGACCGTCGATGAGAAGCAGGAAATGGAATGGCTCATCGACCTCGGCGTCGATGGCATCATGACCGATCACCCAACTCGTCTCATCTCCCTCCTCCACGGAGCTGCCACGCAGTGACCCACAGCGTTCTCGAAACACGCCAACTCACCAAGACCTATACCAGTGGCGATCGCCCCCTCACGGTTCTCGACAATGTGAGCATTGCCATTGAGGCCGGTTCCACCAGCGCCATCGTCGGGCCCTCGGGCAGCGGCAAGACCACCCTCCTCGGACTGTGTGCCGGTCTCGATCGAGCCACCTCTGGCAGTGTCATCCTGGATGGCGTGTCTCTGGACGGACTCGATGAAGATGCACGGGCCCGTCTGCGCAACGAGCGGGTTGGCTTCGTCTTCCAGACCTTCCAGCTCGTGCCCACCCTCTCAGCCATCGAGAATGTGGGCGTGCCGCTGGAGCTGCGCGGAGAGCGCAAGGTCACCGAACAGGCCAAGGAGTGGCTGACACGCGTCGGACTCGGGGATCGACTGCACCACTATCCGTCTCAGCTTTCCGGTGGTGAACAGCAACGGGTGGGCATCGCCCGGGCCTTCATCAATCGCCCGCGGATCCTGTTCGCCGACGAACCCACGGGATCTCTCGATGGACAGACCGGGGCAGCCGTGGAAGAATTGCTCTTCGAGATCAATGCGGAGGCGGAAACCACCCTGATCCTGGTCACCCACGACGCCGACCTGGCTGCTCGGGCCGGACGTGTCATCCGCCTGCGTGATGGCCGCGTCATCGAGGACTCCAGTCCGACAGATGACCAGACACATGACCAGACACATGACCAAGCACATCACCAGTCCGGAGACAGCGCTTGAGCTGGGTTCTGCGCACAGCCTGGCGGGACAGTCGTGGTCGACGTCGGCGACTCTTCCTCTACACGGGTGCGATCGCCGTCGGCATTGCCGCCCTCACCTCACTGCGCGGCCTCGGTCGCACGATGGCGGTCAGCGTTGATCAGCAGGCCCAGACCCTGTTGGGCGCCGACATGGAGATCGAGAGCAATCTGCCCTTCGACGACGAGGTCGAGACGGTGCTGGATTCGATCGGCGGCGATCAATCACACCAGGTGGAGTTCAACTCCATGGTCCTGCTGCCACGAGTCGGTGGCGCTCGACTCTCGCAGGTTCGGGCCCAGGAAGGTGACTACCCCTACTATGGCGAGTTGCGCACGATTCCCGCGGCGGCGGCCGACAACTGGCAGTCTGCCGGTGGCGCCCTCGTCGACGAATCCCTGCTGCTGCAATACGGTGCTGAGGTGGGTGACTCGATCAAGGTGGGCAATGCCATCTTCGCCATCCACGGACGCCTGCTGAATGTGCCGGGCGAGACCTCTCTGCGCAGTGATGTGCAGCCCCGCGTCTTCATCCCCATGCGATACCTGCAGCAGACAGGGCTGGTGAAGCGTGGCAGCCGGGTGGAATACCGTCGCTTCCTGCGCTTTGACGCCGGCACCGACGTGCCCGCCCTCGCCAGGCAGTTGCAGCAACGATTCGAGGGTCACAATGTCGACGTCGACACCGTCGAAGATCGCAAGCGACGCCTCGGGCGCACACTGGGCAATCTCTATCGATTTCTTGGACTGGGCAGCTTCGTCGCCCTCCTGCTGGGGGCCGTCGGTGTAGCCAGTGCGATCCACGCCCACGTAGAGCAGAAGCTGGAGACCGTCGCCATCTTGCGGTCACTGGGTGCCACCTCGGGGCAGGCTCTGCGCATCTACCTGGTGCAGGCCGGCGCCATGGGCCTGGTCGGCTCCATGCTTGGGGCGATTGCTGGATCCGCCTTCCTGCTGCTGTTGCCCGGACTGCTGTCCGATTTCCTGCCGGCGGAATTGTCCGATGTGGAGATTCAGTGGTCGATCCGACCCTTCTTCGAGGCCGCGGGCATCGGTTCAGCCATTGCCCTGCTCTTCGCGGCGCTGCCGCTGCTGGCCGTGCGGCGTGCCTCGCCCCTGCTGGCACTTCGGGCCTCGTACGAAGACACCACTCCATCGACCGACCGCGGCTGGCGCATTCTGCTGATCGGCCTGTGCATCGTGAGCACCTACCTGCTGGCCCTCTGGCTCGCCGGACGACCCGACCACGCACTGTATTTCGCCGGGGGCACACTCGTTGCATTTCTCCTGCTGGCCCTGGCTGCCCACCTGCTGCGAGGCGCCATCCGTCGCTGGTTCCCGACCTCGTGGAGCTTCGTGTGGCGGCAGGGACTGGCCAATCTGTATCGCCCCCACAACCAGACCCTGCTTCTGCTGGTGAGCCTCGGCCTGGGCACATTCCTCGTCACTACGCTCTACAGCGCCCAGAGTTCGATCATCGCCCACATCGAAGGCGTCAGCGGTGGCGACCAACCGAATGTCGTGCTCTTCGACATCCAGACCGACCAGGCCGATGACGTTGCCGCCCTCGTGGACTCCCTTGGCATGCCGCTGCTGCAACAGGTTCCCATCGTCACCATGCATATTGCGTCGGTGAAGGGCGTGCCCGTCAGCGAGTTGAGCTCGAGCGGACAGGGTCGACGCGGCCGCTGGGCCTTCGAACGTGAATACCGCTCGACCTATCGAGGCGAACTGACATCGTCGGAAACCATCGTCGAGGGCGCCTGGCGCGCCGTCACCACCGACACCGTCTTCGTCTCAGTGGAAACGGGAATGGCCCATGCCCTCGGTGTCGCCGTGGGTGACTCCATCACCTTCGATGTACAGGGGGTGCCCATCGGCGCCGTCGTCGGGTCATTGCGTGACGTCGAGTGGCAGCGAATCATGCCGAATTTCATGTGCGTCTTCGCCACCGGCGTCCTCGAAGGGGCACCACAATTCCACGTTCTGGTCACGCGTGGCCAAGACAGCGCCATCCGGGCCGAACTTCAGCGCCGAGCCGTCACGAGATTTCCCAATCTGTCCATCATCGACCTGGATCTCGTCTTGCGATCCGTCGACAACATCCTCTCGAAGGTGGCCGTCGTCGTGCGCATCATGGCCTTCTTCTCGGTCTTCACTGGACTCATCGTCCTGGTCGCTGTGGTCTCAAGCAGTTACTTCCAACGCCTGCGCGAGAGTGCCCTCATGCGGACCCTGGGCGCCAGCCGCGCCAAGGTCAGCCGCATCCTCATCGTCGAGTATCTGCTGCTCGGATCGCTGGCGGCACTGACCGGACTGGGCCTGTCCATCCTGGGCGGATGGGCCGTGACACGTTACGTCTTCGAGATCACCTTCGCGGCACCGTGGTGGAGCTTAGCCGCCGTTGCCGCCATCGTGCCCGCCGCCACCGTCGTGGTCGGCGCCTTCGGCAGCCGTGGAATCCACTCCGCCCCGCCCCTCGAGGTCCTGCGCACTGCCGACTGACGGCTGACGTGCCCGGACCAGCGGCTCCAGATACGACCACACCGTGGCCCCCACGATCTTGTGGCCGGCGGCGTTGGGATGGATATCGTCCACATTGAGTTCCGGAATCGCCGCGACCCCTTCCAGTAGAAATGGGATGAGCGTCGCCTTGTTGGCTTTGGCCAACCTGGGATAGATGCCGGCAAAGGTCTCGGTGTAGTCCAAACCGAGATTCGGCGGAATCAGCACACCAGCCACAACCAGCGCCGCTTGAGGGTGCTTCACCTTCACACGATCGAAAATCGCCTGGAGATTCTTCTCCGTCGATTCCAGGGCCACGCCGCGCAGCCCGTCATTTCCCCCCAGTTCCAGCACGAAGATGTCGACCACTTCGTGTGCTGAGAGCACCCAATCGATACGCCGCACACCGGCCGCCGACGTCTCTCCACTGAGTCCAGCATTCACCACAATGCCGGTGAGACCCATCGAGTCGATGGCACTCTGCACGACTGCAGGATACGCCACCAGACGTGAAGATCCGTAACCCGACGTCAGGCTGTCACCGAAGAAAAGAATCTTCGGCCCCTGCGCCGCAGACAGTGTGGTTGCCGCCAGAAGCAGCAGAGGGATGAGCTGGCGAACGCCGATCATGAGGATTCCCGCGTGATGTGGTAGGGTACCATGTTGATGTCCGTCGCTTTCCAGTGGACGATGTCCGGGCGGTGATGCGGCTCCGGGTGCCAGGCTTCAGTCGTCATGCAGTCTGATACCGATCTCAGACAATGGGGCAGATCTTCGAAGCTCATCGCCACATGCTTGTGGATGGCTTGCCATCGGGTCCGGTCAACTGTCCTGCGGGACAATCGCTTTATGCTCACGAAGCAGTGAACGCACGTCGGCCATGGGCAGTTCCTCCGGCGCCAGGCCACACTTCACGCTCAGTGCAGCCATCGCCCCGGCGGCCTGTCCGGTGGCCATGCAGGAAGCCTGTACCCGCAGTGCGGAGTTGGCCAGGCGATCACTCGAAATACAACGTCCTGCGACGATGAAGTTACGACTGCCTGCGGGCAGGAGTGCCGCACGCGGAATCGTGGGCACGACCCCTTCTGCCAGCATCACCATGTCCAGTCCCGTCCCGGAAGATATGTGCAGGTCAATGGGATAGTAGGAGTGACACACTGCATCCTCCCACACTCGGCCAGATTGATAGTCCTCGGCCGTCACCGTCGCCATCCCCTGGATCGTGGCCGTCTCGCGAACGCCGCATTCAGGTGATACCTGCTCGATCACCAGCTTCTCCAGACCGGGCTGCTGTCGCAGGAACCGGTAGAGACGCAGCAGACTCCGGCGCGACGTCAGTTCCAGACGGGTTTTGCCGTCGCTGTCCCTGGCATTGATGTGATGGATGTGGTTGGCCTGAACACCGTAACTGTGCAGCCACCGACCGATGTTGGGCTCCGTCGTGCTCCACGAAGCGTCTGTGTAGCTCAGGCGCCCGGCGCGCACCTCAGCGTCGAAGGCACGATTGATACTGTCGATATCGAGATCCGCCGGGTCATACCCGCCTGCCTCACAGGTCAGTGTAGCCGGCTGGTTCTCATCCGGGACATGTACCGGCAAACCCGCCAACTTGGTAGCATTCGCATCCCCCGTGGCGTCGATCACCACCGCCGCATCCAGCTCGGTGAGCCCGCTCTTGGTGCAGAGCGTCACCTGCCATGCATGTCCTTCCGCCTGTGATCTGACGTCGGCCAGCATAGTGTGAAGGAGAATGTCGACACCGGCATCAGCTACGGCCTCATCACAGAGTGCGGCGTAGACGAAGCGATTCACGCGAATCTGGAGCTGAGCGTGATGCCGATCGTAGTCGGCAAAGTCCGGAAGCGTGCCGCCAGTCTCCTCCACGCAACGGGTGACCAGTTCCCAACCAATCCCGGCGATCACCTGTCGTCCCCAGGCATGGAAGAGGCCCGGGAAGTTGACCCCACCTACGGTTGTCGTCCCGCCCAGCATGCCCGTCTTCTCGACGAGCAGCGTCCTGGCTCCAACTCGTCCCGCCTGCACGGCCGCCACCACACCGGCCGTTCCGCCGCCAATGACGATTACGTCGTACTGCTCGTTCATGTCTGTCCCGTCAGTCGAAGTTGGCCACAATGCCCGAGGGGGTTACCGGCAGGCCTGCAGCATGAAGATGGGAAGTGTCGCCAACGCACAGACAGCGCGGCACGGCCAATTCATCGGAGCGCTCCTCCATGAGGACGGTAGTCACCGAGCTGGGTGCCAGGAAGAAACCCGTCCAGACCAGCGGGAGGGGGAGATCCAGCATGTGGGCCAGCCAGGTGAGACCGAAACCGGCGTGGCAGAAGAGCGCGATGCGTTCGGTGCTCCTGGCGACCATGCGGTAGGCGCCGCCTTCGCGCACGTATCCGTGGCGGGCCAGGAAGGCATCGGAGTTGGCCCGCGTTTTGGCGTAGATCTCACCAAAGGCCGGATCGTCGAGTGGTGGCCTGGCGTTCCAATCTTCGGCCGTGGGCAGAGGGCGGCTGCCCCTCACGACCTGCCCAGGCACATTCCAGGCAGCGATCTTCCCCATGGCCTCATCCTCCACACTGAGGCCACCAATCTCCTGAATCCAGTCCTCCACCTCGTAGGACATCCCGGTCTTGTCGACGGTATACTGCATCGTGTCACGGGCTCGCCCCAGAGGTGACACATAGATGCGGTCCAGTCCCTCTGCGGCCAGTCGGTCGGCCAGGGCCCGAGCCTCAAGATGGCCCGTCTCGGTGATGGTGTTGTTGGGGTAGTCGGGGTCGGCGTGACGGATGAGATACAGTCGCATGGGCTGTGATCCAGACCTTAGGGAGATGGCATCGAGGCGCAGTTGTTGTGACAGGGAAATTAGAGCGCCTCGACTCAAGAAATCGATAAATCTGCCGATATATAGAACATGAATCCGCCACAACTCGTGACCACTTCATACCAAGCTTCGTGCATTCGCCAGCAACCCTGGTGGATGACACTGACCCGCCTGCATTCCCTTGGCACCTGTATTCGTCTTGCAGGGCAGGGTCTGGCCATTGCGGGCACGGCGATCGTGCTGATCACTGGCACTGCCTTGTGCCTGGCTGCCGTCGACTCGGTCGTCACGAACATGTCGGCAGCACCAGACGCACGCGCCCCGGTCACGACGTCTCTGGCGCGCCCATTCTCTACAACCGAAATGCAGATCCGCGAGGATCGCGCCCACAACGCACGTCTGTTGATGGCAGCCGTACAACAAGCCAACACACGCTACCGGGACAGCCTCAAATAGTTCCTGGAAGCAAAGAGCCAGATCACCACGACGAATCCCAGTCGTCCGAAGTGACGCCAGGCAGCGAAGATTGGTGTGGCCAGCCCCGGCTCAGCACGGTCTCGCCAGATGTCTCCACCCAACTCAAGCAGTTGCATCCGGTCCGTCGGAGACAGGCTCAGTAGAAAGTCCTGAAAGATCAGTTCAGGCCCATACCACAGGCTGACCAGATGGGTCGCGCCAGTGAGCAGCAATACCCATCCCGCCCACTTCACCTGCCAGCGCCAGTCAGCTGCCGGTGTCGCAGCGAACAGGGCGATCCCGACGATCAGATTCAGATAGAAGATGTGGTTGCCACCCAACTGCAGACTCAGTGGCCGACCGAAGCCCATCAGGTTGACGACAAGCGCACCATCCTGCAGGGCAAAACGTGCCGGCTCATCGGTCAGGAAAAAGAGGCCATTCACTATCTGCGTAAGTAGACGCAGGTACGCTTCATCCATGACCCGCCAGACCAGAAACAGGAGGGCCGAGGCGAGCAGGAAGCGGACGAACAGTCTCAGGGCACGATCGAGTCGCTCAGTTGTGGGACGGGGGAGCAACGATCCGGTCAATCCAGTGTATCCACACGTAGAGTACGAAGGCGACCGAAACCACCTCCATGATGTACTCGTGGAAGAGGTCGATCCAGGCGGGTTGCAGCTGGGCGATGATGCCCAGAACGAAAAGACGCAGCGCGCCGAAGGCGCACAAGGCTGGAATCCCCAGAGCAAAGCCACGAAGGCGATCGGCACCACTGCAAGGATACGCCATGACGGCAGCGATCAGCAGAACAAGGGCGTAGATCCCCGTGCACGCGTGAGTCACCAGGTAGGTGACTCTGCCAATCTCGAGCGTGGCGTGACCGCTGGCGACTGTGGAAGTATCGAGATCGACACCGACACCGGCGAGGCCCATGAGAATCCCGGCGACGGCCGCCACGGGCAGCAGGTGAAGACGAGCCATCACCACATCCACCCAGGGAAACAGCAGCGCCATGCCGCCGAGCCAGGCACAGAAACGGGCACAGAATCGCAGGGCCTTGCCCCGCTCATCCAGGCCCAGATCAATGCTCACGAGAGAGAGCGCAGCCGGTAGGCACCGAAGGCGAGGATGGCCATCGCCGCCAGCCACAGACCACGGATCGGCACGCTCCGCTGAATACTACTACTACCACCACCCGCGTTTGGGGCATCGGCGATGGTCGCGGAGAAATGAATACCGCCAATCTCGAAGCGATTGGCATTGGCCGCCACGATCTGACCATCGAGAATCACATCGGTCAGCCCATCAAAACCACCGGGACCCGGTGGATTCTGGTCAATGTCGATGTTGTTGACACTGGCGCTGACGCGGAAGGCGTGGCCATTGATGGCACCCGGCCCCAACACGGCCGTCACTAGATACCAGCGACCCCCACCCCCTGGTAGCAGATTGACGCCACCCGGCACGTCGGTCTCACCGGAAAGATTGATGCCGGCCTGGGCGACTGAGCCCACAAGATTGTCACCGCCGTCGAAGGTGGCATTCGTACTCACCCAGAGGCGCAGCTGGTTAAAGTCGGTCAAGGCCAGACCTGTGGGACCGAGTGGGGCCGTCAGATCCTCGACGACAACACCGATCTGCAGCACTCGCTCCTGCGGCGGTGGATCCCGCTGGATCCGCACGGCGTAGATGACGAACTCCGTGTTGGGCTGGACCACGGTGGTACCCACCGAGGTTGTCGGGCCGGCGTTGATCGTCGCCGGTAGTACTGGTCGTGGGACGAACAACATGACAACGACAATAGCGAGGAAGGCACGCAGGGATGCTGCTATTCCCATGCCAGGACCTCGATACACCTTGGGGCTCTCAATTGGTAATCCTCTTGATATGGCCTGAATCTGCAAATTTACGCATGGACATGCCGTCTCAACAACGTGGCGACAAGTAGGTCAACTCCTGACACAGACGTCTCCGGTTATCTATATCGGCAGGGAACGGCAATTCGCGAGATCTCTCTTGCGACGGTTTTGGACTTTGGCGCCCAGCCCGATCTTCTCTATCGTGTCTTGCCCTGGCCAATGTCGGGGTACAGAGAGGCTGAAAGAACCATGAGCGACATGAAATGGCCGCCCCACGCCGCCATGTATCTGGATGCGGCCGAGATCGTCGTCGACCGGGCACGGCGGGACTGGCTCGATGACGACGGACAGATCCGCGACCCCTTCGAACGGGCCGACCGGTGGCGTGGCGGCACCGCTGCGCGCTTCGCCTGTCCTGCGGCAATCCTCGTCAGCCTTCGAGGGCGAGATGATCTGGTGAAACCAGCAGCCACAGCGCTGGATCAGGTGATCGCGCAGATCGGTCAGGCTGCACAGGAGCAGCGGCCTCCCTTTGTGCCCGGGGTACTGGACCTGACGGCCAAGGAGATCATGCTCGCTCGCAATCTGCTGGCGAACCACGTCTCTCCCGCCCGCCTGGTCTGCTGGGATGAATCGCTGGCCGCGATCGATCCGGACGTGGCCTACACGACGGCGGCCAAGAGGCGCGCCGGGGAGCGGCCGAACAACTATGAGGCCTACGCATCGGTCGGGGAATGGATGCGTTGGCGCGCCGGTCTGTCCGATACGCGATCGTGGATCGAAGAGGTGACCCGCGCCAATCTCAAGTGGACGACGACCCACGGCCTGTATCGGGATCCCGGTGATCCGGCCACCTATGATTTGAGTGTGCGCCAGAATTGGTCCGAGTTGCTGCACAACGGCTACGATGGCCCTCAGAGACAGGAACTGGACCTGCTATTACGTCGGGGCGGACTGACCACACTGCAGATGATATCGCCCCTGGGATGGGCACCCTACGGCGGTCGCTCC
>JABHDC010000108.1 GCA_018673255.1 Gemmatimonadota bacterium
CGTCTGTGTCCTTGGCGCCGTCTGTTGGTGGGCACTGAGTCGATTTCTGACGCTTCTGGAGGCAACCGGTGTCCGGCAGGCCACCTTCATCGACGCGATCCCTGAGAGGTGGGCGGAGACAGCGATCCTGGCTGCAGCTGCACTGGGTCTCTTCCTCGAGTTGATCATCATCCGCTGGCAGGCGGATGTATTCCCCCTCTTCTCGCTCTACAAGAACTTCTCCCTCCTGTCCTGCTTTCTGGGCCTCGGGCTGGGTTACGCCCTCGCCGGACGCCGGTCGATTCTCCTGATCCTTGTCATCCCCATGCTGGCCTGGCAGATGCTCTCGCTCTTTGCGACACGCTTCACGATGGGACATGGCGCCCTGATGGTGACGCCCTTGAGCGAGCAACTCAACATGGCCATCGGTGTTGCGCGCACGATCCCGCAATTCGCCGCCGTATATACGACGCTCCTGGCTGTATTCGTGATGACGATCGCTGCCTTCGTGCCTGTAGGGCAGCTGTGTGGCCGGCTCATGGACAGACGCCCGACTCTCCGATCCTATGGTCTGAATCTTCTGGGCAGTCTCGCGGGCATCCTCGCCGCCTTCGCTGTGAGTTCGCTGTGGACACCACCCCTGCTGTGGTTTGCTCTGGCCTTCCTGGGCATTCTCGCCTTCCAGGGCTTCGACTCGCGAGTGCTCTACTGTGGTCTGCTCGCTGCTGTGTTGTGTCTGGGTCTGATCAGCTTTTCGGAGACGCCAGGTCAGGCAGTAGTCTATTCACCCTACCAGAAGCTCGAAGTGGTGCCAGGTCAGCGGGGCATGATGTCCATCAGGGCCGCCGGCCATTACTTCCAGCGGGTTCACAATCTGTCCGAGGGCAATCTGAATCGCAGCCAGGACGCTGATCTGGATCGGATCGGGAATCACTACGAACTGCCCTACACAGTCTTCGGCGCAAAGGCCGGTCGGGTGGCCATCGTTGGAGCGGGGACCGGAAATGACGTCGCCGCCGCCCTGCGATCAGGCGCAGGCCATGTGAGCGCTGTCGAGATTGATCCGGCCATCGTCGCCCTGGGTACCATCTACCATCCCGAAAAGCCCTACGATGACCCGCGCGTCGAAGCCATCGTCAGCGACGCCAGAACCTTCTTTCGGACCACGGATCAGAAATACGATCTAATCGTCTACGGACTTCTCGATTCGCACGTATTGTCGAGCCATGCTTCCAGCATCCGGGTCGATTCGTATGTCTACACCATCGAGGCGCTGCAGGAGGCAAGGGCTCGCCTGTCCGACGGGGGGATCCTCAGCCTTTCCTTCGCGGTCCTGTCCAGGGAAATCGGTGCGAAGATCTATCTGATGATGGAGGAGGCCTTCGATGGGAGACCGCCGATCTGCATCCAGTCAGACTATGACGGCGCCGTGACATTCCTGCAGAAGAAAGAGGGCGGCCTGTCTGTCGATGCCGCGATCCTGGATGCCGTCGATTTCCGCGATCTGACGCAGGACTACGCTGACCCCACCCTGGCAGTCGACGTGTCCACTGATGACTGGCCCTTCTTCTACATGCCGAAGCGCGTATTTCCGATGTCGTATATCCTGCTGCTGATCTTCCTGATCGTCGTATCCGGACTCGTCGCCGTGAGCCTTGTGGGACAACGCCCCGTCGCCTCGGCGGACATCCCCTTCTTTCTGATGGGGGCTGGTTTCATGCTGGTAGAGACCAAGGCCATCACAGAAGTCGGATTGCTCTTCGGGAATACGTGGCACGTGGTAGCCTTCGTCATCTCAGCCATCCTCACCATGGCATTCCTGGCCAACGCGGTCGTGAGCCGGTTCCGGGTGACTTCGGCCTGGCCCTCCTTCGCGCTGCTGTTGATCTCCCTCGCCGTCGGCTACACGGCCATCGCAGCGTCCTACCTCCCCGCAACGCTCGCGGGCAAGATAGGGGCACTGGGGCTTCTCAGTTGCCCCGTGTTCTTCTCGGGTATCGCTTTCTCGGCCCTGCTTCAGTCGCGCTCGCACATCTCCCGGATCATGACGGCGAATCTGCTGGGGGCCATGGTCGGTGGTGTGCTCGAATACAACGCCATGTTCTTCGGTTACCGCTTCCTCTATCTGATGGCCATGGTGATCTATAGTCTGGCACTTATCTGGTCCACTCTTCGTCCCACGCAGGAATCGTCTGAGGGAGACGACGCCTGATGCTTGTCATCCCCCAGAATCGATGGACACCCCGGTGTCCACGGCAAGCACCTTCCTGACGATCTCTGCATCCAGACCGTAGCCCTGGTAGACGACCCTGCCAGCAGGATCGATCAACACGCCGTAGGGCAGTCCCGCGACACGGTAGTTCTCTTGCAGGCGTTTCTTCGTATCGATTGCCAGGGCGTAGCCGATCGGGAGTCCTGCGAATGCACGGACGACATCTTCGGCCTCTTCCGAGATTCCGATGATGACGAGACGATCGCCGAACTGCTCCTGTAGCTGGTTCAGTTTGGGGATCATTGCCAGACACGGTGTGCACCATGTCGCCCAGAAGTCCAGGATCACAAACTTCCCGGCAATCTGCGGCTCGTCTGTCAGCCACTTCTCGACCACCAGTTCAGGCGCCTCTTTCCACAGATAGGGAGTCGGCCATCCCTGGCTGCCTTCGTCCGGGAAGAGCGCCTTGTAAGCTGCCAGTGAGGGTGCTTCGCCGGCGATCATCGACACCCCATCGGTATCTGTGGAATCCTGAGATTCACCGCGTTCGTCTGCCGGGCCGCACGCCCCTGCTGTGATCACCAGCAAGAGTGCAAACAGAGCCCGAATCGAGAGATGGTTCGTGTGATGCATGAACATGGGCTAGTCCCCTGCCAGACGATCGATGAGCTGTTGCGAGCCGGTGACCAATTCAGCCATGAGTTCTGCAGCCGACTGCCGCCGGAAGAGCCCCACACCCTGACCGGACCAGATGGGGATCAGACTCGCATCCTCTGTGCGGGTTGGCGTTGGTGCATGACTCCGGCTTGACATCGCCATCGGGCTCGGGCGATCCTGTTCCATTTGGGATCGATACTCGAGGAAGATCGATGATGGCTGCCCGGACGAAGGCCAAGGTGTCGCCGAAGTACAAGACAAAGTACCGCGTGAAAAACTGGGCGGCGTACGATATCGCACTCAGAGCGCGCGGCGACATCACAGTCTGGTTCGACGAGGAAGCGATCTCTGCGTGGCAAGCGCCTCCCAGCGGCCGTCCAGGGGGACCGCGCAAGTACTCCGATATAGCGATCGTGACCACTTTGACCTTGAGGACGGTGTTCCACTTGCCGCTGCGGCAGACCGAAGGCTTCGTCTCATCTCTGATTGGCTTGATGGGCCTGACGCTCCAGACGCCCGACCACACCACGCTGTCGCGGCGCAGTCGAGATGTTGAGATCCCGCCCTTCGCTCAGAGCGGTGGCCCGCTCCATCTCGTCATCGACTCGACCGGCCTGAAGATACTTGGGGACGGAGAGTGGCAGGCTCACAAGCACAAGACTTCGAACCAGCGTCGCAGCTGGCGCAAGCTACACCTGGGCATTGATGGCGACGGCTACATCATCGCTTCGGCGCTCACCGACAGAAATGCGGACGATGGGTGTGTTGCGATCTCAATGCTCGAGCAGATCGAAGGCAGCATCGCTCGTTTCACAGCAGACGGAGCGTATGATTCGCGACCGATG
Source organism: Gemmatimonadota bacterium (assembly GCA_018673255.1). The sequence continues at coordinate 3,694 of JABHDC010000108.1, forward strand.
TATGAGGCGCTGGCTGCATCGGGTATCTCCAACATCAAGATCGTGATTCCGCCGATGAAGACGGCTGCTGTGGATTCACGAGCCACAGGAATTTGGCGTCAACGCAATGAGGCGATCGAGAGGATCAGTGCCGTCGGTCGACGTCAATGGCGCAAGGAGTCGGGCGCTCACCAGCAGGCTCGCGCCGAGAACTCGATGTACCGGTACAAACGCATCATCGGCGATCGCCTTCGAGCCAAGCATCGCGGGGCCCAGAAGACAGAGGCGTTGATTGCCGTCAATGTCATCAATCGAATGACAGAACTTGGCATGCCGAAATCAGCCAAGATTGTGGCCTGACCGCGAGCGGCCAAACGAGAAGATCCGCGCCGGGCGAGTCATGCAACAACGCCTCGTCGCATTGCTTATGAATGCCAGACCACGTCCCAACATACTTCGCCGATACAGAGAGGCGGAGAGAATTGCGGAGTTCTTCGTCGATGCAAGATCGGGCCACATCTACTGAGGAGACCTGATCCCCGCCGAGGCCATCGGTGCGATGCCGACACTGCTCACCATCATGGTTTACCGCGGGGCACAGGCAGATAGTGTTGTCTATCAGGATCGGAACGAAGCTGAGCTGCAGGGGCTCAATCACCTGGGGCCGACGGGGCCTGGATGGGGTGGAAGTATGTGCTCGAAAGGTCGTCAGCGGATGCGTTGAAACCTATCGATTCTTGCATCCCCTCTGGTGGAGGCGGTGGCGATCTGGTCATTGCCAGGCGAAGCGATGACCTGGTCGGAGGAGAGGTGCTCGAAAGAACGATACAGTCCAATGCGTACGGGTGGATTGTCTGGCGAGCTCATCCATTGGCAGCGTCGGCGTGCGTTGTGAAGACAGATGGTTACGGTCCACGTCGCTTGATTACGCCCCACCCAACACGGCCGATCGTCGTCGTCACGAGTGGCTGGAGGATCCAACGCTTGAGGAACCCAGCATCGTAATTGGCAAGTGGATTCGGCGAAGTCTGCCACATCGAGTCCCGGTCTCCCGTCGGCGAATCCATGTCCGCGACCAGGAGATCAAGACCCACAATAGCTCTCTCGCGCAAGAGAGTCGTCCGACTAGTGCTGGCATCTTCCGAGAGCTCATCGAAGACGGTCACATAAAACTCAATAGTCCAGAAGGTATGGCCGGTCTCTTCCGAGATCGAACCAATCCCGCCGCCGATGTCAGAATATGGTGGCACCGAAGCCCAGTGTCCCGGCTGGCCCAATAGATGGATGTCTCCCCCACCATCGGGGGAGAAGGCGATCCTATACTTCTGTGCCGCCGAATTCAGGGCGACTGAGGTTGCTGTCGATTCGTCATTCGGGCGAGGCAGATACATGTTGCCGCTCGTTAGGTCGCCGGACTGGTAGATCCCCCCTGATAGGTCACCATCTACAGAGAACTCGATCTGGGTGTCGCCAAGCACGCGTCTGGCGAGCGACACATCAGTAGAAGGATAGAATGCGTCATCGAACCGCTCGATCGCAACGTATATCCGGCTCGAACCTCGATGCCACCCTATCCACACACTTGCACCGATGGTGGTATGGGCGAATTCGGTTGGCCACATGGCTACCGAAACCTGCCGCTCGAAGAAGAAACTCAGATCAATCGCCGGCGATGGGTGGATCTGTTTCCAGTCACTTACGGAAGCATCGTTGAGGTCAAGCGCCGAAAGGTCTTCATCGGACAATTCTGGAATCAAGGGATACTGCTGAGCATCGGAGATGACGCTCAGCAGTATCAGCGACAGTAGTGTGAGAGCAGAGATCTCCCTCATGCGGCGAGTGACAGCCCATTGGACGGAAGAGATGATCTCCACAGATCTACTCTGATACTCCCCCAAGAAAGTGGACACCCTCAAGCGGCGATTGTGGATAGCTGCTGCTGCTCGAATTGGTCTGGTGTCGCGTAGTCGAGGGTGGAGTGACTCCTTTCGCGGTTGTAAAAGATCTCGATGTATTCGAAGAGGCTGCGGTGCGCAGCCTGGTAAGTGAGCCAGTGACAGTGATAGGTCAGTTCGGTTTTCAACAGATGGAAAAACGACTCAGCCACCGCATTGTCCC
>JABHDC010000109.1 GCA_018673255.1 Gemmatimonadota bacterium
CCCGTCGACACCTGGATCGTACTCGCTGCCACAACACGGCTCACACCCGCCTGACGACAGGCTTCGAAGACACTGTAACCGCCGACGATGTTGTTGCGCAGAACACTTTCCCATTCCCCGCCGGCCGGATCGGCCGCCATGTGCACGACCACGTCCATGCCCTCTACGGCTTCCCGCACGGCATCAAAGTCAGCGATATCCGCCACGCGGTGGTGATCCTCGGGCAGATCGATGGCCCGCGTATCCTTCACGCGATCGGACAACACTTTGCGGCGACCGAGGCCATACAGCTCGTATTTCTCCGGCGCCTCACGCATGAGCAGGTAAGCCGAACTGCCGACAATACCGGAGATCCCGGTGATCATCACCTTCTTTGGAGCCATCTGTTTCTCTCTCTTCTTCTCGCTTATGCTGCTGATGGGGTGAGGGAATGATAGCGCCCTACTTCAGCACCGTCAGGGCCTGACGGTGCACACGACCGGCAGATCGCAACTCCAGCAGATAGACCCCTGATGCGACGACGCGTCCCTCTGCGTCCTGTCCATCCCACGTGGCCACGTGGGGTCCGGCGGCAAATTGCCCCTCGGCGAGGGATCTCAGACGCTGGCCGGTCAGATCAAACAGGACCAATCTGGCGGAAGCTGCTGCGGGCAACTCAAATCGAATCAGCGTGCGGCCATTGAAGGGATTGGGATAGTTCGGCGACAGAGAGATGCTCGCCGGCCTTGTCATCGTCGTCGACTCGACAGCGGTCACGTCCAGCCCGGCGCGGACCTGAATCCATCGTGTGACACGCTGAAGGACCGCCGGATTGACCGTCTCCCCGAGGGCAATCGAATCACCGCCGGCGGCCGTTTCGGTCCGATTCAGCATGTGATTCAGACCGGGATACTCGACCAGCGTCACATCATCATTGCCGGCCATGGCCGTGGCCTGTTCGATGCCGGCCAGATTCTCGGCGGCGGTGACATTGAGATCCGCATCCCCGTTGACGGCCAGGATCGGGACCTGAATCTGGGACAGATACACGACTGGATCGAAGGCGACAAAGTAGCGCCACCAGGGCGTCATGCGACTTTCGATCACTTCGTTGAGCTGACTGCGGCTCCACCCGAGCAGGGCCTTGTCTACATCATTCAGGCCGTCGTAGTACGCCTGAATCCTGGTGTAGGTGGCGATTCGGTCCGTTTCGGCATTCAGCGCCTCGTGAATCACGTGATACATGCCGGCCAGCGCGTCCGCCTGCGGCACGGTGGCCCCTGCGGCCAGCGAGAAGAGCCGATACTGGAGATCCATGAGGTCGACGATGGGGATACCGGTTCCGGCAAGCAGAACAGCGCCCGCCACTTCCCTCTCTTCGAGAGCCACCATGGGGGCAATCATGCCGCCTTCGCTGTGCCCGACGATGAAGACGCGCTGCGGATCGATGTCCGTCCTGTTACGCAGGAATACCCAGGCCGCCCGGGCATCGGCAGCCAGATCCAGCGTGGTCGCCGCACCGAAGTCCCCCGTCGATTCGCCCACGCCACGGTCGTCGTAGCGCAGGACGGCGATCCCGTGTCGCGTGAAGTGATCGGCCAGCACGAGGAAAGGCCGGTGATAGGCGATCAGCTCATCCCGTCCCTGCGGACCGGAACCGGTCACCAGGACGAGGGCCGCGTGGGGACCGTCCCCGGCGGGCAAGGTCAGTGTGCCCGCAAGGGACACGCCTGCGGCGCCCCCATCGAATCGCACCGGTTCTTCCACATACGGATAGGGCCGTTGCGGATTCTGCCAGCGTCTCACCAGACCGGGCAGGGATTCGACCCGGTCAAAACGCAGATCGGCCCGAAATGAGCCCTGTATGTAGTCTGCATCGAACACCTGGCCATCTGTGGTTAGCGCGCCCTCAAGGAACACACTCATCCGACGGTATTGGATGCGTATGGAGACGTCATCGGATTGCACCTGCGTCGAGGGTTCACCATCTGCCCCCTGATCCAGTGAGATCAGATCCGCCGTCAGCGACCCATCGGTGCGCTCCTCCACCTCCAGACCCATCCGCAGAACCTGACCATTCGGCAGATTCAGTTCGCCCAGCCATGTGCCAACCAGGCCAGTATCGGCATCACCTGGTGCCGCCACCCAAAGGCACAAGGCCACAACGATTCGGCTCCATCGCATTCTCGTGTCTCTCACAATCCAACTCCTGTCGGTTTGTCACTGTCTGTACAAAGACGATGTCTGAGTTGGGCCATTCATCGCAAACCGGGGTCGATCTACTGCCGGTGGCGGCGCTCAGGCATTTCGGTAGATTGGCGCCACACTCGGGAAGATGCACCGAGTATCGCAGGACCAGAGCCATGCGGATCACGCACCACCGGCACCCACCTGCGTGGATGCTGTGGCCTGCCCGCGTCCCATACACGAGAGGAGCTCCACCGTGAGCGATACCCCGCCCGTTGCGCCGTACGATCTCCATCTGCACACCTCCTGGAGCTACGACGCCACGGCGCAACTGGAGAATCACTTCCGTCGGGCAACAGCTCTGGGTGTGGGCTGCCTGGCCATCACCGATCACCACGTTCTCGACGGCCAGCCGGATGTCGTCGCCATGAGCGCGAAGTATCCACAGATCACGGCCATCCCGGCGGCGGAGCTCACTGTGACGACTTCCATCGGTGCCGTCGACATGCTCTGCTATGGCTTTCCCCTCGACATCCCTATTTCGCTACAGCCGGTCCTGGATGCCTATCACACGTGGCAGCAGGAGACCGGCGCCGCGATCTGCAAAGGGCTTCAGGCGCTGGGTCACGACTATACCGATACGCATCGCCGCGAATTGCTCCAGTCCTATCGACCGGAGCGCACCCTGCAGATTCAGGGCCACACGCATGTGGCCAATGGCCTGCAGCGGGAGTATTTCATCGAACGGGGTTTCATCGATGATGCAGATGGATATGGCGACCTCAAACAACGTGCCCAGCAACAGGTGACCTCTCCCGACTACCCAGCGGCAGATTTTGTCCTTCCCGCTGTGAAGGAACTGGGCGTGCTCATCGCCATCGCTCACCCGCACGGCTATTTCGCGCAGGGCGACCGGCAGCGGATGGACAGCTTGCGACAAGAGTGCAGCCTGGATGGCATCGAATGCGCCCACCAGAACGTGCCCACCGAGTTCACACCCGTCTATCGTGCCTATTGCGTTGAACATGGCCTCTTCTCAACGGGTGGCTCTGACAGCCATACGGACACGGACATCGAGACCAAGTTCGCCGGACACGGTGGCGATGGTGTGTGGCTTGAGGAGTTTCTGGATCGATTGGGAGACCGGCGACTGAACTGAGCCGAACCAGAGCGGGATCGACCCGACACCCGTCACCATCACACACCCGGGAGAGAAGCGCATGAGTTGCACAGTCATTGTCGAATTCAGAGCCACTCAAGAAGGCGCCGCGGAATTCCGTCAGAGTCTGCATGAAGCACTGCGTACCACACGCAACTACGATGGCAATCTGATGTGTGAAGAGCTGCACAATCAGGACGATCCATGCAGCTTCGTCGTCTTCCAGAAGTGGAGTGAGCGTGCCAAACAGGAAGCCTATCTCAATTGGCGCGGTGAGACGGGCCTGATGGACGAGATCGGTCCACTGCTCGACGGCGATCCGACCATTCGCATCTTCGACCAGATCCCGACGGGTTGAACTCACCCGGACCCGGAACAGGATACTTGGCAGACAGAGAGATCACGTGAAACAGGGTTCTCAAGTTGGCAGACAGTGGCCGGACGAGTCCGTGACATTCAATGATCACGTGTCAGGCACGAGTGTCCGCCAACTGACCAATCATCGTGCGCACTCCCACCACTTCTACTTCACGAACCCCGGTTGGCACGCTGCAGGTACGCGTCTGCTGGTCGCCTCCGATCGCGGCAATGCGACAAATCTCTACAGTGTCGATCTGACCAGTGGCGAACTGCTTCAGTTGACCGATCTCACGCCGCTGCCCCTGCCGCGGGAAGTCGAATTCCTGCGGGCCTGCGTCAACCCGGTCCGGGAGGAGGTCTACTTCTGGTACGAACTCGAACTGGTGGCGCTGGATCTGACCACGCTCGAGGTACGCGTTCTGTATGAGATGGAGGAGGGGTGGAACGTCTCCATGATCAACTGCAGTGCCGATGGCAGCACGGTCTACGCCAGCATCAGCGAAGACATGTCAGAGAGATTCCGCGTGGACTACCTGCGTGGCTATGTGGGCTTTGAGGAGACGTGGGCTGCCAAACCACGGAGTCGCGTGATCCGCGTTGCCACCGATGGTTCGGGTGGCGACACCGTTTTCGAAGAGCAGTATTGGATCGGCCATGTGAACACATCCCCCACGGCCAGCGACATCCTCACCTTCTGCCACGAGGGGCCGTGGGCCAAAGTCGACCAGCGCATCTGGGGCTTGAATGCCTCAACGGGCGAGGTGTGGAAGATCCGCGCACCCGTACACGGCGAAAGCGTGGGCCACGAATACTGGCACGCCGACGGCGAGCGGGTCGGCTATCACGGTCGCAATCCGGATGGCACGCAGTTCCTCGGACACTGTCGCTACGATGACACCGATCACGTAGAGAACAGCTTCCCCGGCCAGACGGGCCACATCCACTCGAATGGACCTGGCCTCATCGTCGGTGATGGTGGACGTGTCGTGCGCCTCTGGCAGTGGACGGGCCAGGCCTACGATGGACCCCGTCTGTTGTGCCGCCACGATTCTTCAGCCAAGATCCAGCAATTGCACGTTCACCCGCGATTCAATGCGGATGGCACCCAGGTGGTCTTCACCAGCGACGTGACCGGCTACGGCAATGTCTACCTTGCGCAATTGCCTGACTTCAACGATCTGCCATCCATCCAAGAGTAGTGCCGGATCCTCTCAACCTCCGAAAGTCTGCTCCATGAGTCTGCAGATCGGCATTGCCCGCACCCAGATCACCCCACCCATCGGCATTCCCATGATCGGCTTCGCCGGCCGTGACCCGGCGCGCGATGTGCACGACCCACTCCAGGCGACGGCCCTGGCCGTTGCCGAGGGTGATGCACAACTGCTGATCTTCAGCCTCGATGTGCTGCAGCTGACTGCACCCACAGTGGCCGCCTATCGTGATCTCATCGCGGCGGCCACGTCGATCGACCCGCAACGCATCATCATCGCCTGCACCCACAATCACTACGGCCCCGCCATCGAGGATGACGATGTAGATGTCGTCGACTCGTATCGTGAACAACTCGGCCAGCAGTTGGCCCGGATCGGTCGCCAGGCCGTTGAAGGCCTGCAACCAGCACGAATCGGCGTCGGGTGGGGGCAGTCTGATATTGCCATCAACCGACGCGAACTGCGCGATGGGCGCATTGTGCTCGGTGACAATCCTGATGGCCCGGTCGATCACAGTGTCGGCGTCGTACGGATCGAAGACATCGAAAGTCGGCCGCTGGCAACACTGCTGAACTATGCCTGCCATCCCGTCAGCCAGGGAGGGCAAATGGCCTCACTCTCCGCCGATTTCCCGGGACGAGCGACCCGTGTGGTGGAGGAACTGACCGGGACACCCTGTCTGTATCTGCAGGGCGCCTGTGGCGATGTGAATCCCATCCGCATGGAGAACGCCTACGAACCGGCGCGGTCCCTGGGTGTGAGACTCGGCTGTGAGGCAACACGCGTGTGGGAAACGATCCAGACCGAGCAGGCGAGCCGCCTGCAATCGGATGCACGAACCATACAGCTACCGGGATATCGCTACGGCAGTCAGGAACAGGCCGCGCAACTGGTCATCGAACTGGAGCAGGACATCCAGGACCGTACACGCGAGGGCGACACCGACAGTGGCTCCCTGTGGTGGGCACGTCATCGGCTGGAGAAGGTGCGGAGCGCTCAGCAGAGCTGGGAGACCGGTATTCCACTCCCGACGGTTGAGGCTGAAGTCGCAGCCGTGAAGATCGGCCCTCTGGCACTGGCCACGGCACCGGGCGAGATCTTCTCTGAAAGTGGGCAGCACGTGAAGGCACAATCACCCCATGCCCACACGTTCTTCCTCGGTTACACCAGTGGCAGTATCGGTTATGTGCCGACGCGCAATGCCTACGTCGCCGGCGGCTACGAAGTCACCCACGCGTGCCGTGTGGACCCCGCTGCCGGTGAATTGATCAGTGAGAACTGCGACGAATTGCTCTCATCGATCGCCGTGGGCCAGTAGGAGGAAGGTGTATTCCTCGGCCACTTCGTAGAGTCGGATGAAGCGACCCGATTTCCCACCGTGGCCGGCGCCCATATTCGTCTTCAGCACCAGCAGATTCTCATCCGTGCGCAGTGCACGCAGACGGGCAATCCACTTGGCCGGCTCCCAGTAGGTGACACGTGGATCGTTGAGTCCTGCTGTGATCAGCATCGGCGGATAGGCCTTCGCCTCCACATTGTCATACGGCGAATACGAGGCGATGTAGTCGAAGGCCTCGCGACTCTCCAGCGGATTTCCCCACTCGGGCCACTCGATCGGCGTCAACGGCAAATCCGCGTTGAGCATGGTATTGAGCACATCGACGAAGGGCACGTGAGCGATGATGGCGCGCCACAGATCCGGATCGAGATTGGCGACGGCCCCCATCAATTCGCCGCCCGCCGACCCGCCCGAAATTGTGATATTGCCCGCCGTCGCAAACCCCTCTTCCACCAGGAATCGACTCGCGTCGATGAAATCGTGGAATGTGTTCAGGCGGTTGTAGAGTTTGCCTTCTTCGTACCAGTGGTAGCCCATCTCGTCACCGCCGCGGACGTGGGCGATGGCATAGGCAAAGCCGCGATCCAACAGACTCAACAGGCGGCCATCATCAAAACTGGGACTGGTCGCCGATCCGTAGGCACCATAGGCGTACACGTGGAGTCGGCCGGAGCCATCCACGGGGAAGTCCTTGTGATGTACGATGGAGACCGGGACCCCGGCGCCATCGCGAGCTGGTGCCATCAGGCGCTGCGTCACGTATTGCGTGGCATCGTAGCCTGAGGGGATCTCACGCGCCTTGCGGGTCTCGAATGTGCGCTGCGCCAGATCGTAGTCGTAGACCGTCTCCGGTGTCACCAGCGACTCGTACTCCAGACGCAGTTGATCGATACTGAACTCGTGGTTCGTTCCCAGGTGGGCAGCATAGGCCGATTCAGCGAACTCCACGTAGTGTTCGGCGTCATCCCAGGTGCGGATGCGAATCTGATCGAGACCACCGACACTTTCCCTGAGCACGAGGGCCTGCTCGAAGGCCTCCAGCTGCCGGATGTAGTGGGTATCACTTCCAGCAATCAGTTCACTCCAGTTGGCCTCCCCGGGATCGCTGACTGGCGCCTTCACAACGCGGAAATTCTTGTGCGTATCGTTCGTGCGGATGTAAAAGTGATCACCTGCGTGGTCGAGTTCGTATTCGTGCCCCGTGCGCCGCGGAGCAATCACGACCACCGGCGCTTCCAGGTCTGATGCCGGGATCACCCGCACTTCACTGGTCACGTGATCGCCTGTGCCGATCAGGATGAACTGTCGGCTGCGCGTCTTGTCGAGACCGACGAAGAAGGACGCATCCTCCTCTTCATAGAGGGTGGGATCTTCGGCCGGATCGGTGCCCAGTTGATGTGAACGCACCCGGAATGGCCGCCACAGCTGGTTCACCTCCAGATAGAGCAGGGATCTTCCGTCCTCGGCCCAAATGGGTGAACCGATCGTGTTCTGGATCTGATCCTCAAGGACTTCGCCCGTCGACAGACGCTTGATCTGCACGGTGAAACGTTCCGAACCATTGGTGTCCGCGGACCAGGCGAGCAGATCACCACCGGGATGGATGTCCCAGCCACCGAGCCGAAAATAGTCCAGCCCGTCGGCCAGGGCCGGTTCATCGAGCAGGAGCTCCTCAGGCCCCTCCACGACCGGTTGCCGATACCAGATGCGATACTGCGCACCGGCGCCGAAGCGCCACCCATAGTGCCAGGCGCCGATCCGGAAGGGCACTGACTCGTCCTCTTCTTTGATGCGACCCTTGAGTTCCTCGAAAAGCACCTGGGTCAGCGCCTTGTGCGGCGTCATGGCTGCTTCGAAGTACGCATTCTCTTCGTTCAGATAAGCGAGGACGGACTCATCTTCGACGACGGGGTATCCCCTGTCCTGCAACCAGTCGTAGTCGTCGGTCACCGTGATCCCGTGGAATTCACGCGATGTGGGCTTCCGGTCGGCCACTGGGGGCGTGGCGGCGAGTCCGAGTTGTTCGGGCGTCAATCGATCAGTTGTCATGTGCGTATCATTTCGTCAGTCTGCGATGGCGTAAGTGCACGAAAATACGGACCGTCGCCCGCCACGTCCCCCCTCCATGTCGGCCCCGCTGCTCCGGGCGAACTTTGTTGCTGAAGCAGGACCGGGTGAGTCTCCGGGGGCATCTGTCCTTTTCATGCGTCGGCACCACTGTGGGCAGACGACTCCGCGTGATCCAACAAGTCAACCCTTGCAAAGGATCACATGACCCCACAATACTGCTTTCTATGACGCGCCCATCTGCAGATTCTGTCGCCGAAACCAACCCAGACTCACCACCCGGGCCCGGTGTGTCCGATCGTCTGTCGAATTTCATTCGGCTGGATGAGCGGCCCGAACCGGTCAGATGGGCCCTGCTGCTGCTTCCCTATCTGAGCTGGTGGTGGCTCGATGGCTGGTTGGCTCGGGTCGGCTTCAGCCGACGTGTATTTGACGCAGCCATCAACCTGGAAACCTGGTCGGTATCCTGGCTCGGCGCGCTGCCACTGTTGGCCCTTGGGGTGCGTGTTCTTCTGGATCGGGGCGACAGGAGGGGTCCTGAGCACACTGTGGGCAGATCGTCGCTCTGGGTCGCGGTGATGGTGGCACTCCGTCTATGCGCATTGTCAGACCCGGTGATCCACTGGTTCCCGTGGCTGAGTATCATGTGGGCGCCGCACCTGGCATGGGGCATGGGCCTGGCCATTCTCTGGTCACCCCCGACAGATTCGGCAACCCCGGATTCGGCCTCCACGAAGAAGCGCTCTGCCTATCGCCCCCTTGTGATCGGCCTGTTCGCAGCCGTCCTCTACTCTGGCTACACATTCTACTTCTGTCAGCTGACCATGCTGCACGGAGATGAAGGCCAGTATCTTCGCGTCACGCAGAGCCTGCTGCGCGATGGTGACATCGACCTGAGCAACAATCTCGGAGACGACCATGTCTTCGAATTTCACGTCACGCAGACGGGCATCGACCAGGCGCCGGCATCGCCTGAAGGCAAGGTCCACTCCATACACCCCGTCGGCCTGTCAGCCCTGCTGATGCCGGTCTATCAGATCGGTGTCGCCCTCGGCAATCCACGTCTGTTCTGCGCGCTCTTTATGGCCCTGCTGTCGGCGCTGTGTATTGGCCTTCTCGATGAGTGGTTGCATCGCCTGGGGATCTCGCCGTTGGCGGCCGGTACGGCCACGTTCATCTGCGCCACCTCCGCCCCACTGTTCTTCTTCAGCAACCAGCTTTATCCGGAGATCCCGGCGCTGCTCATCAGTTTGATTGTGCTGGTTCAGCTTCCGGTGACAGCCAACCCCCGGCTCTGGCATTGTGACCGAACCATTGCGCAGCCGGCGATTCGACTGACTGGACTGGCCCTGCTTCTGGTTGCCTTGCCATTCCTGCATCCACGCTACCTTCCCCTGGGCGGGCTCCTGGGTGTAGCCATTCTATGGGAAGCCTGGCGATCAACGGATCGCCACCGGACCCTCGCTGCAATCCTGACCACCTGGCTGGCGGGCCTGGGTGGTCTGGTTGCATTCAACATCATGTACAGCGGCGACTGGCTTGGCGCCGCCCGGCCGGGCAATGCCTGGGATGAGAATGCGCTGCAACCGGCAACCTGGCTGATTTCACTGCCCGGACAATGGCTGCACGCGACGAAGGGGCTGTTCACGAATGCCCCGGTCTTTGCTCTGGCCGGACTTGGACTCAGCTGGCTGGCACTGCGTCGGGATCCTCGACTGTTGCTGGTGGCAGGACTCTACGCAGCCACGGCAATGATCAATGGTCTTCACCCCGTCTGGTGGTTCGGCTTCTGTCTTCCAGCTCGTTTCCTCGTCACCGCGATCCCCGCCATCGCCCTGAGTCTTGCCGTCACCCTCGAACGAAGCCGGCAGCGCGTCCCGCTGATCATCCTGCTGTCGCTGGCGTGTGTGGTTGGGTGGGAGTTGATCGCGGCGGGGCTTTCGACACCGGAGATGTTCTTTGAGGGACGCCACCTGGCTCTCTCCTCAATCCAGCGCTTCTATCCCCTGCTGCTTCATGGCGTCGCCGAAACCGAGCAGATCCTGCCACTGGCGGACACCGCATTCTGGGTCGTTGTGGCAGGATGCACGATCGCCCTGCTGCACTGGCAGAAACCGGCGGTGCGGGTGGGCCTGCTCGTCTTCCTACTTCTGTGGCCAGGCGTGTGGGGACGGGCAATCGATGTTGCGCCCCGGATGAAGTCGGAATGGGTTCCAGGACTCAACCTGATATCAGATGACAAAGAGGTCCGTGACGCCATCAATCGGACGACGCTTGGCGCCCTTGGGCAGATGGAAGTGGGGACAGAAACGGGAACAATGCGTCACGCCGCCGGCGAGGCCCCCGGTCTCCTTGCACAGTATTACAAACACGTCCGGACCGGGTTGCTCAGTGTGACGACGGACTGTACGAGCGTGCAGAATGGCAGCCGCAATCGTTTCATCCTGCGTCGACGAAACACGCTCTCCGTTGTACAGCCGTGGGAAGAGCGGGTGTTCATCCCGATCAGTGCGGACGCCAGTGGGAACTTCCGCTACTACTATCTGTCCGAGCGGCCGTCCCTCGTCTATCTGGAGGTGACCTATGCGGGAGGAGGTGACGAATTCCGCGTTGGAACCACGTCAACTGAATTCCGTGTCCCTGCTGTAGACCACAGCACGAGTCTGCTGGAGTCGCTCGATGTTCCCGAGCTAGGAGTCGGCCAGCTTCTCGCCTCCCACAAGGTAATTCAGCGGGGGCGCTACCGGGTTCGATTCGCTCTGAAGGGTTCCAGTTGGTCTGAATGGTTTGTACGAAGACCGACACCCATACACATGGCCATCTTCGTCACCGACCCCGCCGAAGACATCGAGGCAACGCGGCAGCGTGTGGTGGCGCTGGATGGAATCTCAGGAGCACCCGAAGATCCTGATCGCCGATACGAACATGGAGATTCCCCAGGTCGATCGACTGGCCGCACCGTGGTGGACGTCACTCCCCCTTGTCTCTTCGCCATACGAGCTGGTATTCCACGCCTCACAACCCTCCAGAGCGTGGTTTGCCTACCGGTATGAAGGTGACGCCGATATTCATCTCAAGTCGATCCAACTTCTTCAGGAGACCATCACGCCGCACGCGCAGTGAGCAAGCTTGCGGGACACAGTGATGCTTGATGAACAAGGCACAGCCCTGGATCTACTCCGCTGGGCCTCAACCAGCGCGGCCGCTAGTCAGGCCAGCTCCTGCTGCATCATCACGAAGCGACGTCGCACATCGAAACCAGTACGGGCGTAGAGCCGCTGGGCGTGATTGCTGTCACCGGTGAAGAGCGTGCTGAACTGCGCACCCACCTCAACGAACTCCTGCATGAGCAGATTGAACAGCACCGTGGCGATGCCGCGCTGCTCGAATTCGGGATCGGTGCAGATACCGGTGAACCAGCCACGGCCACTGGCCTCCTTGTCGACGGGACCGGTGAATCCGACGATGTAACCCTCATGGATGGCAGCCAGAATCGGGCGGGGATCGGGCTTGGCCGTCTCTTCCTGTAGCACCGATCGCCAGTATTCGCTGCCCACCCGGTCGCACATACGATCGAAATTGCAGTTCAGACTCGTGTTGTAACGACCTGTCTGGATGCCTTCGGCGAGCAATTTTTCCTGCAACTGACTCACGGCCGGCGCCCACTCGTAGCGACTCAGATCCAGATACATGGCCACTTCCACGGCGCCGTCAGCGAATCCGGCCGACTGCAGGAATGGATGCAGTGGGCCGTCCAGATCGACGCCCGGTGCATTGTTGTGGTCGTGGCCGGGCGTATCCGGGATCGTCCAGCCCAGATCGATGGGATTGGTTGGCAGACAGGCGAGGCGTTGTTTCCCGTCCTGTCGAAATGCCGCCTTCAGCGTCTTGAGCAGGGCCGTACCGATCCCCTGCCGCCGGTGGCCAGCATCGACGAAGAGGACGGTCAGAAAACCGGGTGTGTTCTGGTGGGTCTCTTTCGGCAGGAAGACCTTCTTGGCGATCCCGCTGATCCAGCCCACGACATGGCCATTCACTTCGGCGACAAAGTCGAAGGCACCATCATAGGACGGATTCTGTTCGAAGGTGACAGCGAAAGCCTCTGCTGTGATCGGCTTGAGCAGCACGTCACCCCGCTCGGCGCTGTCATTCCAGAGACGCAGGACGGCGGCCAGATCACCAGCCACGCGGGGGCGAATGGTCATGTGAGATGACCGCGACCGAGAATAGGCCAGACGACTTCGACGATCCCCTGTCGTGTGCCCACCAGTGAATCGTGAAGAAAGACGGTCGTATCCGAGTACCCGGCGATGAACTCCAGATGGTCGCCGACCCCGGGCGTATCCCTGGGTTTGGACACATCGACAATCGCATGCTCAGCGGACAGCGTCAGCTTCACCATGTCATCGATGCCGATCGGTTGCGGATCGGCCAGGTCCATACTCATCGATTTTCTGCCGCCGTCCGTCGTGACCGTCTGCGCCGAGTGCCGCGAGGTGACTGTCGTCATCACCGTGAGCGCCGGCTCGTGATCAACCCCCTTGCCGCGATACATCATGTCCCCATAGATGCCACCACCCGCCTGGATCTCCGTGATCCCCGGATGGAAGGCGCTCATCCAGTAGGTGACGGTGCCCCCACAGCTGAGAATCTCTATGGGGAACCCGCGCTGACGGCACGCCTCGGCTGTATCGGTGAAGGCGCCGAGCAGACGAGCCACTTCCTGCTTCTTCTCGTGCATCTTCTCCGGTTGGGCCCCCATGGCTTCCCAGGTCATCAACCCCATGAGGCGAATGCCCTCGACCTGAGTGATCGCCTCGGCCAGACGCACAGTGGCCTCGCCGGGTTGAGTACCCGACCGATGAATGCCGGTGTCGATCTCGATCAGCACGGGAATCACCGTGTCGTGCTCGATGGCGGCACGTCCCAACGCCGTGGCTCCCTCCACGCTGTCCACGGCACAGGTGACACGGGTGAATTGCTGAAGCCGCGCCAGTCGATCCGCCTTGATGGGCCCCACAACCTGATTGGCGACCAGTATGTCCTGGATGCCATGAGCGGCCATGATCTCCGCTTCGGCCAGCTTCGCACAGGTCACACCCTGAGCTCCGGCACGCTGCAGGTAGTGCGCCAGGGCCGGGCTCTTCATGCCCTTGGTGTGGGGACGCCAGCGCACGCCAGCCTCTTTCGTGATGACTCGGGCCATGCGAGCGATATTTCGATCCAGGATGTCCAGATCGACCAGCAGCACGGGCGTATCGAGTTCGTCGCGGTGCTGTCCGATGAAATGAGTTGGCGTCACTTCGAGATTCTCGCCGGTGAAGTGGGTGGAGGTTCAGTGCGTGAAATTGATGGGCAACTGCCCACCGGCACGCCAGTTTCTGTGCAGGAAGTAGGCCATCACGAGACCGAGGCCAATGATGACCCAACCCTCGTAGCGCCCGAGGTTCACAACGAGGGCAAAGATGACCATCAACAGACCCGGCACGGCAAGGTAGAGATATCTCGTCTTCGTGTAGAAGGCGTATTTCACCGCCGCACTGAGGCTCAGCAGGAATCCAACAAGCACGGAGATGGCATAGAAACCGACGATCACTAACTCATCCGCACCGAACAGCAGTGTCAGAAGTGTTGCCAGGCCGTGCACGATAAAGATTGATCGATAGTCGGTACCATGGCTCTGGCTGAAGTCCGACGGTAACGCCTTCGACTTCACCAGTGTGCGCAACATGCCGCTGCCTGCCACGGCACCGCTGGCGGCACCGGACAACAGGATCCCGATACTGAAGAAAGTCAGGGCCTGCGCGACGAGAGATCCCTCCACCAGCTTGGATCGCGTCCAGAGATTGAACAGCGTGTTCGTGTGGGAGGGCTCCAGTTCGAGGATCCGTGTCGTATTGGCAATGTCGTAGGTCACCACGCTGGTGAAAGCCAGCACGAGAATGACCGTGCCCACACCCATGGCGATCCGCGCCCACTCCGGCTTGTCCTCTTCGTGTGAAAGTCCTGCGACGCTCGCCTCGAATCCAGTCAGCAAGGCAAAGCCACGCACCGCGCCGAAGAGCACGACCACGATCATTGCCAGCCCCGTCAGAGACGATGTATCAGGGATGTGGACGTCGTGGGCGACGGGCAGAATGTCGTGAACATTGGGGATGATCGGCAGGAAGACGGTATAGAGAATCAGCGACATGAAACCGAAGGTCATGCCGGCAAAGATGTAGCGCCCCTTCTCGCCGAAACGCATCACGATCGCTACACCGATGGCCACGATCACGGCGAGCAGGAGCCGGTCCCCGAGTGCTGAATACTCTCCGAGATCCAGATTGAATGTGATGCCCCGGGATATGAGCGCAGCTACAGCGGCGGCCATAGTGATCGCATCGGTGAGAACGAAATCCTCTACGAGGCTGGCAGCGGCCAGCATGGCCGGCTTGATCCCCAGCATCTCGTAGACGAGACCGGGACCGCCCTCCCCACGATTGAAGCGAATGCCGATCGCGATATAGCCCAACGAAACCGAAACGGCTACTGCGATGACGAAGAGCATGGTCGGTACGATCAGCGAGTAACCGACCGTGCCCAACGCACTCTCGATGGCATAGAATGGACTGGTCGCCGGGTCCGAGACGATCAGACCGATATAAGCGAGAATCGAGATGGGCAGAGAAATGCCCAGGGCCTTCTTCGTCATGATAGGGATCGAGACTCGAAGATTAGGACCAGTTGTGGACGGTGACGACCGGACAAGGCGCAAAAGCGATGACGAACCGGTAATTCGATCCAAACACCATCTCGCCGATGGCCGAGCGCTTCTTGAAACCCATGACGATTTCGTCGATCTGGTGTGCCTCGGCGAATTTCACGAGGTCTTCGCCGGCACTTGCACCGCGAGTGACCAGGTGGAACTCGTAGTCGAGCCCTTCCTCCTTCAGTGAAGCCTCCAGGGCCTCGATCCGCTCGGCCGCGTCGTTCTCCTTGTGGTGACCCGATTCGTCGAGCGTGTGACCGACGACCGACGAGACCAGATAGAGCGTCGCATCAAAAGCCCGGGCATGGTCCTTGGCGACCCGTAGGACTTCGTCGGACGTGAAGTGAGCACTATAGCCCACCATGATCCTCATCTTCTTCGCCTCAGCCATTGCCGGTCTCCATCGGAGGGCCAGCCAGGTCCAACCCCGAATGTGGTCGCTCTGCCTGGCAAACTACCTTTGTACTCTAGTTCTATTTGCCCATCGCCAGCAACCATCCGGGAAGCTGAACCCCGATGATGACGACCTCACCTGACGTCCTGCACTCGCGACTGCCCAGCCATGCATGGTGGAAGCGGACACCTTTGGCGAGGTTTGGTGTTGAAGGGGTTGAAGCACTTTTCCGGTGTTTGAGGAGGTTGTGAGATGAAGACGACTTGTACTGCCATCGTTCTGGCCCTCGTTCTGGGCCTGGCTTTGATGCCGAACCAGGCCTCAGCGGGCGAACGGACGCTGCTGGGTGACCTGGAAAGCATCGAACACGGTGGCTACGGTGGACCGTCCGGGAATAGAAAAGCCTCCGCTCCAGTGTGATCCGCTGACAGTTCACGCAGGAGGAAGGCCTATCCGGCAGGATGCTGGAAGGCTACGGTACCGTGTATGGAACTGCAAATTCGGTGATCCGGCCGCCGCTTCTGCACCCGGAGTAGATCACCCGCCTGCATCGAATGCCTGTCAGACGACGGTCATTGGACATCTCTCATGTGAGACGATCCCTGACCCATTCACTATACTTCGCCCGCTTGTTCCCGAACCCGACAAGAAAGGGCAGGTACCAGCCGATGCACTTGCACTGGATCGATCTGCTGATCGTCCTCGTCTACGTGGGCGGCACCATCGCCGCCGGCATCCTGGCGCGATCATCGATCAAGGGAATCTCCGACTTCCTGGTTGCCGGACGTGCGCTGAAGACGCACATGGCCGTGGCAACGATGGTCAGCACCGGCCTCGGGCTGGTGACGGTCATGTATTTCGCCCAGGAGGGATTCGTCAACGGCTTCTCGCCTTTCCTCATCGGCGTCATCGCTACGATCGCTCACATCATCATCGGCAAGACGGGATTCCTCGTCAGCCGCCTGCGGCACACGCAGGTAATGACGGTGCCCGAGCTGTATGAGGTGAAATACTCCCGCGGCGTGCGTCTGCTCGGTGGCTCGATCCTCGGATTGGCAGGCACACTGAACATGTGCCTGTTCCCTATTCTCGGCTCCAAGTTCGTCGTTGGGTTCACCGGTATGGATCCCAGTTGGGTGAATCCGGTGATGATCGTTCTGCTCATCATCGTCGTCTTCTACACACTCATGGGCGGTATGGTATCGGTCGTACTCACCGACTTCGCCCAGTTCGTCCTGCTGACGATCGGCTTCCTGCTCGGTACCTATTTCATCCTCACCCATCCTGCGCTGGGGTGGGATACCATCGTCAACTCGTTGGATCAGCATAAGGGTGCCGACGCCTTCGATCCGATCAGCAATGCATCCTATGGATGGATCTTCGTCGTCTATTTCATCTCCATCTCCTTCGTCAGCATTCTCTGGCAGCCGGAGATGTCGAGGCCCCTGTCGACGGAGAACTCCGAGGTCGCCCGCAAGGTCTTCTGGATTCAGGGATTGACCTCCGTCGGACGCGCCATCATCCCCATGTTCTGGGGTGCCGCCGCCTTCGCCTGGACGCACCTGCCTTCTTATACGGGCGCCTATGCCAACGACGGCCAGTCTGCCGTGCCGGAGATGCTCGGTCAGATCTTGCCCATCGGTGTAGCCGGGTTGCTACTGGCAGGGATGTTTGCCGCTTTCATGTCGACGCACGACTCCTACTTGTTGGCCTGGAGTGGCGTCTTCGTGCGCGATGTCGTTTCACCGATCAAGGCGATGATGGATGGCGCACCCGAGAAGCGTGGTGCGGATGATACGTGGGGCGGCTTGTCGAGTGAACGTGAGATCTACTGGACGCGATTCTTCGTCATCGTGCTGGCGACCTTGCTGGCCGGCTTCGGCATGTTCTTCATCGACCGCCTGCCGGAAACCGCCTTCAAGTGGATGTATCTGACGGGCACGATCTACTTCGCCGGCACGGTGGGCACCGTCGTGCTGGGACTCTACTGGAGCAAGGCCAACCGCATTGGCGCCTACTGCGCCCTGATTCTGGGTGGCATGGGCCCGATCAATTTCCTCATCATGTCCATGGTGCCGGAAGTGGTGCCCGGCTTCATGCAGGGCTTCGTGGAGAACTCAAATCTCACCGTCATGGCGAGCCTGATCATGGGTGCCCTGGGGATGATCGTCGGATCGCTCCTCACGCAGAAGAGCAATCCGCCCCGTGCCCTCGACTTTAAAGACATGAAATAGGAGGCCTCAAGACATGGATGTTTCGACCTGGAAAGAGATCTGGCACGTCATCTTCTATGTAGCCAGCCTCATGTTCTATGGCACCGTGACCGTCGTCGCCGTCAAAGGGGCTGGCGATGTGGTGTCGATGATCGGCAAGATGATCGAAGGACGGCGCCGGTCGTCGTGATCGCACTGGTTCAGAGGATGGACAGGAAATGACTCGATACACGGCGGGAGGGCTGGCGACACCGGTCCTCCCGTGGTTTGTCTGGGGGGTGCTGATGGTGACGGCCATGACAACGCGAGCCGATGCAACCGACCCACATCCACGACTGCTCGTACGCGCCGAGCAATATGACGCGTTGCGCGCCCGGGCTGGATCCGAGCCCTGGCGCAGCATGCGCGATGGTGTCCGGGCCTGCACAACGCTCACCTACCAGCCTGAGCGCAGCGTCTACAGCCAGTACTCGAGCATGACCCAGGTCATGCGGCAGGCTGCCCTGGCGGTGATTCTGTATCCAGATGACCGGCAGATCTACATCGAACATATCGTCGCACAGCTGGCCCACTGGGATGAGCTCAATGTCCTGCGACGCCAGCGCCCGACGTCAGACTGGGCGAGCATGATCAATGGCGGTGATGCTTTCTTCACCTCCATCCTTGCCCTCGACATCATCTACAATGATCTGACAGCTGGACAACTTGCAGCGATTGAGGCGCGTCTGCAGACGTGGTATGAATACGAACGCGATGTCGCCGCAGGTAGCTGGTATCTGGCCAAGTATGGCGCCATGGGACTGTGGGCGCTTTACAAAGGCGATCACGACGCCTTCGAATCCCATGCCCGGGCCTACGACAACCGTCTGCGGGAACATTTCACCGATGATGGTGTCGCCCTGGTCGGCGGCAGCTACGCCTCGGCACGACTGGCCGGTGGTGAGTTGGCCAAGACCTACTTCATGGATGTCCTCACCTATCAGGGCTGGCACGATTACTACAATGATCCACTACTGGGTGCCTTCTACGAGTGGTTCTACACCGGCATGCTCACACCCACCAGTCACTACGCCATCTTCCAGGACTGTCGCGAGGCCAGACACTCGGGGACCAGTGGTGCCATCGCCAATCATCGGGCGCACAGGTTCTCACGTGATGCCGCCGGCCACGCAGCCTGGCTGCAGCCGCAGAAGCCCAGACCCGGATTGCTCGGCTACGTCATCATCGATGAGCCATTGCCCGAACCCCTGGCGCCTGCCAGCCATCTGTGGGATTCAGGTTACGCGACACTGTGGGAAAGCGCTGGCGAACGGGCGCTGATGGGTGCCCTCTGGGCGCCGAATCGTGCCTTCCAGCACGACCACTACGAGATCAATGCGATTCACCTCACGGGTTATGGTCAGACGCTCCTGCGCAACGCCGGCTATGAAGGCTGGGGCAATCCGCCGGCTGGTTTCAGCTGGAACTATCTGAGCCGCTTCGACCTGCGGGCCGAGTGGGATCATGCCGTCAGCAGCAACATCGCCTATCTCGATCGCACCGAGCCCCATGTCTCCAAGGGCGGCGCGGGACTGGTGGAAGGGATCCTACACCCGGCCCTCGACTTCGCCACCGGTGACGCCGGCGAGGCGGTGAAGGATGGCCATCATCTACGCACGCTTGCTCTGATCAAGGATCGCACGGGTGAGGCGCGCCCGTACTACGTGCTCTTCGATGAGATGACCAGGACCGATGCGCGCGAAGCATCGAATGAGACCCTTGCCCCACTGCAACTGTCCCTGCATCCAGCGGCGAACGACCAGGAAGTGGTCGCGGCAGGACAGGAATACCGCTGGGCCTTCGACGACGAGATCTACCTCACCATCTTTCTGGCCACGCCCACCGGGCCGGGCACGCGACTCAAGCGTGGGGGGCTCTCCCAGTTCGACGAAGCTCCCATGTATCTGCATGCTGAATTCGTTCTTGCAAATGAGCAGGTCCAGGCACTGACCGTGCTGTTTCCTCACGAAGGCGAAATGACAGCCCCGAGACTGCATCAGATATCTGGTCGGGGATGGTCAGGCGTGGAGATCGGACACGGTGCCCACGTTCGTGACGTCGCCCTGGCTACGCACAGCGAACATCCTGCAGCCTGGGAGGGAATCGAGTTGGAGGGGCGCGCGGCGATCGTGCGGCTGGGTGATGGAACCGCAGCCGGGCAGGAGACCATCGGACTCTACCATGCCCGTCAGGCTCGTCGCCTGAGAGCAGGCGGCATCGGCTTCGAGTCCGTCGACCCGATCAGCATCACCGTTCAGGGAGTATCCGGGCTGATTCGTTCACCGGGAACGCGTGTCACCTTCTACGGCATGCCGCCAGACAGCCAGCTTCGACTCAACGAGGAGCCCCTCTCCACCCAGGCCCTGGATGGTGGCGTGGCCGTCGAGATTCCGCCGGGTAGTCATACAATCGACTGGACCCCGTAGACCGCACAGAATGGTTTCGGCCCACGCTCGCTGGGCGACGGCGTCATGCCACGCCCGCAATCGCACTCAGGCGAGCGGTCGTCAGACATCCGACAACAGCGGCTCCAGAGCGGCGTGCTCGATCACCGACTGCACATCCCGCCAGGCCTGTAGCGCCTCCGCATCGGCCAGATTCTCCGGCGACGGCAGGAATCCGAAGTCCAGATAGACCTTCACCGCCCACGGGCGACCCGATGAAGTCCCCAGGACTGCGCCAGGGTGACTCTGAGCTAACCGGGCCATGGCCTTCGTCATCATCGGCTTGCTCAGGCCCTTCCTCTGATGGTCTGGATGCACGACGACCCAGTGAATGAGACCTCGGTCATCAGGCACGTCAGGGCCCTTCTCCCACCACCCGCTGATGCTGCCCACCGTCTCGCTCTGGTCCGTATCGACGAACCACATGCGATCCGGCAGCGCGTCACGCTGCGCGCCGTATTGATCCTCGAACAGCTCGTCCTTGATGTCGATGAATGGATCCGCCGCGACGTGCAACCGCGTCCATTCAGTGCCATCGCCCTCACGATACACGCGGAACAGATAACCCGGGGGCAGCTCGTATTGTGGCACACCTTCAAATCCGTCGCGCACCATCTTTACAGAACGACTCGGGTAGGTCACCCGAGGATCTATCAAAGCTCGCTTCAAAACTCGCTCCCTGACCGATCACCGGTCTGGATATGGCACCTGGGGAAGTGGCAGATCGCTCGAATCAAGATGGGAGGAGACGACCGGTGCTTCGTCGACCGTCTCCCACGGCACCGGTGGCCACCAGCGCTTCGTCGGCAACACCCTGGCCGGCTCGATGCTCTGGCCGGCGATCGGTGTTGCCACGGTGACGCCGTACTTCTGCGCCGCCACCAGCACACGTTCCATGGGTTCGGTCCAGCCGTGCAGCGCCAGATCGAATGTACCCCAGTGCACGGGAAGCATCACATTGCCGCCCACCATGACATGGGCCTGTACTGCCTGCTCCGGGCCGAGGTGCACATCCCGCCACAGCTGATTGTATGCACCCGACTCAATCATGGTGACATCGAAGGGACCCAGTCGCCTGCCGATCTCCCGGAACCCCGGGAACATGGCCGTATCGCCACTGTAGTAGACGCAGTGATCAGGGCCGATCAACGCCCATCCCGCCCACAACGTAGCATTGCGATCCGCCATCATCATGCTGCGGCCCGAGAAGTGCCGCGCCGGCGTCGTCACCAGGCGCAGATCGCCGAGCCGATACTCATCCCACCAGTCGTGTTCGATGATCCGTGACGCAGGGATACCCCAATGCGCCAGATGCGCACCGACACCCAGGGGCACCAGCAGGGGCACGTCCGCATCGATCAGACGACGAATCGTCGGGTAGTCGAGATGGTCGTAGTGGTCGTGGGAGATCAACACGGCATCGATCGCCGGGAGCTGATCCCACGGCAGAGGCGGCGGATGGAAGCGCTCGGGGCCCATCCACGTGAATGGCGATGCGCGATCACCCCAGACGGGGTCGATGAGAATACGATAGCCGTCGATCTCGACGATCAATGTCGAGTGGCCGAGCCAGGTTATGCGCAGCCCGCTGGCAGGAGGCATGTCGAAGTCGGCCGCCGTGCTCATCTTCGTCGGCGGTGGCGAGACGGGGGTCGCATGGGGACTGCTCTGCGTAAACCACGCTGTCATGGCCGGCCAGAATTCTGGGTCGAGACTCGGCAACGAGTTGGTGAACTGGTCGCCCAACCACTGGGGTGATCTCGAGATACGTGCCAGGCGCTCGCCGGTGGCATGGGTGCCCATCGCCGTCCAGCCACTGGCATAGCTACCCAGAAATGCCAGCACGACCAGCACAGCACCGGCCACGAATACACGGCGGACGCGGCCCGCAAAGAATCCTGTCAAAATCGGTAGTCTCCCCCACTCCCATGAGTTGTCGATGGTGCCGCCTGATGCGACCCGACTCCCGGAAGATACCGGTGTGACCGCACGGCGCCATGGTGAAGAACGCTGGAATTCCGTCGTTGGTTCTCACAGTGATGTGCCCTATCTTGGCCACGGCACCAGGAGGGTGCCACTCCGTCCGTGGGAAGGCCTCAGGCCACCTCTGCTCTGCCGGGCTCACTGCCCCGCCGTCTACATCATCCCATCCTTCCGCCTGCACGACGGACACAGGCACTAACGAAGGAGGGATCTATGCCTGCCCGCCAACTCCCCGACCAACCCAGCCTGCGCCATCTGCGCAACGAGGCGAAAGCCCTGCGGCGCTCCGTATTGGAGGCGGACGCCGAAGCGATTCTCCTTGTGCAGGCCCACGTGCGCCGTCTCCAGGGTCTCACACCTGGCAATGTCTCAGCCGCCAGCCTTGGGCTGCAGGAGGCGCAACACGCCCTGGCGTGCGACTATGGCTTCGATGGCTGGAGCTGCCTTGTCGAAGCCATCGAACCCGGCCTGGGTCTGATTGGTTTGCAGGATGTGACCCGCCTGGCCCCACGGGATGCCGAGGCGTTGCTGCGCAGTGCTGATCGCCGTGATCTGCTCTATGCCCTCGCCAAGGCAGACGATCTTGCCGGTGACATTGTGCGCCATCTCTCACCCCGTGTTGCCCGGTCGATCGAAGTTCTGGATCTGGAAGGCGATAGGCCGTCCGAGCAGATGATCGACGAATCTACCGGAAGAATCCTGGAGGCGTTCCGTCGACTCGTGTCTGATGGCTCGATCCTCTGGCCACCTGTCTATTCCCCCGCCATGCAGGAGGTCAGACCGGCTCTCGACCCGCGTGCCCAGACCCTCCTGCATCAATCCGTACCAGATCTGACGCAGGAGGAACTGGTCACGCTGCTGTGCGCACTCAGTGACTTCGTCGAGAAACATGGATGGAATGCCTGCGAGGAACTGGCCGACCAGGCGAGTGAGTTTCTCGGTGAGGGGATCCGGCTGATCATCGATGGCACCGAGTCGCCGTTGGTCAGCGACCTGCTTGAGACGCGTATGCTCCCGCTGCTGCAGCGGCGCCGCATGGTGATGGCACTCATGATCGAGGCCCTGTTCTCGGCAATCAGTGGTGACAATCCAAGTATCGTGGCTTACAAAGTGGAAGTCTTCTACAAGGAGTCATTGGCAATCGTCGACGCCATGGATCTGCCACACCATCTGGTGGAGACCGCCCGGATCGATCACCTGCGCACGATTCTGCACAAGGGCCCCTGGCTGGATCTGAGCTACGACGACATGCGTGACTTTTTCGTTCTAGTCTCGATCATCAGTCGCCGCGAAGGTTTCCGTGGCCTGGGCGTGCTGGCAGATGATGTGCAGGACCGTCTGTTCAGCCTCGCCCTGCGGCTGATGGGGGAAGTCTATCATCCGGATCTCGAAGAGGCGCCGCCATCAAGCGGTATATCACCCGATGTATGGCTGGATCACGTCGAGACAGAAATGCGCCTGATCATCGAGGACACCTACCACCGCTATCAGATGACCGTAGAAGGTCTGGCTGCTCTGCAGAGAGGTGACACAGCAGAGGCGACGGAAGCTGTCATCCGCTCGGTGGCACGCAAACCCCTGGACCAGATTCGCGGGGGCAGGATATAGTCCGGAGACACCACCATTGCTGGGGAGCGGTCGCGCCCGTTCCCCAGCATGTCAGGAAACGTGCACGATCCCGCCGTTGACCCGCTGTTGCACCAATGCCGTCACCGCCTCGGCCTGCTCTTCGAGTGACAGCCTCTGGTTGTTCAGCGTCAGGTGATAGAGCTGGGGGTCATTCGCATCGGCATGCAGGAATCTTTCAACGAATTGCTCGCGGCCACGATCCGCCTGTTCCACGAAGCTCGGCGTCGCCTCCGCTTCATGGTCCGTCTGCTGCAGGCGAGCAACCCGCCATGCCAGGGGTGCGATGAGTCGGATGTGCAGACCACCCGGAATACCCCGTGTGATCACTGAACCGCCGCGGCCCACGAGGATCGAGGCCCCGAGCGCTGCGATAGAACACATGGTACTGGCCAGACGCCGGAAGACAGTCACATCGGCGGGTTTGGCACCGATCAGATCGTCGACCCAGTGCGTGACGACGCTGCGGCTGCCTTCGGACATGCTGGCAACCATGTCGGCGCTGATGTTCTCACGCTCGGCCAGCACCTCCAGGATTCGCCGATCATAGACGGTGTATTCCCAGTGGGGGTACAGGCTGCGCAATCGCTGCGCCAGCGCCTGGCCCAGATCAAAGGCTGAGCAACCATATTGGCGCGAGATGGTGATGAAGGGGGCCGTTCGCCGAGACGACTTCTCGCTCTCTCGATGTAACGCCATGCGACGCCAAACATCAGCCTGGCCCTTCAGACGATTCTCAACGCTTGCCGGCAGGATGGTCCTGGCCATGATGCACACTCCTGTTCCGCGTCAGACGCGGTGACCCTCACCCTGGGTCCACATTAGTACGGTATCCCATCTTGACCGTCCGAGTCAACGGCCCGTGGCGCGATGATGTCGAACTTTGCTAGTTCATAACACGTTGTCGGATGTCTGACAGATGGCGCCGGGATCACCGGTTGCCGGGGGTGAGGGAGTGACCGATGGGTGGTGGGAAGTCGGGTGGAGCGAAGTGGTTGTGTGCGGTGCTGGCTGCATGGGTACTGGTCGCCTGCCAGGACCCTTACGAAGCGGGCCTGCAGGCCTTCGACAGTGGTGATTGGCCCACAGCCATCACGCGGCTGAAACGAGTCGATCCATTCCATCTCCATCACCGCGATGCACAGGATCTGATCCGGCAGAGCATCTACAATGCCGGTGTGGATGCCTTTGACACGGCGCAGTGGACAACCGCCCTGAGCTACCTGAAGAGAGTCAAGGAAAGCGACCCGAACTTCGCCACCGCTCGCGACTATATCGGCGCCTCGTTCTACGAGCTGGCAGTTCAGGCACTTGATGGTGGTGACTTCCAGGAGGCACTGCGCCTGAGCAACATCGTCCGCTCTACGTGCTCACGTTACCAGCTGGCACGAGAACTGGCCCATGAAGCCCAGCAACTGGCCAGTGGACGGCACGCCGACGCCACGAGCCTCTAGAGCGAGTCGGTAGATTACCCGCCGGTGGTCGCCGGCAGGATGTGGACCTCTGCTTACCGGTCAACCGACTCCAGCAGCTCGAGTTCACTGCTGAACCCATTCACCGTCACAGCGCTGCGCGGGATCGCCCCCTATGGAGCAGGCCAGCCTCTTGGGATATGTTGGTGGGCAGCACAATGACTCTTGCAGATCCAGCAATTCAGCAGATTCATAATATCAGGAAGCCATCCATGCGCATTCTCGCCTACAACATTCGTCACGGTGCCGGCATGGACCATGTCGTGGATCTTCCACGGTTGGCCGACGTGATCATGCCACTGGAACCGGATGTGGTACTGTTGCAGGAAGTCGACAAGGGTGTGAATCGAAGCGGTGGCGTGGACCAGATGGCCGAATTCGAACGACTGACTGGAATGTCTTCGTATTTCGGCAAGTTCATGGACCACGATAGCGGCGAATACGGCATGGGGATTCTCACTCGCGAACCTGCACTGGAATCCGCCTCTGAGGAACTGCCGTCCGGTGAAGAGCCCCGCTGCTCTCTATGGGTGAGGACGACGCAGGCGGTCTTCATCGGCGTCCACTTGTATCGCACCGAGCCGGAGCGACTCGCCCAGGCGCAACGACTGGTCGAGACCTTCGCCGACGAGACGGGGCCTGTCATCGTCGCCGGTGACTTCAATTCCGAACCGGGCTCAGCCGTGATGGACTACATCGGCCAGCACTGGCGAATCGCTCCAAAAGCCTCACCCACACTCAGCTTCCCTGCGGACGAACCAGTGAAAGAGATCGACTTCATCCTGTATCGCCCTGAAGATGCCTTCGACGTGGTCACCTCTCACGTGGTCGATGAGGCCATGGCATCCGATCATCGGCCGGTGCTACTGGAATTGCGCCCCCGTCTGACCCACGAGGCACGTTGAATGACAGATCTGGCCGAGATCCCCCGACGAATTCTGGTGACCGGTGCAAGTGGCGCCGTCGGTACGCCCGTGTGTGCTCATCTTCTGCGACGCGGACACCAGGTTCGCGGCTTCTCTCTGGCGGCGGATGATCGACTGGCTGACGCCTCGGTAGGTAGCCTGGGAGATGGTGAAGCCGTGCGGCGTGCCGCCACGGACAGAGACACGATCATTCACCTGGCCGCCTTCCCTGACCCGGCCGATTTCATCGACGTGTTGCTCGAACCGAATGTGATCGGCCTTCATCACATCTGTCAGGCGGCGGTTGAGGCCGGCGTGAGACGATTGATCATGGCCAGCACCTTGCAGGTCATCAGTGGTCTGGGCCACGATCGGCCCGTCCAGATCAAGGATGGTGTCGCCCCAACCAATCACTATGCCCTGACAAAGGTCTGGGCCGAGGAAGCGGGACGTATGGTCGCCCGTGTCCACGACCTGTCCGTCATTCTCGTGCGGATCGGCTGGTTCCCGCGCAACACGAAGGAGGCGCGGCACCTCGGCGCAAGCAGCAGTGGCCCGGACTTCTACTTCAGCCACGATGACGCCGGAAGATTCTTCGAACGTTGTGTCGAGTCCGACACACCGGCAGCAGGCGAGTCGATCACGGCCTTCGCCACCAGTCGCCCCGCGAGAGCACCTCGGCTCGACATGACCGAGTCACGCGAACTGCTCGGTTATGAACCGCGGGACACCTGGCCTGAGGGGATTCCCTTCGCGCACGAGTGACACACCCTTGCACAAGGTTGTTGGCCGCCAGGGGCTCCAACCATATCCTTGCCGACGTCGCCACACCCCCTCACGACGACTCGCGCGGTGCGATCATGGCCAACTCGAAAGACTCAACGCCTGCGGACAAAATCCTGGGCACATCAGAGGCGCGATACCGCACCCTGGTGGAGAACCCGAATCTGGGTGTCTTCCTCCTTGATCGGCAGGGCCATACCCTGTTCGTCAACGCCAAGATTCAGGAGATGACGGGCTACACGCCGGATGAGTTCGTGCAGAACTCCCGCATGGGGTTTGCCGTTGTCCATCCGGATGATCACGCCATTGGTGTACGCGCCTTCCGCAATGCATTGCTTGGGCGGCCTTCTCAGCACAATGAGTTTCGCCTGTTGCATCGAGAAGGTCACGTGCGCTGGGCAGCGGCAGCCTGTTTCCCGGTGATCGACGACGACGAACGTGTCGCCGCGGTGCAGGTCGTGGTCCAGGACGTCACCGATCGCCATCTTGCCGAACAGGAGCTGACACGAGGATCTCAGATTCGCGATGCAGAGACCGCAGTTCGCTTCCGCATCGCCCGCATGGAAGCCAATCATGGCTTGATCGACGTTGTGAGTGAGATCAGCGGACAGCTCAAGAAATTCGGCGTTGACCACGATACGTGTTCGGTGCAGATCCTCAACGAGGACGCCACAGATTTCATCTGCTGCAGCCAGTACCACGACCGGGGCAAGCTCGCACAGCAACTCGACAACCTGCGCTCCCTGTCATGGGTCCGGACCTCCGACTTCATAGATCTGCACCCATGGGTCGAGCAGGTCTGGCGCACCAAGGCGTCTCGCTACGACCCCGATACGAAGCCCATGCGGAAGTTGAAGGGGGGCATGTCGTTGATCGACGTCGCCTTCTCTCACGGCACGCTGGCGATCAACCGGCGCAGTCCGCATGCCTTCGATGCAGAGGCTATCGCGCTACTGGAGCGGTTTGCAGTCGTCCTGTCTGACGGCTTTCAGCGATTTCTCGATCTGCTGCGGCGCGCACAGCTCGAAGAGCAGTTGCGGGAATCGCAGAAGATGGAGGCCATTGGCCAGCTGGTGGCGGGTGTCTCCCACAACTTCAACAACATGTTGACGGTCATCCTCGGCAATCTGGCCATCGCCCAGCAGGAACTGGGCGACTGTGAGTCTCTGGATGCCGCCCTGGAGGCGAGCAAGCGGGCATCGGAGATCATCGATGAACTCATGCTTTTCGTCCGCCGTGACTCGGCTGAGATGGAATTGATCGATGTGCAGAGCACGGCCGCTCAGGCCTTCGCCTTCTGCCAGCGAACCTTCGATGATCGTGTCGATCTGCGCCTTTCGACGCATCGCACATTGCCATACATCCTCGGTCACGCAGGGCGACTGCAGCAGGTCATCATCAACCTCTGCATCAATGCCCGCGACGCGATCGCGGTCGCCGGGGTTTCGGCACCGAGGATCGATGTGGATCTGGATGTGGTGGATATCCCCCGGCTCCCGGATCGCGTGATGGCAGGCAATTCCTCCAGATATGTACGCCTGCAGATCCGGGATAATGGCGCCGGGATCGACGACGATACCCGGACGCGGATCTTCGAGCCCTTCTACACGACGAAGGGGGCCGGAGAAGGAACCGGCCTTGGCCTGTCTACGGCGTACGCCATCGTCCACGACCACGCGGGCTGGATCGATTGCGAGGGACGCCCGGGGCAGGGCGCCCAGTTCAGCGTTCTGTTGCCCGTGGCCGAAGATCCCCCCTCACAACCGGCGCCACCGATAGAGCAGGCCCCGCGCGACCTGAGAGGCAGGAAGGTGCTGGTCGTCGATGATGACACGACGGTGCGGCGCGTTCTCAAGAACATCCTCGAGCACGTCGGCTGCATCGTGTTCGAGAGTGGCGACGGACCCACAGCGCTGAAGCTGGTCGCCCAGATGCCACAGCAGATCGATCTCGTTCTCCTCGACGTCTCACTTCCGGGGATGTCCGGACAACAGATCCTTGCTGAACTCGTGAACATCGGCGACGATCTGCGTGTCGTCGTTCTCACGGGTCTGAATATCGATCCCAGCCAGATGCCCGGCGCCGCGGCATTCATGACCAAACCCGTGTTGCCGAGCGAGCTGATAGACACCGTGGGCCGGGCCCTGGCCCCCTGACATCTTCACCTACTGGAGACCACCATGGCCTTCCCCATCCTGGACGACACGCTGCGCCTGCAACGCCTGACCCCTCCCACCGGCAGGCTGTCCATGGTCCTGGACACGGATACGTACAACGAGATCGATGACCAGTTCGCCGTCGCCCACGCCCTGCTCTCCCCGGAGAAACTCGATGTGGAAGCCATCTATGCGGCGCCATTCCACAACCAGCGATCGTCGGGGCCCGAAGACGGGATGGAACGCAGCTACGATGAGATCCTTCGCATCCTGGAGAGGCTCGGTCGTCCGGGTGACAACTTTGCCTACAAAGGATCCCGAGGTTACCTGGCCTCGACCGACGAACCACAGCCAAGCGATGCCGCTGAAGATCTGGTACGGCGCGCGTGGCAGGATCGTGTGGGCCCCCTGTATGTAACTGCGATCGGCGCCATCACCAATGTCGCTTCCGCCCTGCTGATCGATCCGCGGATCGTGGAACGCATCGTCGTCGTGTGGCTCGGCGGACACCCCCACGCCTGGCATACCACCCAGGAGTTCAACCTGCAGCAGGATGTCGCCGCGGCACAGGTCATCCTCGACAGCGGTGTGCCCTTTGTGCAGATCCCGTGCCGGAATGTGGCTGAACACCTGACCACGACGAAGGCCGAACTCGAGGCCCACGTGGCGGGACACAATCCCCTGTGTGATTTCCTCTTTGAGACCTTCTGCGGCTACTCGAAGGATCACTTCGCCTGGGCCAAGGAGATCTGGGATGTCTCGGTCGTGGCGTGGCTGCTGGACGCAAGCTGGGTGCCTTCCGTGCTGACTTCCACACCGATCCTGACACCCAACAAGACGTGGTCTCTGGACCGCTCGCGGCATCTGATGCGTGAGGCGACACAGTGTCGGCGCAATCCGATCTTCGCCGACCTGTTCCGCAAACTGGCTGCAGCCTGACAGGCGTCAAGCCGGGACGTCAGAATCCCAGATCTCTCAGAAGCCCAGCGCGAGGGCGACCCGCAGATTGCGCCCGGGGCTGGGGAAGTTCTCGACACTGAGATGCTCGTGGTATCTCCGATCGAGTGCATTCTCCAGAGCCCACTCGAGACGGTGCTGCTGCCCCAGTCGATACTCAGCCCGCAGATCCAACGTCACGTAACCCGGTGTCTCGTCTTCCAGACTGGTCCGGTCGGCGATTCGCATCTGTCGCGCCACGATCCGTGAGCTCACATCAATCAGGAGCCGGTCTCGCTCCATGAGCAGACCCAGACGACCTTCGAGGGGTGGGACAAATGGCAGCGGCTCGTGGAAGCTGTCATTGTGCCCTCTCGTATAATTCGCATTGCCCTTGAGAATCATCGACGTCGTCAAAGGCAACTCGAGTAGCACCTCGGCGCCCATCAGGGATGCCCGGGGGATGTTCTCATAGGTCTTGAAGATCGACTCCTGTACCACACCGGCGATGTAGTCGGTCAGTCGGCTGTAGTGCAGGCGCAATTGGAATCGGCGCCGCCGGACCTCATGGGTCAGCCCGATCTCGATCTGTCGACCGCGCTCGGGCTTCAGCTTCGGTTGACCGGTGTAGAAGTAGCCGTCGGCCGGGTTGTAGAGGTAGAATCCGTAACTCTCCAGCTGGGTTGGTACACGTCCATGATCGGACAGCCCCAGCGAGAATTCGGTGTTGTCCTGCCACTGATAGGCGAGGGTCGTACTCACATTCGGAATCGCGAATCGGTGGTCCAGTTCATCATCCCCCCACGTGGCCGCCATCTGGCGGCGCCCCATCGGGTCGGTGAGATCCTGGTCTATTCCATCGAAACGTAGATTCGCACGGATCTGCCACCGCTCTCCCGCCGAGCGCTGATAGTCGGCAGTCAGTGCCCCGTGGCGTCGCTCGACCTGGCCAAGATTGAGCAGATACATCGTCGCCACATCCGGATTGATGCTGATCATCTCCATATCGGCAAAGGCGTGCACCTCGTATGCGTCGAGGACGAGTTTCAGGGTCTGCCGGTGCGCGCCCAACTGCAGGGTCTGCAGCACGCCCCACGCACGCGTCCGACCGAACATCGGCATGTACATGTCACGCATGACCTCACGAGTCGTCACATCCCGGTCATCATCATCCATCCAGTGGTCGACTGCGCTCACATAGACTTTGGTCTGTAGTGAACGGAGACGGCCTCCTGTTGGCGTCCACGTATGCACGGCGTGATAGAGTCGCGAACTGGCCCGCCGCGCATCCATCAGCAACGCGGGATAACCGATGTCCCAGGCTTCGTCGGCAAGCATGCCGACCTCGATCCTGTGCCGATCCGACCGACGCACCAGGTCGAGTTTGTAGTTGTATTTGCTGTATTGCGTATTGTCGATCTGGTCGCCACCGCCGGCACGCATCTGCCCTGACGTGCGAAATGAGAACGACCCGCGAGCCGCCAGATCGCCTTTGGCGACATTCACAACACTGCGGCTGAATCGGTGACCGGATGCCGACTCGACACCGGTCTGCGTACTGCCCGACAACAAAGCATCAAAGTGCGGCTTCTGCGTGATCAGATTCACGACCCCACCAGCCATGGCCCCCTGCGTCAGGTCGAATCCGCCTCTCGTAATCTCGAGTCGATCCAGATTCTCCGTCTCCACATACGAAGTCACTGGATCCATCCGATCCACGCAGGCGTGGAAAATCTTCATCCCTTCGATGACGACGCCGACCTGCGATGGCTGGGTACCACGAATCGCAGGATCGAAGCCGAAGTTGGCCCGACGCACGAGGCCCACACCATCGATGCGATCCAGGGCGGCAGCCGTCGTCGTCGGCCGGGTGGCACGGGCCACGGCCGGCGTGGCCCGCTTCCCATAGATCACGATTTCATCCGACAGTTCGATGACGCGACGCACGAGGTGAATCTGCAACGAATCCTGACCGGCACGGTGCTGCACCTGCTGCGTCTGGGCGTGATATCCCACAGCCCAGACGGAGAGCGTCACTTGCCCGTCAGGCAGCAACACCTGGAACCGGCCGTGTGAATCGGTGACCACCGTGGCCGTGTCATCCATGACGATCTGGACATCGGCGATCGATTCGCCGGTCTGTCCATCGATGACACGCCCCGTGATCGGGACCGATGCATAACCGGTGGCATGGGTAGCAACCACCACCAGCACCGTGGCCGACAGCCGCAACAATCGACGACCCACCATTCTCATCCGCTCCATTGGACGGGCGAAGCGCCCTCAAGCACCCCGCCCGGTTCCATTTATTCGACGAGAACGTCGAAGTAGGTGGTTGCCACTGTTGCATCACCACGGGTCAGCGTCAGGTCGATACGCCATTCGCCGGTCATGGTGAAATTGACTTCGCCCTCATAGTGCCCATCGCCCTCATGCAAGGGATCTTCATTTCCCGGTGAGCCGTGTCCCATGGAGGGCATAGTGGGTTCCATACCGATCTGCAGGTCCGTCACCGCCGGGAAGGACATCATCGTCTCTTTGGTGAAAATCGCCAGTTCCATGTCGAGGCGTCCCACCGTCATCTCGTAGGGTTCGACGAGGGCAATGAAGTATGGACTCCCATCATCCCCTGTCAGTCGCAGGAGGCGATCACCCGCCTCAACTTCCAGATCGAAGGTGACAGATCCCTGTTTGCCGTCCGCTTCCGAGAACATCACCTGCAGCTCCCAGCTGCCGGGCATGGTGAGGACGACGGGATTCTCAAAGCAGCCATCCTCGTCGGCTTCCATCGTCTCGGGTGGTTCAGTCGGGGCACTGTGACTCATCATACCGTCATCCATCTGCATGTGCATCATCGGCATGAGCTTCACCTGCGCATACTCAATCGCCACACCAGTGCTGGCGTCGGTCAATTCGACTTCGAAGGGGGTATACCCCGAGGTCAGCATTTCGGGTCCGTGCAACGTCACACGCACGCCGGCTGCATCGAGGGAACCGAGTGCAACCAGCTCGATCCCTTCGCCGTCCAGATCTTGTGATGATGCCGGATTGTCATCGTCTGAGCAGCCGCTGATCATCACAGTCAGCAACCCGGCGATGACGGCATCGCGAACCATCCATCTTTGAAACATGTAGATCTCCCGATCGTCTTGTGGATACATCAGGTCACTCGGGAGTACGGCCGCGCACGCACACTCAGCCGGCACGTGATCCATCAGGCGGATCACGAGTGGCGAGGGCGGACGGGTATCCCCCGCAGCAACGATTCGTCAGGAAAATGGCCGGCCAGGAGCCGACCTCAGACGATGGGAATCTTGTCGGGAGGTCCCAGGCGCAGAGAGTGCGCACAGGAGGAGAAGGCATGAATAGGGACCTGTTGAGAGGACGGCAATCTCAGGCCCTCAGGAAGGGGCAGCATGTGGTCAACAGCGGTGGCAACCGCCGGCAGCACAGCCGCTGCGCCCATCCCACCGCATGGCGCCGGTCGAATGACGGGGCCACCGAGGACGATCACGTCGCAGGAGGTAACACCTGCCGCGGCCAGACAGCAACACGGCCCTCCTTTGCTGCAGACATCACAGCAGACATCGGCCTCAGCATCGTGAGATGTCGGTGCCAGTGCCCAGGAGGACGCCCCCATCTGCATCAGATACAGCAACAGAATCAGCAGAGCAGCCCAGCGGCGATTCATTCCAGGTGTTCCATTCCCTGGCGCTGCATTTCTGCCAGCAGGGATCTGTCCACATCAGCAAAGTGTAGAATCCGCCCACCGTGTTCGGCGACGAAGCGCTCGGCGGCGTCCCTCTCGGCAAAGGGCGCCAGAGTGGGCCCCATGGCGCCCATTTGCCGGGATCCCACCACAAGCAACACCGAATCAGCCGTGGCCCAGCCATCGGCGTGGGCATCCCAGGGATGCTCATCGAGGGTCTGGAACCACACACCGGTCACGCGCCGCCGGCGCACCGGGTCGAGAAGCTCATTGAAGATCTCTCTCGTGTCGCAGAAATACCCCCGCGTGCCATCGGCCCGCAGCACCTGAGACTTAGGGCCGTCGTGCACGGCCAGCAGCATGCCATCCAGCGCACACGACGCATCAGGCGTAATGTCGGCCACCGTGGGTGTGATCTGCTCCGGCTCGCCACAGCCCATCACCAGGAGCAGACTCCATCCGGGTATCGCGCGGCGCCAATAGGTCATTCCGGTGATCCGTCCTGCCAGGGAATGGGCCGGTAGACCCGTGCCAGCCGATAACCGGTCGCCAGCAGAGGTCCGATGATCCACAGGGTCATGACGAGGATAGCCGCGGCCCAACCGGTATCACGGGCATACAGCAGCGCCTCGACCTGCTCCGGGAAGAAGTGCAGGTAGCTCAGAAGCCGGTAGCTGCCCAGCGGATTTCCGATGATGAGACCATTCACCAGCCAGTCGGGAACATCGCCCTGCGTTGCGGCGAGTAGACTCACGACGATGAAGTCGATGAGGATGGCCAGCAACAGCCAGCTGCCGATACACAACGACACCACGGTGCCGCGATTCAGACTCCAGCTGGAGACGAAGAGCCCGATGGAGACGACAGCACTGCACAGCATTCCGCAGTGGAGCAGCAGCACGAGAAACGACGCGACCGTACCCCCAACGGAAAGGAAGGCGATCCCCTGCAAGGCCAGGCTCGGGACGAGTGCGATGAACAGGCTGATGGACAGGCCGATCCACTTGCCGGCCAGAAAACTCAGCCGTCCCACACCCAGTGCCAGATGCAGGTCGAACATGCCACTGTCCCGTTCACCGAGAATGGCATCGTAGGCCAGCAGCAGTCCCAACAGCGGTACGATGTAGAGCTGCAGATGGATCAGCGATACGAGCACCGTCTCGTGCCCCAGCTGACCGGAAGCGAAGGAGAAGCCGTAGGTGCCTACCGTCCATGACAGCAGCGCACACAGACCACCCATGATGACGATCCACCAACTCTTCAGATTGGCCACCAGTTCCTTGGAGGCCAGATGGAGGATGGCAATGAGCGGATGGGCGATCATGGACCCACCTCCGCCTCAATCGTCTTCGCCTGACCATTCGTGCCTGGCCGTTCGGCTGCCCGGTCGGCGCCGAGCGTATGTAGATACAGGTCGTCGAGATTCGGATGCCGCACATGTACATCGACGGGGCCGACGATCGTCGTGTCGAGGGAGGCCAGCAGATTACTGACTTCTACACGATCCAGTACGACCTCGACGCCACCCTCACACGCCGACACATCCCACCCGCTGCTCTCGAGCATATCGTAGAGCAGATCAGGTCGTTTCGTCTCACGCAGCTGCACACGACTGCGCAGGCCCGCTTGTTCAGACAGGTGCGCACAGGAACCACTGGCGGCGATGCGCCCATCCCGCAAGAAGGCGACGTGGGTCGTGCGCCCTTCGATCTCAGCCAGCAGGTGGGACGACAAGACAATGGCTACACCCTCGGCGGCCCGTTCCTGCAGGATGCCGTAGAAGTCGAGGATCCCAGGTGGATCCAGACCATTGGTCGGCTCATCGAGAACGATCAGATCCGGCGAACCCAGGATCGCCTGGGCCAGGCCCAGCTTCTGCCGCATTCCCTTGGAATAGGCAGCCACCTTCTTGTCGCGGTGTGGTGTGAGTCCCACACGCTCCAGGATCTCGTCCTGTTCTGACGCAGAGGCACCGGTGAAGCGGGCAAAGTATCGCAAGACCTGCGAACCGGTGAGATAGGGATACCACTGGCTGCTCTCGGGCATGTAGCCCACGCGGGGCCGGGATCCGGCCGCCACCAGCGTGCCACTTCGTGGGCGCAGGACACCGGCAAGAATCTTCAGCAACGTACTCTTGCCGGAGCCATTCTCGCCGACCAGCCCCAGGATCGTACCGCGCTCGATCGCCAGATCCACGCCGCACAGGACCTGCTCGCGGCCGTAACCCATGTGGATCTGCTGCAGCCGACACAGTGTCATTGGGGACTCCCTGACAGTCCGATCGGTGCGCGCATCAATGGCTGTGCTTCCATCACACCAGGCGGGCGCATGACAGGGAACTGTGACTCCAACCCCTGCAGCAGCAACATAGCCGGTGAGTGCAACACAAGGCGGACCGCCGGAAAGCGGCCGACCAGGTAGGAGGCGATGTCACTGGGGTAGTGGCGCTTGTCGCCGATCCCATCGCCATCGCGATCCCAGCCCACATAGTCACTCCAGTAATTGCCGCCCTCGTCTCCGCCCTCCCATACAACATGGGAGTAGCCTTCGTAGACCAGTTGATTGGCATTCTCGATGAAAGCATTGGCCACCAGCAGATTGTCTTTGGAATCCGACACCTGGATACCCACGTCGTTGGCACTGATCCAGTTCGCCTGCAGCGTATCTTGATAGCACCCGGAGAAGAAGAACCCGTCCTTGCTCGACTGAACGACATTCCCTTCGATTCGGCTGTCGTAGAGATTGCGCAACAGCATGCCGTGCGTACGGCCGTGGCGAACCTGATTGTCACGAACGGTGATATGTTTCGAGTACATCAACGCGATGCCCACCGAGGTACTGTCCGTGTCGTTGCCGATCACACGATTGCCGTGGGCATACATGTAATGGATGGCAAACCGACTGCGACGGACCCGGTTGCCCTCGATGAGACAACCCGTCGAGTTGGAGATGTAGATTCCATCCCGGCCCTGGGCAATATCGTTGTCGCGGACGATGGCATCCCTGACGTTGAACAGATGGATGCCATTTCCCAGATCTGAGATAATCGCCGCATCATTGCGGCCAAGAATGTCGCACTCGGCGATGAGAGGTCGGACCGCTTTGTTGACCCAGATGCCGAAACCACTGTCGTCGACTCGAACTTCGCTGATCGTCGCATCCGACGCGCTGCCGTCGACCCAGATGCCACTTTCTTTCTTCGAGACATTGCGACCGCTGCCCGTGACGCGCAGATGGGTGATAGTAATCGAGGGTGCTTCGAGTCGCAGGACCGTCCCCCGCCCGTCGCCATCGATGATGGTCCCCCTGCCCTGTCCTCGCACGGACAGTGACCGATCGATCGTCGCGCCCGTGTAGTGCCCCGCCCTCAGTTGCAGCGTGTCACCCGTCGCCGTCGCATCAATGAGAGGCTGGAGTTCGATCCGGGCCTCAACACCGATGGTCGTCGCCACAAGAACCAACCAGGCCGCCACAGCGCCGGCGACTCCTCCGGGTGGGTGGCGATCAGGACGCGACACGCTGCCCCTCTTCGTACTTCTCCCAGATCTCGGGCTTGAGCAGGGGCGGGCACAACGCCTCGTCGTTCATCTGATTCGTGCACTCCAGGCAACCGAAGCAGTCCTGGGAAATGATCGTGCCCTGGGCATCAATGGCCCGCGTCGAACAACCCTTCGTGCAGATCTTGCAGACGGTGCAGAAGTTGCGACGCGGCAGCTTGAAGACCTGGAAGCGAGCCAGCAGCGCCACGTAGGCACCCAGCGGACACAGATAGCGGCAGAAGAAGCGAACGGTGACCAGCCCCATGATCAACAGCCAGACCCAGTAGAGGGCCAGATACCAGGGGCGATTCGTCACACCCACGAGCCACGTCGTCTTGAAGGGCTCGAGCTCGGCGATCATCTCCGCCAGATTCAGCGAGAAAAGGGACACCGTCAGCAGAGCGACGAAGATGAAATAGGGCAGAAACTTGAGCCGATTGTGTACGCCATCCGACAACTCGTACCAGTGATGCCACTTGCGCGGCACCAGGTGATTCCGCACCCAGTGCATGATCTCGAGCATGCCGCCGTAGGGGCAGATCCAACCGCAGAATGGACCCCGTCCCCACAGGATGGCGGTGACGGTGATCATGATCCAGGAGATGAAGAGGAAGGGCTCGCTCAGGAAGATGGATGCCTCACTGCCTGATCTGAGCACATCGACGAAGGTGAAGATATTGACGACGGAGGGTTGTCCCTTCTGACCGATTCCCAGCAACAGGATCGAGCAGGCCAGCACGGCCACGTGGAATCGTTCCAGCACCTTCCGATTCTTCGAGATTCTCTCACGATTCATGAAGGTGAGGATCACGACCATCCACAGGGCCAAATACAGGCCGATCCAGATCGACTTCTGCGACCAGATCCGCGCCGTCATCTCTCCGCCAACCAGCTCACCGAAACTCACCTGCGGTGTGATGACGTAATCTTCAGGCATCTCGAAGGGCGCCTTGAAGTGGAGCCAGCTCTTTGACTTGGACGTGTGGTGGAAGCGCTCCATCACGAGCACTTCCAACTCCCAGGGCATGGCCGCATTAAAGGCATCGCTGGGCACGACGTAGATCGCCTTCTCCGAGATGTGAGGCGCGCCCTCGTGCACCACCTTGAACTGATAGATGTAGTCGCTGTCGCGGAAGCGGATGATCTCCAGACCCTGCGTCAATTGCAGGCGATCGAAGATGCCACCTCGCACAAAGCCGGAACCACGGAAGGAATAGCTGCCATCGTTGAGCAGGATCAGCAGGGCCTTGCCCGGATAATCCGCCAGCAACGACTCGTAGACCTCCTGGCCGAGTAGATTCGCGCCCAGTGACGGCTGGTTGAGAATGCCATAGTGGAGGTCGAGCCAGTCCTCCTCATCCCCATGTCCCGCGCCGCGGACCTGGTCCGCACTCAGCGTGGTGTGATGGAGCAGGCCCGTCTCGACCAGTTCAGGCCAACTCAGCACATCGTGCTGATCGTTGAGACGGGTTTCCTGCCCACCACCACGGGGCAGGACGCCGATTTCCTGAGCGATGATACGGGAACCGGTGAACACGACCTGATCGGCAACAAGGGCGGTCACCGTCGCCCCGGAGACCCCGTCCAGCGAGATCTTCGATTCACCCGCCGCATTGTCGAGCAACAGTTGCTCGATGTGCCGCCCCTCGAATTGATCGATGTAGTCGTGGATCACGTGCTCGGGAATACCCACGAGCAGAATCGGCTCATGGTGATCGATGAGATCGACCTGTTCAATGATCCCTTCGACGGTCAGGGCGACGAGGATCTCCAGCGGTTTGCCGGAGTAGGCCACCATGTCATCGAGCTGATGGGTCATGAACAGATAACCCACCGCGTCGTCGTCGATCCGGGCCTCGAGGACGGGTCTGCCGTCGATCTCGAATTGTCGCCACGTCGATCCAGGGAAGGAGTCGGGGACATGTCCCTGGGGCAGGACGATGGGTGTGCCGTCCTGTAGTTCCAGATAAGATTGAGATGCTGCAGCGAGCGGACCGGTGGCGAGAAGCACGATCAGGCCCGCCAGGATGGTACGCATGGCGTTGGTATGTTTCGGTAACGAGAGAGGGTATCAGGGAGAAGGTATGCTCGCCGGTGGGCGAGCACACCTTCTCATTTACTGATAACGCGGGTGCCTAGCAGTCCGTTGAAAAACGGGTCATTGTGAAAGAATTGAATTGCTTCGCCGTACGCTGCGTTTCTAGCTTGGTCGTGTCGATGACCCGCACACTGGAGTGATGCACATGGGGATGGGGAAACGCCAACGGTCGAAGCAGGAGACCCTGTTCATCCCGACAGCCTCTCTGGCGCGTACGGCCAGTCATGAATTCTACGAACGTCTCAACGCCGCCTTGATGGCGGCGGGCTTTGACGATTTCGTCGAAGACCTGTGCGAGCCTTTCTACGTGGCTGGCAAGGGCCGCCCCAGCATCCCACCGGGGACCTACTTCCGGATGATCCTGGTGGGCTACTTCGAAGGGCTGGAATCGGAGCGCGCCATCGATTGGCGGGTGTCCGACTCGTTGGCCCTGCGGCCCTTTCTGGGGTATGAGCTGACGGACAGCACCCCCGATCACTCGACGCTGTCCCGCATTCGCCAACGGCTGCCGGTGGAGGTGCACGAGGCGGTCTTTGTGTGGATCCTGAAAGCGCTGTCCAAGGCGGGTTTGTTGAAGGGCAAGACGGTGGCGGTGGATGCCACGACGCTGGAAGCCAACGCGGCGCTGCGCAGCCTGCGGCGACGGGACACGGGGCAGACGTATGACGGCTACCTCACCGAATTGGCGCAGACTTCGGGGATCGACACCCCGACGCGGCAGGACCTGGCCAAGCTGGATAAGAAGCGCCCGAAGAAG
Organism: Gemmatimonadota bacterium; assembly: GCA_018673255.1. Next base: position 40,108 of record JABHDC010000109.1, read on the forward strand.
GGCTCCAACGACGACTGGGAGCACCCGCATGACCCGGACGCCAAGGTCACGAAGATGAAGGATCGCCGCACCCATCTGGCGCACAAGGCCGAGCACACCGTCGACCTGGATACGCAGGCGATCGTCGCCGTCAGCCTGGGGGATGCCAATGAGGGTGATACCTCGTCGATGCCGTGGAGTCTGTTGCGCGCCGAGCTGAATCTGGACGCGGTCGCCGCCGATGAGCAGGCGGGGCACAAACTGCATCCCCAGCCACTGACCGAGGTGGTCGCCGACAAAGGATATCATAGCAATGAGGTCCTGGTCGATCTGAACGCGTCGGGCATCCGCAGCCACGTGTCTGAACCGGATCGTGGCCGACGGGTGTGGAAGGGCAAGCATGAGGCCAAGGCCGCAGTGTATGCCAATCGTCGCCGCACCCGCAGTGCGCGCGGCCAGCGTCTGCAGAAGCGGCGGGCCGAGATCGTCGAACGCAGCATCGTCCATATGTATGACACCGGCGGTATGCGGCGTCTGCACCTGCGAGGCCGTGGCAACATCTTCAAACGACTGCTCATCCACGCCGGTGCCTTCAATCTCAGCCTCATCATGCGCCAACTACTGGGTGCGGGCACGCCGCGGGGCTTCGCGGCCCTTTGTCGGGCCTTTCGCAGCCTCTTGGCCACCTTCGAGGCGGCCATAGACGCCCTCATCGAGATACATCGCCCTCGGACCGATGGCGCTGTTGGCGTCATCACCAAGATGTATCTGCATTGCGCATTCGTGAATCATGCATAGATCAACGGACTGCTAGGTGGAAACGCCGCCGTGTGGCTCAGCCTGCTGGAGATCCCTCTGCTTCGAGCGCCCGGCTGATACGGGGTCATGCAGGTGATTCCGTCGATTTGGCGTCGACACTCTCGCGCCAGGCCGGTTGCGTGACATGCAGCAGGTAAGCCCGTTCAGGTACCGTGATCACAACCTTACTCCCCTTCTCGATGTAGCCCAGATCGCCGGTGTGAAAGACCACACTCGTCTCTCCCTCCTGTTGAATCTCAAGCGATCCATCCAGCATGTAGAACACCTCGTTGTAGTCGAAGGTCCATTCGAGACGGCTGGGTGCCACGTATTCGGTGAACCCCGCCGACAGGCAATCATCCGCACCGATGACGGGATCCGATACCTGGACGGACGCACCCGGGACATCGAAGGGTTTCAACTCTCGCTGGTCTGATGTTATAATGCGGATCATCAATCGTCCTTTGAAGTGGTTCGTTTGGCTCCTTGGTCACGATGGACTACATGATAGCACTTCGCGCGGGAAGGGAGGACTAAGATGGACCCCGAACAACTGCAGGCTGAGATCCAACAGCTTCAGCAGAAATACATGGCCCTGCTCACCCAAGCGGCCCAGGCGGGCCAGACGCAGGAGGTGGCGAGGCTGACTGAACAGATGCAGCGGGAGATGGAAGCCATCACCAACGCCGCGATGCAATCCGCGCAGGTCCAGAACGAGCCAGCGACCACGGATGATGACGAAGCCGACGCCGCGAACAACGAGACCGGAGAGGATCTGGAGGAGTCTGACGACGAGGGAGAGTCAGAAGATGACGAGTCGGATGACGATGACGAGTCGGATGACGATGACGAGTCGGATGACGATGACGAGTCGGACGATTGGGATGAGACTGAGGATGAAGACAAGGACGAGGACCGTGACGACGACTGAGTCACGCCTTACGTCGACAGCCTCGACAGGCCCCGCGCAGGCAGGCCACGTGACCGGGATTGAGTGTGATGCATCGTGAGCCCGGATTCAGCTATCCACCCATTTCTGAACCTCACATACCCAGACCGTTCAAGCCGGCTCAATACATTGCCTGCCGCGCCGTGGACGATATCGTCATCGATGGCGCGCTGAACGAGAGCAGTTGGGCCAATGCCGCCTGGACCTCGACGTTCGGGGACATCTTCCTGATCGGCTATCAGAAGCCATTCCTCGCCACGAGGGCCAAGATGATCTGGGACGACCGCTATCTCTATGCTGCGGTCGAACTCGAGGAGCCCAATCTCATTGGTCACGTGGTGACCAGAGATGAGGAAATCTATTACGACAACGACATCGAGTTGTTCATCGATGTCGACGGCGATTCCCAGGATTACATCGAGCTCGAGTTCAACTGTCTCGGTACGATCTGGGACATGTTCCTCCCCAAGGAATACAATCGCGGTGGCATCCCACACAGTCATCCCCGCGTGGAGGGAAGCCCGCCCTGGGATCTGGAGGGCATGCTCGTGGCCGTGCGGATGGAGGGCAGCCTCAACTACCCTCACGACACCGACAAGGGCTGGACGATCGAGATGGCGCTGCCCTGGGAGAGCCTGCAGAAAACCAGCCGTACGGGAGACATCCTCAACCGCGATGGCACCACGCTGCGCCTCAATTTCAGCCGCGTCCAGCACACGTGGCCGAAGGTCTGGCCGATCGTCGACTGGAAAGACCATGGCAACGCCAGCTACGACTGGACCTGGTCGCAGAACCTGGTGTACAACATGCACTCCTGCGAGTCCTGGGGACGGGTGATCCTTTCGGATCGCACGGTCACCCAGCTGCCCGACCCCGTAATTGAGAATGCCTTTGCCTTCGTGCCGGCACCCGTGCCGGAGCACCTGCCCAAGGTCGGTGACATGGTCAGGATCAAGGGTGGCCTCTACCAGATCGGACCGGATGCCATAGATCCAGACGATTCGCCCCAGGGCACGGTCACTCTCAACGATTTCGACATCGATCGATACCAGGTAACGGTCAGCCAGTACACGACATTCCTCAATGCCGCAGAACATGGTGCCTTCTACGGGATCGACATGGCGAATCCCGATTTCTGCGGTATCGGCGAAGGTGCCGACGGCAGCTATGAAGTCGTACCGGGACGCGAGCTGTATCCCGTGACGCTGATCACGCAGGAGGGCGCCCTGGCCTTTGCCGCCTGGGCGGGCAAACGACTGCCCACCGAGCATGAGTGGGAGGCGGCCGCCCGCGGCACCGGGGCTCGGTTGTATCCGTGGGGTGAGGAGCCTCCTGACGCGCGCCACGCCAACTTCGATTACCAGGTCGGCCACACCACGCCCGTGGGCGCCTACGAAATGGGCAAGACGCCGGAAGGACTCCACGACATGGCCGGCAACGTCTGGGAGTTGTGCAATGAACGCTGGCGCCCCTACGCCTTCACGGGCGAGGCGCCAGAACCACGGTCTTCAGACTGGATCGTCCGCGGCGGTTCCTGGGTGACACCTGTGGCCAACATGGCAGCCACCTACCGGAATGCCAGGAAGGGAACCTTCTGTGCGATGGTCGGGTTCAGGTGCGCGAGAGATGCGTAAATGCATGCGAGGCCCATCGAACGGGAGGCGCCGCTGCATCCTTGTCCAGCACCGTTCGTATCATTGAGCGTCGAGCCCTTCTCACCTCGCCAGCTAATCTCGCCAGCCGGGACATCACCATGGACCAACTCATCGTTGAAGGTGGGCACCAGCTTGCCGGCACGATCACGCCATCCGGTAACAAGAACGCCGCACAGCCGGCCCTGATCGCGACACTTCTGACCGATGATGAAGTGATCCTGCGGAATGTGCCGGACATCAGAGACATCCGGACGATCCTCGAGATCCTGGCGGAAATCGGGGTGAACGTGACCCGACTGGGGCCGAATGAGATATCGATCCGGGCGAGCGGTCTGCAGAAGACCTCACTTGATCCGGCGCTGTGCAAGAGAGTTCGGGGAGCCTTCATGTTTGCCGGTCCCCTCGTAGCCAGGCATGGCCATGCCACGATTCCTCGCCCCGGGGGTGACCGAATCGGCCGACGCCGAATCGATGCCCACATCCAGGCGCTTGAGGCGATGGGAGCTGAAGTCGCAACGGAACACATCTACGAACTGAAGGCGCCGGCGGGTCTTCACGGGGCGGATGTCTTTCTCGACGAACGCAGTGTGACGGCAACCGAGAACGCCCTCATGGCTGCCGTTCTGGCGCACGGCCAGACGGTGATCCGCAACGCCGCCTGTGAGCCCCATGTGCAGGACCTCTGTCGCCTGCTCAACAAGATGGGTGGACAGATCGCCGGTGTGGGCACACATGAACTGACAGTCGAGGGCGTGAGCCAACTACATGGCGCTGACTACACCCTTGGCCCCGACTACATGGAGGTGGGTAGCCTGATCGGCTTGGCTGCGGTGACCGACAGTGATGTGCGGATCAAGGATGCCGCGCCGCAGGACATGCGGCGATCGCTGATGGTATTCAGCCGGCTGGGTGTGGATGTCCAAATTGATGGTGACGACCTCCTTGTGGCCTCCGGCCAGAAGCTTGAGATCGTACCAGACATCGGGGACGCCATCCCGAAGATCGATGACGATCCCTGGCCCGGCTTCCCCGCCGACCTGATGAGTGTGGCCATCGTCGTGGCAACGCAGTCGCGGGGCACTGTGTTGTTCTTCGAGAAGATGTTTGAATCGAGGATGTTCTGGCTGGACCGACTGATCGAGATGGGTGCCAAGATCATCCTCTGCGATCCCCATCGCGCCGTCGTCGTGGGCCCCTCCAAACTCTACCCGGAACGCCTCACCAGCCCGGACATACGCGCCGGCATGGCCCTTCTGATTGCGAGCCTCTGCGCCGAAGGCCAGAGTGTCATCAGCAACATCGAGCAGATCGATCGGGGCTACGAGCGCATCGACGAGCGCCTGCGTCTGCTTGGGGCCAACATTACCCGTGTTTCTGCTGCAGACGCCTGACGGCTGAAATCGTCGATGGGCTGCCCGTGAGGCACATGATTCTGCTACGCGACCTTGGATTCTGCCGGGTCAATGCCTAGACTATCGGTAAGCGCTCAGAAGGGAGCCACCGGCCCGCGGTAAGGGTTTAACCCACCTTCATTCTACCAGAATACATCGACCTTCTTTCAGCCTGATTGGGCGGGCACCAGGCGCAGCGCGGGAGAAGGTAGTATGTCCAAGTCGAAGACCCCCGACGACTACATCTGGCAGATCATCACCGAGGCCAGAGAACTCAGGCAGGCACACCGGCGTGGCGACGCCTCGGCCTGTGCCCGTATACGCAAATACGTTCCCCGGTTCTTCAACGCCACCAGCGCCTCAATCCTCGCTGCCAGCGACATCGACTCCAGGCTGGTGGTTGCCCGGGAACATGGCTACGATGATTACGATACGGCCTGGGAGATCCTCTTCGGTCACAAGTTCCTACGCGGCGACGCGAGCCTTGAGCATCTGAAGAAGCAGGCCAAGAAGCTGGTCCGAGCGTTCGGCGATGGTGACGCTGTAGTCCTCGAACGGATCCGGGAGCATTGGGGCAGAGAGACCTTTTCCCTCAACGACGCTCAGTTCGTCCTTGCTCGAGAATACGGCTTCGACAGCTGGCCGAAGCTGGTGGCCAAGCTGGAGGTGCCGGACGACCGCATTGAGATGAGTCGTCCTCAGCTTCTCGTCCTGGAGGGCATCCACGACAGGGCGTGTGCAGGGATGGGCCGGCTGTTCTCGCGACACCTTCGAGCCGAGGCGTGGTGTGATACCATCTTCGTGGACCAGACGACCTATGGCGACGTCGTCGGCTCGCTGTCGCTTCCCTGCTCCGCTTGCAGCTTCGCCGTCGATACCATGTCGAGTCGAGCAGCTCTCGACATCGCCACGCCCCTGGCGACCGCTCTCCTCGACCGGAACAGCGACGTAGAACAGCCGTTGACCCCACAGGAGAGGGCGGCGATGGAACCCATCTTCCTTGGCGTCCTCGGTGAACTCCAGCAGGCCTGGGCGCTGTTGCTCCCAACGGTCTTGAGTGACATGCAGATTCTGAACGAGCCGTCGCGGCTGCAGATTACCAGACCGGAGTCACTGGTCGTGCTGATCGGCCTGGAGGTCTGCACTCCTCAGATCGCAGGGCTCGTTCCGGTCGTCTACCCCGTGCCTGACGGGCTGTTCGACCTGCGACAACACTTCTCCAGAAGCTGATAGGCGCAGTGCGATGTCCTCCTCTCAGCCGCCCATACCGCCCACCCCTCGACGGGAAATCACCGTTCTCACGTCGTAAATGACTATGTTCAACAGGACAAGCCGAGCCCTATGACCGCACGGCCGCGAGCCTCCGACGTCCTTCGGACACAGGATCGGGTTCTCGGCAATTGAGACCGGAATTGGATCATGGCCGAAGACCGCAACGCTGGCGCCGCTGACGAAGAAGAGGGAGAGGCTGAATTACCGACAATGCAGAAGGTGGCGATTCTGTTCGTCGCCCTTGGTCAGGAGGCCGCTGGTGAGGTGATGAAGTTCCTCTCCGATTACGAAATCGAAGAGATCACCCAGGCCGTGGCCAATCTGAAAACGGTCAGCGTCGAGATGCAGGACAGGGTGATGGAGGAGTTCGAAACTCACCTGATGGCCGGTGAGTGGGTGGCGCAGGGTGGTATGGACTTCGCCCGTGGGGCGCTGGAACGCGCCGTCGGCCCGCGACGCGCGCAGGAAATCCTCGATCGAGTCGCCAGCACCGTGTCATCCGGTTTCTACATGCTCAAGAATGTTTCCCCCGAGCAGGTGGCGCCCTTTATCTCCCATGAGCATCCCCAGACCATCGGTCTGATCCTGTCCCAGTTGGATCCAGCCCAGGCATCCGGGATCATGTCGAACCTGCCTGAACGCCAGCAGGCGGATGTGGCCTACCGCATTGCGACCATGGAGAACATCACGCCCGCCGTCCTCAAGGAAATCGAGGAAGCCCTGGAGGCCAGCCTGCGCGATATCCTTGGTGGTAACCAGGACGTGGGTGGCCCGAAAGTGGTGGCCGATATCCTCAACCTGACCGGTTCAAGCGTCGAGAAGAACGTGCTGGACCAGATGGACGGGCAGGATCCGGAGGTCGCCGAAGCAGTGCGCAACCTGATGTTCACCTTCGCCGACATCAACAAGCTCACCGATCGCGAATTGCAGATCCTGCTGCGCGAGGTCGATCAAAAAGATCTCGTCATCGCCCTGAAAGCGGCCGAAGAGGAACTGAAGGACAAGATCCTCGGCAACATGTCGGAACGCGTGCGCACCTTCATCTCTGAGGAGATGGAGTTCCTCGGTCCGATGCGTCTGAGCGAGGTCGAAGAAGTTCAGCTGCGAATCGTGCAACAGGTCCGTCAGCTCGAAGAGCAGGGCCAGGTCACGATCGTGCGCGGGGACGCCGACGACTCCTTCGTATAATCGGAGGAAGCGGAGTCGTTCGACCTCTGACCGTCGCTTCTCAGAATACAGATATCCTGATGGTGAATCGGCTCCGGGTGCCAGTGTGCGCTTGGAGCCTTTTTCTGTTGGTACCCTCGGATTGTCAGTCGGGGCCTCGACCTGCCTTGGTGACGGCGCCTGCCGTCTCATGGTCGTGGCTACTTCAGAAGGCGCTCGCGAGCTCTCTCTTCCCCGGTCCCTTCCAGGATACAGAGGGCGGCCCGGTGGCCGAGCCCCATGCGCCCGAGTTGAGATTTCGTGAGGCGCGACACTTCGTCGCCCAACATGTTCCACGTCATCGTAGCCCGCAGTCTGCGTTCTGCTGCTGGCGGCCAGCGGCATGGGTCTGAGGACCGCTCCCCATCCACAAAGACCTTTGCTCAACAGACACCAATCTCACCATAATGACCTTTGTACGACCTATTCGCCTGACTATTCGTCTGACTACCTGCGAGGAGAATCAGTGATATGTCGACCAAGGTGACGATCATCGGTGCGGGGAGTGTCGTCTTCTCGCTGGGGTTGGTGAAGGACCTGTGCCTGACCCCGGGGATGAAGGGGAGCAAGGTCTGCTTTATGGACATCAATGCTCAACGACTCGACGTGGTCTATCGACTCGCAATCCGCTACGCTGAAGACCTGGGTGCGGACCTGACATTCGACAAGACGCTCGATCGCGAGGCCGCCCTGCAGGAGGCGGACTTCGTCATCAACACCGCCACGGTCACCCACAACGAGCACTTCATGAAGCGGCGTCGTGAATTGGCGGCGGAACACGGTTACTTCTACGGCCGCACGGGCATGCCGGAGTATCACAATCTGCAGATGATGCTCGACGTCGCCCGTGACATGGAACGGATCTGCCCGGACGCGTGGCTCCTGCTGGCGGGCAACCCCGTATTCGATGGCAGCACACTCATGACCAGACAGACCGGGATCAAGGTGTGCGGCCTCTGCCACGGGCACTATGGCTATCAGCAGATCGCCCGGGTGATCGGACTGGATCCAGACAAGGTCACCTGGCAGGCGCCGGGGCTGAACCACAACATCTGGCTCACCGATTTCTATCACGAGGGTGAGGACGCCTATCCCCTGCTGGATGCGTGGATCGTAAATGAGAGCGAAACCTACTGGCGCGAGAACGACAACGTGTCGGCCCAGCTGTCCCCTTCAGCCATCCACCAGTATCGCATGTATGGCCTGATGCCCGTGGGTGATACACCGCGCCGCGGCGGCTGGTGGTACCACGTTGATCTGGAGACCCGCGCGCGCTGGTATGGCGGTGATGGCGGCGGCGACACACCGGCAGGGAGAGACAAGATCCTCGAAGGCAAACAGAAGAAGTTTCAGCAGATGAAGGAGGCGGCCTTCGATGCACAGGCGCGACCCGTCGAGATGTTCGGCGACCAGATGACGACGGAACAGCACGTGCCGATCATCGATGGGCTGATCAACGACAACGAGGGGCAATTCCAGGTGAACGTGCCAAATCAGGGCGCCCTGGCCGGTATACCCGACGACGTGGTCGTCGAATTGCCGGCGATCGTCAACAAGAAGGGGATCCAGCCGCTCCGGGTGCCGCCATTGCCACGCAAGATTCTTCTCGAATGCCTGTACCCCGACTGGCTGCAGATGGAACGCACCGTAGAGGCGCTGCTCACAGGTGACCTGTCGATGATGCTCTTCGGTGTTCTGGAGAACCACCAGACGCGTTCCTATGAACAGGCGATGGAGGTAATGGATGCCCTTCTCCAGATCGAGCCGAATGAACCGATGGCCCACGTGGAGGACATCAACGAGCACTACAGCTGGCCACACGACAGTATGAGGGAATCATGAGCGCTTACGAACCCGGATCCACCTTCGTTCAGGAAGTGGAGACCACCGTGACAGACAAGGCGGATGTGCTGGTCTGCGGCGGCGGCACCGCTGGATGCGTGGCCGCCATCGCGGCGGCACGGAACGGTGCCGACGTGCTGCTGCTGGAAGCGGGGCACTTCCTGGGCGGCATGATGAGTGAGGGAAACGCCGGCCTGACCAAATACATCGTCCACGGTACCGATGCCGAGGAGCAGGCTCTCATCGTGGAGAAGCTGCGGAAAAACCCCGCCGACGTGCAGCTGGTGGGCGGCATCCCGCTGGAGATCACGCACCGACTGCTGAAAGACAAAGCAGCCGTCGGTACTGCTGGCACGGGAGCCAGCTACGTGTACACCGACCGCGAGGCGTTCAAGATTCTGCTCTATGAGATGATGCAGGAAGCGGGGGTGCGCGTGGTGCTGCACGCCATGGTCTGCGACGTGATCGCCGATGGAAACGCCATCAAGGGGGTTGTGACCCAGACCAAGGCGGGGCGGTTGGCCTATCTGTGTGATTACGTCATCGACGCCACCGGCGACGGCGACGTGGCCACGTTGGCCGGCGTGCCCTTCGCGCTGGGCGTGGGGCCCGAGGATGCCGTGTACAAGCAGAAGCTGGCCCCCCTGGGGCAGATGCAGAACATTGGCTCCATGTTTCGTATCGGCAATGTCGATTTCGACTGCTACATCGACCATCTCCGAGAGCATCCGCAAGAGTTCTCGCCGCAGCGCTTCGGCCTGATGACCTACCCGGAAATGCTCGAGGCGTACGATAGCGGCGAAATGGTGATTTTCATGGGCACTACCCCTTCAGGTCGAAAGTTCCAGGTCTACAACTATCCGCACCCCGGCGTCATGATCGGTTGCATCTCCGTCGGTGGCAGCCGCAATGGACTGGATCCATCCGAGCTGACCCGCGCCGAATACGACGTCATGATAGAGACCCGGAATCTGGTGGCCCTGCTGCGCGAATCCGTCCCTGGCTTCGAGCGTGCCTTCGTGCTGGACACACCCAAAGCCGGCGTGCGAGAGACCCGCCATTTCCAGGGCGAATACGTCCTCGATATCGCCGATGTCCTCACCATCAGAGAATTTGGGGACACCATCGGCAAGGGCTGTCACCCGGTAGACATCGGGCCCATACCCGACGAGGTGGAGCAACTGGGCCAACGCAATGCCTGGTATTTCAACATCCCCTACCGAATCCTGGTTGCCATTGGCCGCGACAACCTTCTGCTGGCCGGACGCTGCACCTCGGCCACGCGGGAAGCGGCCGGCTGCCTCCGTCCCACAGTCACCTGCATGGTCATGGGACAGGCCGCAGGGACAGCGGCGGCCATGCTGTCGGGCGGTGGTCAGGCGGTCCGTGACATCGATACTCGGAGCCTCAGAGATCTACTCCGGGAACAAGGCGCCGTCCTCTGAGCCGGGGCCCCCCGATGAAGAGCATGTGCCAGGGTGGACTTGCCCGACCGGTCAGAGGACTCAGGTGTCGTCATACCTTGGACTCGACGTACCGCTGACAGGGCAGACAGAATCCGTAGCCGATCACCAGACCGTAGAGGGCCGTCAGAATACAGATGGCCAGACCGGGTCCGAGGGCTCCGATGTCGTCGAGATTCTTGAGCATGATCACTGCACCGATCAGGACACCCACAACACCAGCGACCGCTGCGGCATGAGCTGCCAATCCCCATGACCTGGCCGCTGAGGTCGCAGCCACCGAGTCGAGCTCACCCGAACCCAGCGCACGGAACATGGCGGGGACTGAAGCACCTGAGATCCACAGGGCGCCAAGCACGAATGTGACAACGATGATGATGGATGGCGGATCAACGAAAACTGTCAGATTGCTGCCAATGCCCAGGAGCAGGCCGACGATGAGGAGGATGATTCCTGCGATACGCATGTGACACCCCTTGCGGCGATGGCCGCGATTCAGGAACCGGCAGTGATGGCGCGCTGCCACTGCTGGCAACGTGCCAGCCCCTGCCGGGCCCGTTCACTGAGGCGGGATACGATCCCGCTGGTGAGATTCAGCTGAACCAGTTCTCGGTAGTGCCTTGCGGCACTCTTCGTATCTCCATGCTCTTTTTCAGCCCACAACGCCGCCAGCAGTCGCTCATGTGGAGTCATGGACCGCTGGCGATCCTGACGCAGCTGCGATTCGACGTAGTAGGCTACGCCCCGCAGCCCCAGTGCCGAGCGCACCGCCTCGACTCCCTGTTCGATCGCCGCAAGCACGGTTGGCGCGGATGGCGTTCGGCGGCTGTCGCCATGCATCTGCAGCGCTCGATGGAGCCAGCGACGCCGCTTCTGAAGCGGATCGATCTGTCCGCCCCCCCCTGACAAGTTGGCCACCGCGCTCTGTATGCGACCGAGTTGCAGGCGCTCCGCAACACGAATCAGCCTCTGTGTGCTTTCGGCCTCGGGAACCGACTCAGACGGGATCGGCTGGAACGACACCAGTCCGGCCGCCTGCAGATACCGAAGGCGGGCCCGAGCCCGAGTTGCTGTGGCCGCATCAACGCGATGTTGCTCATGCAGTGACAGGATCAGCCGGTACTCGACGACGGCTGAGTCGAGCATTCCGTGCGCCTTCTCACGGAGCAGGGCGGCCTCGAGAAGAGCGTCCCCGTCAGGCGAGGTTGCCGCGACGATCAGCGGACGTTCCCACCAGGACGTGGTCGATTCCTGAGCCGGAAGGCGCACGGCGCTAACGCAGAGAGCAATCAGCAGGATGTGGAAGATGCGTTTCATGACTGGCACTAGAATAGACCCGCGACCCATCCGGGTTGTCACCTTCATGTACTGTTGCCGTACGATCTGTGTCACTTCTCTGTCAGCCCGGCATCAACTCCATCGACATCGACGAGACGGTAACCGACGCCATGCACCGTGAGCAGGTGACAGGGCTTGGATGAGTCTTGCTCCAGCGCCGCGCGGATCTCTGCCACGTGATTGTCGACGGTGCGTGTTGTGGGCAGGGCATCGTAGCCCCAGACCTCTTGCAGGATATCTGCCCGTGACACAGCCTTGCCCGCGCGTGTCCACAGGAGACGCAGGACCCCGAAGGCCTTCGGAGACAAGTGCACGGCGACACCGTCACACGTCGCCTCGTACGTCTCGAAATCGACACGAGCCGTGCCGAAGCACAGGACGGCATGGTCCGCCATCTCTGCCTGCGGCACAACGACACGTCGCAGCACAGCGCGCACCCTGGCCAGCAGTTCGCGAATGCCGACTGGTTTGGTGATGTAGTCGTCGGCTCCCAACTCCAGCCCCAGTACTTTGTCGACCTCTTCGCCGCGCGCGCTCAGCATGATGACGGGTGTCTGCCGACCTGCTTCGCGCAGTCGGCGGCAGACATCGTAACCATTCATGCCCGGCAACATGATGTCGAGCAGGATCAGATCCACAGACGGCTCCAATGCCATCTTCAGACCGGATGATCCATCGTAGGCGGCCAACGCTTCGTAGCCCTCATAGTTCAGGTTGTCGACGATCACTCTCGAGATCGGACGCTCGTCTTCCACGACCAGGATCTTCGGCAATCTCATGAACTCCTTGTGAGGGGCAGCCGCAGGCGGAACACCGAACCACCCTCTTTTCGAGGGTGGACATCGACGCTGCCACCGTGTGATTGGGCGATTCCTGCGACCAGGGCCAGACCCAGACCGGTGCCGGTCGCACTCCTGCCAGCATTGCTGGCCCGACGATACTTCTCGAAGACCGCACGACGCTCGGCCTCAGGGACCCCGATCCCGTGATCGGCGACGTCGACACAGACGAATTGTTCCTGCTGATAGACGTTGAGCTGAATCCGCCGATCATCAGTCGAATATTTGACGGCGTTGCTCAGCAGGTTGGCCACCGCCGAGGCCAGCGCCTCTGGATCGGCCGGGATTGCGGGCAATCCGGGGTGAATGTCGACGCCGACCTCAAAGCCCTGTTCGTCGAAGAGGGGCTCAAATTCCTCGACAGTGTCCTCCACTACCTGACCCACATCGACTTCGTCGAATTCGAGACTCTTGCGGCCACTCTCCATCCGCGAGAAATCGAGGATATTTCCCACCATGCGACTCAGACGCTGGCTCTCGCGCATCATCGTACGCAGATAGTCCTGGCGTTGGACCTCTGAACTGACTCGATCGAAGAGCAGGGTCTCCGCATACATGCGGATCGACGTCAGGGGCGTGCGAAGTTCGTGGGAAACATTGGCGACAAACTCAGCTCGCATTCTTGCCGTCTCCACCTCACGCGTCGTCTCCCGCAGCAGCACCCAGAGACCCAGACCGATGGCAGCAGCGAGAAAGGCGATCCCCCCAACCAACAGGGCACTGCGATTGCGGTAGTGTTCGAAGACGAAGGGCTGATCGCGCGAATAGATGCCCAGATTCAGCCGGTAGATCGTATCGCTGGCGGCGGCAACGAGTCGTACAGCTTCGCCATACCGCCCTTCGAACTCGTGGGTGTCCTGGACGTGGAAGAGGGCCACTTCGAAACCGGCCTCCCGTAGCGACTGACCCGCGTCACTTGCCAGGATCGATTCAACGAGGGCCTGCAGGTCGATGCGGGCACCCACTGCCCCCCCGCTCTGCGTCGGGCGCGCAATGGCGAAGATTGTGCCTCCGTCCGGTCCAGCACCACAGAAATAGGTGACCCCGGGACGCACCAGGGCCGTTTCGAGCAGGTCATCGTAGGCGCTGACGAAGTTGGCTCGCTGCACGATCTGGTTCAGAGCGGCCTGCAGGTCCGGACGGTCGATGTGCCACCGCGTACGCTGTAGAGATCGGGCGAAGTGGCCCACAGCTAGGCGTATCCCCGGATGGAGCGGGATCTCATCGGCCAGCACCGCAGCGGCCCACGTCTCTATCCATTCGATCGTGCGCACGCCGCTCGAGTCACCAGCAAGATGGGCAACCTGCCGTAACGTGCTCAACGTCAGAGGGTGGGCGCCATCTGCATCCAGCGTCCGCGCATGGCTCTGTAGACGGCGATGGGTGAGATCCGACCCCGTAGCATCGCCAGCAGCCAGCAATGACCGACCGATCGCATTGAGTGCCTCGGCCTCTTCGCCTGGTGCCAGGGCAGCGTCGAGAGCGACTCGGTAAACCTCGGCAGCGGCACCGGGAAGGGCCTGCCCAAACTCGAGTCTTTCACCTTGCTGGAGCGCGAGAGCAAAGTCTGAGCTGCGTTCAGGCAGCGTCGGTCGCAGCATTGAGGGGAGGAGGAAGCTGCCGAGGGAATCCAGAGAAAAGTGAAACACGATCTCGGGCAAATCAGGACGGGGCGCCGTTGGGTCATCCGCTAAAGAAGCAACGAGCTCCCCGACGCGGCGATCCAACGCGACGCGCAGTGCCGGTGCTCGCAGACGTACGTCGGCCAGCGAACTGCTCTGCTGATCAAGGGCAGCACGCAGGCTGAGAAACGTAAGGATGCCGGCGGGGCCGACGATGAGCCCCAGGAAGAGGGCAAGGCGAAGTTTGATTCCAAGCATGACGGTCTCCGAGTCCCCAAGAATACGAGAGTCAGACGGGCCAGGTGTCATGAAGTTGTCAGGATGTGGTCAGGATGGGCGTGGGCAACGAGATCCGGATGCAACTTCGAGTCGAATTCCTATATTTCCAGTAGGAATTCCTACACAGGAGGACTACATGCGTACGCGAGTATCGGAGAAGGGCCAGATCACCATTCCGAAGCAACTGCGAGATCAGCTCGGGATTCGTGTCGGCACGGAGCTGGAGTTCACGACGGACCAGGGACGCTTGATCGGCGCCAAGATCGAACCCGTAGATCCAGTCTTGTCCGTCACCGGGATCGCCGACGCCCCCGTCGATACAGCAGGCTACCTCGATGAAACGCGGGGACCAGTGGAGTGACGACGGCGATTGATACCTCTGTACTGATGGATGTTTTCTCCGCTTCACCAGATTTCCTGCCTGGTTCGCAGGAGGCCCTGCGAAAGGCCAGGCAACTCGGTAGAATCGTGGTCTGTGATGTGGTTGTGTCAGAGCTCCGTCCACTGTTCAGGAATCGCGAAACTCTTGAGAAGGCCTTGTTCGTTACGCTCGGTGCCGAATATCTGCCATGCAACGCAGAAACGGCCATGCTTGCCGGCGAGATCTTCGCGCAATACCGATTGGCAGGCGGCACCAGGCAGCATCTGATCCCGGACTTCCTGATCGCAGCCCATGCCATAACCCAGGCCGATGCTCTCCTCACTCGGGATCGTGGTTTCTATCGGAAGTGGTTCACAGATCTGACGCTCATCGAGCCGCAGTAGAGTTTCCAGCCCCGGCGGTCGAAAGACTAAGTGCTCTCATGCAGATTGCCATCCTATGGATCCGACAGACAAGACCGATCCGGTGAGCGACCAGCTGTTGATCGACATCCAGCTGGATCGTGACGCGGTACCCTCCTTCGAGGCATACCCCTTCTGCCTGGATGTGGTCCGCCACCTTCACAAACTGCGGCTCAACCCGGGCGTTACCTTCTTCATCGGTGAGAATGGCAGTGGCAAGTCCACCCTCCTGGAAGCGCTGGCCGTCGCCTGGGGGCTCAATGCAGAGGGTGGATCGCGTCACCATCACTTTGACACCCGCTCATCGCATTCCGCCCTCCACCAGTATCTGCGCCTGTCCCGGGGCGACCGCCGGGCCCGCGATGCCTACTTCCTGCGCGCCGAAAGCTTCTTCAATGTCGCCTCCGAGATCGAGCGCCTGGATGAAGACAACGTACCCGCCCAACGGATCGGTCCCGCCTATGGCCCCCGCGCACTGCACGAGCAGTCACATGGTGAGTCATTCCTCTCTCTGCTCATGAATCGCTTCCACCCAGGTGGTCTCTTCATCCTCGATGAACCCGAGGCCGCCCTCTCACCGAATCGACAGATGGCAGCCATGGCGCGGATTCACGAGCTGGTCGGGCAGAGTTCGCAATTCGTCATCGCCACGCATTCACCCATCATCATGGCCTACCCGAAAGCCACCATCTACCAGCTGGACGAGGATGGCATCACACAGGTCGACTATACCGAGACCGAGCACTACACGGTGACGAAGGCTTTTCTGAATGGCCATGAGCGGATGTTGTCGAGGCTATTGGATCAGGACGAATGACGCGCGTTCTTCGGTGTTGTCATTCTGCAATCCAGTTAGCTATACTCAACTCATCATGACAGCCACGACTCACACCAACCTGCGCGGCGCTCTTCTCGAGGCGCGACTTCCGGAGCTTCGGCTCATAGGCCCGGCACAGGTGAGGTGTAACCACTCGTAGCTCTACCACAGAGAATCAGAGTTTGCACAAGCCCGCTGCCGAGAATACGGTGGCGGTTTTTTTGTGTTCTGCGGCAGATCGGATATGGGAAACTGGATATGACGACGTACGATCATACTGAAGTTGAGACGAAGTGGCGTGATCACTGGGCACAGGAGGAGACCTTCCAGGTCGATCTGAATGCTGCCAGCCGGCCCTACTACAACCTGATGATGTTCCCCTACCCTTCCGCCGAAGGGCTGCACATGGGGAACCTCTTCTCCTATACCGGCAGCGATGTGCACGGTCGCTTCTGTCGAGCTCAGGGGTATGACGTCTTCGAACCATTCGGCTGGGATGCCTTCGGGATCCACTCGGAGAATTTCGCCATCAAGACCGGCAGGCATCCCAAGACTCTGACCCCGGTGAACATTGCCAACTTCCGACGGCAGTTGGAACGGCTGGGAATCGCCGTCGACTGGTCCCATGAGGTCGATACAACCGATCCGTCCTACTACCGCTGGACCCAGTGGTTGTTTCTGCGCCTGTACGAGGCGGGCCTGATCTACCGACAGGAAGCCGCGGTCAATTGGTGTCCATCCTGTCGCACGGTGCTCTCCGCCGAGCAGGCCGCTGGCGGCACGTGCGAGCGTTGCGACAGTGACGTCGAACAGCGGGAGATGCTGCAGTGGTTTGCCCGCATCTCCGCCTACGCGGACCGTCTCCTGGATCATCTGGACCAGATCGACTGGTCACCGATCACGCGGCAGGCACAGGCGCACTGGATCGGACGCAGTCAAGGTGCGCGAATCCACTTCCCCGTGGCTGATGCTGACACATCGATCGAGATCTTCACCACCCGGCCCGACACACTGTGGGGTGCCACCTATCTGGTCCTGGCGCCGGAGCACCCGTTGGTCGAGCAACTGGCAACGGACGAAACCCGCGCCGCTGTCACCGCCTATGTCGAGGCGGCCCGCAGCATGAGCCTGGCACAACGACAGACCGTGGGGACCAGGAAAACGGGTGTCTTCACCGGCACCTGGGCGACCCATCCAGCGACGGGCCAGGCCATTCCAATCTGGATCGCAGACTATGTCCTGACAGGATACGGCACGGGCGCCATCATGGCCGTGCCCGCCCACGACCGACGAGATTTCGAATTCGCCCGTGCCTTTGACCTCCCCGTGAGTCATGTGATCGAAGCACCGGAGGATGAGACGCTGCCATATGAGGGAGAGGGCAGGCTGGTGGCCAGCGGACCCTTCACCGGACAGGACAGTGCGGACGCGCGGGGCCCAATCTGCGAATGGCTGAAACGTGCAGGGGCAGGAGAGGCGACAGTCCAGTATCGCCTCCGCGACTGGTGCCTGAGCCGGCAACGCTACTGGGGACCGCCGATTCCCGTCATCCACTGTAGTGACTGCGGTGCGGTGCCGGTACCCGATGAGGACCTGCCCGTACGTCTGCCTGACCTGGAGGATTACAGACCCGATGGCTCCGGTCGATCTCCCCTGGCCCGATGTGAGGAGTTCGTACAGGCCGAATGCCCCGTTTGCCATCGGCCAGCCACCCGCGAGACAGACGTGAGCGACAACTTCCTCGACTCGGCCTGGTACTTTCTGCGTTATCCCTGCCACGATCGTGAGGATGTGCCTTTCGACGCAGACGTGCTGCAAGAGTGGATGCCCGTGCACATGTATGTGGGTGGCAATGAGCATGCCGTACTGCATCTGATGTACACGCGCTTCCTGACCATGGCCCTCAGCGACCTGGGGCACCTGCCCTTCGAGGAACCCTTTCGTCGCTTCCGCGCCAATGGCATCATCACGAGAGACGGCGCCAAGATGAGCAAGTCAAAGGGCAACGTCGTGAGTCCCGACAAACTCATGGATCGCTTCGGGGCCGATGCGCTGCGCACCTATCTGATGTTCTCAGGAAACTTCCAGGAGGGGGGGGATTTTCAGGAGGGTGGAATCCACGGAACCCGGCGATTCCTGGAACGCCTGTGGCGCTACATCACGAAGGAGCGATTTGTCCGGGGGCCCATCCACGACGCCGATGTCGATCGGGCCCTCCACCGCACGATCGACAAGGTCACGCGAGACCTGGAGGAACTGCACTACAACACCGCTGTGGCAGCGCTGATGGAGCTACTCAACCAGCTCACAGCGGCGCCGACGCACTTTGCGACCTGCCGCCGCATCATGCTGCAATTGATCTCGCCCTTCGCTCCCTTCATCACGCAGGAGTTGTGGCAACGATCCGGCGAACGCGGCCAGGCCTGCAACGCTGAGTGGCCCGCGGCGTCCCCGGAGAAGATGATCGCCGAAACCGTGACGATCGCCATTCAGGTCGACGGCAAGATGCGGGCGCGCCTGCAGCTGCCCCAGGGTGCTTCAGAAGAGGACGTGCGCGCCGCCGCTGCCGCAGAGGAGCGTGTCGCAGCACGACTGACAGGCCGAGCGATCGACCGTATCATCCACGTTCCGGATCGGCTGTTGAACATCGTTCTGGTCGGTACGTGAGCACGATTCGCAGGACATTCTGACAGAAGGGATCGATCGCTTTGGACAGACATGATCGGCACCACGCCGCCCTGTTCGATCTGGACTGTACCCTCATCGACCGCCATCAGTCCATCGCCGCCTATGCGCAGAGATTCATCGACGATTTCCACGCCGGACTCGGCACGCACGACATCGAGACGGTCCTGCCTGTTCTGATGCGGGCAGATGGGGGCGGCTATCGCGCGGCAGAGCGCGCCGGAGACATTCTCACAGGCCTGGCCTGGAAGCAGGCGCCCGGGGCCGATCAACTCGACACGCACTGGCGTCAACACACACCCGTCATGTCCGTGTTGATGGAGGGCGCCATCGATACATTGCGGGCCTGCCGCGCCCGCAATCTGGCACTGGCCATCGTGACCAATGGCACGGTGAAGTCGCAGCAGCGGAAACTTGATGCGCTCGAACTCGAAGCCGAAGTCGACGCCGTCGTCATCTCTGAAGCTGTGGGCTGCAAGAAACCGGATCCGCGAATCTACACCGCCGCCCTCGACGCGCTCGGTGTGCCGGCCGAGCAGGCCATCTACATCGGAGATCATCCCATCAACGATGTGCTCGGCGCCACTGACGCCGGCCTGCGTGCCATCTGGCTCGAAGGCTCGCAGGACTGGCCCGCCGACCGAGCACCCCATCGATGGGTTGCGCAGACTCTTGCAGAAGTGATCACACTGATCGACCAGATCGCTTCAGACTGAACGCCTGACCTGATGATCTGACCCTCGCTGTCAGCGAATCGGGTCCATCGAGGTCATCTGCTCGGGGTGTTCTGGCGAACGGTGTCTCATCACTTGTTGGCAGCCGCCGCATCCAGATCCTGGAGAATCCTTTCGTGGCGTTCCACCACGGCCCCGCGGAAACCCGTGTGCGTGAAGATGTAACGGCGCTCGTGACGGATTCCGTCGAAGACACGCCGGGCCAGCTCCATCGGCTCCGTACCTTCGGCCACACTCTCCTGGAACCAACTCCGATTCTGCTCCATCGTCGCGGTTCCTTCGGCTGTCGACGTCAGTTCGTTGACCAGATTCGTGCGCACGAACCCCGGACAGATGACGGAGGCCCGCACGGTCGACCCCTCTTCCTCGAGTTGCTGATCGAGTGAATCGCTCAAGCTGACCACGGCATGTTTGGTCATGCTGTAGATGGAGATGGATGGCGCCGAGATCACGCCAGCGATGGATGCCGTGTTCACGATCCGGCTTGGGTGATTCTGTTTCATCATCAATGGCAGGAAGCTGCGGCAACCGTGGATGACACCCCAGAGATTCACATTGACCAATCGTTGCCAGTCATCCTCTGTGGCCTTCCACAGGCTCCCCAGGTCGGATGAGGCCACCACGCCGGCATTGTTGAAGAGCAAACCGATCTCCCCACCCAACTCGACGGCGGCCTGAGCCAGCGCCTCTACCGAGGCTGGATCGGACACATCCGTCGGCACGGCGGTGACCCGCGGCGACATCTCAAGCAATGTGGCGTGCGTTTCGGACAGGGCCACCTCGTCGAGATCGGCCAGTACAACCCGCATCCCCTCGGCCAGACAGGTCTCGGCCAGGGCCCGACCAACCCCCTTCGCGGCCCCTGTGACGACGGCGACTCTGTCGGCGAATTCAGACATATGAGATCTCGTATTCGCTCTGAACGAGTCCAGTCGGGTAGCTACGTGTCTCCACGTGCTGCAGCGGAATATCCGTCGCCAGTTCACCGAACAGGGGAAGTCCACTTCCCAACAGGACCGGGACACGCGTAATGATCAGCCGTGAGATCAACCCGGCTCGCAGAAACCGCTGTATCGTCACACCTCCATCGATATACAGGCTGCTGGCGCCACGTTGGCTGAGCTGATCCACGATGTCGCCAGGATCACCGGTCATCCATTCGACCCGATCAGTCAGGTGAGGCGGGATCTGGATGGCTGTCGACGCGAGGACGACGACGGGCACACTGTAGCTCCACTCGCCGAATCCCAGAATGACTTCGAATGATTTGCGCCCCATGATCAGGTAGTCGACAGATGCGATGAAGTCGCTATAGCCGTAGTCCTCGCCATCACCTGTGCCATCGGCTCCCGGCAGCCAGTCAAGACTCCCATCGGATCGGGCGATGTAGCCATCCAGGCTGGTCGCGATGTATACGGAACATGTTGCGGTCATGCGCTTGGGACCTCCATTCACAATAGACGACGGTCGAGCTTCGCAGGCGAACCGGGTGGCTGAATCCGCAGGAGAAGACCCTCGCATCTATCGGATGATGTAGAACCTTCTTCCGGATTCTCACCATAGTGCTGTCGTGACCTGCGGTCCAACCGATTCGCATCCCAACCGTAACTCGGGTAGGATGTACTTGGGTGACATCAGGGCGAGACAGGAGACATGACTGTGCTGTGGGGATACCTCATCCATCTGAGCTACAACATGTGGGCGGACCGGCCTGTGGAGGTACGTCCGGAGATCTGCTACGAGCCGTATCTGCGTTGCGACGACGGGTTGTGGATCGAACTCACCGAACGTATGTCCGCGCGTGGAGTCAACGCCCTCGTCATCGACCTTGGCGACGGTGTGCGCTGGAAGAGCCATCCTGAGATCGCCGTCGATGGCGCCTGGACGACGACGAGACTGCGCGATGAGCTGAATCGGCTGCGAGATCTCGGCATCGAGCCCTTGCCGAAGCTCAACTTCTCCACCTGTCACGATGCCTGGATGGGCCCCTACGCGCGGATGGTGTCGACGCCGGAATACTACGATGTGTGCAGCGATCTCATTGAGGAGGCCACCGAGCTGTTCGACGGGCCGCGCTTCTTTCACCTGGGCATGGATGAAGAGACCGCCGAACACCAGCGCCTCTTCGCCTACACGGTGATTCGCCAATATGAGTTGTGGTGGGAGGATCTGGCCTTCTACTTCGAATGCTGCGAGCGTGCCAACACGCGGCCCTGGGTGTGGTCGGACTACGTCTGGCACTATCCGGACATGTTCTACGAGCGCATGCCCCCGTCCACCCTGCAGAGCAACTGGTACTATGAGGACAATTTCAGCATCAGCGAACGCCGCAATCGGCAACACCACCACCGGGTTCGAGCCTACGCCGATCTGGACGCCGCCGGATTCGATCAGGTGCCTACCGGCAGCAACCACTCAAACGATGTGAACTTCGCTGCCACCGTCGATCACTGCCGACGCAAACTGAATGCGGACCGGCTCTTCGGCTTCCTCCAGGCCCCCTGGAGGGTAACGCTCCCCAACCACCGCCAGCATCTGCTCAATGCCGTCGATCAGGTTGGCGAGGCACGGGCAGCCTTCGAGAGCCGGTAGAGAAATCGCCTTCGACGTCGGCCACGAGCCAGGATC
>JABHDC010000110.1 GCA_018673255.1 Gemmatimonadota bacterium
ACGCTGATGGCCTTCTACTCGTACATGTGGATGGTCTACGGCCCGCTGGAGTGGTTCGGCCAGGTGAATTCCTGGATGTCGCGGGCCTTCGCCGGCGCCGAGCGTGTGTTTGAAGTCATCGATACGACACCCGAATCGTATGAGGATGCCCACGCGCTGCGCTTGCCGCAGATGGTGGGACACATCCACTTCGACGAGGTCACCTTCGGCTATGATAAGAGCAAGCCGGTTCTCCACGAAATCGATATGGAGATCAAAGCCGGAGAAATGATCGGGCTTGTCGGCCGGTCCGGTGTGGGGAAGACGACCATCGTGAATCTGATCGCCCGATTCTACGATGTCGATCACGGATCGATGGCATCGATCTGAAACAGCTGAATCTCCGGGACCTACGACGGCAGATTGGGATCGTGCTGCAGGAACCGGTCCTGTTCTCCGGCACGATTTCGGATAACATCGGCTACGGAAAGCCGGGAGCGAAACTGGACGAGATCATCGAGGCAGCCAGGCTGGCCAATGCCCACAATTTCATCATCGCCAAGCCGGATGGATACGAGACGCAGGTGGGCGAACAGGGCAACAGCCTTTCGGGTGGTGAACGTCAGCGCGTCGCCATTGCGCGGGCCATGTTGCACAATCCGCGAATTCTCATCCTCGATGAGGCGACCTCATCCGTCGATGTGGAGACGGAGAAGCAGATCCAGGAGGCGATCCATCGCATGGTCGATGGCCGGACCACCTTCGCTATCGCCCATCGCCTGTCCACGCTGCGAGACGCGGATCGTCTGATCGTTCTGGACGGGGGTCGCATCGTTGAGACCGGCACGCACGAACAGCTTATGCGCCGCAAGGGAAAGTTCCACGAACTTGTCGGGCTCCAGGAAGAGGCATCCAAGATCATTGCCATCGCCGAGTGAGGCGGGGCTGACCGCAAGACCATGACAACGACAGACAACACACCGTATCTCGAGACGCTGCCACCGGATGTCGCATTGCGTCTGGACGAATTGACGACCCCTGCCGAGACGTCACTCATCCAGGTGGCGACGGACATGGAGGGCCGTGATCTCTTTGGTGAAAGCTGGGTGGTGGTGACCGATCGTCAGCTACTGCTGTTGCCCGGCAACTCGGGTGGATCCGACGAGGTGACGTGTGTCGATCTCAAACAGGTGCGCAAGGCAAAGGCTGAGCCGCTGGTTGGCGGGGGACGTCTGGATGTGGAGCGTCGCGACGGGGCCACGGCCACTGTGTACTACTCGAATACACTGGCCCCGAAATTCGCCGAGGTCGCCGAGAGTCTCAAGCAACTGGCTGCCGGTGACACGCCGGAGCTACCGACGCAGATCGAACGCACGCGGTGCGAGCGTTGTGACCGGATCTTGCCGGAGAAGGATGGTGTCTGTCCTGCCTGTCTGCGAAAGCTCGACACGCTGGGGCGTCTGCTGCGCTACATGTGCAAGTATCGGTGGCGCATGGCGGGCTTGCTCTCGATCCTCGTACTGGAGACGGTGGCTGATCTGATCCCCCCCATCATCACCCAGTATCTCATCGATGATGTACTGATTGATGAGGTGCCGCCTATGGCCGCGCGCCTGTCGCTGCTGGGCTGGCTGGTGGGGGGATTGCTGGGCGTGAGTGTGCTGCAGTGGGTGACATGGGTCTCGCGTCGGTGGATCGGTACCTGGATCGGATTCAGGGCCATCGAGCAATTGCGCGCCGATCTGTATCGTGCGCTGCAGTATCTGCCGCTGCGGTTCTACGACAAGCGCCGCGTGGGCGCCCTCATCTCACGCATGTCGAATGACTCCGATCTGGTTGAGATCTATCTCATCTTCGATATGCCCTACGTGATCAATAACTTCCTGATGGTTGTCTTCATTCTCAGCTATCTCTTCTGGATGAGCTGGGAATTGACTTTGTGGGTGCTGGTTCCCGTGCCACCGATCATCATCGGATCGATGATGATCTGGAAGCGCATGGAGGCATACTGGCAGCGCTGGTCGGCGAAGTGGTCGCGATTGTCGTCTCATCTGAATGAGTCCATCCGCGGTATTCGCATCGTCAAAGCCTTCGCCCAGGAGCCACGCGAGAGCCAGCGCTTTGATCGTCGTAACGCCGAGCTGCGAGATGTGAGTGTCGCCGCCGAACGGACGTGGGTCGTGTTCTGGATGGTGACGAATTTCCTGATGAGTTTTGGCGTCTTCTTCGTCTGGTATTTTGGCGGCCAGCAGGTGCTGAGCCAGGAGCTGACACCGGGTGAATTGATGGCCTTCATCACCTTCATCTGGATGCTTTACCAGCCGCTGAAGTGGTTCGGAGACTTCTATGGCTTCATGATGCGTGCCTACGCTGGGGCTGAACGAATCTTCGAGGTGATCGATGCCCGTCCTGAACCATTCGACAAGCCGGACGCGACACCGATGCCTCATATCGAGGGCGCCGTCGAGTTTGATGGTGCATTCTTTGGCTATGACCCGGGAAAACCTGTTCTCAAGGACGCGGATCTGGCCGTAAAACCGGGGGAGATGATCGGCCTGGTGGGGCGCTCTGGTGCGGGAAAGTCGACCCTCATCCAGATGATCTGCCGTTTCTATGACACGACGCGGGGTCAGCTGAGGATCGACGGAACTGACATTCGTGACATCCGGCTGGAAGATCTGAGATCGCAAATCGGCCTCGTCGCACAGCAATCGTTCCTGTTCAGCGGTTCGATTGCCGAAAATATCGCCTATGGGAAACCGGGCGCATCCTTTGATGACGTGTTGCGGGCGGCGCAGGCGGCCAATGCCCACGAATTCATCATCAAGAAGCCGGATGGATACGACATGGTCGTCGGCGAGCAGGGCAACAAGTTGTCCGGCGGCGAGAAGCAGCGTCTGGCGATTGCCCGGGCCATTCTCCATAACCCGCGCATTCTCATTCTCGACGAGGCCACATCCTCTCTGGATACGCCGACGGAGAAGAAGATCCAGGAGGCGATCGCCCGGCTCGTGGAGGGACGCACGACTTTTGCCATTGCCCATCGTCTGTCAACGCTGCGATCGGCGGATCGTGTCGTTGTGCTGGATCAGGGGCGAATCGTGGAGGTCGGCACCCACGCTGAATTGATGGACCGACAAGGATTCTTCTACAAGCTGGTCAAAACCCAGCAGGCCACGTCGGGGGCCATGGCAGGCGATGGCTGATCATTGCACGGCGATGGGTGAGTGTTGTTTGTTAGTGACCGCTGTGATGGCAGATAATCTGAGACGAGACACGAGCGATGACTGAACAGGACAAGACCGAAGGCAATGGCAAGGCGGCCAAGAAACACACCGTCACGCCGATCACTGTCACACATCCGGAGAACGTGGAGCTGGACAAGGTGCGGCTCTTTCGTGAACCGGCCTGGATGTTGCGCCTGTCGATCGAGGACGATCGTTCGTACACGCGCATCAAGATCGTACGGGCCGCTCCCCTGTCTCATCCGCAGAGCTACATCTGTATCCTGGATGCCAAGGACGAGGAAGTCTGCATGTTCCCTGATCTGAAGGAGGTGGATCAGGAGATGCGGCAGATCATCGAGGAGGAGCTTGATCG
>JABHDC010000111.1 GCA_018673255.1 Gemmatimonadota bacterium
CGCTGTTCATCCTCTACACCTCCGGATCGACAGGCCAGCCGAAGGGCGTACAGCACACCGTCGGCGGCTACATGGTCTACACCGCCGTCACCCACAAGTTGATCTTCGACTACCGGGACGGTGATATCTACTTCTGCGCCGCTGATATCGGCTGGGTCACCGGCCACTCCTACATCGTCTACGGCCCGCTGGCCAATGGCGCAACGACGATGATGTTCGAGGGCATTCCCACATTTCCCGATGCCGGTCGCTACTGGGAGATCATCGAGAAGTGGAATGTCACCCAATTCTACACCGCACCGACCGCCATCCGTGCCATCGCCGCCGCCGGCGAGGAGTATCCGGCCAAGTACGAGATGCCTTCGTTGCGTATTCTCGGCTCGGTGGGTGAGCCGATCAACCCGGAAGCCTGGCGTTGGTACTATCGCAATGCCGGCAAGGAGCGTTGCCCCATCGTCGACACGTGGTGGCAGACAGAGACCGGTGGCATTCTCATCACACCCCTGCCGGGTGCGACATCTCTGAAGCCTGGTTCGGCCACGTTCCCCTTCTACGGCATTGAGCCGGCGATCCTGGAACCCGAGAAGGGCACCGAGATCGACGGCAACGATGTCTCCGGTGTGCTGGCCATGAAGACCCCCTGGCCGGGGCAGATGCGCACCATCTACGGCGACCACGCGCGCTTTGAGCAGACCTACTTCCAGCAGTACAAGGGCTACTACTTCACCGGTGACGGCTGTCGCCGCGATGAAGACGGCTACTACTGGATCACGGGACGCGTCGATGACGTGATCAATGTCTCCGGTCACCGCATGGGCACGGCCGAGGTCGAGAGCGCTCTGGTACTGCACGACAAGGTCGCTGAGGCGGCCGTCGTCGGTTTCCCGCACGAGGTGAAGGGTCAGGGCATCTATGCCTACGTCACCCTGAACGCGGGCCAGGAATACACGGATGAGCTGAAGAAGGAGCTGAGAAATCAGGTTCGCACCGTCATCGGCCCCATCGCGACACCCGACGTTATCCACTGGGCACCGGGGCTTCCCAAGACGCGTTCCGGCAAGATCATGCGCCGCATCCTGCGCAAGATCGCTGAGGACGACATGGGCAGCATCGGTGATACGAGCACTCTGGCAGATCCGGCCGTTGTAGAAGACCTGATCGCGCGCAAGTAAACACAGACACCAGCCCCCGGGAGAGGTCGCCTTGCGACCGTCTCTCGGGGGTTTCTCTATCCGGACAGGTGCACCCTACATGACTCACCTGAGTCAGCAGCAGTTGGTCGACCTCAATCAATCGTTGCGGTGTGAGTGGCTCGAGCCGAATGGGCTCGGTGGCTGGGCGAGTTCGACCGTCTCCGGGGCCCATACACGCCGATACCACGGATTGCTCGTTGCCGCCGTACAACCACCGGTGGATCGCCGCGTGCTGCTGTCCCGACTGGATGAGACCCTGCACCTGATGGACGGTCCGGTGGAATTGACGACCAGCCTGTTCCCGGGCGCCGTCCAACCCGAGGGCTACCAGTGGCTGACCGAATTCTCGACCGATCCAGTCGCCACCTTCCATTATCGCATCGGCGATATCGTCTTCGTGCGCACGATTGCCGCAGTCCATGGCCGCAATGCCACGATCATCCGGTACCACCTGGCCCAGGCCCAGGCCCCGGCGCGACTGGAGCTTCGCCCGCTCTATGCGGGCCGCGACTACCATCAACTGGTGCGAGCCAACGACGACATCACGCGGACCGGTGACTTCACCGACGATGTATTCTCCTATGCGCCCTACGAGGGGCAGACGGCCGTGCGGTTGCACGTGCCAGGCTCGCGCTTCTCTACCTCCGACCACTGGTACTACAACTATCAGTATCCCCGTGAGGAGGAACGCGGCCTCGACTCTGAAGAGGATCTCTTCTCACCAGGGCTGCTGACGGTGATCATGCGACCGGGAGAGACACTCACCGTGGTGGCCGCTGCCGATGACGGCGACCTGGAAGGTGAGGCCCTCTACCAGCGTGAGATACAGCGCCGTAGTCAGCGCAGTTGTCCCCCCTTGTTGCAGGATGATCCTGTGGGGCGCCGTCTCGTGCAGGCAGCGGATGCCTTTCTCGTGCGCCGCGGCGATGAACGTGCCACAATCCTGGCCGGGTATCACTGGTTCGCCGACTGGGGTCGGGACACGATGATCTCCCTGCCCGGGATCTGCCTGGTGACGGGGCGCTTCGATGAAGCACGCCGCGTTCTGCAGGCCTTTGCCGATGCCAGCAGTTCTGGGTTGATTCCGAATCGCTTCCCCGACGTGGGGGAAACACCGGAATACAACACGGTCGACGCGACCCTCTGGTTTTTCCATGCCCTGCGCCGATACGTCGAAGTGAGTGGCGACCAGGACCTGGCCAGGCAGTTGTGGCCCCTTCTCCAGCAGATGCTCGACGCCCACCGCCGCGGCACGCGATACGGGATTGGCGTCGACGTGGACGGGTTGCTGAAGGCCGGGCAGACGGGATCCCAGCTGACATGGATGGATGCCAAGGTCGGTGAGTGGGTCGTCACGCCACGCATCGGCAAACCGGTTGAGATCCAGGCACTCTGGATCAACGCGCTCGACACGGCGGCACGTTTTGCGCGGTTGTGCGGCGATGACGAGTCCGCAGCAGTGTGCGTCGAAGACGCACGCCGCGCAGCAACCAGCTTTGCACGCCGATTCTGGAATGAAGATCGGCACTGTCTGTACGATCTCGTGGATGGCCCGAATGGCGACGATGCCGCAATTCGTCCCAATCAGCTACTCGCCCTCAGCCTTCCTGTCGCCGTCGTCGACGACAAACACGCACGGCAGATTCTGACCGTCGTCGAACGTGACCTGCTCACGCCTCGGGGGCTGCGATCACTGGCGCCACAGGATGCGGCCTATCGTGGTGTGTACCACGGATCGCCTGTCGATCGGGATGGCGCCTACCATCAGGGCACCGTCTGGGGCTGGCTCATGGGCCCCTACCTGAGTGCGCTCGTCAGATTTGGTGGAGATCGT
This sequence comes from Gemmatimonadota bacterium, assembly GCA_018673255.1. The sequence continues at coordinate 3,028 of JABHDC010000111.1, forward strand.
GCGCCAGCTCGTGCACGTCGATTGATCGATGGCTTTGCCGAGCATCTCGACGAAGCAGGCCTGGATTCGATCTCGGAGGTCTTCGACGGGGACGCACCCCACGCGCCCAAGGGATGTTTTGCGCAGGCGTGGAGTGTGGCGGAACTGCTGCGGGCCTTGTGGGAGGATGTACTGGCGCAGGATCGACCCGAGTGGATCCCGCCTCCCTGAGCACAGTCCAGGTCCACTTGCCTGGACTGTCCGTAGTAGTACGGACTGTAGGAATTCACCCCAGAGGAGTATCCTTCCAATAGGATCTCTTTTCGGAGTCAGACCGTGCTCGAATTGCTTTTCTCCCCTCTTGTCATCAGCTGCATTCTGGTCGCCGGCAGCGCCGCCTTCGGTGTCAGTGTGGTCTCGGGGTTCATCAAGGACCGCTCCACGCTGGAGGCGAAGCGCCGGCAGGTGGACAAGATCCTGAAGAAATTGCGTGCCGAGATCTCTGAACGGGGGAGCAAGATCCAGCAGCTGGAGGAGGAAATAGCCCAGCTGCAACCTGTGCACGATCGACTCAACACCTACTTCGAGGGCCTCAACCAGTTGAAGCTCGACGCCGAGCGCAAAGCGATGGCTGAGGAGGAGAAACACACGCCTCACGACGACGACGAGGATGACGCCTTCGGCCGCGAGCGCCATCGCGTCTCCCGCTGAGGTTGGCGGGATCTCTCGTCATGAAGAGGCGCCCTCTTCCCATCGGCGCTGGTAGCTCTCAGGCCCCTCCAGTTCGACCATCTGATCAAAGGCTGCCTGCAGTGGGGCCAGTGACATGGCGCCATCCTGGGCATCGCACGAGGGAGTGCGCCCTTCGCGGATGGCGGCGATGAATTCCCGATTCTGGACCAGCACACCAGACTCGGGATTCGTGGATGTTTCGAAGACTGTCTTGCCGCCGAATCGAACGGTCTTACCGTCGATCTCGAGAACGCCCTTCTCGCACAGATAACGATTGCCCGTCGCGCCCTGGGGCGCATTATAGGAGAGGCTGATCGTCGCCATCGTTTCGTTCTCGTAACGAATCAGCAGACTCACATCCATTGAGGTGTCGTTGACCGGGTGTTTCGGCGAGATCTCACCCCGCACGCGGCGAACCGGGGCCCCAACCGTCCATCGGGAGAAATCGACGAGGTGGCACCCGTGGTGGAAGACGACGTCATCCACCCAGCTGCGCTGATAACCGGTCCAGCCCACATTCTCGTGCCGAAACCACAGGCTGTACGACTGATGCTGGTATACGTGCCCCGCCTCCCCTGAATCCAGGAACTGCTTGACGAAACGTCCCGTCTCGTCAAAGCGCCGCGTGTGTGCGACCATGACCTGCCGCCCTGCCTGTCGCCCGCGCTCGGCAATCTGGAGGGCGCCATTGAGGGACAGGGCCAGGGGGATCTCGACGAGTACGTGTTTACCAGCCTCGAGGCAGGCCAGGGCCTGCTGAACGTGTACCTCGCTTGGCGAAGTGAGGATGACCGCATCCAGACCATCATCCGCCAGTGCCTCATCGAGGGATGTGGTCGAGCGAGCAAAACCATGGCGGTCGGCGAAGGCCTTGGCCGGATCCGCCCGACGCCCCATCAGTGTTCGCAGCTCAACCCCATCGATCTGCTTGAGGGCCTCTACATGGAACTCGGCGATGCCGCCGTAACCTACCAGTGCGCAATTGAGCCGTGCCATCGCTACCCTCCCATGTGAAGTCGATCGACGCGGCGACCAGCCGCTGGCCAATCACCTGCAGCATCCTTTGAGCAGGATGCTGCAGGTAAGCTGACCGCAATCGCGTTCGGCGCAAGACACAAGTGCCGATCCTGCGAGGTGAGACAGGCCTGTCCCAATTGATCTCCCGCTCAGGTGCCTTAGTATTTCGGAGTCGTGTGTCGGATCAGATGGGACAGCAGTTTCAGCCCCCCGACACAGTTCCTTTATTTACAGCACCTTACAAGACTCGTAGCCGAAAAGCACTTCGATCGGCTCCCTCGACGGGATGGCTGGTACTGGCCTTGCTCAAAATTCTCCTGTGACTTCGACCCCCGTCATCACCCACGAGGGCCTCCTCTGCTTCCACTGCGGATTGGGCTGTGCCGATTCTTCTGTGTCCGCAGACGACCATGTCTTCTGCTGTACGGGGTGTCGCACCGTCTACGAAATCCTGCAGGAGAGTGGTCTCGACCACTACTACCGGCTGGAATCCAAACCCGGAACACCCCTGACCGATCGGGACGAACGGCCCGGTCGCTTCGCCTATCTCGATGACGAGAGTCTGCGTTCGCAGTTACTGGACTTCGACGACGGTGAGACGGCCCGCGTGACATTGCGGCTGCCGCAGATCCACTGCGCCTCCTGCGTCTGGCTCCTGGAGAATCTGCGCCGCCTCCAGCCCGGGGTCACACATTCGGAAGTCGATTTCCTCCGCCACGAACTGGCCGTCACTTACAACGCGAGCTCACTGAGCCTGCGCGGGCTCGTAGAGCGACTGGTGTCCATCGGCTACGAACCGGAGATCACCCTCGGTTCGACGGCGGCTTCGCACAAGGCACTCGACGATCCACTGATTCGCAAGATCGGCGTCGCTGGTTTCTGTTTCGGCAATGCCATGCTCTTCAGCCTGCCCGAATACTTCGCCGCGGCCGGTGAACTGAGTGTGAGCTGGCAGCGTTTGTTCGGGGCGTTGAATCTGGCGCTGGCACTGCCCGTCCTGCTCTACAGCAGTATGGACTACCTGCGGGGCGCCTGGCGAGCACTGGCCCAGCATACGACGACGATCGATGTGCCGATCGCACTGGGCATTGCCGCCCTGTTCAGTCGCAGCCTGTATGAGATCTTCGCCGGTGTGGGCTCCGGCTACATGGACTCCTTCACGGGGCTGGTCTTCTTCCTCCTGTTGGGCAAACTGTTTCAGCGCAACAGCTTCTCGGCCCTGTCCTTTGAACGGGACTACCGGTCCTACTTCCCGCTGGCCGTCAACGTGCACGATGGCCACCAGGAGACCAGTGTCCCCGTTGCGGCGTTGACGCCTGGCCAGCACATCATCGCCCGGCACGGTGAACTGGTGCCCGCCGACTGCCGCATGTTGTCTGCCCACGGCCGTCTGGACCTCAGCTACGTCACCGGTGAATCTGACCCGGTCGAGGCCAAACGCGGCGATCAGGTCTGGGCCGGCGGACGCGTGGCGGGAGGTGCCATCGAGCTGGAGGTGCTGCGCGAGGTCTCCCAGAGTTATCTGACCCGCCTGTGGAATCAGGAATTGTTTCACCAACCCGGTGGCGACGATCTGTCCCTGCTCGCCAATCGCTTCAGTCGTTGGTTTACCGGTGCCGTCATCGCCATCGCCACGGGGACCGCTGCCTACTGGCTGTGGGTTGACGCCACCATTGCCGCCCACGCCGTCACCTCTGTGCTGATCATCGCCTGCCCTTGCGCCCTGGCCCTGTCGACGCCATTCACGACCGGCGCCGCATTGAATCTTCTGTCCCGCACAGGCCTGTATCTGCGCGATGGAGCCGTGGTGGAGCGGCTGGCCCGGATCGGCCAGATCATCTTCGACAAGACCGGCACCCTGACATCGACGCAGGACAACGACGTCTTCTTCACCGGCGATGCCGAGTTGAGTCAGTCCGAGGCCGGCAATCTTGCCGCCGTACTCGCCAATTCCGTGCATCCCCTGAGTCGCAAGATTCTGTCGCAATTGCCAGCCAGCACCTCGCTCCCTGAGGTCAGCGATTACGAGGAGGCGCCGGGACTGGGCCTGCGGGGCCACGTCGCCACCATGCACGTGTGCGCCGGATCGCGGCAGTGGCTACGGAACAATGGCGTCGATGGTGATTGGCCCGAAACCGATGCCGGCACGCGTGTTTACATCGCCATCGACGGGACCTATCGCGGCTGCTTCCAGCTGAGCAATGCCTATCGCGATGGTGCCGTCGACATGCTGAAGGCGCTGCGCACGCAATACCCACTGATGCTGCTCTCCGGCGACAACGACCGCGAGCAGCAACGTCTGCTGCCACTGTTCGGAGACGAGGCACAGTTGCGTTTCTCGCAATCTCCGGAGCAGAAACTCACCGTCGTGCGAGACCTGGAGCAGAGCCAGCGTGTGCTGATGGTTGGCGACGGACTCAATGATGCAGGCGCCCTGAAGGCGTCGAGTGTCGGCATTGCCGTCAGTGAGGAGATCGCCGCCTTCTCGCCGGCCTGTGATGGAATCCTGGGCGCCGACGCGATCCAGCGACTGCCAGCGATTCTGCACTTCGCGCGCCTGTGCCTGCTGATCGTCATGATTAGCTTTGGATTGTCGCTGCTCTACAACGTCGTGGGCCTGAGTTTCGCCGTGCGCGGATCGCTGTCACCGCTGCTCAGCGCCATATTGATGCCGGTCAGTTCGGTCAGTGTCATCGCCTTTACCGCCATCGCCACACGACTGGCGGCCCGTTGGACGGGAATTCACCGATGAGCGCCCTCTACATGCTCATCGGCTTCAGCCTGGCTGTCGCCCTGCTCTTCCTGGCTGCCTTCTTGTGGGCAGTACGGACGGACCAGTATCGCGACACCCATACACCAGCTATGCGGATCCTCTTCGAAGAAGAGACCGCCCACGAAACATCAAATCGCAGCAACTCGGGTGAGGAGGACAACTCGTGACCATCGACAACAAGCAAGAGAGCGCTTCGGCGTCTGCTTCGTTGGATGAATTTCACTACGACAATCGCACGGTGCGGGATTTTGGTGCCGCCACCCTCGTGTGGGGGATCGTCGGCTTTCTCGTCGGCCTCATCGTCGCGCTGAAACTCGTCTATCCGGATTTCCTTGGTTTCATCCCAGAGCTGTCCTACGGGCGACTCCGGCCACTGCATACCAATGCCGTGATCTTCGCCTTCGCGGGCAACGCCATTTTCTTCGGCATCTACTACTCGCTGCCGCGCCTGTGCAAAGCCCCCATGTGGAGCACCGCACTGAGCCGAATCCATTTCTGGGGTTGGCAGCTGATCATCGTCGCCGCGGCGCTGACCCTGACCCACGGGATCAACACGAGCAAGGAATACGCTGAGCTCGAGTGGCCGATCGACATCGCCATCACCCTCATCTGGGTCGTCTTCGGCGCCAACATGATGGGCACGATCTACAAGCGTCGTGTGCGGCACATGTATGTGGCCATCTGGTTCTACCTGGCCACCTTCATCACCGTCGCCGTCCTGCACATCGTCAACTCACTTGAGTTGCCCGTAAGTCTGTTCAAGAGCTACTCGATCTATGCCGGCGTGCAGGATGCACTGGTGCAGTGGTGGTACGGACACAATGCGGTGGCCTTCTTCCTGACCACGCCCTTCCTGGGGATCATGTATTACTTCATCCCCAAGGTCGCCAATCGACCCGTGTTCTCGTATCGCCTGTCCATCATCCACTTCTGGGCCCTCGTCTTCCTCTACATCTGGGCCGGGCCGCACCACCTGCTCTACACGGCGCTACCGGAGTGGGCCCAATCACTGGGCGTCGTCTTTTCGATCATGCTCATCGCCCCCTCGTGGGGTGGCATGATCAACGGCCTGTTGACCCTGCGCGGCGCCTGGGACACTGTGCGTGAGAGTCCGGTGCTGAAGTTTCTCGTCATCGGCGTCACCGCCTACGGCATGTCGACATTCGAGGGCCCCATGATGGCCCTCAAGAATGTCAACGCTCTGACGCACTACACCGACTACACGATCGCTCACGTGCACATGGGCGCTCTGGCGTGGAATGGCGGCCTTTCCTTCGCCATGCTCTACTACATCATTCCAAAGATCTACCGCACCGAACTCTTCTCCGTGAAGCTTGCCAATATCCATTTCTGGGCTGCGACACTGGGCATCATCTTCTACGTGTTGTCCATGTATTTTGGCGGCATCACGCAGAGCCTGATGTGGAAGGAGTTCACGGACGAAGGTCTGCTGCGCTACCCGAACTTCCTCGAGACGGTGACGCAGATCATGCCGATGTATGCCCTGCGCGTTGTGGGTGGCCTGCTCTACATCACCGGCGCCGTGTTGTGTGTCTACAACATCTGGGCCACGGCCCGACAGGGCGAACTGCTTGCCGCCGAACGCGACGAAGCGGCTCCTCTGCTGCACGAGGGACGCCTCACGAAGGACACTTCGATCCATCGCTGGCTCGAGTCGCGCCCCACACAGTTCGCCGTGCTGACGTTCGTCGCCATCCTCATCGGTGGCCTCATCGAATACGTGCCGACGGCGCTCATCGAATCGAACATCCCGACCATCGCCGCCGTCAAACCCTACACACCGCTGGAACTGGAAGGACGTGACGTCTACATCGAGGAGGGCTGCAATGGCTGCCACTCGCAGATGATTCGTCCCTTCCGCTCCGAAGTCGAGCGCTACGGCGACTACTCCAAGGCCGGAGAATTCGTCTACGATCATCCCTTCCTGTGGGGTTCGAAGCGCACCGGGCCGGATCTGCACCGCATTGGCGGGAAGTACCCCGATTCGTGGCACGCATTGCATATGAAGGATCCGCAGGCGACGTCACCCGGATCGATCATGCCCGCCTATCCGTGGCTCTTCGAGCACGAATACGACGCCTCCCTGATCGCCGCCAAGATCTCGGCAATGCAGACTCTTGGTGTGCCCTATGAGGAGGGCTACGAGGATCGCGCCGCCGCCGACATGCAGCAGCAGGCCGAAGGCATCGCGTCGGGCCTGACGGAGAGCGGCATGGAGGTCAGCCCCGGCAGCAAGTTGGTGGCCCTGGTCGCCTACCTGCAGCGCCTCGGCACCGACATCAAAACGGATGCGGCCTATGTGGCCCAATTCGAGGCGATGATGACGAAGGTGCAGACGGGCCCGGGCTTCGAGGGCGCACGTCTTCTCAACGACACAGCCGACATCGCCGCTGGTCAGGCCATCTTCAATGAACAGCGCAATCTCTGCTACACGTGTCACCGCAGTGATCTGGGCGGTCAGGTCGGTCCGAATCTGACCGATGGTCAGTGGCTACACGGCTGCACCGTGGCCGAGATCATGGCCAACATCAAGAGTGGCTTCCAGATGAAGGGCATGTTGCCCTACGGCAGCGGCAAGTCACTGACGGAACAGGAACTGCAGCAGGTCACCAGTTTCATCATCTCACTGCAGGGCAGCAATCCCGCCAATCCCAAGGCCGTCGATCCCGAACGCGCCTCCCCGTGCGAAGCACAGACGTGGTGAGGAGGACACATCATGTATAAAGAGGTCCTTGCGTCAATCGAGGGAATCGAGATCTACCCGATTATTTCCATGCTGATCTTCTTCACGTTCTTCGTCGGCCTCCTGGCCTGGTTCTTTCTGGCCGATCGTGACCGACTGCAGCGCCTGGCGCGTCTGCCGCTCGACGAAGGGGACACCAACAAAGAGGCCGCGAGCCATGTCTGAATCAGAAGAAGGCGAACTGCTCCTCGGACACGAATACGATGGGATCCAGGAACTGGACAATGACCTGCCACGCTGGTGGTTGTTCGGCTTCTACTTCACGATCGCCTTCGGTGTCGTGTACTGGATATACTACCATGTCTCGACACTGGGCCCGACGCCGCACCAGGAGTATCTGAGCGAAATGGCCAGTGCCGGATATCGCGTCCCGAGTGCGCTGATCAAGGGCGTAACCGACCAGGATCTGCTCCTGGGTGTGGTGGGGGTTCTGTGCGGCATTGGCGTCCTTATTTTCGCCGAGTTGCTGCGAGCCGACCGTGGCAATGAGCAGTAGACCGGAGTCAGGAGTCAGATGACGCGCGAGCGTTCGGCGTACGAGGAAAACTTCCGCGACCATCTGGGCAATGTGACGCCCGATGGTTCGCGCCTGAAGATCAGGCCACGCAAACCACGCGGTGCTCTTCATCGGGCCCGCGTGGGCGTGAGTTGGCTGTTGCTGGCGATCCTGTTTGGCGGCCCTTTCGTCAAGATCAACGGCCACCCCCTGCTCCTGCTGAACATCATCGAGCGGAAGTTCGTCCTCTTCGGGGTGCCATTCTGGCCGCAGGATCTGTATCTATTCCTGCTGGTCGTATTGACCATCGTCGTATTCGTCGTGCTCTTCACCTCGATCTTCGGGCGCATCTGGTGTGGTTGGGCCTGCCCGCAGACCATCTTCCTGGAAATGGTCTTCCGCAAGATTGAGTACCTGATCGAGGGTGATGCCGTTCAGCAGCGGCGCCTGGACAAGGGCGACTGGAATGGCACCAAGATCATGAAGAAGGGTGTGAAGCATTCCATCTACTTCGCACTGTCCTTCCTGATCGCCAACACCTTCCTCGCCTACGTCATCGGTATCGAGCAACTGTGGGTCATTGTCACCGACCCGCCGAGCCAGCACCTGGGCGGCCTGTTCTCCATTACCATCTTCAGCCTTCTGTTCTATGGCGTGTTCTCCCGCTTCCGCGAGCAGGCCTGTATCATCGCCTGCCCCTACGGTCGCTGGCAGTCGGTGATGGTCAATCGCGAGACGGTGGCCGTCACCTACGACTACAAGCGGGGTGAGCCGCGCGGCAAGTTCCGCAAGGGCGGTGAACTCCTCGAAGGACACGGTGACTGCGTCGAGTGCCGGCAATGCGTGCAGGTCTGCCCAACAGGCATCGACATCCGCAATGGCATTCAGATGGAGTGCGTGAACTGCACAGCCTGCATCGATGCCTGCAATGAGGTCATGGATCGTGTTGATCGGCCACACGGGCTGATCCGCTATTCGTCCCTGAGCCGGATCGAGGATGGCCGCCAGAAGGTCTTCACGCCTCGCACAATGGGCTATGCAGCCGTATTGCTGGTCCTGCTGGCGACGGTCATCGTCCTGTTCAGCACACGTGCCGACGTGCAGGCGGTGATTCTGCGAGAACCTGGCAGACTCTACAACGAACTGTCCGATGGACGTCTGTCTAACTTCTACTCGATCAAGATCTTCAATAAGACATTCGATGAGATTCCCGTAGAGGTCCGCCTCGACACTCCTGCCGAAGGGGAGCTCGTCTTCCTCGGTGATATCGCCTCCGTTCAGGCGCAGGCGATTCGCGAGGGCCGCTTCTACGTGGCCATGCCGATTCGGATCCTGTCAGCCGGCCGTAACGATGTGAGTTTCTCGGTCTACTCAGGTGACGAATTGATCTACCAGGTCTCATCCAGTTTCCTGGCACCGCACGACGTGGGGTCCGAATGACACAACCAGCTGGTCCCGCCAAGTCTGATCCACGCCGCGGACGCTCCTGGGCCTGGGGCATCATCGGAGCCTATTCCAGCTTCGCCGTGCTCACACTGGTGATGGTGGGCTTTGCCTTCTCGCAACGCGTCGATCTGGTCAGTGACGACTACTACCAGCGTGAAATAGACCATCAGCAGCACATCGACCGCGTGACGCGCACGCAGGAGTTGCCTGATGGCGTGGAATGGACCGTCACCCATCAGGACGGCGACTTTCTTTTCGAGTTGCCCAAGGGGCACTTCAACGGCGACCTGCAGGGTCAGATCCACTTCTATCGGCCCGACAACTCGACCCTCGACCGGACCCATGGCATCCACCTGGATGTTCAGGGACAGCAGCGGATCACGGCTGCCGGTCTTCCCGCTGGCCACTGGCGCATCCATATCGAGTGGCAGGTGGCAGGTCTGGACTATTACAGTGAGCGCGAACTGAACATCAGCGGGACGACTTCCGGAGCCTGACGTGGAGCCCTGGACCGCGTTGCTGGTAGGGTTGGGTGGCTCGCTCCACTGCGTCGGCATGTGTGGCCCCCTGGCCCTGGCCCTGTCACCGGGAAGCGCCAGCAAGACACACTTCGTCTTCGGCCGGCTCCTCTACAACGCAGGCCGCGTCGTGACCTATGCCATCCTGGGTGGCGTCTTCGGGCTGCTCGGGGGTGTGATCCAGGTCGCGGGCTGGCAGCAGAGCCTGTCTGTCGGTGTCGGTGTCGTCATCATCGCCAGCACGCTCCTGTCCCTCGTGCACAGACGTCTGCCACTTGCATCCCTGCCGGCTCGCGCTGTGAGTGGCATCAAGTCGGCCCTGGGTCGACTGCTGCGACTGGAATCCGCCCCGGGATTGCTCCTCGTCGGCATCCTGAATGGCCTCCTGCCGTGCGGGCTCGTGTATCTTGCGCTGGCCGGCTCCCTCACCGCAGGTGGTCCAGTGCAGGGCATGATCTACATGGTGCTCTTCGGCATCGGCACCATCCCACTCATGCTGGCCACCTCCCTCATGGGAAGACTGCTGTTGCGCCCGCAACTGCAGGTGATCGCTCGCCGCGCCGTCCCGCTGGGTATGTTGCTGCTGGGCGCCTGGTTCATACTGCGTGGCCTCGGGCTGGGTATCCCCTATCTGTCACCGATGCTCGGTGGTGGCGAGATGATGCACCACTCACACTGATCCTCTGGCTCGGGCAACTCGACAGCTCTCCTTGGAGACTCTTGATTGTGCTGCCTGATTTGTGCCGCCCCGACCCAACCTCACATCCTTCGACGATTCCAGGAGCATCACGCCCATGGCCGTTCTCACCGACCAGCAGATCATCGACTATCACCGCGACGGTTATGTCGTCGTGCCCCAACTGCTGGACACCGAGGAAATCGACCTGCTGGGCCGGGCCGCTCGTGAGGATCGCGAACTGGATCGACGCAGCCAGGGCCGCAATGATGGCGAGGGCGGCTCGGTGCGCATGTCTTTGTGGAACCAGCCAGGCAACGGCATCTACGGCATGGTGGCCCGTTCAGAGCGCGTCGTGGGCTCGATGGAGAAGATCCTGGAGGGGGAGGTCTACCACTATCACTCGAAGATGATCCTCAAGGACCCGGAAGTGGGCGGCGCCTGGACGTGGCATCAGGACTACGGCTACTGGTATCAGAATGGCGCGCTGTTCCCATTGATGTCATCGGTCATGATCGCCGTCGACCCGGCAACGCGGGAAAATGGCTGCCTGCAGGTCCTGAAGGGTTCACATCTGATGGGCCGCATCGACCACGCACTGACCGGTGATCAGGCGGGGGCCAATCTCGAACGAGTGACCGAAGCAGAGAAGGTGCTGGAAAAGGTGCATGTGGAACTGGCACCGGGTGATGCTGTGTACTTTCACTGCAATATCCTGCACCGCTCTGATCGCAATGCATCACCGAACCCGCGCTGGACGCTGATCTGCTGTTACAATGCCGCTCGTAACGATCCGTACAAGGAGTCGCATCACCCGCGCTACACTCCACTGGACAAGGTCGCCGACACGGCGATCAAGGAAGTGGGCATCAAACGCTTCGAAGATGACGACTCCAACGTGGCCTGGATGGGCGACGAGGATCAGAGTGCCCGCTCTCTCGAGGACCGCATCGGCCTGGAGCGACGCGACGAGAGCTGATCGACTCGGACACGACGCATCGTCCCACGCACCACCGAGTTGATCGTGTGGGCGATACCCGCTGATTGATCGAGCAGTTTCGTTTATTGGCCAAACTCCGTATCGTAGCGCCTATGACTGATCTGCTCATCCGAAATGGCCAGTTGATCGATGGAAGCGGTGCTCCGGCGGCGCGGGCCGACCTTGCCGTCACCCAAGGGCGGATCACCGCCATCGGCGACCTGAGTTCAATGACGGCAACCGACGTGATCGATGCGGATGGCCGTATCGTCGCGCCCGGTTTCATCGACATCCACACCCACTCCGATCTGACCCTGCTCCTGGAAGGCCGGGCGCGATCCTCCGTGGCACAGGGCATCACGACCCAAATCGCCGGCAACTGCGGCGTGTCGGCGGCGCCGACGCGGGACTACGAGCCCTACTTTGGGCCCCTCGACCCGGCCATGACCCGCGGCCTGGTCTGCGACTGGGCCGGCTTCTCTGACTACTTCGAGCGACTTCAACAGCAGGGCGTGGGCACGAATGTGGCCAGTCTCGTGGGGCACGGTAATCTTCGTGTCGCCGCCATGGGCTGGGATGATCGAGCCCCGACAACGGCTGAGATGGATTCGATGCGGGACCTGACCCATCAGGCCATGACCGATGGCGCCTTCGGTCTGTCCACGGGACTCGCCTATGCGCCCGGCCCCTTCTCGACCCTCGAGGAGCTTGTCGAACTGGGCAAGATCGTGGGGAAATTCGGCGGCATCTACACCTCCCATATACGCAATCAGACCGAAGGCATCGCCGCCGCCGTCGGCGAGGTAATCGCCGTGGGTGAGGGTGCCGGCATCGCCGCCCACGTGTCCCACATGCAGCCGGGTTCACCGATGATTGGTGCCACGGCCGATCTACTGCGCACCATGGATGATCTGCGCAATCGTGGCGTCGATATCAGCTGTGATGCCATCCCCTATACGGTCGGCTCGACGACCCTCAAGTCGCTGTTGCCGCCCTGGGCGCTGGATGGGGGTGATGAGGCGCTGATCGCACGGCTGGGCGACCCAATCCTCAGGGAGAAGATCAAGGCCGACACGATGGCCCACGGCGCCGAATCCGGTGGCAGCCGCAAGCGCAATCTCGTCAAGGACGGGAACTGGGATAAGATCTGGCTCGGCTCTTCTGGCCCGGCCAATGAGCACCTGATGGGCAAGTCTTTCGTCGAGATCGGGCGCCTGCGCGGACAGGACCCACATGACGCGGTCCTCGACATCCTCATCGAAGAGGGGGCCAGGCCCTGGATGCTGGCCGAGGACGTCTCAGAAGAGGATTTCCTCAATATCGCCCGGCACGAGGCGGGTGGTGTGATCTCGGATGGCTTCTCCCTGGCACCTGAAGGTGTGTTGGCCGAAGGCAAGCATCATCCACGCTCCTACGCCGCCTTCCCCTACTTCCTGCGACGATTTATTCGCGAGCAGGGCGCCATGACGTGGGAAGCAGCGATTCACAAACTGACTGGTCACGGGGCGACCCGATTTGGCCTCACCGATCGCGGCTGGTTGCGCGAAGGCCTGTGGGCGGACATCATCATCTTTGACGCCGACACGATCGGCGAACAAGCAGACTTCGACGACCCGTATCGATATCCGAAGGGGATCGATCACGTCTTCGTCAATGGCGTAGCCGCCGTACGTGACGGCCAGTTGCAGGACAGCCGCTCCGGCCGCATCCTGCGACGAGCCGCCTGAGAAGAGATCAACGCATTTCATCAAACCCCCGTCGTGGACGGGGTCACGGGAAGAAGGGATCACATGGGAAAATTGGGATACGACGACACGGAATTCATCACTGGCCAGCCTTGGCGCGTACATGACAGCAAACGCCCGGCACCACCGGTCGTCACACCGGGCGCATCGGACAGCGATGCCCCGTCGGATTCGGTCGTCCTCTTCGACGGCACCGACCTGAGTGAGTGGGAGAGCGTGAACGAATCGGGTGCCGACGCAGGTTGGAAGGTCGAGAATGGCTACATGGAGGTCGTCAAAGGCACAGGCGACATCATGACCCGCAAGCGGTTCGGCGACTACCAGTTGCACATAGAGTGGGCGACACCGACCGAGATTGAGGGCGACAGCCAGGGCCGCGGCAATAGTGGCGTCTTCCTGCTCGCCGATGAGAATCGCGCCGGTTATGAGATTCAGGTCCTCGACTGCTCCGACAACCCCACCTACGCCGATGGCTCGGCCGGAGCCATCTACGGGCAGTATCCGCCCCTGGTGAATTCGAGCCGCAAGCCGGGTGAGTGGCAGTCCTATGACATCATCTTCGAGGCTCCGATCTGGGATGAAGGCTGGATTGTCTCCCCCGCCTTTGTCACGGTGATCCACAATGGCCTCCTCCTCCATCACCGCCAGGAGTGCATGGGACCGACCTCACACCGCGCCGTCAATCGTTATGCCGAGCCAGATCCGGATGTGGGTGCCCTGCGCCTGCAGGATCATGGCAATCCGGTACGCTTCCGCAATATCTGGATGCGACCCCTCTTCGGCTACGATGGTAGCTAGGCTCTGTGAAGAATTCTGACGTGAACTCGAAGGGGCGCTGGCTCAACCGGCGCCCCTTTGTGTGTTCTTCGGTCGCCGCGTGGGCCCTTTGCTTGCTCACGGCAGCACTACCCCAGGACGCTCAGGCGGGCCCCACAGTGGCACTGGTCGCCTCCGACGATGCGGCCCTGCCGCAGCCGATCGCCCGGGATCAGCGGCTCGACTACCATCAGCACATTCGGCCCATGGTATATCGCGTCCTGGATCAGTCGGGTCTACGTGATCTGGTCCTTGCCGCCGAAGCGGGCGAAGACGGGATCGTCGACGTCGTGTGCAAGGTCAACATCGTGCACGCCCATCACGTGCAGGGAGACGTCACCGATTGGCGTGTGGTGAAGGCAGTCTTTCAGGCGGTCCATCAGTGGCGACCTGACGCACGCCTCACCGTCGCCGAGGGAGGTGTCTGGTTTCCACCCGAGCGCACCGACCTGCACGCCCTGCAACCTGACGTCGAGATTGGTGACGGTTTCGAGACGGCCGGCTATCGGGCACTGCTCAACGATCCGGACCTGGCCGGTGCCAACCTGCGCATCGTCGATCTCAACTACGACGACACGATCGAGAAGATCCCGCCCGGGGGTGGTCTGATCGCAGAGGCCTACCACGTGCCGGTCACGATCGATGCAGCCGAGGTCCTCATCGACGTGCCGGTCATGAAGATCACCGGTGCCATCGGCATGACGGTGGCCACGAAGAATCTGATCGGTATCGCCCCGGGATTGAAGTATGGCTGGTCCAAGTCACGTGGATGGCCACCCGACTCAGGCAATCCCGGCATCTGGCATACGGCACGCACCCTCGATGAGACCATCGTCGATCTGGCCGGTGTCGCCGAAGTCGACTTCGTCGTCGTCGATGCGATCATGTGTATGGAGCGGGGACGGATCCTCGCCGATGGCGGCATGCCGACTCGACGCAATATCGTCTTCGCCACGCCGGATCTGATCGCCGCTGATGCCGTAGCGACACGTCTGATGGGGATGAATCCACTGGACATGGAGTATCTGCAACTGGGCCAGCAGCGTGGCCTGGGGATCGCTGACATCTCGAGACTCAACCTGATCGGCGATCTGGAAGAGTTGACGGATCGCTTCCACAAGTATCCGTTGGACTGGGGTGACGGCCACTACGGCATGTCTCAGCGGACCTGGCTCCTGAAGGGCCCGATCTCGGCCGACGATGAGACGCATCCTATTGACCCGGGCTCGAAACCCCGTCCGGATGAGGATGGCTGGACCGGCCCGGTCTATTTCTATGAAGACAGAATCGATCTGGATCGATACTTCAACGATCCCATTCACAGCCATGTCTGGGCCTATGCCGAATTCGACGCGCCCCGCGATGAGATGGCCGAATTGTGGGTTGGGTCGGACGAGGGTCTGACGATCTGGATCGACGGTGTCGAGGTCTACAGCTATGCAGGCCGCCGCCGGCACCAGCTGCCAAACGAGCGTGTGCAGGTCCGGCTGACGCAGGGCCCACACCGAGTCATGGTTCGGGCGCGGCAACGACGTGGGGACTTCGATTTCAGCGTGAAGTTGTGTGAGGTCGAATCGGACCCACGCTACGACGGCAACCACGTATTTGGTCTGACCTGGAATGTTCCAGGTGAGGCGACGCACGAGGTGAGCGAAGTCTATGTGATCGGTGACAATCGCCAGGATCGCGTGGAGTGGTACGAGGAGCACGAGGTCGACACGACGTCGCCGAACCGGGTCTACATCAAATCGATCCTGCCGTGGGACGGCCAGGCATCCTGGATCCGACTGGAGTGGCCCCGGATGTGGGGCAACGAGATGGAGATGCAAGCCATCGTGACACCTGACCGCATCGAGATCATGACAGACAATGTGCAGGCTTTCCGCCTCGAACCAGCTGGCCCTCTTGAGCAGCCACTGACCAGTGTGGAACTGGTCGTCGATGATCAGCGACTCGGAACATTGCCCCACGGATACTGGCGCCTGGCCGCCGACGATGCAGGAGTCTGGGCGTTGAGTCCTTCAGCAACGATCGACTGGGATGAACTCGGATTCATCGGTACCGCCAGCGATCATCTGGGCCGCGACCCGGCGCCGGGTGAAAGGGACACCCCCCTGGGCAACTGGTTCACCGATGCTGCCCTGGCCGCCACCGGGGCAGATGTGGCGATTCAGAACAAGGGCGGGGTCCGCGGCGATCTCGAAGTGGGGGCAATCTCCATCCGCGATATCTTCAGCATCAACTTCCCCAACGATCTGTATGCGTTCACCCTGACCGGGCGCGAGTTGCTCGAGGTCCTGGAATACGACTACAAGGATTCGGGCTTGCGGCAGTTGCAGGTCGCCGGGATCACCTTCACCATCGACCGGTCTCGACCGGAAGGGCAACGCGTCGTCGAATCCAACATCGATCTGGACCATTCCTACACGATCGTTTCGCAGGCCTATGTATGTAATCGGTCTCAGCGCTTCTTCGGACGGGAGATCGAGACAACCAATTCACAAATCCAGACCGTCGATGGTCAGATCCGCCGAGTGCTGGACCAGGGCACCGTCGAGGCCCCCGCCACGGGTCGTATCCGCGAACTGAATGTCGGGCCGTGATGACGGAAACCTTCGTCATCGCCCTCACCACCTTCATGGCGACGATCGGCCCCATCGACGTGGCCGCCATGTTCGCCGCCATGACACCCGGTGCGCAGGCGGCCGAACGCCGGGCCATGGCCACACGGGGGATCGCCATCGCCAGTGGCATTCTCCTGCTCTTCGCCTTCGCCGGTCAGCCCCTGCTGCAGGCGCTGGGGATTTCCCTGCCGGCGTTGCGCGTGGCCGGTGGCATCCTGCTGTTGCTGATCGGCATCGACATGGTCTTCGCACGCACCTCAGGTGGCGTATCGACGACAGATGACGAGCGGGCCGAGGCCGCCACACGGGAGGACATCTCCGTCTTCCCCCTCGCCACACCACTGATCGCGGGCCCGGGCACGATGGGTGCCCTCATCTTGTTGATGGCCGATACGGAGGGTGACCTGAGCCAGCAGGCAATCGTCATCGGCACCCTCCTTGGGGTCTTGATGGTGACCTGGCTGCTCTTGCTGGGGGCGGCCGGCGTATCCCGCGTCCTCGGCGTCACGGGCCTGCACGTAGTAACCCGTGTCTTTGGCGTGTTGCTCACCGCCCTGGCCGTGCAGTTCATGTTCGATGGCATCGCGGGCAGCGGACTGCTACCCACAGGATAGAGGGCGCTGGACACTGGCACTGGGCACCAAGACAAAGGGCTCCCGTCACGATCGCGACGGGAGCCCTGAAATTGTTCTGGATCAGTGCGGATACTCAGGCGTGTTTGCCGGCCTCGACGTTGACTGTCTCGTGAGACTCGCCATTGCCCCCAGATCCGTTCTCGCCAGACCCATTCTTATCGGCCTCGGCGACCGCTTCCGCGGCAATCGCCCCTGACACCGGCGTGTCATCCTCTGAAGGCGGCGAACGCAGGAAGTCGATCACCTGCTTGGCCGTGTAGGATGTGGCACCTCCTTTGAGGAATCGCGTCACCATGATGACGTCATCACCCGAGGTCAACAGCGGTGTCTCGGTAAATCCCGTCTTCTGCAACTGCGCCTGGCCCACATTGGCCATCAGCGCATTGCACAGACACTTGCGACCCGTCGTGGCCTCTTCATCGCCGCCCTTCTTCACGAAGTCGGCGATGGGTTCACTGGCGCAGCGAAAGACGATCTTGTCGTCATCCGTCTTGGCCGGCACACGCAGATATCCGAGGTCGCAGATCCGCGGGCGGCCCTCATAGACCGACTGCTCGGACCCGGTTCCCTCCAGTGGCACAACCTTGAAGGGGAAACCCGTGGGAGATGCCGTAGCATCGGTGAAGACGCGAATCCCGTGCTGTGAGATACTGTCGACGGCCTTCTGCTTCAGTGAGGCTTCGACGCCGGATTCCTCACAGAGACTGAAGGCGGAACCGACCTGGATGCCGGCAGCGCCCAGTTCGAGAGCCCGTTGCAGACGATCCGGCCCACCGTAGCCACCTGCCAGATAGAAAGGCCGGCCAATGGCGGCGATCTTCTCCAGATCGACTTCATCCTTCACGCCGTAGATCGGCTCGCCACGATCGGTCAATTGCAGCTTACCGCGAGGCGGCGCATTGTGTCCACCAGCGACGGGATATTCAATGATGAAACCATCCACATGGCCTGAGGCCTTCTTGGCCAGAGACATGGCCAGTGTAGCCGAGGCGATGATGGCAAGGAAATACGGTCGCCTGAGATGGGGCATCGGCGGCAGGCCGATGACCTCAGCCGGATCAAACTCGGTGTAGGTTTCGTCGGCGGTCGCCTCGTCTTCGACGGCCAGCTTGTAGCGCGACTTCACATGCTGGCTGAGACTGTCGAGCACACCTGGGACCTGCCGGGGGATCCCGGCGCCCATCAGGACATAGTCGACACCGGCCAACATGGCGCCATACGCCGAGGCAAGATGCGGGATCTGCACCTTCTCGAGGAAGTTGATCCCCACCTTGCCTTCATGGCCTTCCTTGGCAAGGAAGACCTCGACAAAATTCGACACCACCGTCAGACGCAGACCAGCCAGACTGGTCTTGATCTTGTACATCGGCGCCAGCTTGTAGGACTCCTCCGCTCCCTTGCCACCACCACGGTAGTAGGCGTCGAGGATTTCCTCGGCGATCTTGGGAACGGGAAAGTGTTCGAGGGCGCGACGCATGTGGCCGCCGATATCGCCCACCTGGAGGCGGCGCACCAACACGGAGTTGATGGCAGTACCGGAGACGACGCCCATGGCGCCTTCAAGTGCGGTGGCTCGAGCGAGACGCCAATCGGAAACGGCGATACCCATGCCGCCCTGAATGATCTGTGGGTGCTCCGTCATGGGAGCCTGTATTCGGTCAAGATTCCCTAGCTTGATAATACCCCGGCGCGATGACCCAAATTGGATCGGCCCCACGCAAAAGGGCAGACGTGTTACAATTTAAGACTCTGCGGGCAGTTGAACACCCCCAATCAGGCGAAATCGGACAAAACGCCCGAAAGGTGGGCTATCGCGGCGTGCGCATCCGGGTCGCGCCATACCACTGAGCCAGCCGTTCATACAGACCCCCTCTGGCCGTCTGTGCTTCGGGTGAATCATAGAGATTGTACAACTCATCAGGATCCTGGCGCAGATCGTAGAGTTCGCCGAAGGACTCACCCGGGTAAGCGACCAGCTTCCAGTCATGGGTCCGCACCATGACTCGACCCGCGTGCTCAGAGAAGACGGCGTCGTGTAATTCTGCCGCACCATGATCAGGCTTGTCATCAGTCGGGCCCCCGAGACATCCGGCCAGAGACTGACCACTGGCCCCCTCCAGCGGCCCCAGGCCAGCCATCTGCAGGAGTGTCGGCCCCAGATCGATCAGCTCCACCAGTGGATCAGACGTGCCCAGCGCTCCCACGCCGGGCCCTGCAAATACCAGCGGCACCCGTGCCACCGAATCATAGTGGCTGGAGAACTTGTAGACCTGGTGGTGGTCACCGAGGCAGTCACCATGGTCAGAGGTGAACACGAAGAGGGTGTTGTCGAGTTGGCCCCGCGCCTCCACGGCGGCCACGATCTTCCCCACCCAGTCATCTATAAGCGTCACATTGGCGTAGTAGTGCTTCCGCATTGTCCGGATTCGTTCCGGCGTCGCTCGACTCCACCAGACAGTCGCCGGTGCTCGCTTGCCCTCCATGCCATCCATCTGTGCCTGCTGAGGTGGCGGTTTACTCTCCAGTTCGCCGTCGCGGGCGACCGGATCGGGGATCTGTGCGTCGTCGTAGAGTCGCAGGAACGGCTCGGTGACATCGAACGGATCATGCGGCCCTGCAAATCCGCACCACATGAACAGAGGGCGCTCAAAGTCGCAGTCGTCGATATAGTCGACGGTTCGCTGACCGATGTAGTTGTCCGGATACAACGCGTCGTCGTGAGGCCACACGGTCGCCTGCAGACGATCGGGCCAGTCCTCGATATCCTGGTAGTAGGTCAGAGCCGGTCGTTTGAGGCCGTAGTGGGCAAGGTGCAGATCGTAGTCATCCGGATCCGGTCCATGCAGGCCCTGCTGATAGTTCTTGTTCTCCACCACCGTACGGTGCTCGAAACCAGCGGGCAACCGGATCGGCGAGGTATGCATCTTGCCGATATTGGCGGTGCGGTAGCCACCGGCCCGCAGAGACTCGATCCAGTTGGGTTGATCGGGACGCAGCCACTGCTCATTGCCCTCCATCCCATGTGTGTGCACATACTGGCTGGAGACGATGCTGTTGCGCGAGGGACCACACACGGCGCCCTGCACAAAGGCATGAGTAAGGCTGACGCCTCGTTGGGCCAGGGCATCGACATGGGGCGTGATCATGTGGTCGTAGCCATTACAGGCCAGGGTGTCCCAGCGCTGCTGGTCGCTCATGATCAGGACGATATTGGGTGCCTTCAGTCGCGTCGCCACAGTTCCTCCCAGTTGTATTGCGGTTCATATCCCAGAATCTGCCGCGCCTTGTCGATGGGAAATCGGCTGCCGGGGCGATCGTGGAAGATGTGGAAGACCTCGAATCGACTCGGCAGGTCCTTCGTCAACGACTGGCCATGGGCCTGGGCAATGTCGCGTCGCTCCACGCAACTCGACGGCAGGTAGTGCACGTCCGGCCCGCCACCGTGTCCTTCAGCCTCGAAGGTGAAGACACCACCGACCCGGATGGCGGCGATGGTGATGTCGTGCGCGCGACTGAAGCTGCGGCACAGATCCTCGGCCAGTGTCTTGCCCAGCGTATAACCATCGATACCCGGACGGGGTACCTCATCCTCGGTGATACGCCAGCTGTCCCAACTCGGTCCGGTGATATTGATCGTGCTCTGGAAGACGAATCGCTTCACACGGTGTCGCACGCACGAAGTGAGAAGGTGGAACAGACCCCGAACGCCGGCACCCAGATCGCTCGCATCCGACACGTCCGCCTCGCGCCACTGGCCCATGGGCCAGGCCAGATGGCAGACGGCATCGACCTCGGCCACAGCCGCATCGATGGCCTGCGCATCATTCAGATCCAGGACCCGAGAATTCTCGATCTGGGGCATGGGGCGGAAATCGACGCCCAGGACATCGTGCCCCTGGGCTGCCAGGTCTCGTGCCACCACAGATCCGATATAGCCGGCCGCGCCTGTCACCATCACTCTCATGCCCGCACTCATTCCCACACTCATTCCACGACTCCTTCTGGCCACCAGTCGCGGAAATCGACCTGCAGTTGAAAGGCATAACGTCCCTCGCGGATGCGCAGGTGGAATCGGCTCAGAGGGGTGTGGGCCACAAGATTGTAGATCCCCCAGTGCGAGGGGTGGTCGTATCCATCCAACTCGAGTCCGCGGGCGATGGCGGCGGTCGCATCACTCATGTCGAGCCAGTCACGATCGAAGGGGGTTGTCGGTGCCAGGGTCGCGACATCGACGAGCTGTCCCAGCCGCAGCGTGAGGACGGATCCGGGTGCCTCGCGCGTGAATTCGTGCCCCACCGCATCGGCCAGATGCACCGCCTGCTGCTCTGCAGTCGTGTCGGGCAGTCCCACCATGTCTTCGGAGAGGATGTAGTGACCATCATAACCACTGTAGACACAGATATCACTCACCTGGATCACCTGGCGAACCCCGGCCTGGCGGGCGGCGAGCATCACGTTGTGCGTGCCCTTCAGAGCCGTGTCCAGGATCCTGCTGTCGCCCTCGGCTGCCGATTCATCTGACCTGCGATGTGCACGCGCCAGATGTATGACACGATCTGCTCCCTCACACAGACGGGCGCAGGCCTCAGCATCCAGCACATCCACATCGTCGATATCGGTGGCCAGCACCTCGTGATCGGGTGCCAGGTGCCGCCTCAGCGCCTGCCCCAGCAGGCAGGCTGCACCGGTGATGGCGATTCTCAACCCTGTTTCCTCCAGATCGTGTCGTTTGGGGGCACCGGCAAACAGGCTCATGACGCCCGGTGCGTCAAGATTTGCAGGTGCCCTGCAGCCGGACACCCTCCGGCTGGCTCTCATTCGGCAAAGGCGCGATCATACTGACCTGACCGTTGGCTCACCGTCTGTTCATCTGGCTCAAGTCAGGTCGTGTTGTCGATTCAGACATCCGCCGAACCCGGGAAACCCATGCGAATCCTCTATCTCGATCTCGATGCCCTCAATCCGCGACACCTGTCCTGCTATGGCTACCATCGCAACACGAGCCCGACGATCGATGCCGTCGCTGCCGAGGGCCTCCGGTGCGACAATGTCTACACCCCCGATGCACCCTGTCTGCCCTCCCGCACGGCCTTCTACCAGGGCCGTTTCGGTATTCAGACCGGCGTCGTCGGTCATGGCGGCACGGCAGCCGACCCCAAACGACAGGGGAAGCTGCGGGGATTCCGCTCGCACTACGAGGAAGCCTCTTTCCCTCGCCAGATGCAGAAACAGGGCCTGCATACAGCCATGGTCTCGCCCTTCGGTCAGCGGCACGCAGCACACCAGTTCTACGCCGGTTTCAATGAGATCCACAATACGGGACAGGGCGGCATGGAACCGGTCGAAGTCGTGCAACCCGTCGTGGATCGCTGGCTCGACCAGCACGCAGCCGAAGACGACTGGTATCTGCACGTCAACTACTGGGACATTCACACACCCTACCGCACGCCTGATGACTACGGCAATCCCTTCGCGGATGATCCCGTGTCCGACCTGTTCACCGATGAGTTGATCGCCCGACACGTGCAACGCTACGGTCCGCATTCGGCGCAGGATCTGGGCATGTACACGGACAACAACACCCAGAAGTGGCCGCGCCTGCCCCTGCGGATCACGGACCAAGCCAGCCTCAAACAATGGATCGATGGCTACGATGTGGCCATCCGTTATGTAGATGACCAGATCGCCAAGATCGTCGGCAAGCTGAAGGCGGCTGGCGTCTACGAGGACACTGCCATCATCATCTCCGCCGACCACGGCGAAAACCAGGGCGAGTTGGGGATCTACGGCGAGCATGGCACGGCCGATGCCGGCACGTGCCACATCCCCATGGTCATCAAGTGGCCGGGAGGCGCCTCAGGCGTGGTCGACGACGGGTTCCACTACAATGTCGACTGGGCACCCACCTGCATGGAGTTGTTGGGCTCGGACACGCCTGCCCCCGAATTGTGGGATGGAACCAGCTACGCACCGACCGTGCTGACCGGCAGCGGGCCGGGACGAGACGAGTTGATCGTCAGCCAGTGCTGTCACGTGTGCCAGCGATCTGTGCGTTTCGACAAGTGGATGTACGTGCGCACCTATTGCGATGGCTTCCATCCCTTCGAGCAGGAGATGCTCTTCGACCTGGATGCCGACCCCCTCGAGCAGACCGATCTGGCCGGCGATCGCCCCGACATCGTTCGAGAGGGCGCTCATCGCCTGATGAACTGGCATGACGAACAGATGCAGAAGATGGCCGTGCACTGCAGCGACTCGGTCGATCCTCTCTGGACGGTGATGCGCGAGGGTGGGCCGGAACACGCGATCTTCGAACCGGGCCGATCTCCGTTGCCGAAGTACCTGGACCGGCTTGAGGCAACAGGACGCGCCGCCGGCGCCGCCGAACTGCGCCGCAAGTATCCCGATCTGGCCTGATCAACCTGGCAACGGGGCAGGCGTTGTCCGGCGGCAGCGTAGCCACCCACGTCGTGCCACCGGTGAGAGTCGCTCTGAGTCCTACTGGTACTCGAGGAAGGCCTCGTACATGGCGATGACATTGTCGAGGGGGGTTTCGGGCATCACGCTGTGGCTGGTGCCACCGATGTAGCCACCACCGGTTCGACCGAACAACTCGACGAGATGATGCACTTCCCGGCGCACGTCATCCTGGCTGCCCTGGATCATCGTCCCCTGCACGTCGACGCCGCCATTGAAGCAGAGCCTGCCGCCGAACTGGCGGGCGAGTTGTTCCACATCCATCGCCTGTGGCTGCACGGGATTCAGGACATTCAGGCCGATGTCGATGAGGTCCGGCAGGATGGCCGTCACATCACCACACAGGTGCATCCAGACATGAGCCCCACCGGCGCGAACGCGGTCGAAGAGGCGACGATAGGAGGGCAGATAGAATCGCCGCCAGTCGTCAGGGTTCATGAGCAGACCCTTCTGACAACCCCAGTCGTCTGAGAAGAACACGGCATCCACCTCACGCTCGATCCAGTGGTCGATGATCGCCAGATCGTAGTCGACGATCTGATCACGCAGGCCACAGAACGCACGCTCATTCAGATAGGGATCCAGGAGCATCTCCTCGAATCCCCGCAGCATCCACAGGCGTTCAAAGAGGGTGAACCAGACGCACGATCGGGCATAACGATCGTCGCGCCCCTGCAGGATGCGATCGGCGCGGTCGAATCGGCCAACCGCATGAGGATCGGGAAATCGATGGCCGTCGAGGGCTTCGTAGCCTGAGATGAGAGGATAGGTTTCCGTCTTGGCCCCGTGACCATCATCCTCCCATCCCGTCCCCCATTCATCGAGCCAGCGGGAGACACCCTGTGCCGTCTCCCGCGCGCCATAGGTCCCCACATCCAGCCCCCCGAGGATGTCATCGGGAAAGCGGCTCTGCAGCTGTCGCACCTGTTCTTGCCGGGCAGGATCTTTGTCGTAGAGCCAGTCGAAGTCCACACCCAGCGTACAGGGCAGATAGGCGGGTGACTGGTGCTCGATGGCACGCGTGTAGTTCTGCCTGCCTGATATTGGAGAGGTCATCAGACGCTTGGACTCGGTAATGCGGGCAGCCCGAAGTAGTCCCGGTAGGCCGCCACCAGGGCGTAGTAATTTTCCTTTGGGATGTCTTCGTGCACGGAATGACTCAGATGCAGAATGTGTCCGCCAGGTGATTGCCGCCCGTAGTCCAGACACTCGATCACCTCACGCGCCACATCCTCGGGCGAGCCCTGGCACATGGTGTAGCGGGCATCCATGTTGCCGAGAATACACACTCGATCCGCCACGCCCGACTCGATCAAACGTGGCCAGGTCATGCCGGCCGCCTTGTCGACTTCCTTGTAGCCATCGATCCCGGAATCGAAGAAGAATTCCTGTGCAATGGGCCAGTGGTTGCCGTCGGATGTGTAGACGGCCCTGGCACCGGCCTCCTGGATGACACGCGTGTGTTCCTGGATGACGGGCAACACGAATTCGCGATAGAGGGCCGGCGACACAAAGGGGCCCTTGTCGCAACTGACGTCACCGCCCATGGCGACGACGGTGGCCCCATTTTCGACGGCGCGCCGCGTGGCTTCGAAGGCTGGCAATTTCTGCATCGAGATCCAGCGATGACAGAGCTCCGGTTCCTCGATCATCCACATGAGCAGGAAGGGCGGGAAGAAGGCGACACCCGTGCCGGCACCGATCTCCGCCATATCGACCCACTCGACGTCATCCGCATCGGCGCGCGCCTTCATCATCTCGCCAAATCGATCCGGCCCATGGACGATGTCGGGACACGTGCCATCCCACGCCTCCAGTCGTTGACGCACCTCGGTTTCATCGTAGCGGTGCGTATAGCTCTGATCTTCAGCCGGATTCGCCAGCACGACCAGGTCTGTCTTCGGATCCCGATGATATTCGACACCATCGCGCGTCCAGGTCTCGGGGCCGGTCTTCACCGGTCGTGAACCGGCCGCTGACAGTGCGCCATTGAGGCGAACCATGTCGACCTCGAAGTAGCGATTGATCCGATACTGCGCCTCGACACTCAGTTCGAGCAGTTCCTCGGAACTGATCCCCTCTGCCAGTGCGTCCCAGTACAGCCTCGCCTCCGTCGCCGGCGTGTGGCCACACATGTCCCAGTAGATGGGGTGAAAGGGGCTGTAGATCTCGAACAGAGGAGTTCGATCGGGCGCTCGAAAGGCGAACGCGTCCTGGATGCGCTGGATGGAACCGGACATTCTCAGTCTCCTGGTCGGCTGGTCTCTCCGATAGTGTAGCCCAATCGAGCCGATGGCCGCACGGTCCTTGCCTGAGATTCTGCAAAGACCGACACTCGGCCGGGTGCCGGATCACCCTACCGAGCCTGGCTGCCTGGAATCGCGGCGCAGTCCAGCCAGATGATCCTCTCCCAGAGGAGCCTCGATTCCAGCAGGAGGAAATCCATATGAGTGTCGTCGTCGCGCTCGATCAGGGCACCACCAGTTCGCGGGCCATCGTCTTCGACATGGCCGGTTCGATCCTCTCCCTGGCTCAGCAGGAATTCGAGCAGCACTACCCTCAGCCGGGGTGGGTCGAACACGACGCGAATCAGATCTGGAAGACACAAGCCGCCGTGGCCGAGCAGGCCATCACCGAATCCGGTGTCACGCGCGATCAGATCGCTGCTGTGGGCATCGCCAATCAGCGTGAGACTACCCTTGTGTGGGATCGGCAGACGGGAGAGCCGATTCATCGGGCCATCGTCTGGCAGGATCGGCGGACGGCCCCCCACTGCGAGGCCCTGAAGGCTGCAGGACATCAGGCAGCGATCCAGGCAAAGACGGGGCTCGTCATAGACGCCTACTTCTCTGCCACAAAACTCGCCTGGATCCTCGAGCACGTGGAGGGTGCCCGGACGCGCGCCGAACAGGGTGAACTGGCCTTCGGTACAATCGACACCTGGATCGCCTGGAAGCTCACCGGCGGCGACCTCCACATCACCGATGCGAGCAATGCTTCTCGCACGATGCTCTACAACATTCACGAGAGCTGCTGGGACGAGGACCTCCTCGACATCTTCGACATCCCACCGGCCCTGCTGCCGGATGTCCGGCCTTCATCACAGGTCTACGGCGAGATCACCACAATACCGACCCTTGCCGGCGTGCCCCTGGCTGGTATCGCCGGCGATCAGCAGGCGGCGACCTTCGGTCAGGCTTGTGTGACCCCGGGTATGGCCAAGTGCACCTATGGCACAGGCTGTTTCCTGCTGCTCAACACCGGGCAGGAACCGCGGCGTTCCGACCACCAGTTGCTCACCACGATCGCCTGGCAGCAGGGCATCCGGGTCGACTACGCCCTGGAGGGATCGGTCTTTGTCGGTGGCGCCATCGTGCAGTGGCTGCGCGATGGCCTCGGCATCATCGACTCCGCCGCCCAGGTGGAGGAACTCGCCCGCACCGTGGCCGACAATGGCGGCGTATACCTGGTCCCTGCCCTGGCCGGCCTGGGTGCCCCCCAGTGGGATCCGGATGCGCGGGGCACGATCATCGGCCTCACACGCGGGTCCACGGCGGGCCACATTGCACGAGCTGCCCTGGAGGGCATCGCCTTTCAGGTGGCAGACCTGGCCGACGCCATGTCCGCCGATGCCCAGACACCGGTGACCGAGTTGCGTGTCGATGGGGGCGCCGCCGCCAACGACCTGCTCATGCAGTTCCAGGCGGATCTGCTGCAGATGCCCGTGGTCCGCCCCACGACCCTGGAGACCACGGCGCTGGGTGCGGCGTACCTGGCAGGGCTGGCCACGGGTTGCTGGCCGTCAGCCCAGGAGCTGTCGCGACACTGGCAGGTTGACCACACCTTCGAACCGCGCATGACGGCGGCGGAAGTTGATTCGTTGCGAGGGCGCTGGACCGAAGCGGTGGCTCGATCGCGGAATTGGGCTCGCGAAGTGGGATGATGGTGCGTCTGGTGTATGCCTGGCTGGTCGGAATAGTGGCGTTTCGGCAGCGTCAGGCCCTCATCTCTGCCTCCGGCAAGACCTGACGCAGAACCCGCAGGAAGTTGCCGCCCATGATGGCCGCCGTGTCGGCCTCCGAGAATCCGTCATCCAGCAGCGCATCCGTCAGGGCAGGCATGATGGCCGTTGAGAAGTGGGTACCGATACCGACGGCCTCAATGCCCATGACGTCCACCGCGTAATGGACCTGCTTCAAGGTCTTCGCCATCTCGTCCGGATCGATCGCATCGTACGGTGCTTCACCCGGTGGACGAGATATGGGTGGCGAGATCCCCAGCATACCGCCCTGCTTCGACATGGCCCGCATCACCTCATCAGGGATGGCGCGATTTTCACCGGGATAGAGCGCTCGCGGGGCCGAGTGCGTGTCGACGACGGGCATAGTGGAAAGGTCGATGACATCGAGGGCACAGGGATCGTTCGAGTGGGCGAGGTCAATCAGGATACCACACTGGTTCATTTCGGCGATCAATCGCACACCGAGCTCGGTGAGGCGGCCACCGGAGCGGACTTCGTTCGATGGATCCCACCCCAGCTCTCGCGTCGCCTGTCCAATCGTGATCATCCGTAGTCCCAGACGGGCGAACTGACGTAGCACGCCGGGACTGTCGCCAAACCAATCGGCGCGGTTGGCTGCCATCAGGAGAGAGATCTTGCCAGCTTCACGGGCGCGATCGAGGTCAGCTGCGGTACGGACCAGATGCACACTGTCCGGACTGCGCTCGACGTTCAGGAGAAAACGGTCCAGTTCGGCCAGCAGCACCTGTGTGGCATTGGGGACTGCCAGGCTCAGGAAGAGAGACTCTCCGTCGCGGTTGGTGTGACGCTCCGGTTGCTGGTTCCACAGCGCGCGATACTCGTCCGTCAGCAGCGTCACGCCGCCCTTGGCGACGACAAGGTTCATCCCCCATTCATGGAACTTCGGGAAGTCGCCCCGAAAATGATCGTCCATGCGCCGGGTCAGATCGGTGTCATCCAGGACGAAGCGCGGGTGATTGAGGTTGAGTCCCAGCATGTCGCAGACCGGGTGATCCCGGTGGAACTGCTGAGCGCGGGCGGAAATGGTTCTCATGTTGTCCTGCTCTTCTCGCTCGTTATGCATTCTCAACTTCTTCGGCCACGACAAAACCGTCCAACCAGCTGATATAGGTGAGGAATTTGTCGGACAGGCCTTCACCATGGAGATGCTCGCGAGTCACCGGTATTTCAACCGGAGCAAAGCTGGGATTGGCCTGATACTGGTTCGGGAAGTCGTGGTGCAACATGGCGGCGCGACCCAACATGACCCAATCGGCTCCTGCCTCAAGCGCGCGCTCCGCTTCCTGTGGAGTTCTGATATTCCCGGTCACGCCCAGCCTCACTCCGCCGCGATCCAAGTCCGTGAAGCAGGACATCAGAGTCCGGCCTTTGAACGCCTCTTCCTCTGGCTCCTTGTTTATGTCCCACAAAGACATGTCCAGGAAATCGATCTCGCCCCCGCTCATCAGCCGCTGCGCGACCTCAACCACCTCACCCAATCGCATGCCAAACCGTTCGGGAGACAGACGAACACCCACGCAGAAATCCGGACCGCACTGCCGGCGGATACCCGCGAGAATCTCAAACAGTATGCGGCTCCTGTTCTCCAGATTGCCGCCATATTGATCGGTGCGCTGGTTGATTTCCGCGCTCAG
The DNA here is from genome assembly GCA_018673255.1 of Gemmatimonadota bacterium. The sequence goes on from JABHDC010000111.1 coordinate 32,381, forward strand.
GAACTGAGTGATAATGTAGCCGTGGGCACCGTGAACTTCGACGCCGTGAAAACCGGCTTGCTCACAGCGAACTGCGGCGGCAATAAAGTCCTCAACCAGGTCCTCCACTTCTCTGGTGGTCATCGCACGAGCCTTGGTCTCCTCATCGTCAGATGGGCAGACCGGCGTCTCGCCAATCAGCTCAGCCGGTGAACGCGTACCCGCGTGGTGCAGCTGAACAATGGCGATGCTGTCGTGGGCTTTGATGCCCGCAGCCAGGCGAGTCAGCCCCGGGATGTGAGCATCGGAGAACACTCCCAATTGACCAGGAAAGCCCTTCCCGATCTCTTGCACATGTGCGGCGCACGTCATGGTGAGGCCAAAGCCGCCTTCGGCACGCATTGTGAGCCACTTGTATTCCTCATCGGCGAGCACGCCATCATCACCGCTTTGCGTATTGGTCATTGGTGCCAGCACGAATCGGTTCTTCATGCTGGGGCCACGGGTAAAACTCAGACGTTCAAAGATCGTGCTCATGATTCCTAATCCGGTGTCTGTAGGATAGAACGGGACTGCGAGGTGTACGGGTCTTCCCGGTCAAGAGGCTGGAAGCTCGTTTCGCTCGAGCTCTGCAACCTGGATGACGACATAGGGGAATCCACTGGTCGTGTTTGTCAGGTGGACGGCGGCAACCACACGTTATCGGCAGTGAGTTGGAAGCGTTCGACGATCTCAACCTGGCGCTCGGTCCAGGTCTGCAGCGAGACCAATTTATGCGCATCACTGCCGAGGGATACGTTACCACCGCCGTCGAGCCACAGCTCGATGAACTCCGCTACGCGCCCGGCGCGCTCAGGGTGATACCAGAATGCAGGCTGGATTTCCAGCGCTACGCCACGCTCCCTGCCAAGGGCAATGAGATCTCGTATTCTGCTTCTGTCGCTGGCGTCCCACATGGCATTGGGCTCGTGCTCGGGTAGTGTTACCTTGCCGACATACGGGTGCGCTATAATGTCGGTGTGGGGCCAATTCAGAGCCGTCTCGAAACAGTCGAGTTCGTGGGCGGCGACTTCGGCGCAGGTGCCCCGGACGCAGTCTACCCAGTCGAGGTGATAGTGGTTGGGGGCGACGACGGTGTACTCGCAGAGCTCGAGAATCTCGTCACACTCTACCATGACACCCTTGCCTTGCACTTCGAACTCACCACCGATGACGACCTGAACGGGCCAGTCGGCAGCATCACGGCGAACCTTGTATTGCCGTAGTCGTTCGGCGTGGGCGGGTCGATCGGTCACGCGGGCGATGTGAATATGATCGCTGAATCCGAGACACCGATAGCCGTGTTCGACAGCCAGGTCGACAGCCGCGTCCAGCGTCATGTCGGGCTGGCCGCATAGAGACAGGTCGGTGTGCGTGTGCAAAGAAACGAGAGGAGCAGCATCGGTGGCGCGCAGAGGCATCAGGTTGGGTTCCATTCGAGGGGGGGCTCTTCCACGCTGCCGCGAAGCGCATACCGGGCAAAGATCAGGTCATCGACTCGCAGGATCTCATCGAGTCCGGACCGATCGCGACCCGAATCGATGGGGTTCACCCAGACCAGGACGCCATCGACCTGCAGCAACTGCGCCAGAACATCATCGGCAAAAGCCTCGTCAAAGACCACCGTCTCCGAAGCGACACCGACCGTGCGTAGTGTTTCTGCGACACCGCTGAGTCGTCCTTCGGCGGAGAGGATCGACAAGGGGTCATTGTGGTGAGTCTCGTGTACGCTGGCAAGCGATTCTGGTGCGATGGGTGGGGCTCTAGCCGGCAGGCCAACGGCGGTGGGGAAGGCCTGAGTCACCTGGGTGGCGACCGGGACGAGCGGCCTCCCGTCTTACCCGGAGTCGACTCACCGCCCTGCTGTGCCCCCCTGCCGGACGACGGTCCCGATCCATATCTTCATGCCGATTCAGCCTGCCACACATCTGATCCGTGGGTGAAACGATCACGGGGTTGGGCCCGCCAATGAAACGTGAAGAGATGCTCGCCGCGGTCCGAGACCGCACAGCGCCCTGGGACCTCATCGTCATCGGCGGTGGCGCTACCGGACTGGGAACGGCTGTCGACGCTGCCTCGCGTGGCTACGACGTCGTCCTCTTCGAGCAGTCGGACTTCGCCAAGGGCACGTCCAGTCGTTCGACGAAACTCGTGCATGGTGGCGTGCGGTATCTACAGCAGGGCAACGTCTCTCTCGTCATGGAAGCGCTCACCGAACGGGGACGTCTCCTGCGTAATGCGCCCCACCTGGTCAGCAATCTCGCCTTCATCGTGCCCAGCTACGAATGGTGGGAGTCCCCCTTCTACGGCATCGGACTGCGGGTCTACGATCTGCTGGCTGGCGAATACGGGTTCGGTCGCTCCCGCCACCTGACGCGCGATGAAGTTCAACAGGAGATCCCCTCGATTCAGCCGGATGGCCTGCGCGGCGGGACCCGCTACTACGACGGCCAGTTCGACGATGCCAGACTCGCCATCCATCTGGCCATGACCGCCGTCGAGCAGGGCGCGACGATGGTGAACTATGCCACCGTGACGGGCCTCAACAAAGCCGCCGATGGCACGATCCACGGGGTCACCATTCGGGATGAGGAATCCGGTGAGCAGATGGAGGTGGCCGGTCGTGCCATCATCAACGCCGCCGGCCCGATGGTTGATGACGTGCGCCGCCTCGACCAGGCCTCCGCTTCACCCATTGTCTCGCCGAGTCAGGGCACACATCTGGTCCTGGATCGATCCTTCATTTCGCGAGACACGGCCATCATGGTACCTCACACCCAGGACGGACGCGTGATGTTCGCCATCCCCTGGCATGACGTCGCCGTCGTGGGCACGACGGACACACCCATCGATACGATCGAGCTGGAGCCGCGTCCCCTCGAAGAAGAGATCGACTTCATCCTGGCCACGGCAAACCGCTACCTGGACCGGCCCGCATCCAGAGCCGATATCCGCAGTGCCTTCGCCGGCATCCGGCCCCTCGTCAGGACCGGTCAAGGCGGCCCGACGGCGGCGCTCTCACGGGAGCACACGATTCTCATCGACCCCGATTCCGGACTGATGAGTGTCGTGGGCGGCAAGTGGACGACATACCGAAGGATGGCACAGGACGTCGTGGATCAGGCGGCGATCCTGGCCGGATTGCCATCGCGCGAATGTGCGACGCTGGCCCTGCCGATTCACGGATCCCATGAGAAGGCCTGCCAATTCGGTCGACTCGCTTATCATGGATCCGATGCGCCGGCCGTGCAGGCATTGATGAATGCTGCCCCGCAGAATGCATCACCCGTTCATTGCCGCCTCCAGATGACACAGGGCGAGGTGATCTGGGCATGTCGGCATGAGATGGCCCGAACCGTCGATGACCTGCTGGCCCGCAGATCCCGATCGCTGTTGTTCGACGCGGAGGCCGCATCAGAGGCGGCCGAAGCGGTTGCCCGGATCGCGGCAGCCGAACTGGGTCGCGGCACCGACTGGATCCAACAGCAGACGACAACCTTCAGGCAGATCGCCAGTCGCTACGTGGCACCTCCAAACGCCAGGCAGAACACATGATGCAGCGAGCACGAGTGGCAGTCATCGGCACCGGCTGGTGGGCGACTTCCGTCCACATCCCTGCCCTGCTTGAGAACGAGGCCGCCGAACTGGTGGCCCTCTGCGACCGAGACCCCGATCGCCTTGCCGCGGCCGCCGCAGCCTGTTCTGTGGGAACCACGTACACCGAAGTGGATGAGTTGATCGAGAAGGAGACACTCGACGGCGTCGTGATCGCCACGAGTCACGCGAGTCACCACTCGATCGCCCGCACGTGCCTGGAAGCTGGCCTGCACGTCATGATCGAGAAACCTATGACCCTGTTCGCCCCCGAAGCGAAGGATCTCGTTGAGATCGCGGCTCGCCGCGAGCGGGAGTTGATCGTCGGCTATCCGATGAATTTCACCCCGTACGCGAGGCGCGCCCGCCAGGTGATCAGGAGTGGCGAACTCGGTCCGGTGCAATACGTGAATTGCGTCTTCTGCTCCCACATCCTTGAACTTCTGCGGGGAGAGCACGATGTGACCGGTCCAGTACATGGTCCGGGCGCCGTCTACAGTGATCCGGCGCTCTCCGGTGGGGGCCACGGCCATCTGCAGATGACGCATCCCCTGGGCCTGATGAACTTCGTCACTGATCTGGCACCCCGACGGATCCAGGCCCTGATGCGCGAGCAGAGCCCCGGCTTGGATCTGGTGGATGCGATGACGGTCGAGTTCGAGTCCGGCGCCCTGGCCTCGATCGGCGGCACGGGGAACCTGGGAGGTGGAGGCGGCCACAAGCACGACCTGCAGGTGTTCTGTGAGAGGGGATCCATCGATATCGATGCGACAGCAGGTACGGCCCTGATCCATCGGCCCGACGGACAGACCGAAACCCTGGACCCGGTCGTGGGCGAGGAGGCCTATCCCCGCTACCGGACGTCGAGTAATCTCGTCGACGTCATCCTGGGGCAGGATACCAACGGGTCACCGGGCGAACTCGGTTGGCGAGTCGTGGAGATCCTCGACGCCTCCTACCGCTCGGCCCGGCAGGACGGCCGGGCCATCTGTGTCGAGGAGCTCTACTCCTGAGACCCTAGTTTGCTTGTAATTGCGGAGTATAGATCCGTAAATGCAAAG
>JABHDC010000112.1 GCA_018673255.1 Gemmatimonadota bacterium
CGTGTGTGGGGTATGGGAGACCCGAAAGCCCTCACTCCTCCCACCGCCGACACGAGGCAGGCACGAGTCCGGTGACCTCCGAGCGAAACTGACCCGAGGTCTGGTGCAGATCCGGTTGCTGTTGCGTTTCCTGCGTCCGGGGGAACGGCGGGATCGCTGGGCCTCAGGCGTGACACTGATGGTGACAGACACGAGGCGAGGGATCTGGCGGTTGCCGCGAGCACGTGTTTGAGGATCTCAGGCCAGACCTCGAGTGGGGCTGACCGAGCACACCCGGAGTAGATCAACCAGGTTGGTTCTGGGGCCTGATGGCGACGGTCAGCTCTTCACGTTTTGGCGCCGCGGCGGATGCCTTCGGTTTCCATCCAGCGGCGCACGACACCACGGGAGGCGCGCAGGTCGAGTCGGTAGTCGGCGGAAAGTGAACGGCGGCGGGGGCCGCCGGCTTCGACTTTGCCCGTGGGAAGGGCATTGAAGCGGCCGCGCATCTGGCTGATGACGCGTGTCTTGGGGTTTACGGCGATGGTCATGAGGCGGTCGGGGCGATCGTCGTCGACCTGCAGTTGCACGGAGAAGACGGCGTGTCGACCTGAACGGCAGCCGGTGGCGTAGCTGCGCACGCAGTGACTCAAGGCTCGTCCTTCGGCGACCAGTTCGGCCGTGGTGGTCAGCTCCTGCACCGTCCAGGTGAGCTGGTAGCCCTTCTTGTCTTGCTCGGTCTCTTCGAATTCACCGATGTCACTGCGATTCCACCGGCTGGCTGGGATTCTGTTCTCACGCGCAAGTCGGGTGTGCCATGTCTCTACCAGATCCAGCAGCTTGTTCACGGACCGGCTCTTCATGGAGAAGTTCGGTTCGGGTGGTCCTTCGGTGAGGATGTCACCACTGGGCTGAGGGATCTGCTGGTCTGGGAACTTCCGCTCCTGGATGTAGTCGACGATGAGGCCGATGAGATCCAGGTCGATCATGGGATGTTTGGTGAACCAGTGGATGGCTGTGGCCCAGAAGTCTTCATGCTCGAAGCTGCGACCCAGTCGTGTGGTGAGTAGCGCTTCGACGAGTCCGATGTCGCCACCCTGGCCGATGATCTGTCCGTAGCGAATGGCTTCCAGCATGGTGTAGTGTCCGGGAGCTTGCAGCGTCTCATGGGCCATGCGTTTGGTCAACTCGGCAGGCAGTTCGGGCGCCGAGCGGATGTGCCCGCCTGTGGCAATATGGAGGAACCAACCCGTTGCAGCAGGCAAGGTTTCGTCAGGGGGTTGTAGAAACAGGGTGTCGACGAGGTCGGGCACGTCGTAGCATGTCAGCAGGTGTCGCAGCAGGGCACCGAAATGCCGCCGCGCATTGTGACCCTGAGGACGCCAGTCTTCGAGCGGTCGCTGCCAGTGATCGTGGAGCTGAGCGATCCGCAGCAGGCCGTCGATCCAGCAATTGCCGGGTGCATCCCCGAAACGGCCCAGTGCGGGATCGAGGCTGAAGAGGTCTGCCTTCATGCGCTCGGTGTGCAAGAGGAGACGACGGAAGGCGTCCCGCGTCGACGTGGGGTGAATGGCTTCCTGTGTGTCGACACGGTGCGAGTCGGCGCGCCGAGAGGTGTACCCCTCTGAATCAGCTGTCTCCGGGTCCGGGGCTGCATCGATCCCGTCCAGGATGGCGCCCACGTGACCGAGCCAGGCGGGTTTGAGATCGGTCGTGTCGGTCTGGCCGGTGAAGAGGGCGTCGATGGTCTCATGGGGTCGACGGGTGAGGCGGCGCACGCGGCGCAGGGCCTGACGGCTGGCCGCCTCCCGCGCTATCTCGACTTCCTTGTGACGCTGCCGATCGCCCTTGTGCAGGGCGTCACTCAGGCCTTGATCTCGACACCATTGCTGGTACGCGCTGACGTCGGTCAGGTTCAGGGCCTTGATGTGTTCCTGCACGGTCGCGTCCGCGTCGCTGGCTGCTGTGTCACGCCGGGCGGCCTCACGTTCCTGGCGACGTTCCTGCCAGCCTTTGGTCAGGGCGCCGGTGAAGCCGTGCTTCCGACACCAGCGCTGATACTCCCCAACCGTCTTGAGGCCGAGCGACGCGATGTGGGTATCGAGATCGGCGTTGGCGCGTGCCTGGGCACCCCGGTGACGGGGGCGTGATCTGCGTTTGCTCTGCTTACCCATGGTTTGCGAGGTTGGGGGCCTGTGGAGGGGGTGTCAAGCGGCGTGCCCTCGTGGTGAGACGTTCGGGCGCCGTCGCCTGGATCTAGCTGGGCACAGCCTAATGGTGATTCCTGAAGGCTGGCGTGTCTCGACGAACTGCTGTCGAGTCACTGGGTCCTCTGCTTGCCGGGCGCGTGCGATGAGCGACGACATGCCCTCACTCCTCTCACCACGAGGGCACGCGGCGTGTGTCCCCTACAGGCCCCATAGTGAGGGGGTAGCCATCTGCGTGATGATCTACAAAGTTGGTAAGATGCGGGTCGTGGTGCATCTGGTTGCGAAAGACGTCGAAGTTCAGGAGACGGCAGAAACAGACTCGGTTCACGCGTGGTGTGGGTTGTCATGGGTAAGACCCCTGATCTGACGGTGAGTTACATGGCTCGCCATCGTACCGTGGTTGCGGATGCACCGGGCTGGCCTCCGGCGGTGCTATTCGCACGTCAGGGTGAGTTCCCGGCCTCTCGTGGTCCACGGGCGCAGTCGCCGGGTGTGCCCATCAGGATGTCCCCGCTGATCGATATGCGCGACGACGAGGAATTGCTGGAGACGGGTGAGCAATTGCACGAGCTTTGCGAGAAGCGCGGGATCCTGCACCTGATCATGCGGGCTCTGTCACAGATGGGTGTAGCCCGGGTCGCAACCAGGGATGCGAGTCATGACTTGCCCGTCCAATCGACGAGAGCGTCAGGCCAGCGTCGCAGGCTGGAAGAGAAGGTAAGAGAGACGACCCACCTGTTGTCCGCTAAGGAGTCAAGGTGATGGAACGCAAGAACCGCAGGCCGAATGTCATCGTCATCATGTCGGATGATCAGGGGCCCTGGGCGATGGGATGTGCGGGCACGCCGGAGCTGGATACGCCGGCGCTGGATCGGATCGCCTCTGAGGGCATGCGATTCGAGAACTGTTTCTGTGCGTCACCTGTGTGCTCGCCGGCGCGGGCGAGTTTTCTCACTGGAAGGATTCCCTCTTCGCATGGAATCCATGACTGGATCAAGTCGGGGAATATCAATGTCGATGAGGGGGTGACATGGTCCGGCAAGGATCGACCGATCGAATATCTAGCCGGACTGCCGGCCTTCACGGATGTGCTGGCGGACAATGGTTATCTGGTGGCGCTGTCGGGGAAGTGGCATCTGGGCGACAGTGGGCGGCCGCAGAAGAGTCACGACTACTGGTGTGCACACTCGCTGGGCGGTGACAACTACACGGACTATCACATCTTCGACAATGACGAAACGCTGGCGCATCAGTCGCAGTATGTGACGGACCTGTTCACGGACCGGGCCATCGATTTCATCGACGCACATGCAGCCGACGATCAGCCCTTCTGTTTGAGCATCCACTACACGGCGCCTCACGCGCCCTGGCGGGAACACGAACAGCCACCGGAGATCTGGCAACGATATGCGGGTCAGGAGTTCCCCTCATTGCCGGTGCTGCCGCCGCACCCGTGGGGTGGCTGGGATCCGACGCCTGCGCAGCGCAGTGAAACGATCGGTGGATATTTCACGACGATCACCGCCATGGACACGGCGATCGGTCGCGTGCTCGACCAGCTGGATGCGCTGGGAATCGCCGACAATACACTTCTCGTCTTCACCAGTGACAATGGCTACAGCGTTGGCCATCACGGCGTCCTCGGGAAGGGCAATGGCACCTATCCGATGAACATGTATGAGGAAGCGGTGAAGGTGCCGTTCCTGGCACGGTGTCCGGGGCGTGTGCCGGCTGGCATCGTCAACGACGCTCTCGTCAGTCACTATGACTTCCTGCCGACGTTGCTCGACTTCCTCGGCATTGCGAATCCGATCAGAGGTCTGCCGGGTCGTAGCTTTGCCGGCTCGCTGGCGGGTGGCACCCACGAGGATGGTTCCATCGTGATCGAAGAACCGGCCAGCTGCGTCTACGAGGAGTATGGTCCGGTGCGCATGATTCGCGATCGCGAATGGAAATACGTGCACCGGTATCCGGACGGTCCGCACGAGTTGTATCACCTCGCCGAGGATCCGCTGGAAGAGGTGAATCTGATCAACAATGACTCAGCGTCAACGACACTGGAACGGTTGCGCACGGAGTTGGGCGAGTGGTTCTCTCGCTACGAGGATCCGGCGCGAGATGGATCGCGGTTGCCGGTCACGGGCCAGGGGCAGGTGCAGATGGTGGCACCAGATGAGAATTCAGAGGCGTTTGTCTAGCGGATCAACTACAGAGCGGATCCGTCCTGCCCGGTCTGAGGTTGAGAGGGCTCGGGGCTGGCGTCTCTTTGGTTGGTAGTGGGGTTCTGCCTGGGGTGATCTGCTGGTTGGCGTGCCTCGACATACTGCGTCGAGTCACTGAGTCCGGTGCTTGTTGGATACGGGGTATGAGGAGACACAAGCCTCCTCACTCCTCTCAACCTCAGGCCGCGCAGGAATCCGGTATACCGTTGATAGAGGGAACTGTGCTGGTACCTGATAGCGGATCTCGAGGAGAGATTCGATCGGCCATATCGTGAAGATGTCCTGCGACCGCACTGCGATGACCCCATCGGCGGCCAAGCGCCGTCACCGCATCATACGATGAGACTGACATGAAAGAGATTGCCCCGACGACGCCGGTCACGGATGTGGACAAGGCGGTCGAGTTCTACACCGTGCAACTGGGCTTCGAGGTGGGCTTCAACAATGCGCCGGTCTTTGCCATGGTGCGACGCGGCAGTGTGCAGATCGGGTTGCAACGAGCAGGCGAGGAGCGGCCGCCGGGCACGGGGAATTGCTACATCTGGGTCGAAGACATTCGGGCGATCTACGAGGAGTTCTCGGCGAAGGGCGTCGTCTTCACGGACGACATTGCCCACAGAGGTGAATACGACCTGACGGACTTTGTCATCCATGATCCGGATGGCAACCACATCGGTATCGGCGGTCGCTGAGAGACTGGTGACTGGACTGCAATTCTGAGTTCGGCCAACGTGTTCGGCTGCCGTCTGGCTGGCTCATCTGCCAGCTGTAATCGTCACCTCTGAGGGTGCTGCCATGGAACCATCACTCGACGGGATGCGCCAGCGTCCCTACGCCTATTCCGATGTCTTCCGTCACCCGCCTCTGGGCGGCTCTGCCTGGGGTTCGTCGGGTGGGCACATCCGCGAGGATATCGATCCTGCCGTCGCGCGGGTCTGTAAGAACGAATCCAACTGTACCGTCTTCTTACGTGATGGGACGTGGCTGACCACATGGGGGCAGGGCTCGCACGAGGGGCATCCCGATCAGCGGATTGTCTGTGCCACCAGCTGTGACACGGGACGCACGTGGTCGCAGCCGATCACGGTGCAGGAATCCAACCCGGCCCGAAGTGAGAACGTGGCCTACGGTGTGCCTTTCGTGGTACCGGAGACGGGACGCGTCTATGTCTTCTACTTCCTCACGGTCAACACGGAGGGTCCGCACTACGCCGCCACGGGAAGTCTGAAGGGTGCCAAGCGTGCGCATCCACTGCATCAATCGGGGACGCTGCACTTCGTCTATTCAGATGATGGGGCGCAGACCTGGTCGAGGCGATATCCGATCAATCTGCCACCCCGCGCTGTGAATGTGCAGCCGGGGGCGTGGCATGCCTGGGTGAATCATCCCCCTGTACAGATGCCAACGGGCGAGGTCTTACTCACTTTCTCGGCGACCCGTTCCACTGGAATCGGGGCGACGCCGTGGCAGCTGGGCGCAGCGGAGGCCAACGTGCTGCGCTGCGACAATCTGTGCACGGAAGATGATCCGGCGGCGTTGCAGTTCACGCTGCTACCCGAAGGGGCACACGGCATCCGCACGAATCTGCGCGATCACTGGGACAATCCGGCACTGCAGCGGCATGTGGAATTCTGGAAGGGCGAGCCGGATGACACGGGATGGAGTCTGCAGGAGCTGACGTTGGTGGCCCTGGCCGATGGGCGCTGGCTTGGTGTGGGGCGCACGTATCTGGGATCCCCCGGCTACACGATCAGTGAGGATCGTGGCACGTCGTGGTCACGAGCCGAACCACTGTGCTGGCGACCGGGTGGCGAGCCGATTCCGCATCCGATGACGATGTGCCCCATCGCCCCCACTTCGGACGGGCGTATCGTGCTACTCTTCACGAACAACGATGGATCGGCCCGCGGGGCACAGCACGTATGGGACGGAGATGGGCGGACCCGGAATCCGCAGTGGATGGCCGTGGCTCGTCAGGTAGAAGACCCCTCGGGGAAGGTGGCGAATGCGGGGTTGGTCTTTGATGCGCCCGTCCTGCTGGCCGAGGTCGATGATTCGGGTGAGACGAATCTGAAGACGGGGATCAGTATGCCGCAGTTCTTTGAGCGGGAGAATCGGTGGTTTGTCTGTTACAACATCGACAAGGAGCATCTGCTGCTGGATGAAGTGAGTGGGGTCGCGGGGTCGCCGGGCAGCTGCGTCCCATCGGTGTGAGCTACTCGAGGCTACGTCTCTTGTGATTGAGTGATCTGAATCCTGTGGTTGAGCCTTCTGGCCTTCGTGCCTCGACAGACTGCGTCGAGTCACTGGGCTCACCAATGCCTGCAGTGCTTCAGAGAGACGTGATGCCTCTCGCGGCTCTCACCGATGGGACGCACGTGGACCCGGCACGACCCGCTTGCGGTGGATGAAGAACATGAGGAAAGACCACATTTTCAAGATAACCGGAAGACCTTGAGGGTCGTCACGTACAACATGCGGCAGGGTGGGTCTCAAGCGAACTGGTCTGAGTTGTTGGCGGCGACGACGCCGGATCTTCTGCTGATTCAGGAGACCAAGGATCCGGCCGCCCTGCTGGAGGATGTCGACCACGGGCTGGATCTGGATCACCTGCTCTGGGTGCCTGTCGAGGCGCGTCGATGGGGATCGGCGATGTGGTGGCGTGGTCAGGCGATCCGGCCGATCTCCTTACCTAGCTTCGAGGGGTGGGTCGTCGGTGGAGAGACCCGGTTGGAGTCCGAATCGATCTTCGTCTTCAGTGTTCACATGCCGCCGGAGCGTGGTTCGTATCTGCACTCTGCGAATCGGATGCTGGATGAGTTGAAGCCGATCGTGCAGGGCGGGCAGTTGCTGTTGGGTGGTGACTGGAATGTGGCGACGGCGCGGCGTGATCCTGATGAGGAGCGGAGGAATCGTCCAGGTGAGCTGGCGCTCTTTGATCGACTGGAATCGGAGTTCGGACTGGTCTCGGCCTGGCGAGTGGCGCACCCGACAGGACCGCTGCCGCAGACGTTGCGATGGATGAAGGAGCCGACGACACCCTATCACTGCGATGGGCTTTTCATGCCCAGTGGATGGGCGACTTCGAATGTGTCAGCCCATGTGCTGGAGGGCCTACCCTGGACGGGACTCAGCGATCATAACCCGGTTGTTGTGGGATTCGACAATCCTCATCGGTCGTCGCCCTGACCACAGAGACAGTCTGAATCGTGAACACACCGTCATAGTCGGCGGCGAAACCGTCTGTGGCTCTTGGACCCACTTCACCGGTGACTTCCACATAGATCGCTTCGTAGGGGGTGTCGGTCAGTACCTGGTATTGGGCGATGAGTGGATCCAGGATCTCGCCTTCGCCTCTGAACCACAGGGTCTGCTCCGTGCCGCAGGGAGTGAACTCGCGGACCTCGTGTCCCCAGATCAGCCGGCCCGGGCGTGCGTCGAGGGTATGGGCACACGCAGGCAGACAGAGGACAGCGGCCAACAGCAGAGGGCGCCCGATGGGAGACACGCTGCGCAGAACGATGGCAATACTCGACACGACGTTCATATCTCCACAACCTACATGTCAGATGCTTAGTGAAGGTAGCCTATCGCATGGCACTCAAAATCCGAGTTAGAAATTAGAACGCAGGGAGCTAAGGAACAGCATGATCGAAAATGTCATCCCCATTCTGAATGTGAAGAGTCTCAAAGCCAGTCTCGAGTACTACGAGAACGCCCTGGGCTTCACGAAGGACTGGGGGAATGATGGTTTTGCGGGATTGTCACGTGATGGCTGGCGGATCTATCTGTCACAGGAAGGCCAAGGCCAGTCCGGGACCTGGCTCTGGGTTGGTGTGGAGGATGTCGACGCGATGTACACCGAGTGCACGTCGAAGGGTGCGAAGTTGACGTCAGAGATCATCAGCAACGCCTGGGCGCGTGAGTTCCAGGTGGAAGACCTGGATGGTCACGTGCTGCGCTTTGGCGGCGAACCCGAAGCCGAGTAAACAAGTGGCGGAAAACTCTGGAAGCCGATGGACGAGACTCGGCAGAGACGTCATCTATCAGAGTCCATGGGTGAATCTGTATGCGGACAAGGTGAAGCTGCCGCAGGGCCAGATCATCGAACGCTTCCATCTCCTGGATTTCGAGAAGGAGTGTGTGGCGGCGGTCGTGCAGAGTGACTCCGGTGAGATCCTCATGGTTGAGGTTCTTCGCTACGTGTCCGACTCGGTGGAGTGGGAGGTGCCGGCGGGCATGATCGACAAAGGCGAAGAGATTCTACCGGCGGCGCAGCGGGAGGTGCGCGAGGAATCAGGATA
>JABHDC010000113.1 GCA_018673255.1 Gemmatimonadota bacterium
TCCAGACTCAGATCCAGACTCAGATCCAGACTCAGATCCAGACTCAGATCCAGACTCAGATCCAGACTCAGATCCAGACTCAGATCCAGACTCAGATCCAGACTCGTGCCCGGGGGAAGATGGCAGGTCGACGGGTGTCGGGGCGCGATGAATTCGGTCACTCAGACTTGGGTTCCTCGGGTCCGGTTTCCTCAGGTCCAGGTTCCTCACCTCTGACGCGACTCGCCCCGACGCTGACTCGGCTGCTGCCGGCACCGCAAGCGCACGGCGAGCGCTCGCCGTCGAGTGGGGACATGGCGCCCTATGGAAATCCCTCCGAACAGGAGAGCCGCGTCTACAAGAGCATGGATGAGGAGTCAGGCCCGGGGCTGTGGCGCCGCACCGTCCTGGCCAGTGCGGCCCTGGCTGCGACCAGTGCCGTCGTCGCCCACTGGAGCAGCGGCCAGGGCGATGAGGCATATGATCGGTATCTCAGCTCGGCCGGCGAGAAGCGCAGGGAAGATGCTTTCGATGCGGCTGAGCGATACGACCGGATCGCTGGTGTCGCCTTCCTCGCCATGGAGGCCGGTCTCGTGCTCACTACCTACTTCGTGTTCTTCTGATGCGGATAAGAGACATACGGATCATCGTACTGGTGGCATGGGTCGGGCTCAGCCTGTTGACCGGGTGCGCTGATCGCCAGCGTCGCAATCCGCTGGATGCGGGCGCCGAGAGTCCCCTGGATCTGTTCGATGGACTCGAGGTCGGGGCCGACGATGGCTTCGTGCGGTTGAAATGGGACCTGACCGGGCTGTCCGATCTGGATGGGGTGCGTATCTATCGAGTGGGTGGCCCCGAGGGTGAGAAGATCTTCGAGGTGGATCCGTCGACGGCGACGATGACGGATGATGGGGTCACCAATGGCACCCTCTACCGCTATTGGTTGTCGATGCTGGTTCGAAATGAAGGGGAGGTCCTCGTCGGGGACTCCCATTTTTCCACACCCGGTCCTGAGATCAGCTGGCTTGCCGATCGAGGCAGTGGTCTGGTCTGGCGGCTGAGCCCCGACGGACGAACCGGGCTCTTTGCACAGGGCAGATTCTCATCCATCTCCGCCATCGCCGTCGATACACACAATGGCGATTGCTGGGTCAGTGATCGGTGGTACCGATCCCTTCATCGAATCGATACAGAGGGTGAGATTCAACGCCTCGGCGCAGCGCTCGAGGCCGGGGGTGATCTGGTCATTGATACGCCGAGTCGGCAAGGCTGGATCGCGGATCGTCTCACATTCGAAGTCTTTTCCTTCGATCTGGATGCTCAGGGTGATACGCTGTTGCTGACGGAAATCGATGGCACATTCAGCGACCAGGTCGAACTGGCCGTGCAGTCCGGTTACCTGTGGATTGCCGATCCAGCCGGCGAGCGGGTCCTGCTGTACGACCCTCAGGGACTCAGGGTAGCCGAATGGTCTGGATTGGCGGGACTGATCCAGATCGATGCCTCGGCAAGTGGTCACGGTGCGTGGGTGCTGGCCGCAGACGGTCTCGAATTGCTCCGCCTAGAACCGGGCCAGGCGCCACTGGAGGTCTTCATGCCATTCATCGATCCTGCTGTAGCCCTCGACGTCGGTGATGTTCGTGGCGACGTTTGGGTGGCAGGTGCGGGAGATGTCGTCGCCTATTTCGACAGTGGCGTCCCCATTCTGCACTGGGACAATGTCCCAGATACGCAGGATATCGCCATCGATGAGAGCAGCGAGCACGTCTGGATTGCCGCATCGACGCAATTGTGGAAGTTCTCCCTACAGGGACAACAACCCACGCAGTTGACGGGATTTACGCAGACACTGGAGATCGTCGTCCATGCAGGCGGCGGTTGAGAAGAGGAAGGATGTCCGGATTGGCCCCATCGATTTTCAGCATGACCGGCTTTGGCAATGCCAGTGTCGAAGCGGATGGACTGTGCGTGCGCGCGGTTCTGCGTTCGGTGAATGGCCGTTTCCTGGATTTGCAGATCCGATCTCCGAGCAGCCTGCAGGAACTGGAACCACAGATTCGAGAACGACTCCAGACGCGCTTGCGTCGGGGCAAGGTGACCGTCCATCTGGAGGTGGAAGAGGTCTCCGAGCAGAGCTCGTTGCCGCAGCTCAACGAAGAAATGGCGACGCAGTACATTGGCGAACTCAAACGTCTGGCCGAACTGGCCGGTGTTGAAAATCCGATCCCGCCTCTGGAAGTCCTCACCCGATTGCCCGGGCTGTTTCGCAGTGAGACCTCGGCGCCCGATCCGCAGGCACTGGCTCAGATCGTCTACGAGGTCGTGGACAAAGCGGCTGGCGACCTTGAAGAGATGCGCAGTCGGGAGGGGGCCACGCTGGTCACCGATCTGAGAGAGCGGATCGCGACCCTCGACAAGCAGATTGAGCAGATCCACACGTGGGCCCAGGGCGAACGTGAACGCGCCCGTGAGCGGCTGCGTGAGCGGATCGAAGGCCTGCTGCGCCCGGGAGAGGTGGATGAGGATCGCCTGATGACGGAGATCGTCCTGGTCGCTGAGCGTGCTGATATCACCGAGGAGATCGTACGGTTCCGCAGTCACACAAAGCAGTTCCTGACTGCCCTCGAAGAGGGGGGCGAAGTGGGCCGCCGGCTGAACTTCCTCCTGCAGGAACTGCACCGCGAGATCAACACGATCACTTCGAAGGCAACGGCCAGTGAGATCATTCACACGGCTGTCGACGCCAAGGAAGAGATCGAGCGCTTGCGTGAACAGGTTCAGAATCTGGCCTGAGATCCATGTCCCGACTCATAACGATCAGTGGCCTTCCGGGCAGTGGGACGAGTACACTCAGCAAATGCCTCGTCGAGAGCAGTGGCCGTCCATATGTCAACGCGGGGCAGATCTTTCGTGACATGGCGGCTGAGCGAGAGATGTCGCTGGCCGATTTCGGAGGTCTGGCCGAAGAGAACGACGAAATCGATCGCCGCCTCGATGCCCGCATGGTGGAACTGGCCCGCCAGAATCCCGGGGCCGTTCTGGAGGGGCGAGTGACCGGTTGGATGGCGCACCGGCATCAACTGACGGCCCTCAGGATCTGGATCGAGGCAGACGAAGTGGTGCGAGCCGGTCGGGTCGGCAGTCGCGATGGGCAATCGGCAGCGGCGGCCGTAGCCGCCATCCGCGAGCGTGAAGCTTCCGAGCGCACTCGATATGCCGATCACTATGGAATCGATCTGGCATCCATGGATATCTATGATCTGGTCCTGAACTCGGATGCCACGCCGGCCCAGCAACTTCTTGAGCAGGTCACTGCAGCACTGAATGAGGCAGACAGCGTGGGAGAGAAAGATGAGTCTTGAGGGACGTCGAATCTTGCTCGCCATCACTGGCGGGATCGCTGCCTACAAGGCGCCCATGCTGGTGCGACGCCTCCTTGAGGCTGGCGCCGATGTACGTGTCGTGCGCACGGCCAGTGCCGAACGATTCGTCACCGATACCACGCTGAGTGTGCTTTCGCAGCACCCTGTTTCCGCCGATCTGTTTGCGCCCAGCGATGAATTCCCCGTCCTCCACGTGGGATTGGCTGAATGGGCGGATCTCCTCCTGATCGCACCGGCCACGGCGCATACCCTTGGCAGAATGGCCAATGGTCTGGCCGACGATCTGCTCACCTGCATCTACCTGGCAACGACGGCCCCCATTCTGGTGGCGCCTGCCATGGAAGAGCACATGCTTCAGCATCCGCAGGTCGTGGCCAATTCGCAGCGTTTGAAGGAGCAGGGCCTCGGCTGGATCGAACCGGGCACAGGACCATTGGCCTCTGGTGCCAGCGGCAAAGGGCGCATGGCTGACATCGAGGATATCGTGGCTGCCACCAGCGCCTGCCTGGCGGGCAAGGGTGATTTGCTGGGCCGGAGACTGCTGGTCACGGCGGGTCCGACTCTGGAGGATGTCGATCCCGTCAGGTATGTCGGGAATCGGTCCTCGGGGAAGATGGGATATGCCATTGCGATCCGCGCCCGGCAGCGTGGCGCCCAGGTCTGTCTCGTTTCCGGCCCAACGAATCTGGCCGCCCCCGCCGGTGTGGAGCGTGTCGATGTGCGGTCAGCATTGCAGATGCTGGCCGCCTGCCAGGATGCTTTCGCCACAGCAGACGCGGCGATCATGGCCGCCGCCGTGGCGGACTATCGTCCGGCCCAGGCGTCAGAAACAAAGATCAAGCGTGGCACCGGGACCCTGTCGATCGAGCTGGTGGAGAATCCCGACATTGCGGCCACCCTCGGGCAAGAGAAAGGTGACCGGATTCTGGTCGCCTTCGCCCTGGAGACGGGGCATGGTATCGAGCAGGCGCGGAAGAAGCTCGAGAAGAAGCATGCTGATTTCGTCGTCCTGAACGATCTGGCCGACGAGGGGGCCGGATTCGAGGTCGACACCAATGTGGTGACCATCGTGGACGCTGAGCACGAGTGCAGTCTGCCGAGAATGGACAAGCTCGACGTTGCTGATCGGATCCTCGATGAGGTGGCCCGTCGCCTCCAGGACTGACGGGGTATCGGACGCCCCTTCTGGTTGACACAGGTTCGCACCCCGGGCATTTTCACGCGCCGATGTAACTGGGTCACACCAACGTATCTGACATCCTCTATGGCCGCGATCGTGACCGGCCTTCTCCCCGTTTCTGGCATTTCCTATTTCTGAACCAGGCCAGCACGCCATGGATTCATCTTCCGAGGGACAGGTCTCTTCACAGGAGACACTGCGCCAGATACGCCGAGCGCTGGAGGACCTCGTGCTGTTCGAAGGGCGCCAGTTCATCATGCCTCGCGATCTGCCCACGCTGGCCGATAGTCAGCCTGAGTCACAGGTTCAGTCTTCGCCGGCTGAGGTAGTGTCCCACGAGGCGGCCACGACTGAAGCTGTGCCTATTGAGTCTGTGCCTACCAAGTCTGGACCAGTTGAGTCTGTGACAGCCCCCATGGGGGCCAGAGGACAGTCTCCAGAGCCGCTGCCGAGCCAGATGGCTGATTCGGAGCCACCCCGGGCACCAGATGCTGCGCCTGAGGTGTCGGGTGAACCACCGGTCAGTCTCGCGGCCTTTCATGAGAAGATATGTGAATGCACACAGTGCGGGTTGGCCGAGACGCGCAATCGCTTCGTCTTCGGGGCAGGCAATCCTGATGCCGATATCCTGTTCGTGGGTGAGGCACCCGGGGCGGATGAGGACCGGATGGGTGAACCATTTGTCGGTGCAGCGGGACAATTGCTGACGAAGATCATTCAGGCCATGGGCCTGCAACGCGAGGACGTATTCATCTGCAACGTTCTCAAGTGCCGGCCACCCGGCAATCGGGATCCTGAACCGAATGAGGTGGCCAGCTGCGAACCGTATCTCAAGGAACAAATTCGCCTGGTGAAACCGAAGGTGATCTGTTGCCTGGGCAAGTTCGCCTCCCAGGCGCTATTGCGCTCGCAATCCAGTCTGTCCCGAATGCGTGGACAACAGCATGAATACGAGGGGATCCCACTTGTGGTGACCTATCACCCGGCCGCGTTGCTCCGCAATGCAGCATACAAGCGCGATGCGTGGGAGGATGTGAAGTGGGTGCGACGTCTCTACGATGGAGTCCAGTTGTGATCTGTACCGTCAGATGTGAAAGAGGGGGGCAATGAGTCAGCCGCCCCCCGGTTCGCCGCCGCCGTACGACGAGCGAGGAAGCGGGCGCAATGAGCCTCGCGGCCCAGGAGGCCCGGGCCCCGGTCTGGGTCGTGTGCCACCTCAGGCCGTCGAGGTCGAGCAGGCCGTGATCGGCGCCATGCTGCTGGATGGCCGTGCCGTGGGCCGGGCCATCGAGATGCTTGATGAGAGCATCTTCTACCAGTCGTCGCATGCCCACATCTACGGCGCCATGCTCCGTCTTTACGAGCGCAGTGAAGCGGTTGATCAGCTGACGGTGGCCGAGGAGTTGAAGGCGGCTGGGCGCCTCGATGAGGCGGGCGGCGTCGTCTACCTGGCGGAGCTGGCAGCTGGTGTCGCATCGGCGGCCAATCTTGAACATCACGCGAAGATCGTCGTTGATCGAGGCCTGAGCCGTGGTTTGATCGAAGCATCGGCAGAGATCGCCAACCGTGCGTACGAGGGACAGAGCAATGTCTACGAACTCATGGATTGGGCCGAGCAACGCATTTTCAGTCTGTCGGAGCGCCGTCTGAGCGACGGCTTCGAATCCCTGGAATCGGTTCTGCACGAGACCTTCGAGCAGATCGAACGGGCGCACGAGCGCGTCAGTACCGTGTCAGGTGTCGACACGGGCTTCACCGACATGAATGACATGACGTCCGGTTTCCAGCCCGGTGATCTCATCATCCTGGCCGCTCGTCCGAGTGTCGGCAAGACCGCGTTGGCCATGGCTTTCGCCCGCAATGCTGCCGTGGATTCAGGCACCGGTGTTGCCGTGTTCAGCCTCGAAATGTCGAAGACCCAGGTCGCCCAGCGATTGCTGTGTATCGAGACCCGGGTCGATTTGCAGAAGCTGCGCACCGGTCGCCTGCGTGACGACGATTGGATGCACCTCACACGGAATGTGGGAAGACTCGCCCAGGCGCCCATCTACATCGACGACACACCGGGTATCACAGTGCTGGAGGCGCGAGCCAAGTCGCGACGGTTGCAGCGAGAGCACGGAGTCGGGATGGTCGTCGTCGACTACCTGCAGTTGATGACGAGCCACGACAATATCCAGAGTCGCGAACAGGAGGTCTCCCGCATCTCCCGCGGACTCAAGGCCCTGGCCAAGGAACTCAATGTTCCTGTGCTGGCCCTCTCGCAGTTGTCGCGTGCCTCAGAGTCACGCACTGACCGGCGGCCTCAGTTGTCCGACCTGCGCGAATCCGGATCGATCGAACAGGATGCCGACGTCGTCATGTTCATCTATCGCCCCGATCTCTACGGACTCAAGTCTGCTGATGGTGCCTCACTGGAAGGTGTGGCGGAGATCATCATTGGCAAGCAGCGCAACGGCCCCACCGGATCCGTTCACTTGATGTGGAATGCCGACAGTGCCGCCTTCGAGAATCTGGCGCCGGAATTCCGGATCCAGGAAGAGGATGAAAGTTTCTCGTAGCGGTACTGCTGCTGGATGTGCAGATGGCTGAGGGATATCCGGTCCCCACCGCCGAGGTCTCCATCGAGATCGAGGTGAAGCGCTCGCGCTTCATCGGTCTGGCGGGCCCCGCGCCGACGATCGAGGTGGCTCGCGCGTTCATCGATTCAGCGCGCGAGCGTTATGCGGATGCTTCCCACCACGTGTATGCCTTCGAGGTCGGCCACGGTGCCAGTGTGACCCATGGTATGAGTGATGATGGTGAACCTTCGGGTACGGCTGGCCGACCGGCACTTACTGTGGTGGCGCATCACGAACTCGGTGATGTCATCGTCGTCATCGTCCGATACTTCGGTGGTACGAAGCTCGGTACGGGCGGTCTGGTGCGTGCCTATACCCAGGCCACGCAAGAGGCGCTGGCCGTATTGCCTCATGAAATGAAGGTCGAGCGTGAAGACCTGATTCTGCGACTACCCTACGAACGCTATGATGTCTGTCGTGTGGCCCTGGGCAAGTGGGCCCAGATCGAGGTCGTCGATGAGTCCTTCACCGATGACACGCGGCTCACACTACGCGGGCCACGTTCTGATCTGGATGGCCTCATAGCACAGTTGGTCGAACTCACGGCGGGTCGTCTCGTCATCGAGACGCCGCAAGACTGAAGTGGTTCGGACCATCTGTCTCGTACCGATGATCGACGGTATATTCGTGACCACCAAAATCACAGCAGTGTTCCGCTTTGCCGCTCCCCACGAATGAGGTCTGTCCATGTCCCGTCCCGAAGTGATCCTGAGTGGATTCGCAGATGAAGGTCCCGTCGACAAGAAAGCCGTCAGCCAGTTGACGATGCTCGCCGCCCTGGGCATGGGATATTACAGCCTGCGTTTCGTCGACGTCGGGGGCGATGGCGAGGTGAAGAACGTCATGAAGCTGACCAAGTCCGAGGTCAAGCAGCTGCGCCGGCTGCACGGAGACTTCGGCATCCAGGTCGCCTCCATCGGTTCACCGATCGGCAAGGTCAAACTTCTGGATATCGAGGATGGTAGCCACAATGTCTTCCAGCCCTTCGATCGCTATCTGAAGAAGGATGTGGCCCGTGCCATCGACCTGGCTGGCGAGTTTGGCGCCAAGTTGATCCGCGGATTCTCCTTCTATCACCCGCGTGGCGAAGACCCGGCGGCCTATGTCGATCAGGCGGCCGAGCGTCTCACGGCCATTGCTGAAGCCTGTCAGGCAGGTGGCGTGTTCTTCGGTCTGGAGGTGGAAGCCAATCTCATCGGACAGAATGGACGACTCCTGCAGCAGTTGTACAAGAAGGTATCCCACCCGAATCTCTGCCTGATCTTCGATGGCGGAAATCTGTCCAGCCAGAATCTATTGCCCGACCAGACCTTTGCCGAGTATCAGGCCATGAAGCCGGGGATCGGTTGGATGCACATCAAGGACTACAACATCGATCCCAGTCTCGAGTGGACCGGTGTTGTCGACGAGGATCGCCTGAAGAATTTCGTCCCTGCTGACGAGGGAGATTCCGCCCACGAGGCGATCCTGCGCGACTTCCGCGACCGGATTCCCGCCTTGACCCGGAAGCTGAACAAGCAGGGCATTGCCGGCGTCTTCCTCGATCTGGAGCCCCACCTGAAGGGGGGCGGACAGTTCGGTGGCGTTAGCGGCGTGGATGGTTTCGGTGTGGCCCTGCGTTCGCTGTGCCGGGTCCTCGACTACGTGGGCATTGGTTATCGACTCACCGACTTCCAAGATATTCAGCGCCAGAAGGCAAAGTGAGCGGGCACTCAGGTAGATCCATGGCAAGGGAAGAGAGTTCATCCGATGAGTGAATCACAGTATTCAGAATTCTGCGAGCGCGTGCGGGAGATGTCGGACCTGGGATATGCTGGTGGCATGCTCTCCTGGGACCAGGAGACATGTATGCCGAAGCGCGGCGCCCAGGCCCGCGCCCAGGCGCTTGGATCTCTGGCGGGCCTGTATCACGAGAGGATGACCGATCCACGACTGGTGGACCTGGTTGAGGAGCTGGCCGCCGCGGGAACCGGCGATGATGCTGGAACCAATGTCCGGGAAGTCCGGCGCGCGCAACAGCGGGCCCTGAGGTTGCCCAAGGATCTCGTCGTCGAACTCAGTCGGACCCAGTCGCTGGCCCACGAAGCCTGGGTCGAGGCGCGCGGCAGTGATGACTTCGGGCAGTTTCAGCCATGGCTGGAGAAACTGCTTGGATTGCAGATCCGCGTGGCTGAGGCCGTAGGCTACGAGGGTTCGGTCTACAATGCCTTCCTCGATGAGTTCGAGCCGTATGCCCGGGTGGAAGAGATGGCCCCATTGCTGGCAAGTCTGCGCCAGCGTCTGGTCCCACTGGTGGCGGCCATTCTGGAACAGGACCGGAAGGCGGATCCGCGCTTCACCCGAGAATGGGATGTCGCCCGCCAGGAAGCCTTCGGTCGGCAGGTGATCGGTGATCTGGGTTTCGACTGGGATGCAGGTCGACTGGATGTGTCGGTACATCCATTCTGCGGCGGGACCGGGCCGGATGATGTGCGACTCACGACACGGTATCAGGCCGATGAACTGACCAGTTCATTGTTCGGCATTATCCACGAAACCGGTCACGGGCTTTACGAACAGGGGCTGCCTCGAGATCAGTATGGTCTTCCCGTCTGCGAGAGTATCTCCCTGGGAATCCACGAGTCGCAATCGCGGATGTGGGAGAACATGGTGGGCCGGTCGCGGGCATTCTGGGAGCACCAGCTGCCGCGTCTCCAGTCATTCTTCCCGGATGAGCTGGCCGGTGTCAGTGTCGATGAGATGTACAGAGAAGTGAATCGTGTCGAAGCATCGATGATCCGCGTCGAGGCGGATGAGGTGACCTACAACCTCCACATCCTGCTGCGTTTTGAATTGGAACAGGGATTGGTCGCTGGCGAGATCGCCGTCGCCGATCTACCGGGTCTGTGGAATGAGCGTATGCAGGAGTATCTGGGGATCTGCCCGGCCAATGATGCTGAAGGGGTCTTGCAAGACATTCACTGGTCCAGTGGCCTCATGGGCTATTTTCCCACCTATGCGCTGGGGAATCTCTACGCGGCCCAGTTGTTCGTGGCGGCCCGTCAGGACCTGGGTGACCTGGATGCTCAGTTCGCGCGCGGCGAGACCGCACGGCTACTTGCATGGTTGCGGGAGAAAGTTCACAGCCGCGGCAAGCGACTCACGGCATCTGAACTGGTTCAGGATATCACCGGTCGGCCACTGGGCATCGACGATCTGATGAGTTACCTGGAGAAGAAATTCGGCGAAATCTACAGTCTGTAGATCGAAATCTACGGTCTGTAGATCAGCCGATCGTCGCTTGCAGCAGGCGCAACGTGTTACCACCGAGGATGGCGCGTACCGTGCCCGGATCGACACCACGGGCCAGCAATTCAACGGTGATTCCCGGTACCTCGGATGCGCTTGGGAGCAGGTCGCCGCCGCCATCGAAGTCTGAGCCGAGGCCGACGGCGCTCTCACCGGCGACCTCGAACGCGTGCAGAATGTGATCGACGAGTCGTTCAAGGCTCGGTGCTTCGGTGTCGATGAAGAAGGGCACGTATGTCAGGGCAACGACACCGCTGGCGGCGCCCAGGGCCCTCAGCTGTTCATCGGTCAGGTTGCGCGGATGATCGCACAGTGCGCGACAGCAGCTGTGGCTGGCGATGACTGGTTGCGTTGATCGTTCCAGCACGTCCCAGAATCCCTGCTCATTGAGATGGGAAACATCGATGAGCATGCCCAGTTCGTTCATGCGGTCCACGACCTGCCGCCCGAAGCCGGTGAGTCCTGAGCCCCCCTCGACTTCACAGCCATCGGCCGCTTCGTTGCGGGCACTGTGGGTGATCGTCAGTGTACGGACGCCCAGTTCATACAGCGCATCCAGCGCGTAGAGAGAACGCTCGAGAGCAGTCGAGTTCTCCACGGCTAGCAAGGCAGCCAGTTTCCCGGCCTCGCGTGCATTCAGGATATCTTGGGCAGACTCAGCGATGACGATGTCGGCAGTGTGTTTGCGGACCTCTCGTTTCAGGTAGCCATGTGCGTCGAGGGCGTAGAGCAGGTGATTGCCCCAGGCGCGGGTCGTGTCCACCGCGAAGAATGCTGCATCAATCCCGCCGGCTCGCATCTGCGGGATATCCAGTTGCATCGTCGCTTCGCCGCTGACATACTGCCGCAGATAGGCGACGGCGCCGGCACGGTTGCGCCGTGACCGGTCGCGCTCACCGCCCAACCCCACACAGCCCTGGCGGATCAGCGCAACGGCGCTGTCGTTGTGAGAATCAATGACAAGACAGCTGCGGTGAAGTTCCTCGGCATCCGGCGGTGATGCGGTGGGATCGCTCACGATCTGTCTGCGTCGGAATCGAGGTGGATGCGACTGCCTGTGGCCGACTGCTGACCCTGGTATTTTCCGCGATAGGGTTGTTCGGCGGCGCGCTCCATCCGGGCAAAGACGAGTTGGCAGATGCGGCGACCAGCCTGCAAACGAATCGGCAGTCTGTTCGCATTGTAGAGCTCGAGGGTCAGGTTGCCCTCGAATCCAGGATCGACCCAGCCGGCATTCTGAATGAAGAGACCAATGCGGCCGATCGAACTGCGGCCCTCGACGAAGGCGGTCAGATCATCAGGCAGCCGGATGCGTTCGAGACTGGTGGCCAGCAGGAAGGAGTGAGGGGGGATGACGATCCGTTCCTGATGCAGATCCTGGTAGACGACCTCGTCCTCGAGGCGGATCGCCTCTTGCCGATTCTCATCGACCTTCAGAAAGTGGTCGGACAGTCGCAGGTCGACGGAAGCAGGCTGAATCTGCTCTTCGTCCAGAGGCTCAATCTGAAGATCACCCGAGGCTAGCCGCTGACGTATGTCGCCGTCGGAGAGAATCATGGGCGCGAGCGTTTCAGGCCATCGCGTGCCAGTTGCACGAGCAATCGGACGCCGACCCCGACACCGCCCCGTGGCGTATAGTGCTGCGCACGGGCTGCCCAGGCCGTTCCAGCAATGTCCAGATGTGCCCAGGGGATGTCGCCGACAAATTCCGACAGCAAGGCGGCAGCCGTGATCGCTCCACCATCACGCCCCCCGGAATTTTTCATGTCCGCCACACTGCTACGGATCTGCTGCCGATACTCATCCCACAGGGGCAGTCGCCAGACTCTCTCATTGGTCGATTCACCCGCTGCCTGCAGGGCGGCTGCCAACTTGTCATCGGTGGCCACCATACCCGTGGCATGGGAGCCAAGGGCGACAACACAGGCGCCGGTCAATGTGGCCAGATCGACGATGGCGGCCGGATTCAGGCGCTGCGCGTAGGTGAGGGCATCGGCTAGAATCAGGCGGCCCTCGGCATCGGTGTTGTCGATCTCGATGGTCTTGCCTGACATCGTCTTGAGCACGTCACCGGGTTTGTAGGCTTTCCCATCCAGCAGATTCTCTGTCGCTGGAACGATACCCACGATGTGACGTTTGATGCCCAAGGTTGCTACGGCCTGCATGGCGCCGATGACGGCAGCAGCACCACACATGTCGAACTTCATATCACCCATCTTGGCGCTGGGTTTGATAGAGATGCCACCTGAGTCGAAGGTCACCCCCTTGCCGACGAAGACGAGAGGCTTGCTGCTGGCCGCCTTCTTGCCAGCAGGACGCTGGTGTTCGAGGATGATGAAACGGGGCGGTTGTGCACTGCCGGCGGCGACACCCAACAGGGCGCCCATGCCCTGTTTGCGGATGGCTGGTTCGTCCAGAATCTGACATCTGAGGCCAACCCGTCGGGCCATGCTGCGGGCGGTCTGGGCCAGGTAGGTCGGTGTGGCCGTGTTGCCCGGATGGTTGCACAGATCCCGGGACAGGCAGACGGCTTCGGCGATCTGCTGTCCTGCCTTGACCCCGCGGCGTATGGCGGTGAGGCGCTTTGCATCCGCCTCGATCACCGTGAGCCGTTTGAGAGGGGGTGTGCTCTTCGGCTTCGACAGGTAGTGTTCGAACCGATAGGTAGCCATGATCGCTGCTTCGGCCAGGGCCTGACCCGCCGCCTCGGGTTCGACGTCACCTGCACCGGCGCCATGGACGATCGTGGCGGCCGAGGGGACGCCCAATGCCTGCAGACGCCGGGCTACCGCAGCCGAAGCGCGGCGTGCAGTCTCGACGCAGAAAGTATCTCGTGAACCCAGGCCGACCAGGACGATGCGCTGGGCGGTGATCTTGCGGCGATCCTCCGGATATAGCACGATCGTCTGACCGATGGTTCCGGTGAAATCTCCAGTGTCGAGGACGCGACGGATCTGTCCGCCACTGGCTTTGTCAACGGCGGCGGTGGCGCCCCCTAGCGCGCCGGCATCCTCGAAGAGGTTGACGACGATGGCTTCCTCGCGTGCCTTCTGTAGCTCACCGTGACGAACGGTTATATTCATCGCTTTGTCGTGGCTCCTGTAATGGGGCCGGCCAACCTACCGATGATCCCTCAGGAGTGTCAAGCAGACGCATGGACCTGTTTCTGATCCGCCACGGCGAGTCGGCCAACAATGCAGTCACCGATCTTTCGAAGCGTGTGGCCGACCCCAACCTCACCGATCTCGGACGCCAGCAGGCCGAGCAACTGGCCGCTGGCCTCATCGAGGGTCGTCATCTCTATCCCGGCGAACGGGAACAGGGAAAGGTGCTGGACCGGTTGTATACCAGTGCCATGCGCCGGTCACTGCAGACCTCAGCCCCGACCAGTGCGGCCCTGAATCTACCGGCCGCGGTCTGGATCGACGTGCATGAAATGGGTGGTCTGTGGGTCACTGACCCTCATACGGGAGAACCGGTGGGAGCCACCGGTGTGACACCCGATCAACTGGAACAAGAGTTACCTGGTGCCGTCTTCCGCGATACTGAGATCAGTGACAAGGGGTGGTGGACAGGGGGCCAGGAGAGCCCGTCTGCCTGCCAGGGTCGGGCCATCGCTGTGGCAGCCGAACTGCGGGCCCAGGCAACGGGTACCGTCTTCCACGAGCGCGTGGGTATCGTCAGTCACGGGGACTTCATCTCGGCACTGCTGAAGGCGTTGCTGGACGGTCTGCCTGGGCCGGCGGTGAAGTACCACCTGGGAAACACCGGGATCTCGCGTCTGCATCTGGGAGGCGAGGGCACCGTCGTCCACTACGTGAATCGCGTCGATCATCTCGACGACGCCCGATGGGTGAGTCACTGAACGCCATGGCAACGACTGACACAACTGAAGCAGTCCAGCAACTTCGCCAGGCTCTGGGGACCCAGAGAGTCAGCACCGCAGAAGAGGACCTGAGTGTCTACGCCTTCGACGGCACGGCAGTTCTGCATCAACTGCCAGCCTGTGTCGTCCTGCCGGAGACGGTGGAAGAGGTGGTGCAGATCCTGCGTGTTGCCAATGAGACCGCCACACCCGTAGTCACTCGTGGTTCCGGTTCGGGACTGTCCGGTGGATCGGTGCCGACGCCGGGTTGCATCGTCATGTGCCTGGTTCGACTCAATCGCATCATCGAGGTCGATACGGCGAATCTGACCATGACTGTCGAACCCGGGGTCCTGACTCAAGCGATCGCTGATGCTGCAGGGGGCGCCGGCCTGTTCTATCCGCCGGATCCCGGGTCGATCAAGATCTCGACGATCGGCGGGAATGTGGCCAATAATTCCGGTGGCCTGCGGGGCCTGAAATACGGCGTGACCCGCGACTATGTGATGGCCATGCAGGTCGTGCTCGCCGATGGGCGTATCCTGGAGACGGGCACCAAGTGCGTGAAGGATGTGGCCGGCTTCTCGCTGCGCGATCTCTTCATCGGTTCGGAGGGGACGCTGGGTGTGATGACGCGGATCACCCTCAAGCTGATTCCGCCACCGGAAACGAAGGCGACGATGCTTGGCCTCTACGACCGGATGACTGATGCAGCCCGGACGATCTCCGCCATCATCGAAGCCCGCATCATCCCGTGTACGCTGGAATTCCTCGATCGTACGACCGTTTCCTGTGTGGAAGAGTATGCTCACATTGGCCTGCCCACGGATGTGGAAGCCCTGACGCTGATGGAGGTCGATGGACATCCGCAGCAGGTGGCCGAAGCGGCGGATCAGATCGAGGAGATCGCCCGCGCCAATGGGGCCAGGGAAGTGCGTCGGGCAAGATCCGATGAGGAGGCGACCCGACTGGCCAGTGCAAGACGCACCGCCTTCAGTGCCCTGGCGCGTCGGGCACCGACGGTGATTCTGGAGGATATCACAGTGCCCCGCAGCGAACTGGCGACGATGGTCGCCGCCATCGAGCGCATTGCCAAGACTCATGGGGTGGAAGTGGGAACCTTCGGCCACATGGGTGACGGCAATCTTCATCCGACCTTCCTCACCGACGAACGGAATCAGGAGGAGATGCACCGCGTGGAGGCGGCGCTGAAGGAGGTCTTCGAAACGGCCGTTGGATTGGGTGGGACGATCACCGGCGAACACGGAGTGGGCCTGGCGAAGAAACCTTTCCTGCGCGGTGCCCTGGGAGATGTACCACTCGATGTCATGAAATCCCTCAAGGGGATCTTCGATCCGAAGGGGATTCTCAACCCGGGGAAGATCTTCGATTGAGCCAGAATCCACCCCCACCTGCCATCGATGAGTCGCAGGGAAATCTCCTGCGCGGACTCGACTATTCGATCCTCCAGCAGTGCATGCACTGTGGCATGTGTCTGCCCACATGCCCGACCTACGTCGAGACCCTCGACGAACGCTCCTCGCCCCGTGGTCGGATTGCTCTGATGCGTGCTGTCGCAGATGACCGGATGCAGGTGACCCGGGCCTTCGCCGAAGAGATGTATTTCTGTCTGGGTTGCCTGGCCTGTCAGACCGCATGCCCCGCGGGTGTCGACTATACGGATCTGTTCGAACACGCTCGCGCCGAGGTTGAGCGATCCGGTGTGTTGTCGAATCCCAAACGTGACCGGATTCGTGCCTTCGCCCTGCGCTGGTTGTTTGTCTCGCGTCGACGTCTGCATGTGCTGGCTCGTCTCCTGCGACTCTACCAACGCAGCGGCCTGCAGCGATTCGTCCGGGCCAGTGGTCTGCTGCGATTGTTGCCGAAGTCCCTGAGAGAACTGGAGCCACTGACGCCGACCATCAGCCCTCGCTTCACGCAGGATGAATTCGCACGCAGGGCGCATTGCCAGCCGGCCTCGCCACGCTACCGCGTGGCTCTGCTCTCCGGTTGCGTGCAGGATCTGTCATTCTCCGATGTCAACGCCGACACGATCGATGCCTTGCAGGCCAATGGCTGTGAGGTTCTGCTCCCGGCAGATCAGCAGTGTTGTGGATCCCTGCATGGCCACAATGGCGAACCTGAGACCGCTCGGCAGCTGGCGCGTACCAACATCGATGCCTTCGATCCGGCTTCGATTGATGCCATCATCGTGAATGCCGGTGGCTGTGGTTCGCACATGGAACACTACGATCGATTGCTGGCCGACGATGAGGCCTACGCCGAGAAGGCGTGCGAGTGGTCGAAGAAGGTGAAGGATATCCACGAATTTCTCGTCGAGATCAATCTGCGTTCACCGACCGCCTCCGGTGTCATCGATGGTCCGGTGACGTATCACGAATCCTGTCACCTGCGAAATGGGCAAGGCGTGTCGAGGGCCCCGCGTCAGGTGTTGGAGTCGATCCCAGATCTGGAGCTGGTCGAATTGCCCGAGGCCGAGTGGTGCTGCGGATCTGCCGGTGTCTACAACATCACGCAGCCCGAGATGGCGATGCGCCTGCTGGATCGCAAGATGGCGAACGTGGCTCAGACCGGGGCGCACATTGTGGCGACGGCGAATCCGGGATGTGCAGTACAGCTGCAGCACGGACTGCGTCGCCGCGGTCTTGAGGGCCAGATCGTGCATCCTGTGTCACTGTTGGCACAGGCCTACCGTGCCGAGAAGCGCCTAGCAGGCGCCGGGGAGCGCTCATGAAGGCGTATGGACTAACACTGCAGTTGAAGGACGACGCGGCCGGGATCGAGGCATACAAGGCCTACCACAAGAAGCCCTGGCTGGAGGCATTGGACGGATTGCGTACGGTCGGAGTCCAGGAGATGCGGATTTTCCTGCTCGGTCGCCGACTCTTCATGTACATGGAGACGTCGGATGATTTTGACCCAGCCCGGGACTTCGCCCGGTATGTGGAAGCCAATCCACGGGCTGCCGAGTGGGATGAGTTGATGCGAACCTACCAGGAACCTGTCACCGAAGCAGGTGAGGGCGAATGGTGGGCATTCATGGAACCGGTTTTTGATCTGGAGGAACACCTGCCGCGATGACACCATTGTCCGCCCGTCCGACCCGGATACCCGACAACCCCTGTTTCTCTTCCGGACCCTGTGCCAAACGCCCGGGATGGAATCTGACTGCTCTGCAAGATGCGGCGTTGGGGCGCTCGCATCGCGCCGCCATCGGGAAAGGGAAATTACAGGAGGTCATCGAGCGTACACGTTCGGTGTTGGGTATTCCCGCCGATCATCGCATCGCCATCGTCCCTGCGTCCGACACCGGTGCCGTCGAAATGGCGATGTGGTCCATGCTGGGCGCGCGTGGTGTCGATGTGGCGGCTTGGGAGAGTTTCGGTAGTGGATGGGTGACGGATGTGACCAAACAGCTACCTCTGGAGGACGTGCGGACCCACACGGCTGACTATGGTCAGCTTCCAGACCTGACGGCCTGGGATCCGGCCCGTGATCTCATCTTCACGTGGAACGGCACCACGTCAGGCGTGTGTGTCCCTGATGGCGACTGGATCGCGGGCGATCGGGAGGGACTCACGATCTGCGACGCCACCTCTGCGGCGTTCGCCATGGAGTTGCCCTGGGACAAGCTCGACGTGACGACCTGGTCCTGGCAGAAAGTCATGGGTGGCGAGGCCGCCCACGGCATGCTCGTCCTCGGCCCTCGTGCCGTTGAGCGTCTGGAGAGTCACACGCCGGCGTGGCCCATGCCGAAGCTGTTCCGCATGACCAAAGGCGGGAAGCTGACGGCTGGCCTGTTCGAAGGCAGCACCATCAATACGCCATCCATGCTGTGTGTCGAGGATGCATTGGATGGTCTTCGATGGGCCCAGGAAATCGGTGGATTGCCGAGTCTCGTGCGGCGGTCGCAAAAGAATCTGCGCGCCTTCACCGATTGGGTTGCTGATCGTTCGTGGATCGGCTTCCTGGCAGAAGAAGAAGCGATACGCT
Source organism: Gemmatimonadota bacterium (assembly GCA_018673255.1). Next base: position 18,331 of record JABHDC010000113.1, read on the forward strand.
CCTCGACATCGATCTGCTTTCGTATCGTCGATGACTGGTATAGTGGCCTGTCACTGGACGAGCAGGGCGCCAAGGCGAAGCAGCTGGTGAAGTTGATGGAGCAGGAGGGTGCCGCCTATGACATCGGCGCCTATCGGGACGCACCACCCGGGATGCGGATCTGGGGAGGTTCGACCATCGAGCGTGCCGACATTGAGGCGCTGATCCCGTGGCTGGACTGGGGATTCGAACAGATCCGCAACTGAGGGACGCCTGCTCGCTGACTCAGGGCAGGGCGGCCCTTTGGGACGGGCAAGCCACACGCTGCAAGTGCACGTACAAGAAACGGGCCTGAGGGGATCATCCCACAGGCCCGTTGTCGTGTCTCAGTTGGGGCGGAATTCTCAGCGCTTGCGAGCCTTCTTCTTGGTCGCTGCCTGCTTGCTGGTCTTCTTCTTGGCGCCAGCCTGCAACTTGTTGGCAGCCCCGACAGAACCGATGTGCAGCGTGTCGTAGGCCTGCTGCGAACTCTCGAAGGGGCCCTCGTGCCCGGTCCCGTGCCAACTCAGATTCGTGAACATCGGATTTGTGCGACCCGTCTCCTTCTCACGTCTCTCGACGTGGGCATCGAGACGCTTGCGCAGCATGTCGACGATGGCCGGCTCACGCTTGGCCAGATTGCGATTTTCCTCCGGGTCATCGACGAGATTGTACAACTCGATTTCCGGCTTGAAGTGGAAATCGGGTTCCAGGGCCACCATGAGTTTCCACTCTGGTGTACGCCAGCCGTGCTTGCGCATCCAGGTGCACTCTGTGATGTAGAAGTCAGAGTAGTTGCTGGCGCGAGAACCATCGACCATGGGCAGCAATGACTGCCCGGTGAAGTCGATTTTCGTCTTCCGCTTCAGTCCGAGCACCTCAAGGATGGTGGGCACCAGATCCTGATGCAGGCTGTAGCCGGAGACCCGCTGACCCACGGGCAGCTTGCCCGGCAGACGCATGATCAGCGGCACGTGGAGGACGTTGTCGTACATGCCGTGATGATCGAACCAGCATTCGTGATCGTAGAGCGTCTCGCCGTGGTCACCATTGACGACGATGAGCGTGTTGTCGGCGAGGCCGAGTTCGTCGACGCGGGTCAGAATGCGCTGGATGGCGGCATCCATGTAGGCGACGGCACCGTCGTATTGGGCCGTGACGTAGTCAGCGTCTCTCAGTCCCGGCGGCATCCAGTCTGCGAAGAAATCGCAGAATGGCTTGAAGCCCCACACCGGATCCATCGACTTGTTCTTTGGGTCGAATTCATCGCCGCTGTAGAACATGCGGTCGAAGGGGCCCGGCGGCAGGTAGGGGGCGTGGGGATCCATGTGACGCAGGAACAGGAAGAAGGGTTCTTCTTCGCCGGCGAGTCGTTCCAATTCGGGGATGGCCACCTCGTTGAGTCTCTCCGCTTTCGGACTGCGCCCTTCGGCCCAGCTTCCCCAGGCGGGATAGTCATGGTACGCGTCGAAGCCGCGAGAACTCGGGTTGCCGGTGAAACCGACGCAGCTGGTGTTGTATCCCTGAGGGCGCAGGATCTCGGGCAGGGTCTGCACCTCGTCGGGCAACCCGCCTTTGTGGCGCAGGGCCACGACACTGGTTGAGAAACAATCGTGCCCGGTCAGCATGGAAGCGTAGGCTGAGGTCGTGGGCACGTGGGCTGAATAATTGCGTTCGAACAACACCCCCTGAGAGGCGAGTCGATCCAGGTGGGGTGTGGTCAGATGCCGATAGCCGTAGCTGCTCATATGATCGGCGCGCAGGCTGTCGATTCCGAGGAGGATGACGTTGAGTGGTTTCTTGGGTGGCATCGAAGCTGACCTTGCGAAAAGGAGACAGACGAGAATCGGCCTACCTTACGGGGGCTTTTCAGGGACGTCAAGAGAGCCCCTTTGAGGGCTCAGGAGTGACGTCGGCTTGCTCAACGGGGGGTCTGGCGGTTAAATTAGACGCTCTATTCTATAAATATCCGATCTCAGCTCTCCTCACTCCATTCTCCGGTGCAATCGCGACGATGAAGGCGACCCGATTCCATGGCCATGGCGGCCCCGAAGTCCTGACACACGAGGACGTGTCGGAGCCAACGCCGGGAGCCGGCGAAGTTCTGCTGCGGCTCGAGGCCAGTGGTCTCAACTACATCGACACGTATCACCGCGAGGGATTGTATCCCGTCGATCTGCCGTGCATTCCTGGTGTTGAGGGTGCGGGCATCGTCATCGGCTTGGGAGAAGGAGTTTCGGGCGTCTCGGAAGGCGACCGCGTCGGATTTGCCGGCGCCATGGGATCCTACGCCGAGCAGATCGCCGTTCCAGCTGATCGACTCATCCCGCTGCCCCAAGGCTGCACAACCGAAGATGCCGCAGCCGTCCTGTTGCAGGGCATGACAGCACACTATCTGGTCCACGGGTCCTACAAACTGGGCCCGGATGATACGGCCCTCGTGCACGCTGCCGCCGGCGGTGTCGGCCTGTTGCTGGTGCAAATGGCCAAGAGGCGCGGTGCACGGGTCATTGGAACGGTCTCCACCCCTGAGAAGGAAGCGCTGGCTCGCGAAGCCGGTGCGGATGAGATCATCCGCTACACAGAGGTAGATTTCGAGACTGAAACCCGCCGGCTGACGGACGATGCCGGCGTCGACGTGGTCTACGATTCCGTCGGCCTGACCACCTTCGACGCCGGATTGCGACTGCTGAAGCCGTTGGGAACGATGGTGCTCTTCGGTCAGTCGAGTGGGCCGGTACCGGCCGTGGAACCGCAGAGACTCAGTGCAGAGGGATCGCTGTTCCTGACGCGGCCGACCATGGCCCACTACATCCTGACTCGCCAGGCACTGCTCGATCGTGCCGGTGAGGTCCAGAACTGGGTTGCAGCCGGCGAACTCTCTGTTCGAGTGGGCGCCCGATACTCGGTGGCTGAGGCAGGTGACGCGCATCGAGCCTTGCAGGCCCGTCAGACCACAGGGAAAGTGCTGCTGCTTCCCTGATACACTTGATCATCTTAGAGAAATTCGCGAATCGACAATGACGCAACCGCAGGAGCAGGTTCCAATGCCGGACAACTCGGAGACACCGACAGACGAAGCACCGCAGGCGACCGACGCACCGCAGACGCCGCCGCCCGTCGTCGCTGAGGCCCCCACGACCGATTCTCCCGAGAAGGTTGAGGAACCTGTCGCTGCGGCAGAGCCAGTCGCGGAGCCAGCTGGTTCGGCTGACGAAGCTGTTGCCGACGCAGGGGAAGCTACCAGTGGCGCACCGGAAGTGGCTGGGCCTCAGGAGTCAGTTGAGGCAGCTGCATCGGCCCCGGAGGCTCCGGCCGCTCCCGCGACTGCGGCGCCCGAGACCGTTGCGCCAGAGACCGTTGCGCCAGAGACCGTTGCGCCAGAGACGGCCGCTACAGAGATGACCACGCCCCCGGAGTCGGTTGAGGTCGTTGCGCCGGCCCCCGCGGCTCCGGCCGCTCCCGCGACTGCGGCGCCTGAGACCGTTGCGCCAGAGACGGCCGCTGCGGAGATGACCACGCCTCCGGAGTCGGTTGAGGTCGTCGCGCCGGCCCCTGCGGCTCCGGTTGCCCCCGATGCGATTCAGTCGGCCGACGCGGCTCCTGAAGTGGTCGACATGGGCAAGCTCCTGGAAGGGGAGACGGGGACAGCCGTCCCTGATGCCAATGTCGGTGATCGGGTCAGCGGTGTTCTGGTCCGTGTAGGCGAAGAGAATAGCTTCATCGACTTCGGGGGGCGCTCCGAAGGTGTGCTGGGTACCAACGAGCTCAAGGGTGAAGATGGCGAGTTGGTTTTCGCAGTCGGTGAACCCCTGGAAGCCTTCGTGGTGAGTGCCACCGATGAGGTGCGGTTGTCGCGTTTCCTCAAGGGTGAGGATCGTGAGGCGGACAAGCTGTATAAGGCCTTCAAGACCGGCACGCCGATTGAGGGGCTCGTCATGGCCGTGAACAAGTGGGGGCTCGGTGTCGAACTGGCTGGTACGAGGGCCTTCTGTCCGATCTCGCAGATCGATACCGCCTTCGTCCAGAACCCGGAGGAATACCGGGACAAGACGATGAAGTTCAAGATCATTCGCTTCCGCGATCGGGGTCGCAGCATCGTCCTGTCGCGTCGTGCCCTGCTCGAGGCCGAGCAGGAGAAGCACGCCACCACCGTACGGGCGCAGATTGCTGTCGACGCGATTGTGCCCGGCACCGTGACTCGGCTCGAATCATTCGGCGCCTTTGTCGATCTCGGACACGGTGTCGAGGGCCTCGTCCACGTGTCTGAACTCAAGCACGAACGTGTCGGACACCCTCAGGAAGTCGTGGAGTCTGGGCAGGAAATCAAAGTCAAGATTCTCGAGATCAAGAGCCTGGGAAGCCGTCGCAAGGAGCGGATCTCTCTGAGTATCAAGGCACTGGAGGCCGATCCCTGGGGTGAGGTTCGCACCAAGTTCCCGCAGGGCAGTGTGGTGTCTGGTAAAGTGGAAGCGATCGAGAGCTACGGTGCCTTCGTCGAACTGGCCGAGAATGTTCGCGGTCTCGTGCACGTTTCAGAGATGGCGGATCGACGTGTCAACCATCCGCGCGACGTTGTAGCCATCGGCGAAGAGGTGAAGGTTGCCGTCGTCGAACTCGACAATAAGCGCAAGCGGATGCGGTTGTCGATTCGTCGGGCCGAGCAGATGGAAGGCGAGGCCAATCTGAAGGAATTCGCTGATCGGCAGAAGCGCGAGCAGGAGGAGGAGGGTGGAGCGAATTCGACCATGCTCGACGCGCTCAAGCGCGCCCAGCTGATCGACTGAACGTCGCCCTCATGCGCACGACCCCTGAAGCCGTTCCCAGCCCCGCCGGTTGGGAACGGCTTCTGTTTCCCACCGACTACGATGCTGATGCTCGCCCGGGATACTACGGCCCGTACGGCGGCATCTACGTTCCTGAGATTCTCCACTCGACACTCCAGGAACTCTCACAGGCCTTCGATGAAGCACGTCGGGATCCGACGCTCTGGCAGCAATTCATCGAGGTGATGAGCACGTACTCGTGTCGTCCGACCCCCATCACACACCTGAAGCGTCTGAGTGAGCGGCTCGGCGGTGCGCAGATCTATCTGAAGCGCGAAGACCTCAACCAGACTGGCGCCCACAAGATCAACAATGTCGTGGGGCAGGGACTGCTCGTGCAGCGCATGGGCAAGAAACGCGTGATCGCCGAGACCGGCGCCGGGCAGCACGGTGTGGCAACGGCGACGATGGCGGCGCGTTTTGGCCTCGAGTGCACGATCTATATGGGCGCCGTCGATGTGGAGCGCCAACGGCCCAATGTGTTCTGGATGGAGCAGCTGGGTGCTACAGTCGTTCCCGTCGAAGACGGCTCAGCCACACTGAAAGACGCCATCAACGAATGCCTGCGAGACTGGGCCTTCTCGATGGAGGAGACCCACTATGCACTGGGAACCGCGTGTGGTCCGCATCCATTTCCGCAGATGGTTGCCTGGTTCCAGCGACTGATCGGTGAGGAATCCCGTCGTCAGATGATCGATACGGGTGGGTTGCCTGATCGTGTCTATGCCTGTGTTGGTGGTGGCTCGAATGCGACGGGCATGTTTCTCGATTTCCTCGATGATGAGGTTGAACTCATCGGTGTTGAAGCCGGGGGCGAGGGACTGGAGACGGGTCGGCATGCGGCACGACTGGTCGGTGGAGATGCGAGTCCGGGTATCGCTCAAGGATACAAGACCTATTTCCTGCAGGATGAGGAAGGACAGATGCGACACACGCACTCGGTGTCCGCCGGTCTGGACTACATCGGGGTCAGCCCCATTCTCGCGCACCTGGCTGACGAGGGGCGTGTACGCTTCGAGGCGGCAACAGATGTGGAAGTCATCGCTGCCCTGCGACTGCTGATGGAGACGGAGGGGATTATCGGTGCCCTGGAGAGCACACACGCCGTGGCGGGTGCGATTCGGGAAGCACCCGAATTGAGCAAAGACACACGCCTTCTCATCAATCTCTCCGGCAGGGGAGACAAGGACATCTTTACCATTGCCGATGCCTTGGGAGACGAGAAGTGGCGTAGTTTCCTGCGTCGCCGTGGTGCGCAGGAGGCCTGAGTGATGACGAGCGCCCTGGAAACACAGGTTCGTGATCGGCTCGCTACCGACGAGCGTCGCCTCCTGCTGATGACGCACGTCATCGTCGGGTATCCATCTCTGGAGGCGAACCGGAAAATGCTGGCCCTCATGGGTGAGGCAGATGTCGACCTGGTCGAACTCCAGATGCCGTTCTCAGAACCGGTCGCCGATGGGCCCACATTCGTCCGCGCCAACCAGGAAGCCCTGGCCAATGGCCTGCGCCTTGACGACTACTTCGATTTCTTCGAAGAGGCGGGTCAGTTGTGTTCATGTCCGCGGTTGATGATGGGCTACTACAACACCGTCTATCGACTCGGACACGAGCAATTCTGCCAGCGTCTGGCACAGGCCGGTGGCGCCGGTTTCATTCTGCCGGATCTGCCCATTGAGGAATTTGGCGACCTGTTCGACTTGAGCCAGCGTCAGGCGCTCGATCCCATCATGCTGATGACGCCAACCAATACCGAGCAGCGACTGCAGCAGATTGGAGACCACGCGCGGGGATTCGTCTACACCGTCGCTCGCAAGGGGGTGACCGGATCGCGCACCAAGATGGAGGAAGGTGGGGTCTTCGATCTTCTCAAGCGCTGTCGTGCGGCCACATCGTTGCCGCTGGCCCTCGGCTTTGGCCTGAGCACCGGCGACGACCTGCGACTGCTCTACGACAGCCAGGCAAAGATCGGCATCGTGGGCTCTGCCCTGCTGCAGGCGTGGGAAGAGGGTGGAGAGTCCGGGTACGCCCGACTCCTGGCAGAGCTGTCTGACGCGCGCGCCTGAACCGACGAGCAACGAATCCGGCCTGTAGACGCCGGATTAGAGCCACCCACCACACATGATGGTCTGACCCGGACTACCACGCCAGTGACGCGAGTCCTTATCAGGCAACCTCGGCCTGGTCCCTCAGCCTCTCCAGATATCCACGGTAGTCGCAGGTTGGCAGACGCTCAATGAGCGCCCCGAAACCGCTGGCGTCGATGAAGCCCTGCGTGTAGGCGATCTCTTCGAGGCACGCGATCTTCAGTCCTTGCCGCTGTTCGATGGCTTCGATGAAATTGCTCGCCTCCTGCAGGCTAGACGGCGTGCCCGTGTCGAGCCATGCGATCCCGCGCCCAAGTCTGGTGACTTCCAGGTCGCCCCGTTCGAGATAGGTCCGATTCACATCGGTGATCTCCAGTTCACCGCGGCCCGATGGACGCAGGTTCCGGCACACCTCGACCACATCACCACCATACATGTAGAGTCCGGGCACAGCGAAATTCGACTTGGGCTGGGCCGGCTTCTCTTCGATGCCGACGACGGCGCCATCAGGGCCCAGCTCGAGGACGCCAAAGTCCTGCGGATTGCTCACGTAGTAGCCGAAGATACGACCGCCATCTTCGAACTTTGAGACATCCTCAGCGAAACCTTCCATTCGGCCGACCTGATCATTGCGGTCGATGGGCCCCCCCTGGAAATAGTCGCCATAGAAGATGTTGTCACCGAGGATGAGGCAAGAGGGATCGCCGGCGAGGAATTCCTCGGCCAGCAGAAAGGCTTGTGCAATGCCTTCGGGATGCTCCTGCATGACGTAGGTGAAGCTGACACCCAGGTCGGCCCCATCACCGAGGAACGATTCGATGATCGGCAGATCCCGTGGTGTGGAGATGATACAGATCTCGCGCATGCCCCCGAGCATGAGTGTCGAGAGGGGATAGCAGATCATCGGCTTGTCATAAATCGGCAGCAGTTGTTTGCAGACGATCCGCGTCAGCGGATAGAGTCGCGATCCGGTTCCACCTGCAAGGACGATACCCTTCATGTGTGCCTTCCGTGTCAGTTCCAGGGGCGCGATGTGACTCGATCGGCCCGTGGGTAGGATTCAGGGGTGTGTCTCAAGTGCTTTCAGTCCATGTAGAGGCCGCCATTCACGTCGATGATCTCGCCCGTGATATGTGCGGCATCGTCACTGGCCAGAAACACGGCGCAGCGACCGACATCTTCCGGTTGTCCCTTGGCACCCAGCGGAATCTGTGCTGCCAGGGCAGCGTGTTCGGGGGACAGACCACTTGTCATCTGGGTGTCGATGACGCCGGGTGCGATCGCATTCACACGCACGCCATGGGGCGCCATCACCTTGGCCAGGTGAACGGTCAATGTGGACACACCGGCCTTTGCAGCGGCATAGGGTGGGCCAGCGGCAATACCCCCACTCTTGGCGGCCAGTGATGACATGTTGATGATGGCTCCCTGACCACGCTGCTGCATGTGGGGCAATACCGCCTGGGCCAGGAAGAAGGGACCCCTGAGATTGACGGCGATCAGCTGATCCCACGTTTCCACATCGCAGTCCTGGGCAGTGGTGAATACGAGGTATCCGGCATTGTTCACGAGAATGTCCAGGTGGCCGAAGGTCTCAATGACCTGAGATACCGTCTGCTGGCATGCCTGTGTGTCCGCAACATCCAGCGTCAGCGCCATCGCGTCGCCGGGCAGAGTCGCTGCCATGGCCGCGGCGCCTTCTGCATCGATGTCGACGACTGCGACGCGGGCGCCTTCGGCAGCAAAGCAGGTGCAGATTGCGGCGCCGATTCCCCGGGCGCCACCGGTGACCAGAGCGGTCCGTCCCTGCAGTCTTGAACTGCGCTCGTGCAGTCTCTTGCTCATATCAGGTTACAGTCTCCGAAAACTGGCCCCATGGCCTGGGGATGTGACGCGGTCCGCACTCCAACGGTTCCGTAGGACGTTCCTACATCACCAGCAGGATCGACAGGGCACTGATCATGACGCCGATCCCGGCGATTCGACTCAATGGCTCGCGCCAGATGAAGTGCGCGCACAGGCCGTCGAGGATGACGACAAGACACCCGTGAACAGGGAAGAATCGAGTGCCATCCAGGCGGCTCAGAGCCGTGAGCAGGACAGCCAGGGCTATCAGATTGTAGATACCGATCCCTGCGCCCGTCCACAGCTCTCGACTCTGGGGTCGATGACGCCCCATCAGGACGATCCCGCACCCCAGCGCCCCGGCCGTGCTGGCACAGATCATCAGGACGGCAAGGCGCTGTGGATCCAATCCTGCATAATGTACCCAACGCAGGCAGACCTGGCTCAATCCCTGTGTGATGAAGACGACGGCCGCTGCGGCCAACAGGGCCCAGGCGCCCGAATATCGATGCGGGATCGACGTCTGCGTCGTCAGGGCCACACCTGTCAGGGCCAGCAGGATGCCAAGGCTCTGCGTCACCGTCAGCGATTCGCCCCAGAGCACGATGGAGACGACGACGGGGACCAGGATGGCGAGTCGGAAGGCGGTCAGGACGATACTGACCGGGGCGCGCTCCAGCGCCCGCGTCATCGTCCACATGGAGACGATGAAGGCCACACCCATACACATGCCGACCCATAACACAGAGCCATCCACGTGCAGTGATCCACGAACCCAGAGACCGGTAGCTATCGTTGCAGCCAGAACGATGTAGTTCGTACTCACCACCGTCGGTGCGTGACAGCCGCGACGCTGGGACCACTTGAAGAGCTGGCCGAAGCCGAAAGAGAGCAGAGCGGAGAGAAGTAGCCAGAACACGGGGGAGAGACAGTAGGTCTCGGCAACCATACTGGCAACCAGTGGGCGTATATTCTGTGACGCCCTCCACTCTCATGGTGCAGACGGATGATGAAGAATTCCCACGAGATGCTGTCAACGCCTGACGTCCTGGATCAGGACCTGCGCGACGAGCGCCGCGAGATTCTGCTTGAGACCACGCGCGAAGCCCTTCATCACGATGAGCTGGAGATGCTGTGTCTGGTGCTCAACGATCAGCATCCGGCGGATCTGGCTGAACTGATCCGCGTCCTGGACAGTGAGGATCAGCCACGGACGATGGAGTTGCTGGGAGAATCTCTGGCTGCGGGTGTGCTGGCTGAACTCGACCACATATCGGTGCTGCAGGTGACCGATGGTTTGCAGGAAGAGCAGTTGAGCGACATCGTCGAAGAGATGGCGCCTGACGATGCCGCAGACGTGTTGTCGGAGTTGCCGCAAGAGACCAGCAAACGCGTCCTCGACTTGATGGAGGGCGACGAAGTCGAGGAAGTGCGCCAGTTGATGTCACACGCCGAGGACACGGGTGGCGGCATCATGACCTCCCGCCTCATCGCCGTGAGTGACGAGGTGAGCGTGGGAGAGTCGACGGAGTTGTTGCGAGCCTCGAGTGATCTCGATGAAATCCTGGCTGTCTACGTCGTGGATCTGCAGCAGCGTCTGGTCGGTGTCGCATCCCTGCGGTCCATGCTGCTGGCCTCCGGCGATTCCCTGATGGGAACGATCGCCGATCGCGAAACGATGCGGGTGCATCCGGAGATGGACCAGGAGGAAATTGCCACCCTCTTCGCCGACTACGACCTCGTCGTCCTGCCTGTGGTGGACAACGCGGGGGCGCTCATCGGTCAGGTGACGGTCGATGACATTGTCGACGTCATTCGTGAAGAGGCCACCGAAGACATGATCACCATGGCGGCCACCAGTTCGGCGGAGATGGAGGAACGCACCGTCTTCGGCGTCATGCGGCGCCGATTGCCGTGGCTGTTGCTCTGTCTGTGCGGGACCCTGCTTTCCGGTGCTGTCCTCGACTATTTCGGCGGGATGCTCACCGCCATGGGATCCCTGATTCTGTTTGTGCCCGCCATCATGGCCATGGGAGGGAACTCCGGCATACAGACGTCGACGGTCACGGTCAGGTCCCTGGCCACGGGTCGCCTGCGTTCAGGTGAGATCGCCCAGGCCCTCTGGCGTGAATTCAGAGTGGCCCTGGTCATGGCCCTGCTCCTGGGTGGGCTCGTCTTCGCCGTGGCCTGGATCTGGACGACGGGCTCGCCGGTAGCGGCCTGTGTCGGACTGGCCATGTTCGCCGCTGTCGTCCTGTCCGCGATTCTGGGCGCGATGATTCCATTGCTCTTCCGGGCTCTGGAGATCGATCCCGCCGTCGCCTCCGGCCCGCTGATCACGACGATCAATGATGTGTTGTCGCTGCTGATCTACTTTGGCGTGGCCGTGGTCCTCTTCCGCTGGGTCGCCTGAGACGGTGCCTGGAGGTCGGTCAGGGCCTGGGAGTCGGTCGGGCCACTCATGGTGGTGGTTCGCCCTGCTGTTGTCGACGGCCTGCGGCTTTGGGCGTGATCCGGCGCCCGGTATTGGACAGCAATTCAGTCCATGGATCGAGCAGGTCCTGCACCAGGCCGATCTACCCGCTGCCTCCGGGGCGCCGGCAGCCAGACAGGCCTACTGGCGACAGAATCTTGAACGTTTCTATCTCCTGCGTCGATATCAGCCGGCCTGGGTCGGTCCTCACGGTGCCCTGCGGCAGGCAGATGATCTGCTCGCGGTGTTGGCACAAGGCGCTGCACATGGACTGCCAGGAGATCTGTATCGACTCACCCAGCTGAAGTTGGCCGTGAGGGCATCCCGTCTGGGTGGGTCACTGTCGATGTTGGCTCGACTTGATGTGTGGCTGACGGAGACATTCATCGTCTACGCCGATCACCAGCGCCGTGGCCTGGTCGATCCGCGGCAACTGAATCCTCATTGGCATGTTCCGGATCGCCCCGGTGATCTGGCGGGCCTGTTGACGACGAGCCTGTCCCTGCATGACATCGCCGGCGTCGTGCGGCGTGTTGCGCCTTGTCGCCCTGCCTATAGCGAGCTGGCACATTTCCTGTACACGGCGACCGGCGTGGATCGTAGCCGTCTCGAGGCCAATCTCGAACGA
>JABHDC010000114.1 GCA_018673255.1 Gemmatimonadota bacterium
GCGCGTCTGGTAACCGAACGCACCGCCCAGGGTTGGACGGCTGAGGATGTGCTGAGCGAGGTCAACTCGACTCGGTCTGATGGTCAGCCATTCGACGCGCAGGGGCGTGACCAGATGCCCGCTGCCCGTGGCATGGCCGGTGACCCGACACTGATCGAACAGGAGCCGGCCGAAGATGCGTCGCGCGAGACCGATGATGCGGGTCGCCTCTATGACGAGAATGGGCGACTCATCGGGGAACAGAGAGGTCCGGCGGGCGTCGACGAGGATGAGAATGGTCGCACGCCAGACACTGACACAGACACTGACAGCGAGGGAGAAGTGCAAGACCGGGATTCACAGGAGACAAATGATGAACAGGAAACCGATGCAAATGGTCGAGGTTGACCAACGATCAACCCGACATCCGTCGGACAACACACGTTCGACGGAAGTGCGCCAGCGATTGTTGCTGGTAGATGATGATGATCTGGTTCGTGGTGCATTGGAGATCTTGCTGGGAGACCAGTATGAGGTGGAGACGGCTGCCTCGGCAGAGGCGGCATTCGCCGGATTCACTCCAGGCCGGTTCGACCTGCTGATCACGGATCTGCGTTTGCCGGGCCGCCACGGCCATCAACTGGCGCGTGCCCTGCGCGGCATCGATCCCCACCTGCCGACGATGCTGATCACGGGCGAGGATCTGCTACCAGATGACGACCGGCTGGAGGGATTCGACACGTGGTTGCAGAAGCCCTTCTTCAATCTCGACCATGTGTTTGACCGAGTGGCGGCCACGCTGGGTGAGAGTCGCCTGCGGCGCGCCGGGTAAGCTCTACTTCACAGATGGTGAACCTCGACGGGGGCGGTGCACAAAGCACGGCCCCCGTCGGCGTTCTGCTCTACTGTGCGAGATGACACCGGATTGCTTATTGTCCCTCATCTCATGGCCACCAAGACGACTTCTCCCCCAATCCAGGGGCCCCCTCGCGCTGACCCACTCTTTGCGGCGTTGCCTTATCCGGCGACGCTCGTGGATGAAGAGGGGATCATCGTCGACGTGAATGCGGCCTTTCTCGATTACGCTGAGACGCGTGGGCGATCGATCGATCGCGAGGACCGGGTTGGTCATCCGATCGGTGAATTCGCTCCGGGACCACGCGAAAGAACTCAGCTCGAATCCTATCTGGAGCGTCTGTTCTCGGGCCAGCGACCCATCGAGCGGCATCGCATGGTCGCTGCCGATGGGGTGCGACATCTCGAGTTGGCGGGCAGTGTTGTCGAGATCGATGGCCAGCGCCTGGCCCTGGTTGTCCGGCGCGACCGCACCGATCAGGTGGAAGCACAGGCTCGCCTCGATGCGCTGAGCGATCTGCGCCGGACCATCTGGAATATGGCATCGCCCGGTGATATCGACACCGTCATCCGAGCCATGCGGGATGCGCTGCGTAAGTGTGGCGTTGATTTCTTCGGATGTGGCGTCAACCTGATTGATGAGAGCAGCGATCCGCCATCGGTCCGTGTCTATGCGATGCAGACGGGGGAGGCGGACATGTGGAAGGAGGAGGAATCGGGTGCACTTGCCCTCGTGCTGGGTTTCGTTCACGAGGGTGTCACGGTCTATCGACAGGACCTGCTGGCGACTGACGACTTCACGGAATCGCCCCGCCTCCACCGGCAGCAGCAGGTCCGATCGGTCCTCGATGTTCCCTTCGCTCGAGGTACGCTGGCAGTCAATTCACTCCAGCCGGACGCCTTCACCCGCACCGATGTAGAACTCATTGAAGAGATGGCCCAGATCCTGGCTGATACCCTGACCAGGGCCGACGATCTGGCACGCCAGAAGGCCGATGCCGGTTCACTTCTGGCCACCGAGTTGCGATACCGTGCGCTGTTCCATGGCGCCAGTGACGCGGTGGTCACCTTTGCACGATCTTCAGGCATCGTGGAGGCGAACGAGGCGGCGGCGCAGGTCATCGGATGTCGTGTCAGTGATCTGATCGGCCGGCGCGCCGTCGACATCATTCATCCAGACAGTTGGCGTCGAGCGATCGTCGCCTGGCAACGACAAATGCACGAGCAGGGCCGTGTGACCCTCGAGACGAAGATTCGCAGGCGTGATGGCTCGAGTCTTCCCGTCACCGTCGACGGCAGTAGTGTCGACCTGGAGGATGGCACCCAGCTGTTTGTCATCATCGCCCGCGACATCAGCGAACGGCATCGGCTGGAGCAACTGCGTCGTGAGTTCACTCGTCAAAGTGAAAGACTGCAGGAAGATCAGCGCCGTCAGATCGCACGCGCGTTGCACGATGGGGTCAACCAGGTCCTGTCGGCAGCGGCAACACGGTTGCATCTGGCCGCTGCCGATGTGCCGCCGTCTGAAGATCTGACCATGGCTCGCGAACTCCTCGACCAGACGATACTTGAGGTCCGGCGAATCTCACGAGATCTGCGGCCCACCGTCCTCGACGATCTCGGCCTGCTGCCGGCCCTTCGAAGTCTTGGGAAACACTTCGAAGAGGATGAGGGCGTCTCATACCATCTACGCGCCTCAGATGGCCTCGAATTGCCCAAGGAAGTGGAGAGCGTCGTGTACAGGATCGTGCAGGAATATCTCGCAAATACGGCCCGTCACGCGCAGGCGGGTCATGTTCATGTCGACGTGCACCGGGAAGGACAGATGCTGGCACTGCGCGTGACCGATGATGGGATCGGTTTCGACCGCGAACTCGTAGAGGAGGATGGGCAAGGTGTCGGCCTCAGACACCTGCGCGAGCGGGCCCGGATGCTGTCGGGGAAGGTGAGTATTCATACTTCGCCTGGCGCTGGCACGACCATATCGGTCCGGCTGCCACTCAGCGGCACGGGAAGGTCTGGCGCATGACACAGGTGACGCGCGTCGTCGTCGACGACGATCATCCACTCATCGTCGACGGGATCCAGTCGCAATTAGCCCCCATTCCCCACATCGAAGTCGTCGGACAGAGTGGTGGCGGTGAGGATGCTCTGCGGTTGATCGGCCAGCTGAAGCCGGATGTCGTACTGATGGATGTGACATTACCCGGGATCAATGGGATCGAGCTGGCGCGGCGACTCAGTAGCCTCTCCCCGGAGATTGCCGTTATCATGCTGACCATGCACGAGGACGACGAGTATGTAATCGAGTCGGTGCAGGCCGGGGCGCGAGGCTACGTCCTGAAGAGCTCAGGCCCGGACGTCCTGCGCCAGGCTATTGATACGGTGGCCGCGGGGGGGACGTTCTTTTCACCGGAAGTGGCCGGTTCTCTTATCCGCTCCTATGTCGAGGGCGAGCGCCCGGAGCGCCAGACCCTGGCACCGCGGGAACGGCAAGTTCTGGCGCTCATCGCCCGTGGCCGGATGAACAAGGAGATCGCCGACGAACTCGTACTGAGTGTCCGCACCGTCGAGACCTACCGCGAACGACTGATCCGCAAGCTCGATCTGCACTCGGTGGCGGAATTGACGCGATATGCGATCACTGAGGGGCTGGTCAAGCTGGACTGACTTCGTCGCGGCTGTCGCCCTGGCGGTCTGCGGGGAAGGTGACGATGAATTCGGTGCCCAGATGGTTCTTCATCTCGATCTGACCACGGAGTTGATGTGCCAGCGTGTTGATCAGTTGCAGTCCGAGGGATGGACTCTTGCGGAAGTCGATGTCCTCGGGAAACCCGATCCCATCGTCTCGAACTGACAACCGGTATCCTTCGGCCAATGCGGACATCTTCACCTCCAGAATACCCTTCCGGCCATCGACGAAAGCGTACTTGAGCGAATTCGATACGAGCTCGTTGATCATCAGTCCGCAGGGGATGGCCTGGTCCAGATCCAGCGTGATCTGATCCACAGACGTCAACAGTGAAATGTTCTGGCTGGTCTTGTAGCTGCTGAACAAGCCCTCAGCAAGAGATTCCACATACCCGCCGAAATTGATCTTGGCGAGGTCTTCGGACAGATACAGGCGTTCGTGGATCGTTGCCATGGCGCGGACACGATGTTCGCTGTTGGCGAACAACTCGAGGGTCTCTTCATCATCGATCTGGTTCGCCTGCAGACTCAGCAGGCTGGCGATGATCTGCAGGTTGTTCTTGACCCGATGGTGGACCTCCTTCAACAGGACAACCTTCTCATCGAGTGAATCCTGTAACAGCGTATTGGACTCGGACAACTCGGCGGTGCGTGCTTGCACCCGACTCTCAAGCTCTTCCTCACGCTGCTGGACAAGTCTCAGCATCTCGTTGAACTCATCGACGAGGCTGCCCAGATCGTCATCGGCAAATTTCCGCGCCCGCAAGGAGTAATCATGGCTCTGGGCGATGCGATTGGCCGTCCCGATGAGACTGTCGATGGGGCGAGCGATGAGACGCACCACGCGCAGCGCGACAACCAGGGCGAGGGTCGAGCACGTCAGAATGATGAGAGTTGTTGCCGCCACTGAGCGTTTGAGCCCATCGTAGAATCCACCCAGATCGGACACGAGATGGATCGAGCCAATGAAGTCTCCATCGTGGTGAATGTGTTTGACGGAGATCAGGTGGGAGGCGGAGAAGGAATATCCCTCCTCGAGTGGCAGGGAGGGCATCACAGGGCTGATGCCAGGCCTGACGTAAGCTGCAAACAGCTCCGATTCCGGTGTGAAGAAACAGGCCGATGCGATGTGTTGTTTGGCGGCCAAGGTGGCGAGGGTCGCCTCAGCATCGCGAGCGACCTTGAATCGAAGTGCCGCCGAGCCATTGGCGGCCACCACATCAGCCGTCGTCTCCAACTCGCTGACCAGGAATTGGCGGAAACGCAACGCCTCAGAGACGACCGTTGTCACCGAGGCGAGCAGGATGGCCGCCACCGTCGTGATCACGATGATCACCGTCAGCTTGCGGTGCAGGGGCAGGTGGGTAAAGCTGACCATCACGGCGATTCTTCGAGGACAGAATGCGCGAGGTGGTAGAGGCTTGAACTGAGGCTGAGTCCGGCCCGCTGGGCGGCTGTGGAATTGATGACAAAACCGAGATGGTCGTCGATCAGCATCAAGCGCAGCACGCCGCCATTCTCGGCGAATCCTGTGTCTTCACCGATGGTCAGCACATGCCTGGCATGCAATCGATCGGCGTGGGTCTCCATCAGCTCCTCGAGCGCAGCGCGACTGCAGTACAGCATGTGATAGGTGAAATCGTCATCTGTCACACTTGCCGCCACAATCCTGATCCCATGGCCGTGCATCCGCTTCTGGGCCAGTGGCAGCAATGCCCCGTACATCGCAGGATCGTCAATGACGCCGATGGTGAAATCTGCCTCGGATTCTGTGAAGGCCTCCGCCGGCCATTCCACGAATTTCGCAAAGGCGAAGATGAGGGCCGTCTTCGCCGCCGTCTCATCAGCCTCTGACTGAGCCACACTCAGGCCTGGCCATGAGATGACCAGGCACAACAGCCACGGCCAGAAGCGACTGTATCGACGCCTCAGGTCTGACACTAGAGCGACCATTTCCAGCCAGCACTCAAGCGGAAGATCTCCTTCGGCTGGGGCCCATTCAGGTGCTGGTAGACGGGGATACCGAAGTCCAGTGAAAGTGAATGATTCGCGACTGGCCCCTCACGACCGGAGAAGGTGGAGCCAACGAATACGTGCAATTTCGTACCACCGAACTTGTCGGGGTCTGTGACGGCCGCCGGATAGGGAGAGACGGGGAGCGCGTCGATCTGGAGATCCGTGTCCCGGCCATCGATACGCCCCCATTTCTGCAGGGTCAGCCGCAGATTCGGACTGACCCACGGTCGGAGCCTCTTCTGGATCCAGCCGCTGGCGGAGAGGCGATTACCCAGCGTGTAGTTCCTGTCACTCTCACCCAGGCGCAGGGTTGCACGTCCTCGTGCACCCCACTCGATCCGGTCCGTGCTGCCCGAGTAGACAATGCCCGGCAGGAGATCGATGGTACCCGAGCCGATCTGCATTGTGTAGGGCAGCTGTGTGTCATTTTCTGGATCACGGGGGGTGGGCCCGATCTCGTCGATCGAACCTATAGGCAGGCTCAGGCCGAGATGGGCGACGACGACATGGCGATCCCGATGCCAGACCGGTGTGGTGGCGGAAAGAGCGATGTCACCGATTCCGGAGGAGGAGATGACGAAGTCCTCGAAACCGGCAATGATACTGCAGTGGTCGGTGCTCTGGTGAATGAAGGGGATCAGCACATTCACCGAGAGCGACCTGCCCAGATCGTAGCCGATATCGAACAGGTGTGCCTGCTGGTTGATCTCGAGGGGCACGACAGGGAAGTTGTCCGTCGTGCGGGCCTCGCCATCGTCCCGGTTCCAGATCACATCCTCGATAGACAGATCTTCGGTTCCATCGCGATTGCCGTCGAAACGAGCGAAGACCAGACGATAGCCCAGGCTCCATCGGGCCGGTTCCTCGGACAGCGTGTCGCTGCGCCGGATGTGCAGGGCGAGGATTTCTTCGATATCGAGTTCGGTCAGATCTGTGGGGGGACTCTGAGCGATGGCCGGACCGGCAAGGACCAGGAGCAACAGAATTCCCCTCGCCAGGATCGATTTGTACATGGTCCCGTCCTCGTCGTGGAGCGAATTGAGATGTGTCAGTTGGATGGTTGAGCTTGGCGGGTCACCGGCAGCTGGGCTCCGCTGGCCACAAAAGTATAAGAATCCCCACAGACAGGTGCGAGACAGAAGGATGCACACGTCCTACCGGGTGGGACGTGAAAGGGGTGGTTGCATAGATTGTTGGTCCATTCGTGCCAACCCTTGCTCACTGAGGAGAGACCGATGTCGTCAGGCCATCTCGAAGTCGTGAATCCCTATCACCTGGGTGTGATTGGTGAAGTCACCACAGGCGATTGGGCGCAGGCAGACGCCTGGCTTACCCGGGCCCGGCAACTGGCTGATGACCGAAAGTCGTGGTTGCCGGCTCACGAGCGCCTCGACATCCTGGCCCGCACGCAGCAACTGATGCGGGGACGCTTCGACGAGCTTGCACACCAGATCGCAGACGAGGGTGGCAAACCCCTGATCGATGCACGCGTTGAGGTCGAGCGGGCCATCGACGGTGTCGGATTGTGTGCACGGGAGTTACAGCATCTCGGTGGCGGCGAGGTGCCAATGGATCTGACGGCGGCCGGCGCCGGGCGGATCGCCTTCACCCAGCGTGAACCCATCGGCCCCGTCGTGGCCGTCTCGGCCTTCAATCATCCGCTCAATCTCATCATTCATCAGGTCGCCCCGGCCGTGGCAGTCGGCTGCCCGGTGATCGTCAAGCCTGCCGATGACACCCCTCTGTCGGCCAGAAGTTTCGTCGATCTGCTCCACGAGGCGGGATTGCCGCCCGAATGGTGCGAGTTCATCGCCTGCGACCTGCCGACCGCACAGAGTCTGGTCACTGATCCACGTGTCGCTTTCCTCAGCTTCATCGGTTCGGCCAAGGTCGGTTGGATGCTGCGATCGAAGCTGGCCCCGGGAACGCGCTGTGCTCTGGAGCACGGTGGCGCCGCCCCTGTCATCGTGGATGACAGTGCGGACGTGGAGACCATGGTGCCTCTGCTGGCCAAGGGGGGGCTTTACCATGCGGGGCAGGTCTGCGTCTCCGTGCAGCGAGTCTACGCCCCCAGGACGCGATCCAGGGATCTTGCCGAGGCGCTGGCGGCGGTTGCCGATGGGCTCATCGTCGGTGATGCCGTGGAGGAAACGACGCAGATCGGGCCGCTGATCCGCCCCCGCGAAGTGGATCGAGTGGAGGAGTGGCTTTCTGAAGCGGTGGCTGGCGGTGGTGAGGCCATCACGGGGAATCGCCGCTTCGGTGACACGAGTTTCGCGCCGACCATCATTCTGGACCCACCGGCAGACTGCCGACTCTCGACGGCCGAGATCTTTGGCCCGGCCATCGCCGTCTACAGCTACGACGATATCGATGAGGCGATCGGTCGGGCCAACGGCCTGCCCTACGCATTTCAGGCGGCCTGCTTCACCAATCGACTTGATGTGGCCACCCACTGTGTGCAGAATCTGGATGCGTCTGCCGTGATGGTGAATGATCACACGGCATTCCGGGTCGACTGGATGCCATTTGCCGGGCGACGCCACTCCGGCTACGGTGTTGGCGGCATTGGCCACACGATGCACGACATGACCCACGAGAAGATGGCCGTGATTCGATTGTAGATCGCGCTTACAGGAGAAGAAACAGGATGATCCTCGACGACATACACAATGGCACACTCTACCATGGCCTCGGCACACGTTTTGCCGATGCTTTGACCTATCTGGCCAAGACGGATCTGGTGTCCATGGCACCGGATCGCTACGACATCGATGGCGACGATGTCTTTGTCATGGTGCAGGAATACGACACCAAACCCAAGAGTGAGGGACTCTGGGAAGCCCATCGTGCCTATGCGGATGTGCAATACGTCATCAGCGGCACGGAACACATGGGATATGCGCCGACGCCCAGTCTGGAAGCGGGAGCATTCGACGCAGACCGCGACTTCCTTCCCCTCGAAGGCAACGGACTGTTCCTGCCACTGACGGCGGGTCAGTTCATTGTGCTCTGGCCACAGGATGCGCACATGCCGGGCATGGCCATCGACCAGCCGTCGCCGGTGAAGAAGGCTGTCGTCAAGGTGCGCCTCTAGTGTTGTGTCGCAGAGATCGGTCGACGTCTGTCAGCCGATCGTTCACGGTTCGGAGCGTGGCGCTCCTGCTGGGACTCTGTCTTCTGGCGTCGTGTGCTGAAGACGGCGTCTCGATCCGCACAGACAAGCTGCAGACGAAACTGCATAAGGATCCACGTACTTACTACTTCCCCACGCCGATCACGGCTGACGTGCGCTGGCAGCTGCTGACGCACGCCGAGTTGGTTGATGGAATCGAGGTGGCCGTCGCCTACGATATCATCTTCAACAACCCGAGTTCGTCGGCTGCACGGGTCCACATCAGCAAGATCACGCTTGAAGACGGTGACGAAGTCCTGATCGGGACCTACGAGCCTGAAGGGGGGATTGGCGACGGCATCGTAGCTGCCAGAGCAGCAGAACAATTCACCGACGTAGCCCAGGTCGTTGTGCCAAGTATCTACGACGCCAATCGCATCAGGAAGCTCGTCGTCTGGGCGACTCTCGAAGAGGTGACCACTGATGGCTGATCACAATTCAGGCACGCGCGCGGGGCAGTCGGGATCGGCGCGGCCCAATGTCGTACTGGTCTTTGGGGATCAATGGCGGGCGCAGGCCACCGGTTACGCCGGAGATCCGAATGTGCACACGCCGCATCTGGATCGGCTGGCGTCGCAGAGTGTGAACATGACCCACGCCGTATCTGGATGCCCGGTGTGTTCTCCCGCTCGTGCGTGTCTGCTCACAGGGCAGTATCCGTTGACGCACGGCGTGTTCGTCAACGATGTGCCATTAAGTGATCGGGCCACCAGTCTCGCCCAGGCTTTCGGATCCGGCGGCTACGACACGGCCTACATCGGCAAGTGGCACGTAGATGGTCAGGGTCGTTCGAATCCAATTCCTCCGGAGCGCCGGCAGGGATTCGACGAATGGCAGGTACTGGAGTGTACACATGACTACAACGAATCCGACTACTACCAGGGTGACTCGGATGAGAAGTTGAGGTGGGAGGGATATGATGCCACCTCGCAGACCCGGGCGGCGCAGAGCTGGGTCCGGTCACGCCGGGATCAGGCCGATCCATTTCTGCTCGTGTTGTCCTGGGGGCCGCCCCACAATCCGTATCACACGGCGCCGGAGGAGTATCGGGCACGTTATGATGCCGAGCAGATTCAGTTACGTGGCAACGTTCCCGAAAGCGAGGCACTCAACGCACGGGAGCAGTTGGCCGGCTACTACGCCCACTGCACGGCGTTGGACCAGTGTGTGGGGGATCTGTTGCAGACCCTCGATGAGGAGGGCATGGCGCAGGATACGCTCTTCGTGTTCTTCTCCGACCATGGTGATCTGGTCGGTTCACGAGGCGCCTACAACAAACAGCGCCCGTGGGATGAGTCGATCCGTGTGCCCTTCCTTCTGCGTTACCCGGGCCATTTTGGTGACCAGAGGTGTCAGATGGATGCCCGCATCGACATTCCGGACATGATGCCCACCCTGCTGGGGCTGTGCGGACTGCCGATTCCAGAGACGGTGGAAGGGTTGGATTTCTCCGGTTATCTGCGGGGTGGCGAGGATCCTTCAGACGGGGCAGCCCTGCTGCAGTGTGCACACCCCTTTGGCCAGTGGACCGTTCCAGATGGGGGCCGGGCCTATCGAGGGCTGCGGACCCGGCAACACACGTATGTGCGTGCCCTGGAAGGCCCGTGGCTGCTCTATGACAACGAAGCCGATCCGTATCAGCTCAACAACCTGGTCGGACACAGCGACCATGATGAGTTGCTTGCAAGCATGGACGCGTGGCTGGACCGGCGGCTGGCAGCTCGAGGCGACGAATTCCTGCCTTCGCCTCACTATCTGCGTCAATGGGGGTACAAGGTGGATTCGCGCGGTACGGTCCCTTATACAAACTGAGCCAGCACGGATTGTCCCCGACAGTCAGCAGCATGAAGCCCCCACGGAATCTCCCGTGGGGGCTTCAATTGTTCTGGTGCTGAAGCGGCCTCACTCGGCTGGAGACAGACGCACGATGCGACCCGGTTCTTCCAGGGCGACGTAGATGAGACCATCGGGGCCGGTCTCGACATCACGGAAACGTGAACCGGGTTCGTAGATGATTTCCTGGTGGATGACACGACCGTCCACGATGTGAACGCGGCGCAGTTGCTGGAAGGAGAGGGCCGTCACGAAGAGATGGTTCTTCCACAGAGGGAAACGATCACCATCGTAGAAGTCGATCCCGCACGGGGCGATCGAAGGATTCCAGAACAGGATCGGTTGTTCCATCCCGTCATATTCCATCATATCCGTGATGGGCGTGCCATTGTAGTTGATGCCATAGTGACTTCGTTATCGAAGTCGTAGAAGTCCACGCTGGCGCCATGTGTCCGGATCCCTAGCGCCGTCATTTCACGGAAGAGGACGGCCAGGACGCGGCGCAGGTCGTCACTTGCACACATCGACAGGGCCTCAGCGCGTACGAGTTTGTATGCCAACTGACGTCGCTGCGCGAGAGACTGATCCCCGATCTTGTTCTTCAGACTCATCGGTTCGTCAAAGATCTGTGTCTTGAGGTGGACCCTTAACACGGGCGACACGTCAATCTCCCGTGGTTTGGAGCGACATGTCAATCAGAGCATGCAGGTCTCCAAAGTCGACGAACCGTCCGGCTATTCCGGCAATCCACCCGTCGAACGACTGGCTCCTCAGTTGTCAACGGACACCTGCGACTGGGCAACTCTGCGCCATAAGAACGCAGAACTCCAACTCCGTCTCTGTCACAGGCAGACCATCTATGCCTGCTCCGAGGAGAACGCTGCGCGGCGTTGGCTCGGCTCTCGCCAGGACGCTGTTCGCCACTTCAGCCCGCCATCCTGCATTCGTGAAAGCCTCTGTTGTCGCGCCTCGATACAGGTAATCGAGACGCAATTCCCGGATCGCCCTGGCATTGGCTTCGTCTGCCAAGTCGAAGAAGTGGCAGATCGACAGAAACTCTCCATCGATAATCCGTCGTAACTCATCCAACACCGTCCCGGGATCTCGGAGGTTGGACAGGCCGACGTAGCTTGTCATGGTCTTGATGGACCCATCCCTGAACGGCGTCCGCCGGGCATCGAAAGCGACCAGGCTGACATCACCATACAGACCAAAGTGCTCCAGCCGGCGTCGGGCACGACGAAGGATAGTGGGACTGAAGTCAGTGGCGACGACGGGACGAGTGAGATTCCGTGCCATCTCCTCGATCAGCCCTCCGGCGCCGGAGGCCAGGTCGATGACGGGTCCAGTACCCGACGACAGGCGTTCGACAACGAAGTCGATCTGACTCGCCGATGCCGACAGGTGTTGTGCAGTGTAGATAGGCGTGGCGGATTCTCTGGTGGCTCTCGCTTCGTCGAACTGGCCACGCTCCTCCAAGACGTTCGCACGGAACCGCTGGTCGGCCGGCCCTAACTCTTCCAGCGGCGATTCCATCAGGCGGTACTCGATGTCAGGATGCTCCTGCAGATACTTCGGCAACCAGCCGTCCATCTGCACCCACAGGTCGTCGCGCGAGAGATCTGACGTGAGGAAGACTCCAATACCCTCACGTACTGGATAGCAGGTGTCACAAGATCTGCAGGTCGCATCTGCCATCTCAACACGTTGCCCCCGACGATCTTCGATCTGCCAGTCTAACCCTGCGTGACACGCAGGGCACTGCAACATCTCGAACAGAAAGTCATGCATTGGCCCTCCTCCGCTCCCTCACAAGTCTGTCTCTTGCCTGTATTAGGACCTGACAGCCGGCTCAGCATCGTCTGCGAGCTGCTGTCGCCGCAATGCCAGAACGATAGCACACTCTCAGTCGGAGACGCGAGCCGAGCCCACCGATCCGATCGCTGTCGTCGCCACCTGTCGATATCAATGTTCGGTCCCTTCGCCAGCGCGTGAAAGGAGATCCACCGATCAGAACCCCGTTAACTGTGTGGCTGCTGTGTATTACAACGCCCGCTATTGCCGAGGCACCAATGGATGCAGATGATGGGGGTTTGCTCATGAGATAACACAATCCTGGCACCCGCCTTCACCGATCTGACAGAGAACCGCACCAATCGTGCTTTACACTTCGCCCCCGAGTTGGGTGTCTGGGGCGCCGGTGGCGCATGGGGATATGACCAGGCGTCCGGCCTGGGTGGGGTGACCCTCGGCATCTCGGTGCCACTGACAACCGTTATTACCTGGACGGCCTTTGCTGTTCCTGGCGGCGCCGCGTTTGACAGAGGGGGTCTTTCGGATGATTCTCCGCGTATTGCGACGGAGCAATCTTCTCAGAGGAGGACAATGTGAGCGAAATCGACAGGGCAAAACACATAGTCGTGGCCAGGGAATCGATGGGTGCCGTGTTCCTCGCATTCGAGCCCGTGAGTGGAAACCCGAAGCTGCTTGGGGACGGTCAGATGTTCCTGGATCTTGTAGAGGGAACAACGTACGACCAGGCTATGGCCCTTGCTGGTCAGATGAACGAACTCGTGCAAGGTCTCGCCTTCCTGCCCGGGTCAATGGGCGACTGAACCAGTGACTACCCGGGTTCTGCTGATTGACGATGATGTTGCGGTCCGCACGACGATGGAGAGGCTGCTGACCAGCTTGGGTTACTCTGTGCAGGCTGCCGACGGCGCGATGTCCGCAGTCTCCATGTTCGTCGAAGGCTACTTCGACGTTGTGGTATCCGACTACCGCCTGCTCGACAGCAATGGGCTCGAACTCCTTCAGAAGATTCGCGACCTGGCACCGGCAACCGGAACTGTCATCGTCTCGGGGCTCTCCGTGGTTCAGAGCGATGACGAGTTTGCCCACGCCGATGAATGGCTACAGAAGCCAGTGCGGCTCGCGGCTCTCCAGACCACAATCCAAGATGCGATCGAGAAGGGGCACGCCCGATCAGACGGGCTGAGTCCACGGCCCTCGTAGCATCGCCGGCAGAAACCCTTGCTGGTCACGTGAACGAACTCACAGAAGGTCTCGCCTTCCAGCCGAGATAGCCTGCAATGGATGAACTACAACGAGCAACAGCCCATGCCGAGGCAGAGATCATCATAGCCCTCCGGGCACTTCAGGCTCGATGGGAATGCAGCGTCCGGGTGAACATCACGCACGGGCCTCTCGCCCAGCGCTCAGGAGACGACGGTCCGAACAACGTGTGTGGCGTCGAGATCCGATTGCTCAAACACTCTATGGACGGTATCGACCGCAGCGAGCTCGAGGACGATGTGCAGCGGACCCGCGAAGCCATCATAGCGCAGGTCGAGGCGCTCGAGCACAAATCCATGTGCGAGATAGATCTCGATATCGACGCTGCGGACGATCGAGACTTGGCCTACCGCCCGATCGTCGATGCAAGTCTGACCCTGAGAGGCATATCTCGGGACTGATGAGGGAAGCACTGATTCGTCACCGCATCTGCCCCGTCGCACTCTCGGCAGACGGTCATCGAGCCACCCGTAGCTGATGCCCACACGAATTCGCTTCATGCACATCCTTCGTGTTGGTGGGATGGATGACCTCGCTGACCTCGTTGATCGATGGCACCAACTGACGGATGAGGAAAGGACGGAGATCTCAAAGACCTGGAAGTCGCTTGCATCCTGATCTGTCACCTGCAAACGCCGCCCCCGTTACCTCTCAACACGCACCGCCACCGCCCAGCTTCCTGTCCTATCCTCTGAGCCCACACCGTGGCACCGGCCCCCGCATGCCCCCCCTCCAACGCCAATCCATGGAGGTGCATCATGTTTCCGGGGGGGACCGACCACGGCTGGCCGCTTCCGGTCAACCGAGCGTTGGGATTCGGTGGCGGATTCAGTAACTTTCTGCCCGGTTCCGGTTTCCCCGCCTTTGGACGCTCCCCGCCATGCCCATGGACAATCTCAGAAACCAATACGCCAACCACGTCTCGAATGCCGACAAGGAGAGGCTCCTTCTCAGCATCCACAAGGTGCTCGGCAGCGTGCTGCCCACCATGACCATGGATGCGATTCTGGCGAACGTGTCGCAGGCACTGCTGCAAGCGGGAATTTTTCGCAGTCTCATGATCGCCCTCGTTGACCAAAACGCCCAAACCGTCGAGGTCGTCACCAGCGTTGTTGCCTACGCCGAGAAGCGCGATCCTTTGAGGCTGCCGGATGCCGTGCCTGTGGGGACCACCGATTCGATTGTCGTGACAGAGGACGAGAAGGTGGTGGGGCTGGTCTATCCGCTCGATGACACAAACATCACTGCGCAGGTAGCACGCACAGGCGTGTTGACTGTGGCCAATGAGTGGAACGAGCAGATGGATGCTCGTGTGGACACCGAAGAAAACTGGACAAGTCAGAACACAGGCAAGAGTGCCTACTTCATCCCCTTGGTTTTCGATGATGAGGTGATCGGCGTGGTGGCGACCGGCTCCCTACCGGAGGAAAACGACGCCGTGATGGCAAGGATCGAGTTGATCCAGCCGCTTCTTGATCTGGTCGCAGCCAGCCTGCACCATGCGCAGCAGGCGCAGGTGTTACATCGAGAGTACAGAGTTCGAGATAGCGTTGCTGCTGTCCGGGTAGCCATCGCAACCATGAACACCCCCACGGATATGGCGAGAGTGGTTTCGGCGATCCATCAAGAATTGAGAAGATTGGATCTCGTCACGGGGCCCGAGCATACTCAGTATTCGATCCAGATCGTGAATCCGGCAGGCACGGACTTTGTCAGTGTGGCGTATGGCAGTGAGTTGGTGGAGAAAGAGCGCCTGCAGAACTGGCAAGGCGTCAGCGGCAACGCTGAAATCTACCCGTGGGTGCTGGACGTGTGGCGTGAGCAGAAGGTCCGCTACGTGACCGACTTCGTGCTGCCGGGATTGCCTCCGGGTGAAGGCACACGCGATCTGAATCTCGTAGATGTCCCGTTCTCCAATGGCACCCTCGCGCTGAACAGTCTTGATCCCATACCTGTCGAGGTCATCAGAATTCTGGAGCAGTTCGCCGAAGCGTTGACAGACGGGTGGGAGATGTTCGTCAACATCTCTGAGCGCGAACTGGCAGAGCAGAAGCTGAGCGACACCAATACGCTACTACGCAACCTGCACGAGATCATTGGCGTGACGACGTCGTCTCTCGACCGAGAGCAGGTCCTCGATACACTTGGCAGGCAGGTCGTGACGACGGGCGTACTTCGAAGTTTGACCGTCGTTTTGGTGGATAGAGAGAAACGACGTGCCAACATCGTGCGCACCTTCAACAGCACCCCTGAAGGTGCAACGACCGTAGAAGACGTAGGGAGTTTTGTTGACTTTGATAGCCCAGACATGACAGCAGACACGATTCGGAGCGGAATGACTCAGATCGTCGTGGGTTGCGATGAGCGGCTTGGTACCGACCAAGGAGACCGGGAAGGACAGGTCGCGTACTTCGTTCCTATCAAATACCACGGTGATGTGATCGCTGTTGTTGCCACGGGCAGTACTGTGAAGGATCAGGAAGAGACTACGCAACTGCTGACCCAAATGCAGCCGCTCTGGGACCAGGTAGCAGTTGCCCTGTCGAACGCGGCTCTGCACGAGATGACACAGCAGGAGATCTCCGAACGGAGACGCGTGGAGGAAGCCCTGAGTGAGAGTGAACAGCGTTTGACAGAGGCACAACGTGTGGGAGAGGTGGGTAGTTTTACGTCCAATGTGACTACTGGCAGATGGTCCGGAACTGCAATGCTGTATCGCATAATGGGCATAGAGGGGAAGGAAGAATACTCGGTTGAGGAATGGGTCGAGATCCTCCATCCAGAGGACCGCGAAATGTTAGCTTCGTACAACCGGAGTGTAGTAGATCAAGGAGTGCCGTTTGATAGAGATTACCGCATTGTAAGAAAATCCGATGGTGAGATCAGATGGGTCTACAGTCGAGGAGAAATGCAATTCGATGAAAGTGGTAGTGTTGTTGGTATGGTTGGCACTACCCAAGACATCACCGAACGCAAGCGACTGGAAGCGCAGGTGTTGAGGATGGAGCGCCAGAGCGCCTCCGCAGAGCTGGCTGCGGGCATCAGCCACAACCTGAACAACATCCTGACCAGCATCTCGCTGCCTGCCGATGTCCTCCTGATGAAGAGCGGCGACGCTCAGGTCGTGAGACGGGAAGCTGAGCATATCAGGGCTGCGGCAGGACGGGCACGGGAACTGGTACAGCGTCTGAGTGACTCGGTCCGCCCCCGTCATGTTGACACCAAGGATGCCGTGGACCTCAATGACCGGATTCTGGAGACGGTTGAGCTTGCCAGACCCCGTTGGCATGACGAGCCGCAGGTGAGGGGCGTCTCGGTCGAGGTCGTGACGCAGTTGGGTGAGATTCCACACGTTGATGGCAACGCAGGCGAACTGTCTGAGGTCATTCTGAACCTGTTGTTCAACGCCACCGACGCGATGCCCGACGGCGGCACCATCACTCTCTCGACACGGCCCGCCGTCGAGGAGGGATTCGTAACCTTGACGGTGGCCGATACGGGCACAGGGATGGATGAGACGACGTGCCGCCGTGTCTTCGAGCCCTTCTTCACCACCAAGGTGGACGTCGGAAGTGGACTTGGGCTATCGACCGCCTACGGCACGGTGACGCGCTCAGGTGGCACGATGGCGGTCGAGAGCGAGGTGGGGTGTGGGACGATCTTCACGGCTCGTTTGCCTGTGGCTGAAGGTGGGTCAGAAGAGGAAGAAGCGGTTGCAGATCACACGAAGAGGTCGGGCAGGATCTTGTTGGTAGATGACGACCAGTTGATCTGTGACGTGCTCCAGCGCATCCTGTCAGAAGAGCACACGGTAGAAGTCGTCGGCGATGGTGCCGATGCCCTAAAGGGGTTCACGCCGGGACGCTTCCAAATCGCTTTGATCGATCTGGGGTTACCCACGGTGCCGGGTGATAAGGTCGCCGCAGAAATGCGTGATAAAGACCCGGCGCTGGTCACGGTGCTGATGACTGGGTGGGTCATTGATGAAGGTGACCCCCGGTTATCGAACTTCGACCTCCACCTGCCGAAGCCGATTGAAGTGTCCGATTTGGACCAGATTGTGTCCGAGGCCATGACGCTGCACGATTCGCGGGTGTGATCAGACGGTCTTGCAGGCGTTGCAGGCTGAACCCTTTCGACTCTCGCATCAGCCAACTATGCCTGCCAGCCTCTCCTGAGAGATCTCCATGGACCAGCCAACCGATCAAGACACCGACAGTCTGCAGCTTCAGAGAAGGCTCGATCAGCTTCAGAGCCAGATGGACTTGATGAAGAAGGCGTCTGCGCGTGACCAAGCCATTGCCCGGGTCAGAGATAGTGTCTGGCGGATGGTTTCAGACGGAGACATCGGGTATGTCTTGAACTCTGTGGGCGAGTCATTGGTAGAACTCGGCATTGCGCACCGGAAGTGTGAAATCAATCTGATCGACGATCTGGTGAACCCAAATTTGGTCGTAGCTCACGCGACCCGGGGAGGCGACGATTGGGACAACACTGATGCGCACTTCTTCAACCGCACCGTCATCGGCTTCTGGCAGGAGAAGAAGCCGGTGTATAGAAGCGATCTGGCGAAAGAGGATCTGTTTGGTGAGGCGAAGCTGCTCTCAAGAGGGATTCGGTCGGTCATAGATGTCCCGTTTTCGCACGGCACTCTGGCTGTCAACAGCTGCGAACCGAGCGCCTTTCAGCCACACGATATCGAGACGCTGGGGATGCTGGCTGTCGCCCTGTCAGAGGCGTTCGTCCGGCTGGAAGACATTCGCAAGCTGAAGAAGGCCAGCCAACAGTTGCACAACTTGCATGAGATCAGCCGGTTGACCATATCGACCCTGGATCGGAAGGAGATCCTCGACACATTGGCCAAGCAGGTTGTGGCGACCGGTGTTCTACGCAGTTTGGCGGTCGCACTGGTAGATCGACAGGCAGGTCGAGTAGTTAGGGTGCAAGGCTATCATTTGGATCGGGAAGTCATCTCTTCGAGCGACGAAGGGGACATAGTCTCGTATGACCTTGACGATCCCGACATTCTTGCGGAGACCGTGCGCACAGGAGAGATCCAGATCGTCCTCGAATGGGATGAGCGATTCACGCCCAGAGATTCGACCATCACCCCAGAGAGCCGCCGGGGGCAGGTGGCCTACTTCATCCCCGTCAAGGCCCACGATGAGGTGATCGCTGTCGTCGCCACGGGCAGTACCGTGGCGGATCAGAAAGAGACGACAGATCGGCTGATCGAGATGCAACCACTGTGGGATCAGGTGGCTGTCGCCCTGTCGAACGCGGCGCACTATGAGGCAGCCCAGGCGGAGATCGACGAGCGCAAGAAGTTGGCGGCGGCGCTGACACGAGAAGGCGAGATGCGCGATGCTGTCGCTTGTGTCCAGGTTGCCATTGCCGACATGAATCAGCCTGCTGATCTCACGAGGGTGGTGAAACTCATCAGAGAGCAGGTGGAACGCGTGGGCGTGACGTGTGACTCGTTGTCCATTCAGATTGTCGACCCATCTGGAACAGAGTTCGTGTCTGTCGGTGACGGGCTTTCTCCACATGATCAGGAGGTTCTGAACAACCTCAGTATGTGGCGTGATGATTCTGTACGAGGCAACGCGCAGGCATATCCATGGGTCATCGAGGTGTGGAGGACCGGAGAGCCGAGGTTTGGCCATTCGGCGCGGATAGGAGGTATTCGCGGAGAGGGTAACGCTCGGGAGCTTTCGCTGATTGATGTTCCATTCTCTGGTGGTACCCTCGCCATCAACAACAGGCAACTGCACGCCTACAACGACGAGGACGTTGCTGTACTGCAGCGTTTTGCTACTGCGCTGTCAGATGGATTCGAGCGGTTCGTGATCATCATTGAGCGCAACCAGGCAGAGCGACACAAGGAGGCGGTGAACCGGATCCGGGAGCAGGTGTGGTTCATGGAGGACGACGAGGATCTGGTGAAAGTGCTCGATACCGTGGGCGATGCTCTGCGGGACGGCGGGGTAACCTTTTGTGACTGTGACATCAACCTGGTCGAGGTAACGGGCGAGGCATCGTCTGTGCGCCACTACAACCCCCAGCGGAAAACTTGGGTCGAGTCTCCGAATGACACGGCCATCAGGCTCGTTCAACTCTGGTCAGAGCGAACGGTGGCCTACCGGCGGGATCTGCACCAGGAAGATGGGTATGACGAGGCCGGTCAGATTGAGAAGGCTTTCGGCCATCGCGCCCGCTCGGTAGTGGACGTTCCCTTCTCAGATGGCACCTTGGCTGTCAACCACGATCAGCCTGATGCCTTCTCAGAGTCAGACCTCGGGCTACTCCAGGAAATTGCTGCGGTTCTGACGGAAGGCTTCAACCGGGTCCGCGACCTGACCACACTTCGGGAGAACGAAAGACAGTACCGCTCCCTGTTTGAGAACATGGTGGATGGTTTCGCGTTGCACGAGATCGTGCTGGACGAGGACGGGACCCCGGCGGACTACGTCTTCCTGGAGATGAACGGCGCTTTCGAGCAACTGACCGGCCTTAGGAGAGAGTCCGTGATCGGTAGGCGGGTGACCGAAGTGTTGCCAGGGATCGAAGACGACCCTACAGACTGGATTGGGAGGTACGGGCGGGTGGTCGCCACCGGAGAGGCGAC
>JABHDC010000115.1 GCA_018673255.1 Gemmatimonadota bacterium
AGCTGTGGCGGGAACACTCACGGCGATTGCGAGTGCGACACCGGCGAGAAGGGTGTGAAAGCGATTGCGCATTTTCTGTTCTGCTCCTGAGCCGGCAGATGCCGGCGAATTAGACTCTATGAAGGTGTAACTGCCTACAGGGCACGGAAGTCACTGCGCGACTACCGCCTACAAGGCACTGTCTCCCGTTTCTCCGGTACGTACCCTCACGGCTTCACTTATCGGGATGACGAAGACTTTGCCGTCGCCTACCTGGCCGGTCTTGGCGGCTTCGACAATCGCGTCAATCGCCTGTTGCTTGATGTCGTCACCTACGGCCACTTCGACCTTGATCTTGGGGACGAAGTCGACATTGTATTCGGCGCCGCGATAGACTTCGCGATGGCCGCGCTGCCGACCGTAGCCGCGTACTTCGAGGACCGACAGGCCGGACAATCCGAGACCGGCCAAGGCCTCCTGAACCTGTTCCAGCGCCGCTGGGCGCAGGTATGCTTCGATTTTGACCATGGTGGGTATCTCCTCGGGCCTTCTCAGTTGTTGATGTGCTGGAAGTCGGCGTAAGCGGGCTGACCATGCTCACCCATATCGAGTCCCTCATCCTCTTCCTCTGCGCTGACTCGGAAGCCGATGGTGGCTTTGACGATGGTGGCCAGCAACAGCGACGCAACAAAGGCGAAGACGGCGTAGGAGAGCGTGCCAAGGATCTGCGTGCCGACACTGTGCTCCGAATTCGTGCTGAAGATGCCCACGGCAATCGTCCCCCACACGCCGCACAGACCGTGTACGGAGATGGCGCCTACGGGATCATCGATCTGGATGCGGTCGATGATGACGATGGCAAAGACGACGATGACACCGGCGATGAGGCCGATGAGGATCGCACTGATCCACGTCACCGTGTCGGCACCGGCCGTGATGCCGACCAGGCCCGCAAGGATGCCGTTGAGGGCCATCGTGATGTCAGGCTTCTTCAGATAGGCCATGGACGTGAATATTGAAGCGAGTGCCCCTGCCGCTGCAGCCAGGGAAGTGGTGACAAAGACGAGGCTCACCAGACCCGGGTCGGCAGAGAGCACCGAACCCCCGTTGAAGCCAAACCAGCCCAGCCACAGCAGGAAGACACCGATCGTCGCCAGGGGCATGCTGTGACCCAGGATCGGGCGCACCTGACCGTCGACGTATTTGCCGCGGCGTGGCCCCAGGACCAGGACACAGGCCAGGGCGGAAAAGCCGCCGAAGGCGTGGACGATCGATGAACCGGCAAAGTCGTAGAAGCCCAGCCCATCGAGCCAGCCGCCGCCCCACTTCCAGGAGCCGGCAACCGGATACAGGAAGGCAACCAGGATGACGGCATACACCATGAATCCCGTCAGTTTGACACGCTCAGCGACGGCACCCGACACGATGGTGGCGGCCGTGGCGGCGAACATCGCCTGGAAGATGAAGTCCGACCAGTAGGTGTAATTGGCATAGTTGGATGTGAGATTGGCCACATCGTCACTGAAGCCGATGGGACCGAGGATGGCGATGAAGCCATTGAAATCCCCCGGATACATCGTGTTGAAGCCTGTCAGCGCATAGGAGATGATGCCGACGGAGATGATGAACACGTTCTTGAACAGGATATTGACCGTGTTCTTCTGACGTGTCAGACCCGTCTCCAGCGTGGCGAATCCGAGGTGCATGATGAACACCAGGGCAGCCGAGATCAGAATCCAGAGGTTGTCGACCATGAATTTGGGGTACACCAGGGGCATGGCCTGGAATCCCTCCATGGAGGTGATGTCCTCACCCAGGACCTGAGTCGCACCTCCCAGGACTGCAGTCGCTACGGCGAGTAGCAGAGCGAATGGAAATGGTTTGGCGAGCATCTTGTGGGTGCTGCTCCCTTCGGGATGAACTGCGTGATCGATGGTCATCCCCTACGCAAGGTAGGTGCCATCGACTGCAGTCTGAAGGGTTGATGAACTTAAGTATTGTTAAATACTATATGTTAGGATGCATATATATGGTCAAATTGTAAGCGGTTTCATGTAACAAAAATGTCGCCCCTATCTACAAGAGCGACATAAATGTTGAAATATGGCAGAAGTCACGGTGGGGCCGATGTGTTATTGATAACTCTTGGGGTCGAGATTGAGTTGCTTGACGCTGTAGGCGAAGATTCGCGGCGTCGTGCCCAGCAGGCGTGAGGCTTTGGCCATGTTGCCCCGTGTGTTCTTGAGTGCCTCTACGAGGATCTCTTTCTCGTAGGCTGCCATCATGGTCTCGAGGGAGCCGGCCAATGGAGTGTTTGAGCTGGCCCCCGTCTGCAGGCTCGGTGGCAGGTGGTGGCCGTGGATGACGCCATCCACGCTGAGGATGATCGCTCGCTCGATGCAGTTCTCGAGTTCTCGCACGTTGCCGGGCCAGTGATAGGCTGTGAGCATGTCGATGGCCGGTGTCGAGATCCGGCGCATCTGTTTGCCGTGCTGGCGGCCGTATTTCTCGAGGAAGTGATCTGCCAGCTGCATGATGTCGGACTTCCGTTCTCTCAAGGGCGGCACGAAGATGGGGAAGACATTGATGCGATAGAAGAGATCTTCTCGGAATGTGCCTGCCTCGACGGCACGCTCGAGGTCAACGTGGGTGGCCGCCACCACTCGGACGTCGATGATACGAGGCTCGTTGCTGCCGAGGCGCTCTACCTGCCGTGCCTGCAGTACGCGCAGCAGCTTTACCTGAACCGACGGGGGCAATTCCCCGATCTCGTCGAGGAAGATGGTCCCGCCGTGTGCCCGCTCGAAACGACCGGGGCGCGCCTCTGTTGCACCTGTGAAGGCACCCTTCTCGTGGCCGAACAACTCTGCCTCGACAAGGCTCTCTGGCAGGGCGGCGATGTGCACCTTCACGAAGGGTTTGGGGGCCCGCAGGCTGTGATAGTGGAGGGCATCTGCAACCAGTTCCTTGCCTGTGCCCGTCTCGCCACGCAGCAGGACCGTGGCGTCAGAAGGGGCCACCATGCCCACCAGATTGCCGACCTCCTGCATGGGGCGGGATTTTCCAATGATATTCGTCGGATGGTGCCGATCCTTCAATTCGCTCTGCAGGCGCTGATTCTCGTCGAGAAGCGTGGCCCACTGTTCCTGGGCGCGCTGTCGTGATGCCACACTCTGAGCCACCATGGCGGCCACGATCGAGAGGAATCGAACGTTGGCCTGCAGGGCCCTGTCATCAGTATAGGGGCAGTCTGTGCTGAGGGTCCCCACGACCTGGCCTTTCATGGGGATCGGCACGCAGATGAAAGAAGTGTGTGTTTTTTCAGAGGTTGTGCGAGATTCAGTGCGGTCGAGGAACAGGGGTTCTGAGCTGATACGGGGGACGATGACGGGTTTGCCGGAGGCCACGACTCGCCCCGTGATGCCTTCGCCCACCTTATACCGGCCTCGCTCGATCTCGTCCTGACTCAGGCCATAGGCGATATCGATGGCCACCTCCTGGCGGTCCTGGGTGGTCTCTACCTGCAGCAGGCTCAGGGTGCCGCGGTGCATCTGCAGGCGATCGCTGAGGACTTTAAGGATTGAACGAAGTGAGTCCTCGAATTCCGAGCCGGATCCGAGGAACTCGCCGATTTCCAACAGGGCAGAGAGCAGTTCCTGGTCGCTGATTGCAGAAGGATTGCGGGCCATTGTGTCCTCGGCTGAGGTGCGCGACTGTAGAGGCAGGACGAAATTGTCGATGTTGCTATCTTTGACTACAAAAATGTAGTTATGTGAAGATCTCGATTGCTGAGAGACACGTCAAGGTCGCTGCGAAGGACCATACCCAACAGGGCCGTACCCGGTGCCCGCCAGGGACACCTGCCTGATCAGATTGACAGCCTCCCGGGTCACGGCTACCATCTTGCGACAATGGAGAGCGAGAGGTCGAAGATGAACAAGGACATCAGCGAGATTCTCGATGAATGGGAATACGACCCGGAATCGAATGTGCGCCGGATTCGCGGCAAGGACGGCGTGCCCAGGATTCAGGTCCGAGTCGATCAGGGGGCATTCCAGGGCATTTTGCAGTTGAATCTGGATGGCCGTCCGGATGGGAAGCGCCCACATGATCATGACTTCGCCCTCGAACATTACCGGGAGACGCTCGAAGCGCATCGGAAAGAGGCGGGGGATGAGACCGGTTTCCAGCTCGATCACCCCTCCTGTGAAGAGCTCTTTGAAGAATCGTCCCAGATCTATGGTCGCTACGTCTTTCTGTTGCAGGTGAAGGACTACGAACGCGTCATCCGCGACACGGAGCGCAACATGGCCTGCTTTGAGTTCCTGCACAGTTACGCAGCTCTCGAGGGCGATCGTACGAATCTGCAGAAGTGGTGGCCCTATATCCTCCGAATTCACGGCACGGCCAAGTCACACCTGCTGGCGGATGATGGTCGCTTCGATCGGGCCATGGCCGTTATTCGTGACACGCGTCAGCGCATCAGAGATCTCGAAGAGGTCGATGCCGAAGAATTCCATTCGGAACGGGAGCGTTCGGTGGAGGCCCTCGATGAACTGCTGCTGGAACTGAAGGGACGCAAACCTCTGAGCGAGAGGGAAGGCCTCGAGCAGGAGTTGGCGGAGGCGATCGCCGATGAAGCCTTCGAACGCGCGGCTCAGTTGCGAGATCAACTGCGCGATCTACCCGATGCCGTCACGTCTGAAGCGGATGAGTCCGACATCGAAGGACCAGACAGTGATCTGCCGAGTGGTGATCCGCCAGACTTCAGTCCACCAGATCATTTCAGTCCGCCAAATCTCGGTCCCCCAGGCAAGGACTGATCCTATGTCCGATGACAAGGGCGCTTCTGGCGCC
>JABHDC010000116.1 GCA_018673255.1 Gemmatimonadota bacterium
GTCGCCTATCACGATGCGTGTTCGATGCAGCACGGCTTGCGATTGTCCGACCTGCCGCGACAGCTTCTACGGCAGACCGGGGTGGACCCGATCGAGATCCCAGAGGGGCACATCTGCTGCGGATCTGCCGGAACCTACCACCTGCTGCGGGATGAATTGGCCTCACAACTGCAGCAACGGAAAACTCAGATGATCCGGCGCGTCACACCGGATGTCATCGTGGCGGGCAACATCGGCTGCCTGGAGCAACTGGCTGCGGCACTGCCGGACGTGAGCATCGTGCACACCGTGCAGTGGCTCGACTGGGCCACGGGTGGCCCCTGCCCGGCGCCACTTCAGAAGCTGGCCACAGACACCGCACTCCTCTCAACGACGGATGCTGCCCCGTGAGTTCAGACCGCCCCTTCCCGACTCGATCACTTCGCAAGGCATTGTGGCTGGTGATGATCCTGCCGTCGCTGTGGACCCTCGGCCGCTGGTCTGAACCACGATTTGGTGTGGATGCCGTCTCCGCCGTCACGCCCGGTCATGTCTCCGTCGTGGGTGCCCGCGTATTGCCCGCGGCGTTGGACGCGACCGCTGCAGATTCTCTCGTGCGACGCACCTTCTACTTCAGTGGTGGCGTGCACAAGGCCTTCGAGTCGGATGCGCGCTGGATCCTCATCCGCCCAAGCTCTGAGGTAGGCCCTGCCGCCAGAGGGCGGTATCTGCAGATCCTCGAGTCGGCCTTGCTGGCCATTCACCGGGCCGCCGATGAAGCTGATCTGGCCCTGCTGGTGGGTGGACTGGATGGCGGGGATGCGGCCTGGCACGAAGAGATTGCGGCCCGATTGCAGAGCCCCCGCCTGGCAACACTGGGAATCGAGATCCTGCTGGTAGCCGAAGAGGAAACCGAAGCGATCGACGTTCCCGACAGCGGCCTGGCCGCCCAGCTGTACGATCTGCCGATCTCTCTGCTGGAGTGTGATGCCGTCATCAACATCGCCCATGTGACTCAAGCCCTGGGCTCGATGGCGAATCTGACGGGCCTGGCCCGTCCGACGACGGTCACAACATCAGACGATCGGGTGCTCGTCGACCTGGCTCTGCTCACCGAGGCGAGTTACACCCTGGCGCAGATCGTGCGCCCGGACGGAACCCAGATGCTGTTGGCCAGCAGAGACGGGGTTGCCGTGGATCGCATTGCGGCCGAATTGTCGGGATCAGATACGGATTCCACCGCGTTGGCCGCCCTTCACCTTGCCCATGGTCGTTATCTGGGCCAGGTGGATCTGAATGACATCAAGGTGAGCGGCGCCGTGGTTCCCGGCACCTGGGTTGAGCCGGAAACCACCGAAGCGGAGTAGCACCACCGCTACAAGACCATCTCCACCAGATTCAGACTCTTGCTGTCGAGTTGGTTGAGATCAGGGATCTCGAAACGATTGCCATCGACGTCGACCAGCAGCAGACGGTGCTCGCCGAGCCACTGGGCATTCTCGGCCGCATTCTGCACGACAAATTCCCGCTCCCCACGATTGGTCGACACCTCCCAGTACGAGGTCCCGAATTCGTTACGCACCGTATCGACGCGCTCGATCGTCGATGTCAGATACCGTCGATCAAGCTCCTCCTCGATGATCTGCCGCATCTCCTGATCCACCTCCTTCAGATCAGGGAACATGCAGACTTCCTCGTCCTTGGCATCCAGGATACAGATGTAGCTCTGCGGATGAGAAAGCGGGGCCGCCCGTACGATCTTGATGCGCGTGTACGAACGATCATCCTCGATCGACAGGCGCAACATCCAGGCCGGTTCACGAAAGAGGCGCACCTTGTCCAGGTCCACATTCTCCGGATGTGTGACAGTGATCGGTGTGACGGTGTGTTTCTTGTCCTGTTCGGTCATCGCTCGTGTCTCGTCTCAGATTGTCTGCCATCACAGCGGTCACTAACAACAACACTCGCCCGTCGCCGTGCAATGATCAGCCATCGCCGGCCATGGCCCCCGACGTGGCCTGCTGGGTCTTGACCAGCTTGTAGAAGAATCCCTGTCGGTCCATCAATTCAGCGTGGGTGCCGACCTCCACGATTCGCCCCTGATCCA
>JABHDC010000117.1 GCA_018673255.1 Gemmatimonadota bacterium
CGCCCATTACTGGCGAAGAGGACGTCGAGTTCGACATCGTTGTAGGGATCGGCGTGACCCGCCTGCGAGGTGAAGGTCAATTCGGTCATGACATGAACGCGCGCATGCAGAAACGACATCAGACAGCCCCGGAGTCGAGTGGCAGAGAACTCACGTCAATCTACACCAACACGCCTGCCTATCTCCACCTCGAGTGCCGTCCGCCAACCTGACCATCACGGCGCCTGCGCTTCGCTTTCCGTGAATAGAGATTCGCACGAGATTCCAGCTCAACGACCTACATCAACAGGAGGAACCATGTCTGCCACCACATCGATTGCTGGTTGCCTGATCCTGGCCGCCGCCCTGACTTCGTGTGCTCACAATGGGCCCGCCGTCCGTGACGCGAAAGAAGACGCCATGACCGCTGTGACCTGCCCCGTCGTCGCCGACGGATTTACCGAGCTCACCGCCGACATCCCCGCCAAGTACGCCACCTGCCGTCCCTTGCAGCTGCGTCAGAACTGGGCCGATACACTGCCCGAGGAGGCGGGCGAGGCGCGGATCGGGGCCACAGAAGAGGGTCTCAGCATCGTCGTCCGCTACGAGGACTCGGACATCTTCTCCACAGCCACTGCCAATCAGCAGAAGATGTGGACCCTGGGAGACGTGGCCGAGGTCTTCATCAAACCGGGTCTGGATCGGTCTGACTACTGGGAGATCCACGTGACGCCGAATGGTTTCCTCATGGATCTGCACATCCCTTCCCGCGCCGGAATGCAGTCTGGTGAGCATACCTGGGAAGAGATCATCGCGCCAGAGAGTGGCACCCGTTACCAGGTCCACGTAGCCGATGGTGTGTGGCTTGCCGAATACAGCATTCCCTGGTCGGCCTTTGGTCTGGACGGGATCCCTGAGTCAGGGACGACCTGGCAGTTCGCCGTGTGCCGCTACAACTACAATGGCGGTCTGGAGAACGAAGAACTGTCTTCGACAGCACCTCTTGAAAAGGCGAGTTACCATCGCTACGAGGACTACGACAATCTGATCTTCTGAGGGGAAGGCCTGTCAGATCACTACCCCGTCGTGGCCCAGTTCAGGGACGGATAGAGCGAGACCCAGCGGCATGTCGGTCAGGCCGCTGGGTCGCGCTTACCCACCAACGCGTTCGAGGCGCGCCAACTCGTCGTCGATCAGATTCTTGAAGACGGAGAAGGGCTGGGCGCCTGAGAGGCGGCGGCCATTGACGAAGAAGGCGGGAGTGCCGGTCACGCCGAATTGCTCACCGGAGGCCAGATCGGCATCGACTTTGGCGTCATGTCGACCTGACCCGAAGCACGCGCCGAAGGCGGCAACATCGAGGCCGAGATCTCCGGCGTAGCGGATCAGATCAACTGCGCGCAGTTCGCGCTGATGGGCGAAGAGGAGATCGTGATAGTCCCAGAACTGATCCTGCTCCTGGGCGCACAGGCTGGCGACTGCCGCGGGGCGTGCATTGGCGTGGATGCTGAGAGGGAAGTTGCGGAATACGAGCCGCACGCGGTCACCGTATTCCTCCAGCACCTGATGCACGGCCGGTTTGGCGCGGCCACAATAAGGGCACTCGAAGTCGGAATACTCCACCACCTGGATCGGAGCATCGACGGGCCCTTGAGAGGGTTCCTCGGCCCCGATGGCCAGGATGGCGCGTGGCGGATCAAGTGAGACGTCGATGTCGGCGCTCGCCCGCAGGCTGCCGACGTAGCGCAACCAGGCTTCGTTGTGTTCATCGGCGGCCAGGAATTGTTGAACACGATCGGCCATCTGCTCCAGTGACTGGCCGCCCATGCGACGCCGATTCTCGTTGTAGAAGGCGGCGATGGCGCTGTCGCTGATCGCCGAGAGCTTGTCGAGAACCTCGCGTTTGACCAGTGAGTCACGCTCGATGCCCTCACGCGTCGCCTCTTCGACCAACAACTGCTCATCGATGAGGTGGGCCAGGGCACGCTGGCGAGTCTCGTAGAAGGACTGCCATGCTTCGGAGTCAGACGCCTGCACACGTGCGTCGACCTGTTCCATGGTGATCGTCGACCCGTTCACACTGGCAACTGATTCTGCCTCCGGCCCTGGCTGCTCACAACCGCTGAGCAGGAGGGTGAAGCCGGCGAGCGTGACGGCCATGATGGCGATAATCGGGCGCTCGAACCGATCGCCCGAGGGCCCTGATGAAGCTGGACTCATTCGTCGTCTCCCACGTGGTGCCGGATGTCGGCCAGTGACTGGTGGCCGACGACGGTGCCATCGTCAGCTTCGTCGCGCTCGAGAGTTTCCAGCGTCACGAACATCTCCTTCAGATTCTTCAGGCCACCCACGGCGACCCATACGGTGATGATGATGGTGAGCAGGAGCATGATGATGCTGTAGCCCCACCAGAAACTCGCCCAGGCGCCATCACTGACGTCAGTGGAGAGCATATACAATGTGCCGGCGACGAAAACGACGGCAACCATGGCCAGATAGATGTAGGAGAAGATGAAGAGGATCTTGTCGCCCTGGGTGAATTCATTGCCCATGCGGAAGATGGCCATGCCCATGCTCGGGGGTGAGGCTTCTTTAGCTACTTCCTCTGCACCTTCAGATTCGACGGCGTAACGACCGCGATGCAGCAGCTGATCCATGTTGAATGTCGGCTTGCCGATACCGGAGATGAGGCTGACGGCCACATAGGTGACCAGGGTGGCCACCATGGTCCAGAACCAGAGGATCTGGGCATTGATCGGCATCTTCTCCGCCGCGGCGAAGTCGGGCGCTATGCCCGAGATCAGCATCCGGGCATCATCCCAGAAGTAGGTGGAATACCATCCGCCCACGGCGAGCAGGACGCCGATCACGGCCGCCCACCAGGCGCCGGCATTGGTGCCGTGTTTCCAGTAGAGGCCGCCGATGATGGCAGCGCCAGCCCAGCCCAGATAGATCGTGCCCGTGAGGGCGAAG
>JABHDC010000118.1 GCA_018673255.1 Gemmatimonadota bacterium
CCAGAACATTCAGCGGCATGATCAACGTGGGAGCCAGTGTCAGCAGGATCCACACCATGCCCAGGCACACCACGGGTCGGTGGCGAGCCTGCCACAGCAGAAACAACAGACCGCACAGGAAGACAGCCGCAGCCAGCACCACCCACTCTCCGGTTGTGGGTGACATGCGAAACTGGGGATCGATACTCTGGTTTACGGGGACCAGGAAGCTGCGGGCGTAGTAGGGCAGGGCCTTCAGTTGTGTAGCCATCTGGGCCAGTGGGCCTCGGACCGGCTCGCCCAGCGCCTTGCCGAGGATCGCACGAATCCCCACGACGTAGAGGACTGCGACAATCGCCGGTCCGACCAGAAGGCGCCACTGATCGCGGCGATGGGTGAGAAAGAGGTAGGCGCCTGCCAGGGGAAGGATGACGACGCCCGTGGCTTTGGTCAGGACGCCGGCCAGGGTCCACAGGGCCAGCCATTTCCCCCGCCCCGGATCGGTGGAGCGGACCAGGACGAGCATCGCCGCCAGGACAAAGATCGTCGACAACGACGAGGATCGGCTGCTGATGTAGTTAACAGGCTCGGTCACCATGGGATGTGCCGCGAAGAGCAGCGCCAGCAGCCATGCGTGGGACGGATTCAGCAGATGTCGGGCGAGTCGCCAGAGAA
This sequence comes from Gemmatimonadota bacterium, assembly GCA_018673255.1. The sequence goes on from JABHDC010000118.1 coordinate 655, forward strand.
GGAGCGCGGCCACGGCATGGCACAGGATGTTGAAGAGATGCAGACCGGCAGGTCCGCCGATGACGAGATTGAGGGCGAAGGTCGTCAGCAACAGCGGGCGATACATCCGCGCATCGGGCGTGGCGGAGAAGGCCCCGGGATCGACGAAGAATGTCGGTATCTCACGCCAGTTGTGGAGGCGCTCGTTCTCGACGATGGAATGTGCGTCGTCGTAGTAGAAGCCATGTTGGACGGTCGTGCCGAAGAGCAGGCCGATCCACAGGACGAGGATGCCTCCCGACACCAGCTGAGGCCGGTTTGCCAGGAGGTTCTTCACAGGGTGCATTCTCATTGTGAAGAGTCTGGTGAATCACGCATGCCGGGGCAACGGTTGTGGGGCAACGGCCTCGATCGGGCGCCGACGAACATGCGGGAGAAGCGTGACACGGCCAGCCGCTGGTATGTGCCGAAGGCTGGATCGGACTATTTTTTCAGCAGTCGGCGACAAAACCCAGTTCCGTCCTGATCCGACTCACCTCGTAGACGGCATCGTATTCGTGGCCTGCCTGTGAGAAATGCGACAGGTCCACATCGTCCCCCCACCAGTTTCGCAGGATATCTGCAACGGGATCCTCGGCCCAGGCTCGAGGTGAGGTCGCATTCATGACGCGAACACCCGGCTTGAGCGGTGCTTCGGCGGCGAGGGTGAAGGCGCGCACGGCATTACTGCGCGTCATCATGGCCAGCCCGCCCAGTCCCCATGGTCGCGGGGGACCGACCGTCTGTTTGGGTGGTGGGTTCTCGTCAGGGACAATGGCTGCCAGGCGCAGATTGCAGACGTCGATCTGTGGATTCTGACGCTGATGGTATCTGGTGATCTCTTCCATCAGCGCCTTGGACAGACCATAGCCATCTCGATCCAGGCACGGGTGTTCGTCGGGAACCGGAACCTGGAGTGGCCGGAACTGCATGCTCTGCATGCCGACGACGGCAATCGAACTGGCCATCACGAACTTCTGGCACCCGCGATCGATGAGGTAACGCATCAGGCAGCGTGAGCCCTCGACATTCACCATGATGCCATCGTGTTCGGTGCAGCCACCCGTGACCGCACCCAGGTGGATGACGGCGTTGACGTCTCGATCATCGAGCTGTCGCAGATCTTCGAAGGAGCCGAAATCACCGCCAATCCACTCAAGGTCCAGACCGGGATCCTTCCGACTCATGCAGAGGACATCGTGTGCCTGGGCCATCGATGCGGCCAGGGCCTGTCCGATGAAGCCACTGGCGCCGGTTATCAATACGCTGCTCATGGTCTCCCCGTGCCTACGTGTTCAGCCAGTTGATGGTGACGCCGACGATGCCCTGTTCCTCGGCTTTGTTGATGCGATCGTACAGGTCCGGTGCCTGGGCGCAGTCGATGCGATGGGTGATGCAGTGTTCCCACTGTAGTGCGCCCATTGCCATGTTCTTGAGCACCGCACGACGACAAGGTTGCAGGCCATCGTCACAGGGGAAGAACATCTGCAGTCGGCGTCCGTGGGGCGGCAGAAACTGCATGGAGATGGGTGCGGCACCGTAGTTGCCCTGCCACACGAATCGACCGGAGGTACGACACAACGCGATGGCGGGATCGATGGCGGCGGGAATTCCGGTCGACTCGAAGACGACATCTGCACCCTCAGGTACGATGCTGCGCACGGCAGTGTCGACGTCCTGCTCTGACCCGTCGATACACAGATCGGCTCCCATCTTCCGGGCAATCTCGAGCTGGATCTTGTTGATATCGACGGCGATGACGTAGCAGCCACGGTGCGCACAGGCGGCGATGACGGCCAGCCCGATGAGACCGGCGCCATAGACGACGACGGTGTCGCCGAACCGAGGATTGGCCATGTCCACACCATTCAGGCCGACGGCGGGCATGACGAACATGCTGGCCACATCCATCCCTGCGCCGGCGGGGACGTGGTCAGCACCGTGGGTTGTATGGGGTTTGGTGACGATGTGAGAACAGTGGGTGCCGGCTGTGCAACTCACTTTCGTGCCGTCGGCCAGCTCTATCGAATCATTGCCCCTGACATAGACCTTGTCACCTGTCTTGAAGTCGTCAATCTCAGCCCCCACGGTGACGACCTCGCCTGTAGCCATATAGCCGGTGCAGAGGGGATAGGGTCCCCAGCTCAGTTTGTTGCGGATCAGGGCAAATTCCGTCCCGATGCTCACGCCACTGAAGTGGGTGCGAATGGCAATCTGGTCGGGCGCGGGATTCTTCAGTTTCACATCGGCGAGCGTGAATTGCTGACGCTCGTCGCAGATCAGAGCTCTGGCATCCATTGCGGGGTCTCACTCCTGTTACTTGGTGATCGTCAGGTGATCGAACAGCTGACCTTCCAGACCAAAGGACTTCAGTTCGAGGGTGGTGCCATTGATGGCCACCATGCAATAGTGATGACCCCGGCGAACATTGTTCTGAAACCATGGACGAATGGGGCCAGGCGTCTCCAGTGGCCCGCCACCGCCTCCGGTGATCATGTAGATGGTGCCATTGCCCGCGGTTGTTGCACGGTTCTCGCGCAAGGGCCAGGTGCGTTCGTAGGAGTGGATGTGGCCATTCCAGACGATGTCCACGCCGTACGTATCGAAGAGTGGCACCAGCTCACGTACGCGTAGATCCCCACGCGTGGATGGGCCTGACCAGGTGTCACCATAGTCGTTCTCATCCGACGAGTAGGCCGGGTGGTGATAGGAGACGATTTTCCACGTCGCGGTGGATGCCTCCAGTTCCTTCTGCAACCACTGATACTGCTCGGAATCGGGTTCGACTTTGCGATTGGAATCGATGAGGAAGAATTGGGCATTGCCGTATCGGTAGGTGTAGTAGTATTCCGGATCCGGCAGTGACATGTAGTCGTAGTAGAAACGGGCATCCTGTTCGTGGTTACCCAGAACAGGAATGAGGGCCACTCTCTCAAACAGTGGTTTCATGCTGCCAAAGAACTCGTCGACCCATTGCGCCTTGATCGAGCCTGTGCTGACCAGGTCACCCGGATGCAGGACAAAGCTGGGACGTTGTGCCCAGGCCAGGTTGGCGATCTTTCCATTGACCGTCGGATTGCCCTGGGTGTCACTGATGATGCAGAAGGCGAAGGGCGTGTCAGTCGATGGTGCAGTCTGGAAGCTCAGCACGGGGCTTTGCAGTGTGCGGCCCCGAGCATCGACAGATGTTACTCGATAGTAGTGGGCCTGATCCTGCCGCAGGTCGGTGAGCCGCACCTCATGCATCGTGTTTGGCCCAGCTGTCGCAACTTTCTGGGAGAATTGGGCTGTCCGGTTGTTGCCCTTGCCTGAGAAGCTCACGGCTTCACCGTATTCTACGATGGAGTTGCTGGGCCAGGTGGTCTCCCAGCGGATCGTCATGCTGTTGCGGGTCGGCCACTGCAGATAGGGGTGGACGACCCATCGGTGTTCCGGATCCACCCAGACGTGGGGTTTCTCATCAGTCAGCTCTGCTGCGTGACTGAAGGAGTCCTGGACCCATTTCTGGCTGGCCGCCTGGCCAAAGAGGCGGACCGAGCGGATGCGACCGTGGTGGAAGTAGTCTTCGTCCGCGTCGCGGTATCCGCCAAGCACCAGGGGTGCATGGGACGGGTAGAGAATGTCTCCGCCCTGCTCGCCGCTGCTGGCATCGAGTTGGCCATTCACATACAGACGCTGCTGTGAGCCATCGTAGGTGGCGACCACATGGTAGTATCGACCGATCTCGTACGGGGTTCTGCCCGCCAGATAGGTCATCATGCCATCGCCGTCGTCGGCCTGCTTACTGGCCAATCCAAATGTGAAGACCTGCCCATTGTAGCCGAGGATCCAGCCCTGCTCGACATCGGCATTGTCCTGCAACACGCCGAGGATGCCACCCCAGCTCTGAGGCGTATTGACGGCGACCCAGGCGGCTACGGTCAGGTGCTGACCGGGTAGCTCCTGCTCACTGGTGGCCAGGTCTTCGGCAAGGGTTACGCGCGTCGTCTTGCCATCGAAGAACAACCCGTTGCCCTGGGTGTCATCGACGAATTTCACCACACCTTCGATCTGACCGTTGACACCCAGCAGAGCCTGCACGTGATCCTGGTCGATCTGATTGCTGTTGAGGTCCCAGCTGCCCAGTGGATCCGGGCCCTCATGGGCCCACGCGACCGTGGACGAAAGGAGAGCAAGGCAGAACACGGCGGCACTGATCATTGGGGGGCTCCGGCGGCGTGGAATGCAGACAGACACAATGTGGCAGATCATTCGACCTCAAGCTCGCGGGGCATTCTGATGCAACACTACCGGTTTGTGCAACCCTGGTGGCCGCCGCGCCGATCTGGCCGCGTCGGTCAGGCTCTGGCGATCAGCAGTCCCACGTGTTTGCCGACGTAGAAGTGACCCACATCGTCGATCCGTCGTTGGATGACCGATTCAAGATCGTGGCGCAGCTCATCGTCGAGGGTGATGGCGGAGGCGATGAAGTCGATGAGATCGGCGGTCCGTGTGATACGCAACTCATCTTCGTAGATGCGCTTCTCAACGTGGGAGAAGTGGGGGGCCAGATCCTGATCTGACTCATCCAGGGCAAAGCTGAGTTTCGAGAAGCGCCATCGCAGTCCCTGCCGCGCCGATCGCAGGAGGTCATCGATCTCGCCCAGATGGCGTTCGCCATTCGTCGCCGCGTAGAGGACGCCGCCCGGCTTGAGGACGCGCCGTAACTGAGACAGGGCAGCAGGCAGGTCCTGCACGTGGTAGAGCATGTGATTGGCAAAGACGATGTCGAAGTGCGCGTCAGGGAAGGGCAGGCGTTGCACATCGGCTACACAGACATCACCCTCGAGCCCGCACTGCGCCAAATGCGCCTGCGCCTCGCCGACCATGCCTGCCGACACGTCGGTCAACGTCAGCTGCCACGAGGCCGGCACGCGACCCTGTGTCCGCCGCCAGAGCCAGCCGGGTCCGCAACCTGCTTCCAGCACGACGGCATCCTCTGTGAGAGCGACCTGATCGAAGAGCCACTCCACAAAGTCCTTGGGGTTGACGGAGTGATCGAGGTGCAGTCTCACCCGCGCATTGAGGTTGTCGCTGTCGGCGTATTGCTCTCGTACCGTGGCGGGATCGGTGAGACTGCGGCTCATCGGGTCTGCCTCAATCGATGTCGGCGTGGGCCCAGACTGCGACCCTGGTCGATTCGTGTGGGGAGTTCCGTGGTCGCTGCCAATGAAGGGAGTCGAACCTTCGGCCGCCAGCGCGTATCGCTCGTGGACAAGGTCGAGACGCTGCACGCGTCGGTGTCGCTGCGGCAGGTGAGGGTTCTGCTCGTACCTGGCATTGGACGCCCAGTTGACATAGGCTGAGTTCAGACTCAGTTGCGATCATGTTGCTGACTCCCACATCCCAAGAGAGGTCACGCCATGGCAGACCATGCCGATGCCCACATCCATCTGTTTGAGCACAGCCTGGAAAGCTCCTTTCCGGCTCGCCCCGGGGTCGAGATCGATGAGGCGGCATGCTACGACTCAATCGCTGCAGAGCTCAATGTGAAAGCGGCCCTCATCGTCTGTTATGCGGCCGGCGAGCGCTACGCCGGCAACAATGAATACGTGTCCGGGCTGATTGAGCAGTATGACTGGATCCGTCCAGCGGCGTACGTGGACGTGGGGGAGCCGCCCAGCCTCGCCACGCTGGAAGGCTGGCGTGATCAGGGCTTCATCGGTCTGACCATGTACCCGGGTGCTGCACTGGAGAAGCTGCGTCAGTTCCCGGACGAGATCTGGGAGTGGATGATTGAGCACGGGTGGGTGTTGAGTGTGAATGCCAGTGGCGAGGCCTGGTCGGCGTGGACTGACATCCTCGACCGCCACGAACAGCTCCGGCTGCTGCTGTCGCACCTGGGGTTGCCCCCCAAAGCCACCGGGCCGATCGATGCGGCGACGGCGCGTGCGGCGATGATCCACCAGACCGGGTTGGCGAAGTATCCTCAGGTCGCCGTAAAACTGAGTGGATTCTACGCCCTCACCGAGCCGTCCTACGACTACCCGCACGAGTTGGCCTGGCCGTATGTGAAGGTTCTCCTGAAGGTCTTCGGAGTGGAACGGCTCCTGTGGGCCTCGGACTATACGCCCTGCCTGAATCACCACACGGTCCCGCAGACCCTGCACCTGTTCGACAAGATGCCATTCTTAAGTGCGGGTGACTGCGAGGCGATCACCGGCGGCAACTTGTTGAAGTTGCTGCAGCAGGCGTCTGTGCAGGGTTGATGGCTGGCCTCGTGTTGCCGGCCCCGAGCGAATGCTCGCGTGGCCAGAGTCCAGATCCGGAGATGCTGAAGGAGGTATGTCGATGGTGCGAATGATGATCCCAGCCATGGTCCTGCTGTTGTCACTCATCCCGGTGGATGCCGGTGATTTCGACAGTGGCGGCGGCCCCGTGCCCAGGAAGCTGATTCAGACGGGCTGGGATCGACCGACGCCGAGTGTTCTGCTGCGGAATCTGGCTGCCCGTGAGGCGTTGCCATTCCAGGGCATGGGAATCACGATCATCGGTGTCGATGACGCCGGCCAACCCGTACCGATGCGTGATGCCGGCACGGGGCGGCCCTGGAAGCGGTCGTGGTTTCAGGCACAGATCGACACCCTCCGGCAGATCCACTCAGAGAAGCTGACGGACAATTTCCTCTACCTCGACCTATCCCCACCACCGGAAGATTTCGTCGATGCTTTCGATGATGCCGGCTGGAAGCAGATCGTCGATCACCTGCGCATCGCGGCGTGGATCGCGAAAGAAGGCGGACTTAAGGGCATCATGTTTGACCCTGAGGCCTATCGTGGTTCGGTGATCAAGTATCAGAATCGCCTGCACAAGGACCGGAGTTTCGCCGAGTATGCAGCGAAGGTCAGAGAGCGCGGTCGCCAGTGCATGGTGGCCATGGCCCAGGAGTATCGGGACATGACTTTCTTCACACTCTTCATGCATAGCGGTATCGCCATGGGTGCCTTCGGCCTGGATCCACGGGATGGGCTTGAGAGCTCGGGCTACAGTCTGTATCCGGCCTTCATCAATGGCTGGCTCGACGCGGTACCGCCGACATTGCGCATCGTCGATGGTTTCGAGATGGCCTATCCACACAGCAGCGAGTTGCAGTATCTGAAGCACGCCAATGCGATGCGAAATGCGTCGTTGGCCCTCGTCGCCCCCGAGAATCGAGCCAAGTATCGAGCCCAGGTGCAGACCGGCCTGGCGATCTACCTGGATGCTTTCGTGCGGTATCCGGCAGCCGACGTACATGCAGACGTCTGGACGGATCCGCCACTCACAGGGCCGGTGCAGGAACGGCTGACAGCGGCCGTGATCTCTGCTTTCGAAGTGGTGGACGAGTATGTCTGGGTCTGGTGCGAAAGTTACCGCTGGCTTCGGGTATCCCCCCATGCGCGGGGCGCCCAGGCCACCTGGGAAGAGGCGATGCCAGGCATCACCGAAGCGTTGCGGAAGGCGACCCGGCCAGAGACGCGTGCACTGGAGCGAGCGGCCCGTGAGTTCGCGATACGTCAGCGCAAAGCAGCGCTTCGTGGTGTGCCCATTCGCAACCTGATCGCCAATGGAGACTTCAACAATGGTGCGGCGCCCTCGGCGCGCCCAGCGGTGGATCGAGTGTGGGGCAAGCCGGCCACTGTGCAGGGCGGTCCAGAAGGATGGACGACCTGGAATGCAGCGGAATCAGCCGGTGAGTTCGGACGTGCCACCCATGGCCACTCGGGCTTCAGTTCGGCGCAGGTCGTGGGTGCTGGCGATGCCGCCTTCACGCAACGGGTGAATGTAGCGCCCTTCCGCTTCTATCGGATCAGCGCCTGGATCCGTTCCATCGGTGCAGGCCATGCCGACGTGCGAATGCGCTGGCTCGACGAACACGGGATGGTGCTGACGATGGAAGCCACGCCCAGCCCTCTGACGCCTGAGGGGCCGCCCACCGATGGCTGGCAGGAAGTGTCTGGCATCGTGCGTTGTCCACAGGGTGCACTCCAACTCGAAGTGCGCCTCGCCGTGACGGATCAGGAGGCAACGACTGACGTCGTCTGGTTCGACGATGTGGCCCTCTACGCGATCGACGTCAACTAGTGCCGCTGGGAGCCTGTCCGAGTATCCCAGGCTACGACCACGTCATTTCCTGTCAAAGCGAATACCCGGACAGGGCAATAGCAAGGGCGCTATGACCCGGCTCAGAGGAGCAGGTGGCGCAGGAAATTCGCCAGCGCTGTCCCCAGATCGGCGCCGAAGCGGTGTGCCGTCAACTGGTTCACCTCGGCACCCGCCGCTGTCGCATAAGGCACCTCCACACCCGAAGAGAGTTTCACATCGGGCAGGGCCGCCGCCCAACCGGAGAAACCGATGCCATCCGTGTGATTGTCGTCCGTATTCCAGGAGGTGCCGAAGGGCAGGAAGTCGAGGGCGGATACGGGCAGTGGCCCCGTAGATGCCGCGGCAAGAATCCCGGAGAATCTGCGCTGCTGGGCGGCGATGGTCTGGTCGGATGAACCGACCAGGTAGATGACCTCATTGCGCGGTCCTGAGATCCACGGACAGTGCAAGTCCAGGCATACACGCAGGGTACCATCGTTGAAATCCGGCAGCCACTGTCGGATCGCCGCCGTAGCCGAGTAGAGACTTTCCCCGGCATAGTCGCGGCCGTGGTCCCGGGGATGTCGTCCTTTGCCCTGGTCACCCGCTTCCACACCATCCAGATCGACGAAGGGGACGATGAACAGCTGCGTGGACGTGCGAAGCCATTCGGCATCCGGCCCCGGATCACGAACCACCCAGTCCACCAGACCTTCGAGTGCGTAGCTGGCCATCATCTCACAGCAGTGGTGCCGGCAGGTGATGGCTACCCGATGCTTGGGCTCGTGATCGTTACAGCCAACCAGGAAGTAGTCGATCGTCCGGTCGTGATCGGATGTGCAGAGAACGTGTTGCTGGAGATATTCTCGATGGGTGGCCTGCTCGCTTACAAGGGCGATGAACTCCTGCCAGCGGGACTGCTGGTATGGCATTCCGAAGGAGAAGCGGGCCTCATCTGAATCCTTGTCGAAGGTGCAGGAGAAGCTGTTCTCCTGTACTGCCTGCTGCCCCAACCACGCCCAACTTACGCCAGCATCCGTCGAGATTGCAGGTCCACGGGCTCCGATGGCCTGGCTCTGCGTGAACTCGAAGTGGAGTGTCCGACCCGCTGCGCCACGAACACGAAAACACCAGTAGAACCAGTCACGCTGTGTGTCACGCAGGTCTTGATGTAGTCGAACTACGTCGTCCTCGATGGCATCGACAACGATGTTGCCGCCTGGGAACTGCGCATCGATCTGTAGAGCGTCAGGCATGTAGAACCCCTCTTCGTGGCTCTGGAATTGGGTGCGACTCAGTTCGGGTGAGGACGAAGCAGCCCATTCGCTGAAGCGGGTAGACGCAGAAGCCTACCTACTTCCCGGCCCTGGTTCGACAGAACGCAGATAGGCCCAGAGCGCCTTCATCTCCGTCTCCGTCATCTGTCCGGCATAGGTCATCATCAGCGTCATGGGCATCCGTGTCTGAGTGCCATCGGGCCGGCGCCCCTCGCGCATGAGGGTCACAAACTGCGCGTACGTCCAGTCGGCCAGACCCTCGACGTGGGGCGTAAGGTTCGCCGCGGGTGGCCAATCTGGTGGTCCGGCAGGGATCGGTCCGCCCTGAAGATCGTGACCGTGGCACCCCGTACAGACACCGGCCAGATGCCGGCCAAATTCAGCGGTGGCCTCCGTCGCGGGCGGCTCCGTGAGATGTTCGCTGTGGTGATCTTCGATCAGGTCTGCGGACAGAGGCAGTTTGCCTGTTGCGGCCAGCAGGGTGCCCAGAGGGCCGAAACTGACCGGTGCCACTTCCTTGTCCACGGGTGGCATGGAGCGCAGGTAGGTGATGATGTCGGATAGCTCGCGGTCACTCATCAGCTGGAAATCCTCAGCCGGCATGGCGCTGGGATGGCCATCGCGACGGACGCCGTGACGCACGATGCGGTCCCAGTCGGCAGCTGTGTAGCCAATCGTCACGCTGCCGATGCCCGTTGTGACGTTTGGCCCCAGCAGTCGGCCGATGGCGGGATCGTCAACCATGACGCCGCCCCCGAAGTCCTTGCCGTGGCACTCGATGCAGGCATACCGCGCCACCACCAGGTGTTTGCCGCGCTCGCGGGCACGCTGGTCGGCGATGGCACTCAGATCGAGCGCACTGCCCTGAGCCGGCTCGCCCAGCGCCGTGATCTCTGCTTCATCGAGGGGAAAGGGGATAGGGAAGTCCACCGTGTGGACGTCGATCGTGCGCTCGAGCTTCGATGCCACCGTCGACTTCGCCCAGACGAGACCTCCACCCACCACAACTACCACAAGTCCCACCAACAGTCCTGCGATTTTCAATGCCGTCTTCATGCGGCCTCCTTTTCAGCGGCCGCGAAGACTAGTGGCTGAAGGCCTGAGAGACAAATATGGCGGTTGGGATGCGCAGACTACCTGGACCGAGATGACGGTATCGTCAACTCAATCAGGCGAAGACGTCGACGACGAAGCCCTTGCTCGGAATGGGAGGGCGGAACTCGGTATTGGCTGGTGGCGGGACACCGGTATCGATTCCCAGTGGGCGCACGTCGCCATTGCGCGGCACCCTTGCCGTCCGGTCTACCTCGGCAATACGAGGGGCTCGTGTTCCCACGGTAACGTCCATCTTCGAGACTGGGACGATATGTCGGAAATCTGTGATCCGGGTGGCCATGCCGATGATTCGTACCAGTGGGCGACGGTGATCGATTGCAGTTGTCTGACGCGATAAATGCTACCGTCGCGGCTTGCCCCTCGTCAAGGCGGGTCAATCAGAGGCTACGACGGTGTCCAGAGTGCGCCATGGGCCCTGAAGCCGCGGACCTCGGGATTCGGTCAGCCCAGCGTCTGCCGGGCGCGGCTGATGGAACCGAGATTGTGCACCTGCTCGTAACCGAGTCGCTTCAGCGTGCGTGCAGCCATAGCCGAACGCGTACCGCTGAGGCAATAGAGCAACACCGGTCGCTGCTGGTTCGGCAACTGTGCGCCGGCCTGCTCTTCGATCTGATCCAGAGGCAGATTCACAGAGCCTTTCAGATGGTCGCCGCGAAACTCGTCCGGTGAGCGCACATCAACGAGGTCGGCGCCCTCGGCCATCAGGCTCGTCGCATCTTCAGCGGAGATGAGAGAGCGGCGTCGCCACAAGTAGAAAAGAGCGGCCAGAGCGAGGAGTACCCAGATCCAGTCCAAGGCAGTTTACCTCTGGAAATTGACGGTGGCATGACCGTCGTCAGATGAGAAACCATCAAAATACGAAAGACTGTATTCAGTGCTATGATGCGTAGCGCGCCACGACCGACTGCTCGCGCACCCGTGCCCGCTCCATCGCCTGGGGGAAACGGGGGTTCGGCAGCGTGCTCGAGCCTTCCACATAGGGGAAACTCGAGGCGGGGTCATCGATGACGGACATCCCGAAGCCGGGTGTCTCGCCCAGGGCAATCACACCATCTACGGCCCGCATGGGTTCCTTCATGAGACCATAACGCATGTCGTTCGGATACATGAAGAACTCACACAGGTGACCGGCGCTCGTGCCGGCGATCAGATGTGTATTGCACATCGTGCCCAGCGGTGTCTGCCAGTTGTGGGTGACCATCTTCGCGCCGTGTTCGGCTGCGTGCTGGGCGATGCGCCAGTTTTCGGTGAGGCCTACGTGCACGCAGTCGGACTGCACGGCGTCGTAGATGCCCGCTTCGATCCAGGGCGCCGCCTCGGCGGCTGAGCGGAATCGTTCGCCGCCCCACAACTGCACGCGGGGCATCAACTGTTTCAGTTTCAGGTAGTCGTCGAACTGCCCCGGTCCCTCGTCACCCATGGGTTGCTCGAAGAAGAGGAAGCCGAGTTCGTCGATGATGGGTGCAATCTCCTGACACTCCTCCCAGGTCCACGAGTCGTATCCCTTCTTCTCGAGGCCGAGGTGGAAGTCCGGGCCCACAGCCTCTCGCAACTGCCGGCAGATGTCACCCAATGACGATGCGGTGATCCGGGCCTCATCCCAGTCTGTCCCCGGACGCCACTTGAAGGTGTCGAAGCCCTGGGACTTGTAGTCGAGGGCCTCGGCGATCAATTCGTCGACGCCATAGGGTTGGCCGTCGCCGCGATCGTAGTAGGTCCACATGACGCCGCCGCTGGCGTACGTGCGACAGTTGCCGTCGACGGCCTCCTCACCTGCCAGCAGGCGATAGACCGGCTGTCCCTTCACCTGGCCGATGATATCCCAGCATGCCACATCGACACCGGCCGGCAGGTCGAGGGTGTCGACGTCGAAGGGGTTCACACCCACCAGGTGTGAGTAGTCGACCTGCGCGGATCCAACGACGGGACCGATCCCCATGATGCCTGCGTCGGTGAAGACCTCGACGAATCCGGCATCCATCTTCGTCAGTAGGATGGGCCCGCAGATGTGAATGTTGGAGCCGTCCGCCGGCTTGTAGCTCAGGGGCGTGACACGAATCTCGGTGATCCGGATCTGTTCACGACCGATGTCGCTCATCAACTGTGTCGCCGATTTCATCCAGGCCTTCCTGGCATCGTGGTGATATCCCTGTGGTGGACTGAAATCCGGCACGCCATCTTGCTGGAGAAGTCAGCCGGCTATCGCCGTCCCGGTATCCCAGGGGGCACACATGAATAAGGTGTACGAGGGGCACTCTGGTCGAGTGCGAAGGGAAGATGGTTCGTGCACGAGTCGGGTCGACGCGCCGGCTGCGAGCTGACATATTGTGGCCCGAGAGACCTCGATGCATTCGAGCGTACTGACCCGCATACCAGAGGATGTGGGGTCAGCCTGAGACACAGATCCGATGATGGTTCAAACATGAAGACGCCCAGACCTCCCATCACTCCGGCCATCCGCGTCCTGCGCGCCGCCCGGGTGACCTGGCAGGACTGTCCCTATGACTGGGTCGAGGGCGGTGGCACCGCCGAATTCGCCCGCCAGCACAGTGTGGAGGAACACCGGGTCATCAAGACGCTCATCATGGAAGATGACAGTGCCGTCCCGATGATCGTGCTCATGCACGGCGATCTCGAAGTCTCCACCCGGTCCCTCGCACGTGAGCTTGGGGTCAAACACGTTACCCCATGTGAGCCAGCCATCGCCGAACGGCACAGTGGTTACCGCGTGGGTGGCACTTCTCCCTTCGGCACGCGTCGCACGATGCCCATTGTCTGCCACATCACGATCGCCGAGTTGCCATTTCTCTACATCAATGGCGGCAAGCGAGGGTATATCCTGCGCCTGGACACGAGTGATCTGCTGGCCGTGCTGGAACCCCGCCTCGTCCACATTGCGCAATGAGTCGGAATCGATGATGAGCCCATGAGATACCCGGTCATGTCGTTGCTGGCAGCCCTCCTCGTTGTCGGCAGCGCGGCGCAGTTGCACGCCCAGGACAACATTCGCACCCAGTGGCAGGGCCGCCACATTCATCTAACTGATGTGCCTGCCTGGGGTGAGGCCGACAGGCTGCTGGGTGGTCAGGTGAGTGGGGTCGCCGTCGCCGACCACCGCGTTGCCGTCTACATCCGCGTCGGTGGCTGGTGGACGAAGCCGACCTTCGAGGCGCCCCTCACGAGCATCGACACGGAGGGCTATTGGAGTTGCGACATTGCCACGGGACGCTACGATCCGGAGGCGACGCGGATCATGGCGTTTCTCGTGCCGGCAGGTTATCAGCCGCCGCGCATGGAAGGTGGCGGCAGCTTTCCCGCCGATCTCTATCGCAGCGCCATCGATAGCGCCCTTGTGGTGCGCAACTATCGGCGGCAGGTGGACTTCTCCGGGTTCCGCTGGTCGGTGAAGACGGGATCCTTCCCACAGGGTCCTGGACCGAATCTGTTCACCGATGACGAGGACGCCCTGTGGGTCGACGCGGACGGCCTGCATATGACGCTGACCCGGCGCGACAGTCTGTGGCGGGCGACGGAGATCGTGGCTGACACCGTTCTGGGTTATGGCACCTACACCCTGAAAGTGCGTGGTGCCTTCGATCTTCTCGATGCTCATGCGGTCTTCGGCTTCTTCACCTGGGACGAGCTGGCGCCAGACCAGGAACACCGCGAGATCGATATTGAGATGTCACGATGGGGTGAGGCTGGCGTGCCGAATGCACAGTTCGTCGTGCAACCCTATACGGCCCCAGGACATCGCCACCGGTTTGATACGATGCCGGGTGCCCAGGTGTCGAGTCTGAGTTTCTCGTGGTCGGCAGGTGCGGTCCGCTTCCGCAGCGCGACTGGTGTTGATGAGGGAAGCGTCACGGAGTGGACCTACGAGGGTGCCGACATCCCGGATCCGGGGCAGGCCAATCCACGTCTGAATCTGTGGTGGATGCAGGGCCTGGCCCCCACGGATGGCAACGAGGTCGAACTGATCATCACGGACTTCGAATTCGTCCCCGAAGGCACCGTCACAGCCGTGACCCAGAGCGCCGATGCGACACTTCCAGGGGCATCACGACTGGCCCAGAGTTATCCCAACCCCTTCAACGGCGAAACCGTCATCCCCTATTCATTGCATCGGCGAGGGGATGTCCACCTGGCGGTGTACAGCGTCACCGGACAGCTCATCACAGTGCTGGTGGAAGGCGTGTCCGGACCGGGGAGATACAACGCCTCCTGGCGCGGTGTGGACGCCGATGGGGCGCCCGTGGCCAGCGGCGTCTACTACTACCGCCTGAGTGTCGGCGACGAGCAGGTCACGAAATCGATGTTGATGCTGCAGTAGGCTGGAAGGGGGCTGGGCAAACAACCGCAGAGTTTCCCGATCTGGCGCAGGTCAGATCCCCCAGACCGAAGTGCAAGAGAATAAATGCCCTGTTAAGAAGTAATCCTTGTATTCGGCCGCCGATCCATCCTGGCTCACCGCGTGATGCGTCGCTACGCGCCGCCCTCGTCCCTGAGTGCGCTCCCTCGATGGGTCCTACTGACCCACATCGGTCGCGCGCCTTGTGAGCCAGGCGCCTCGACGCCCAAATTTCACAAGGCTGACTCCCTAACAGGGCACTATCCACGTGAGGAGCGTTCCAATATGAGACCCATCGCTCTGCATCCCGAGAATCCGCACTACTTCCTGTGGCGCGGGCAACCCACGGTGCTGGTCACTTCGGCCGAACACTACGGCGCCGTGCTCAACGCCGACTTCGACTACAGGGCCTATCTCGACTGTCTGGCCCGGGACGGTCTCAATCACACGCGCATCTTCACCGGTGCCTACTGTGAGCCGACCGGAGCGTTCCGCATTTCCGGCAACACGCTGGCGCCGGCGCCCGGACGGCTGTTGTGCCCCTGGGCCCGAAGCGACGAGCCGGGCTACGCCAACGGGGGCAACCGCTTCGATCTGGGCCGCTGGGATAGTGCCTACTTCGAACGTCTGCAGGATTTCGTCGCCATTGCAGGGGAGGCGGGGGTTGTCGTGGAGGTCAACCTTTTCTGCCCGTTCTACCGCGACGAGATGTGGGACCTGAGCCCGATGAAGGCGAGCAACAACATCAATGGCGATGAGCAGGTGTCGAAGGATGATGTCTACAGCCTCGATCGCAGTGGTGATCTGCTGGCTGTGCAGGAGTCCATGACGCGCAAGGTGGTCGCCGAGTTACGTGGCTGTGACAATCTGTTTTACGAGATCATGAACGAGCCATACCAGAAGGATGTGCCGATGGCGTGGCAGGAGCGCATCATTGATGTCGTGGCCGCGGCAGAAGAGGATGGGGACGAGCCTCATCTGATCTCGTTGAACGTGGCGAATCACAAGGAGCGGATGCAAGACCCACACCCGGCTGTGTCATTGTTCAACTTCCACTATGCCTGGCCCCCTGATACCGTCGGGCTCAACTACGATCTGGGCAAGCCGATCGGCGACAACGAAACCGGTTTTGTGGGCCAACTCGACTTCACCTATCGGCGCGAGGCGTGGGCCTTCCTCATGGCTGGTGGCGCCCTGTACAACCATCTCGATTACACCTTCGCAGTGGGTCACGAGGACGGCAGCTTCGACTACCCCGAGACCCAACCCGGCGGCGGATCGGTTCAGCTGCGCCGCCAGTTGGGGATCC
Source organism: Gemmatimonadota bacterium (assembly GCA_018673255.1). The sequence continues at coordinate 16,829 of JABHDC010000118.1, forward strand.
TGGCCCGCTTCGTGCAGGGGTTTGAGTTTGTTCGCATGGCACCGATACCAGGTGACTGCGTGACCACAGCGGCAGAGGGGGTGAGCACCTTTGGTCTCCGGGAAGGCGGCTCTCAGTATGCCGTATATCTGTGTCAGGAGGAGGATGCAGGTGCGGCGCAATCAGTTCAGCTGCAGCTGGATCTGCCAACGGGCCGATACGATCTGCAGTGGCTGGACACGAAGACTGGGGAACAGACGTCAATCGAGAAGCTCACGCATGCCGGTGGGGTCGTGGCCCTGGCGTCACCGCCATTCGGCGAGGATGTGGCACTGTGCATTGTGGCGTCGACCTGAGAGGAAGACACGAAAACAGGCGTGGCCAATGGGGCCTGTCCAGAATACCACATCAACAGGAACAGAAGGAGACTCACAATGGCTGCAGAACCCTGGCGTTATGAGAAGCTGACCTGGCCGGATGTCAACGATGCCGTCGAGGCGAACAAGGTCATCATCGTACCGGTCGGTTCAACGGAGCAGCATGGTCCTCATCTACCACTCGACGTGGATGTGGTCTGTCCTCGAGGTGTGGCCGAAGAGGCTGCCAAGTTGATCCCCGATGACGTGCTGGTCATGCCCACCTTCATCCACGGATACACAGCCCATGTGATGGATTTCCCGGGCACGGTCAACGTGGACTGGGAGAACTTCATCAAGTGCAATATCGATGTCGGAAAAAGCCTGGCCTACCACGGCTTCAAGAAGATCATCTTCCTCAATGGTCATGGCTCCAACTCGCCCAACCTGGAATTGGCGGCGCGTCGAGTGAATCTCGAAACGGATGCTGAATGCATTCACTGCAACTGGTGGTCATTGCTGACGATCGATCCCGATTTCATGAAGAACTGGCGTGAGAGCAAGTTTCCCGGCGGTTGTGCCCACGCCTGCGAATTGGAGACCTCCGTCTATCTCTATTTCGATGAAGACAATGTCCGTAAAGACAAGATCGCCGACGGCGACATCGCCTTCCACCAGTACAAGTCAGATTTCCGGTGGGTTGACCTGTTCGGCGCCGGCCCCGGCACACCCATCAGTTGGACCGCCTCCTATTCAGATTCCGGCACGCTGGGACAGGCGTCGCTGGCGACCAGGGAGAAGGGTGAAACCGTCGTCAAGGAGGTCAGTTCTCAGCTGGCTCGTATGGTCAATGAGTTCCGTTTACTACCCAAGCCACCCCGCGGTGACCACCACAAGACTCCACCCAGCATGCCGATGCCCTGGAAGACCGACGGCAGACCGGATGCCAATGGCAACGTGCACGAGTAATGCACGCTTCGATCACCTGAGGCACAGGAAGGAGGCCTGCGGCGCAAGCAGACCATCCGCTGCTGCCGTAAATTGTCTGTCACAAGGATGATGGCCAGGAATCGGCCACATCGGAACGCCTACAGTCCTCTGTAGAAAGATGCTGGAGAAATAACAGTGGCACAGCAGGACACCGGATCTGAGACAGCTCAACTGCCCATGAACTTCGCGATCGTTGGCTGCGGACGGATCGCACAACGTCATGCCGAGCACATCAGCTCACGAGGAAATCTGAGAGCGGTCTGTGACGTCGACTTTGACCGGGCTCAGAAGCTGGGGTCGCAATATGACGCAGTCGCGTATGTCAGCATTGAGGACATGCTGGCGGGCGAACCGGATATCGATATCGTCGCCATCTGCTCACCGAATGGCCACCACAGAGAGCATTCCATCCTTGCACTCGAAGCGGGCCGACACGTTCTGTGCGAAAAACCGATGGCCCTGAGTGCCCACGACTGCGGCGAGATGATCAAGTCGGCGGAGAGGTGCAACCGACGCCTGTTCGTCGTGAAGCAGAACAGATTCAATCCGCCGATCGCTGGCCTGAAGGAGGCAATCGACCGCGGTGTTCTGGGGAAACTCTACAGCCTGCAGCTGAGTTGTTTCTGGAACAGGAACAACGACTACTACAAGGATTCCTGGAAAGGTAGTCGCGACCTGGATGGGGGCACGCTCTACACCCAGTTCAGCCACTTCATCGATCTGCTGTACTGGATGGTTGGAGACGTCGACGAAGTGTCCGCCATGACCGACAACTTCGGCCATCAAGGGACCATCGAGTTTGAGGACACCGGTGTCGTGGTGCTGCGATTCCAGAACGGTGTGCTCGGAACCGTGAACTTCACCGTCAACAGCTACGACGGAAACATGGAAGGTTCCCTGGTCATCTTTGGCGAGAAGGGGACTGTGAAGGTCGGTGGCCAGTATCTCAATGAACTGGAATATCAGCGGATTGAAGGGGTCGAACTGGAGACCACCGCCGTCGCAAGACCTCCCAACGAGTACGGGGGGTATCAGGGGTCGATGTCAAACCACGACAAGGTCTACGACAACCTGATCGACGTCTTCATGCACGGGGCAAGCATCTCCACCAATTCCTTCGAGGCGCTGAAGACGGTTGAGATCATCGAGAAGATCTATCGGGCTGCTGCCTCTCGTTCCCGATAGTGAAGATCCGCACTCGTGGGCGTTCGTCGGCTCCACGGTGGAGTCGCTTCTATGGGCCCTGAGCCCCGCTGGTCCATTCGGCCCGCTGGCGGCGCGTTATGATGCGTCTTTCGTGAATTGGAGAGACCACTGACCGGCCTCGATGGTCCGGGTCAGAACCCAGCGCAGGCGATAGAGCGTGTTGCCCCAGATCGTGCGCAGACGGGTATCATCCAGATCGATCTGATCGACGTGCAACTGCGCATCCGGGATCTGCCAGGCAAGGCGGGCAGCACCGGTGGCACGCCCCGCCCCCAATGGACGCGAAGGCAGCGCGACAATGCCCACGCCCTCAATGACCGGTTCAGCGGCGACCAGCAATGACAGCGTAAGGCCTGTCGTGGGCACGGCCAGTTCGAAATCGTCCTCAACACGCAGATGCGAGCGCCGCTGCAGTTGGATCCTCCGTGTCCAACGATGCACACAGTTGTCCGGGTAGGTGGCGGCCAGATCCAAAGACATCGTCACCTGCTGATCGTTGGCGTGATACTCCACGTCGCTGGCGGCATACGCTTCACCCGGTGCCTGCTGCACATCACCGATGGTTGGCAGATTGTGATAGGCTGACTGCATCGTCCAGATATCGTAGCGATCGGAGGAGAAGGTCTTGGCCGTGTATGTCTCCACACCGGCATCCACGACCACGGGCTGACCATCGAGATACAACACGTAGTGGCCGACATCGTTGTGATTGTGACTCTCGTCGTTGTGTCCACCCTTGGCGCCGACAAAGAACCCGGCAGTTGAGCCCCCTTCATCCCGCGCCACCATAACCTGGATCTGATCCAGCCAGACATCGCGCGGTAGCGGTGATGCACCGGTCTTTGCCGCCAGATCTTTGGCACTGGTTAGCTGCCGCAGTCGGCGCCCGAGATCCACATTCGCACTCGAGCGACCCGCATAACGAGTGGCCAGGGCAGCGCCGTGTTGCTGCATGGGTTCATCATCAATCGCATGGCCATAGGCATGTACCAGCGCCGCATCGGGTGTCACGATGGCGGGCGCGTCGGCGAAATTGATGTAGTCGTCGCCACCGATGTGGACGCGGTATATGAAGCGACCGATGTCAGCGATCAGCGGCTCATCATAGAGATCGATCGCACCATCGCTGGCTTTGTGTAGCAACTCAAGACAGTCGAATAGCGAGGCGCCGGCCCGTCCCCAGTAGCTGGGCCCCTCGTCGCACCCCCCGTCGATTGGATAGGGATCGACGAAGCAGTCGAGGCAGCGCAGAATCTTGTGGATTGCATCGACTCGACGGGTCGCATCGACTTCGACGAGCAGGACCGTAGCGATCCAGTTCGAACAGATCCATGGATTCCAGTTGTTCACCCGGCGACCGGTGTTCGACAACCCCATCCAGAAGAAGTCGTCCCGCTCGAGACAGGGCGTCAGCATGCGACGTTGCAGTTCACTGGTCACGCGCCGGGCGACCATGGGTGCTACCGAGTCGAGGCGATCACTCAGCAGATAGAGACACCAGGCCAGCGCGGCTGCCGTCTCCGCTGCAAAGAGATCGACAATGGGCTCCTCCACATCCGGCAGACCCGGGCCCTGCGCCTGCCCACCGATGTGGGCGGGCACACCCCAGAAGGATTCTTCGCATGTCGCCCACAGTCCATCGACGATGGCATCCAGGTAGTGCCCATCGTTCCGCAGACACTCACCGATCACCAGATCGCCCAAGGCATGACGCCGACGATTCCGCTTGTTCTGATAGCGATCGCGATTACCACTGCGCACATATTCGAGAAAGAGTGTGGCCGGCAGTGGCGTCCAGGCGAAGCTCAGCGCCGCGTCCGCCCGGTCGATCGCCTCCTGCCGCAGTGCCTTGGGCAACTCGGCCCAGGCGTCCGGGGTATCAATCGTCGGGTAGGGGCGCCAACTCTTGATTGCAGGCAGATGGCGGGACAGGGTCTCACGGTCAAAGCGCTGGGCGAACATCTCGATCTCCACTCGATCAGCACCCGGAGCAGCTCAACCGATGTGGCTGGGATCTGCTGCCGGGCGACGGTCGGTTCTTTGTGGTGCTCTCAGGTCACGTTGAAGAGCCGGGCGGCGTTGTTCCAGAACACGTCTTCCACCTGTGCGTCGCTCAGTTTCTCCGACCAGCAGGCCCACTTCACGGATCGCAGATGTTCGAGGCCTACGAGAAGGGGATCGACCTTCATGTGTTTTTCGCCCCACACAGGTGTGTCCTCGTAGAGCCAGAGGAAGCTGTCACCGGCGCCCAGAGACCGACCGCGCATGTGGGAGACGGGCAGGTCGCTGCCATACATGAGGCGCTCGTGACCGAAGAGTCGCATGATTGACTGATGCGCGATGGGTTCACAGTTGGCCGCCGTATCGAACCAGAGATTGTCGAGTCCGGTGAGCGTGTGCAGGCCCTCCATGTTGTGGCCGGGTTGAAAGCCGCGCGCGGAATGGGCGAGGATGAGCTGCATGCCCGGATAGTTGGTGCAGTAGTGCCGGATCCAGTGCTGGTTGTCAGGATCGGCCACGGCGCGGGACTTCACCATGTGCAGGGTGATCGTCCAGCCTTCCTGGTCGGCGACGGCGACGAGGGGCTCGGGAAGGTAGTCGGGGATCGATGCCTCCCAGGAGGGATCGACACCGGAGAAGGTGTGGTAACACTTCAGGCCGTGCATCCCCAGTCGTTTCACCTCGTCGCGCACCCATTCCGGGTCGTCCTGAGGCGTGACGAAGAAGTGGGCACGGCTCATCGGGCGGTCAGCGATCTGGGCAGCCGTCCAGGCATTGGCCTCAGCGATCCGATCCCGGTGTTCGGGCATGGCGAAGGAGAGCATCATGACCTCGGTCGGTCGGTTGCCGTGGATGTCGGCGATGGCCCGGTTGTAGGTGGCCAGATCGACATCTTTCAGGTCAGGGCCGAGGGTGAAGGGGGCCCAGTCCTGCTTCCAGATGTGCGCGTGGGCATCGTAGATCCGGTCGGGCAGGAACGAATCCAGTTCACGCGCGAAGAATTCGCGGTCGATCTCTTTCACGCCTGTGTCACTGCTGGCGGTATCGGTCGCCATGGGGTCTCCTGGAATGACGATGGTGGTTGGCCGTACTCAGCTGATCACTACACGCGTCCCGCGGCGGGTCGGCTCAGGTATTCGTCGAATGCAACCATGCGGCCTTCATCTGAGGCGATCCCCATCGCTTCCACCATGGCGACGGTGGTCAGATTCTGTCGGCCGCTGAACTCCGGCTCCGTGTCGTGTTCGATGTATTCGCGGAAGCCGTCCAGCAGTAGAACGGGCGCACCGGGCACGTCATCCAGCGGGATGATCTCAGCTTCCTTGCTGCCGGGGCGTGTCAGGGCAATGCCATCGGTGACGGGTTCGAGGCAGCCGCCCTCCAATTCGAGACGGAAGCTGGAGCCGCCCTTGTGGGCGGCGAAGGTGCACATGTAACCGCACGTGGCGCCATTCTCAAATTCGACCCAGCCGTGGGCGCCGCCACCACCACGGTAGGGACTCCAGTCGGGGTTGAAGCTGTGTCCCCAGGTCCTGGCGGGCTGAGCATTGAAGAGATAACGCATCGTATCCAGATCGTGAATGCCGCGCTCCCACAGATAGGCGTGCCGGTCCATGCCGGAATGATGCACGCCGGGACGCCAGCCAAAGGTCGTCTGCAGGCCGAAGGCGGGCTGGCCGAGAGATCCCTCGCGCACCAGGCGTGCCATGGTCATGTAGGTGGGGCTGTAACGAGCATTCTGGCAGACACCCACCTTCACGCCGGCCTCATCGGCTTCGTCGACGATCTGACGGGCGTAGTCGAGTTGCTTGGTGAACGGCTTTTCCACGAGTACGTGTTTGCCGGCACGCACAGCATCCAGACACTGGCGGGCGTGCATATCCGGGGGCGTGATGACGACGACGGCATCCGCCTCAACGGTCTCGAGGGCATCCTGCAGGTTCGTGAAGCAGGCCGCCTCGGCCAGTCCCGTGAGTTCGCGAGCGGCAGCCATGTTGCCAGGGTGGATGTCGACCAGGGCGACGGGTTCGTAGTCATCGCGTTCCAGCATCAGGCGCAGGGGCCAGGCCCCACGACCGCCGACACCGATGTGGATCGTACGGATGCTCATGTCTCTCTCCTGGCGGCGTCGATGCCGCGGATCATGCGATGGTCGCCGATACAGCTGCGGTGGCGTTATAAAGGCCGATCCCACCTGCCTTGGCAATGTTCGGTTGCCAGACGTGGGCTGACCGGTCCTGCGGGGCAGATCGTTCGCTGGTTGTCGACGCGCACAGTGTGCTGTATGCTGGCACGCCGAAGGGGTTCCTATCGAGGAGTATCGGAGTGAAATGCACTGAAGATCGAAACGTCGACGTACTCGTTGCAGGCGGGGGGATGGCAGGTGTCTTCGCCGCCCTGGCCGCAGCTGGCGATGGTGCGTCTGTCGTGTTGATTGAACCGAGCAATGTCCTTGGGGGGCAGGGGACGGCAGGCGGTGTGGCCGGATTCTGCGGCGACACACAGCGCGTCAACGACCCCTTCCGCCGGCTCGTTGAGCAGCTGTCTGCGCACGACAAGATCGCTCCCTACAATCCGCGTTCTGATCGGCGCGCCTACGATCTGGAAATCTGCGGGTTCTTCCTTCAGGAGATGGTGGCCAAGGCCGACGTCGACATCCTGCTTCATGCCCGCGTGCTGGATGCGGTGGCCGATGCGGGGCGCGTGAGTGATGTGCTGGTGAGCTGCGGATCGGAGGTCATTGAGTTTCACCCCACCGTGGCCATCGATGCAACGGGAGATTGTGTCATCGCCCACAGGGCCGGCTTCCCCACAGTGCATGAGGGGGCCAACGTACAGCTGCCGATGAGTCTGTATTTCACACTCTGGGATACGGGCAAACCGGTCACCTCTTTCCTGCCGCCCGGATGCCCTACGTGGGACACGGACGACGACCTGCCCATGACGACGTTACACGTCTTCGATTCGGGCAAGGTCGAGATCAAGATGAAGGTCGTCGGATTCGATGCGGCGAATGGCGAGAGTCTCTCCCAAGCGGAGATCCACGCGCGCCGGCAGATGATGGGTCTCATCTATCACCTGCAGACGAAGGGGTATGGCGGCCGTGTGCTCGATTCCCACGAGCTGGCTGCCGTCTCGCGTCAGATCGGACAGCGCGAAGGCCGACGCATTGTCGGCGAGGTTGTGCTGACGGAAGAGGATGTCACGCACGCCGCAAGCTTTGAGGATGCCGTCGCCGTGGGAACCTACCACCTCGACTATCACTGGCCTGACAAGGTGCGACGTGCCGGCACGGGAATCACGACCATGGTCGAGCCCTATCACATCCCATTGCGCTCGCTGATTCCGAAGGGGGCGCGCAATCTGCTGGCCGTGGGGCGCTCTGCATCGGGAGACCAGATGGCGATGAGCTCCTTCCGCGTCCAGGCCACGTGTGCGCAGATGGGATTCGCGGCCGGCACGGTGGCTGCCGTCTGCAAGGCCCAAGGGGCGGATCTGACCACCGTGGACGTGTCCCAAGTGCAGCGCGCCATCGAGGCAGGAGGGCAATCGCTGGATCTGTCCGACTACGGCGATTACCTGCGTCACCAGATCCAGTCGCACGAGCACATCTTCGAGAAGACGGACGACTTCGCTTCGTGCCATGCGTCGAGTCTCGTGCTATTGTCGAATGGCGGCTTCCTGGTCGTGTGGTTTGGCGGCACCCAGGAGGGACGGGCGGACGTCGGCATCTGGGCCAGCGAACGTCGTGGCTGTGTGTGGTTGCCGCCGCGGTTGTTGGCACGGGTCCGAGATGTGGCGCACTGGAATCCGGTATTGCTGGGTGCGGGGCGTGGCAACGTGCACCTGTTCTTCAAGGTCTCCGTCGAAGGGACGGGGCGTGATGGTCGCTTCGGCGTGAGTGAAGGATGGGAGACGTGGTGGATGTCATCGGTCGACGATGGGGTGTCGTGGTCGGAGCCGCGGATCCTCGTGGAAGGTGACACCCAGGGGCGGGGTCCGGTGAAGGACAAGCCGATCGTGCTGGCCAGTGGCGCCTGGCTTGCCGGTGCATCGACGGAAACCCCGGAGGTGTGGGAGGTGTTCTTCGATCGCAGTGAAGATGAGGGGCTCACGTGGGAGCAATCGACCACCGTCGCCATGGATCCATCCGTCTTCACCGGCAAAGGGGCGATTCAACCGACGGTGTGGGAGAGCGAACCGGGAAGGGTCCATGCCCTGGTGCGCACGACGGCTGGATTTGTGGGCCGCACGGATTCGACCGACGACGGCCGGACCTGGTCGGAGCTGACGCTGACGGATCTGTCGAACAACAACAGTGGTCTGGATGCGGCGCGGCTGACGGATGGCAGGATTGCCCTCGTGTGCAATCCCATCGACTCGGGGCGTACGCCGCTGAGTGTGCTGATCTCGGATGACAATGGCACCACGTGGACTCGACGCCTCGACCTGGAGACGGCGGCAGGGGAATACTCCTATCCCGCCATCATTCCCACAGCGGGAGGCATGGCGATCAGCTATACGTGGAATCGTGAGCGGATCGCTTTCTGGCGGGGGTCTGTCGAAGCGATCCCGAAGATCGGCGCATCATGACCCAGGTAGAGCACATCATCTTCCTCATCCATCCGTGTTGTTACGAGCCGATCGATGCCCAGCAGATCCGTCGCGAGGGGTTGCAGTTGTTCCTCGACCGCGAGCAGGTGGTGAAGGCCCGCTGGCGGGCCGAGGTCGCCCAGCGGGATACGGGGACGCTCTACGTGCAGCTCGGTGGCCCGGCCTACCTGCACGAAGCGGCCGAGCAGGCACTGGGCCCGGAAGGCGCCCTGTTGCTGAAGACGCCCTTTCCGGCAAGTGAAGATCTCGATGAGTATTACCGTGGCCTGACCGAGGAGATCCGCCGTCATCTCGCTGATCATGACCGGGCGCTCGATGCGGCCACGGTGACATCAGAGTTGTGGGGTGAATCCTTCGAGGGTTGTGTGCCAGGTTATGGTGGCGCCTTTGCCCAGCATCTGGGGTTTGTCCAGGCGCCGGAGATGCGCTTCGAGATGACAGTCTACGATTCGAGATTCCTGTATGAAGCACGCGGCATAGAGAGGATCTCCATTGCCAACACCGATGTAGAAGCCTGGTTGTTTGAGTGTCACGATGGCACGAGTGCCGTCACCTTCCAGCCCCGCCGCACGGCGCAGTGGTTGGATGAGCGGAGCGTGTGTCTGCGCCTCAACGACCGGCGTCACCAGGTCTGCGACAAACAGGGACACACGGTCTGGCCGGATGCGCCGTGGACGAAAGCCCGTGAGGAGTCCGTGCACGAGGTGTCGGTGCCGATGAAGGAGTGGGTCTCACGGTGGATCCGCAGTGTGGGCACCGGGATCGATGAATTTCGTGAGGTCGTCGCCGCCGCTCGCGTCGAGTGACTCCGGTGTTTAGGCGGAGCCGCCTCCCGCATCTTCACCATCGAGTCGTCGCACCAGGCTGAGACCCGATCGGATCCACTCAGCATAACCGGGATGTTCACAATCGGTGCCATACACCTGGAGAGAGTCACTTTCTCCGAGTGTGCGGCGGGCCGAGTTGCCCGTGGCCTTGCGTAGATCGATGCGTGCCATGACGAGTCGCTCCTCGAAGGATCCCGCCTCATCCAGGGCATTGCCCGCGGGATCCACGATCATCGAGTTGCCATGGGAGGCGTTGAAGCGGTGCATGTTGTCGGCATCAGCCGGGGCGTTGGCCATGACGGCATAACACAGATTCTCCGTGGCGCGTGAGATCTGCATGGAGCGGTAGCCGAGCAATTTGTGCTCTGCGGACAGACCCGACTCGTTGTTGGCGATGAAGACGATCCGAGCGCCGGCGGTCACGCCGAGTCGTGTCAGTTCGGGGTAACGCAGGTCGTGACAGATGATGGCTGTCGCTTCGACGCCACAGACGTTGAAGATGACAGGTCCGCTGCCGGCGGCATACCAGGGTTCCCCGGCGCGCCAGGTCTTGGCGTATCGTCCCAATGGCCGGCCATCTCGATCGATGATGAGCAGATCGTTGAAGACCTGTCCATCGCGTCGGCCTGTTGTCCCGACCAGGACAGCGATTGAGAGGTCTTCGGCCAACTGCCGGATGCGCTCCTCAGCGGTCACAACCCATTCGAAATCGAGGGCATCCACACGTTCGGCATCGGGGTATCCCGTCAGGCAGCCTTCGTGGAAGAGGACCACATCGCAGCCGGCGGCCGCTGCTTCGTGAATGCGGCTCTCGATCTTGGCCAGATTCTGTGCCAGATCTGAGTTGGTGTCGATCTGGGCGGCTGCGACGACGAGTTCTTCTGTCATGGTGGCCTTACTCACTATCGAGTTTCGGCGCATCGAAGGGCGCCTGCGCCGAGCGATGGTTGGTATCGGTCAGCGGGCCATACAGATCGGGTCGCCGATTCTCCAGGTGATTGCCTTCGTGGACGAGGGCCAGATCGATGGTGTGGACGAGCACATCCGTCGCATTCGATTGCAGCTTCGCCTCCACCTTGCCCTGGGGATCGGTGATCAGGCTGACGTTGGGGTGGGTGAAGCAGATGAACATCTGATTCTCGTAGGACCGGGTCCGCATCCACCACTCATTGTCCTCGCCCCACATGCCATAGGTCGGCATCAGGCAGATCTCGGCCCCATGGAGACGCAGTGTGCGGATCGACTCGGGCCAGCGCCGATCCGCACAGATGACCATGCCGACACGACCGATGTCCAGGTCAAAGGCATTGAGGTGCTCGCCGCGATGGAAGCGATGGTCATGACTCAGCAGATGGGTCTTGTGATAGGTGCCGACGATATCGCCCGAGGCGTCGATCAGCACGGCACAGTTGTAGAAGCCGCCATTCAGCTGTTCGGTGAACCCGAAGACGATGGCCGTGCTCTTCTGCTTCGCCATGTCGCGCAGATCCCCGATGCGTTCATCGTCGATGGCCAACGACACACCGGCGAAACGCTCCACGGTCCAGTCCTCTTCCGTGACGGCGTAACCATCCAGATAACACTCGGGCGTGATGAAGATGTCCACGTCGCCACCGTGGCGGTCGAACTGGTCGCAGAAGACAGACCAGTTGCGTGTCGCATCCCACTTGGCGGGGACATCCTTCAGCATGCCGATGGTGACGGGTCGTTCCATGGTGAAGGTACTACGGCCTGGAGCGAATACGTGTCAAGGAAAGGGCAAGCCGTACCAGATCATCGTTGGGAAGCGCGGCCCTGTGTCGTCGAGGTGGGCACACGTTTCGTCGAGGGCGTGGCTTTCCACACCACCCGTATCATCATGGATTCACTTGCCTCGCGGTGGATGGGTGGACGGTACGTGCCAGATCTTGCTGTCCCCACAGGAATTGCCGGAGAGAGTGGCTGGCCGAGCAGAGCGTCTAGAAGCGGACGTCCGTCATCACGTACACCCAGAGCAGGTTGTCGTCCAGCCGACCGATCTCGGAAAAGCCGTCACCGGCATTGACGTAGGACAAGCCGGCCACCCATGTGGCGTTGTCGCTGTAGCGGTAACTCGCCGTCAGGTCGAGTTCCTCGCCGAGCCGGGCCTCCGACATTCCCTCATCGGCCATGACGGCGAAGGAGTGGAGGTCGGCGCCCACCTTCCATCCCGGCGCGGGTGAGAGCGTGCACCAATCATTGTCGCCGCTACATCCTCGCCAGCGCGCTCACCTGTCTGGTAGGCTGCCTCGACACGGTACGACAGGCCCGCCGCCTTGCCCGCCTTGCGGGCCCCGAGGGTCCACTGGTCCGTGGCGCTGCCGCTGGTGTTCTGCAGGGCGAAGAGCTGCGTCTGAGCCAATGCCGCCACCTGCGCATGCACCCCCAGCAGGTGGGCGTCGTCAGTCTGTGTCGCGGCCGTCTCGTCTGCCAGGCGTATGGCCAGCAGGTCTGCGTCGATCCCGTCGGCGGCGTAGGAGGCCCGCACACCGTCGAAGGCGCGGCCCTGCTGGGCCCAGCCAACGGCGCCGATGAGACGCTGCCCACCCAGGGAGATCTCCTGGCGTCCGATTCTCAAATCGAGACCCGTGCCGGCCACCTCTCCGAACTCCACGTAGCCCTGGTGCAGGTCGAAATTGTCGGCCCGGAAGTCACCCAAAGTGTTCGTCTCTTCACCCCAGAGACGCACGTCCTGCAGTTGCACGAAGGCACGCACCCCGCCATCCAGATCGGCACCGGCATCGACGCGCACACGCATCGACGTGAAGGCGTCGTCGCTGCCGTTCCCCGCGTCGCGGAACTCGAAGCGCGGCCGAACCTGGCCGCTTATCTGGGGGCCAGCGGCCAGGGCCGAAGCCGCCGCGGTCAGGACGAGGAGAGCGCAGGGAACGAATCTGCGCAGGAGAGCTTGCTCGAAGGGCACCATCTCGGACTCCTATTTCCGTGTGGGATTGCTTTACAACCTTGCTTTGGGCTTAATTTGGACCCACATATCCAATTAAGCAACGGCGTCCGTTGAGGGACGACAAGCCACATAGAAAGACCCGAGCGAGTTGCCCATGAAGGCGGAGAGCATCCTGAAATTTTGCACGCTGGCGGCGGTGGTTGTGGCCGGGGTAATGGCAATTCACCTGGCCAGCGAATCCAAGGCCACTTCGTATCTCTCGAGTGATCCTGCCGCGTGCATCAACTGCCACGTCATGGAGTCCTATTACGCTTCCTGGCTGCGGAGTTCGCACGCGCAGCGCGCTACGTGCGTGGACTGCCACCTGCCGGCCGATGACCACGTCGACATGCTTGTATCCAAGGCTCGCGACGGCTGGAATCACACCGTCGCCTTTACGCTGGACAGTTACAGCAAGCGGCTGCTCATCTCGGACGACGGGGCTCGTCGTGTGCAGGAGAACTGCATCCGGTGCCATGGAGCCCAATCGCAATCCCTCGCCAGAGGGAGCGACGGCCGCTACGACTTCGGCAGCGAAACACTGGGGGACAGGAACTGCTGGGACTGCCACCGTCTCGTTCCGCACGGGAAGGTCCGCAGCATCAATTCCGCCCCCAATAATCTCAGTGTAAAATGGACGCAGTGAAAGCAGGAGATGGGCATGAATCGGACAAAAGTCGTACTCGGAATAGCGCTGCTGGCGATCGCCTGCATGGCCTACTTGCTGCTCTCTATCGGCACCAAGAAGCAGGAACAGGTGCTGCTGCGAGCCGCCCCGGTCATCAAGGCCGAGGGAGTCGAGGCCAAGAGCGATGTCTGGGGAACGCATTATCCTCGACAGCGTGATACCTGGGAACGCACGAAAAACAGCAGCGAGATCGAGGACCTGGTGGACAGGTACCCGCAGTTGGCCATCCTGTGGGCCGGCTACGGCTTCGCCAAGGATTATAACGCGCCCCGCGGCCACGCCTACGCGCTGCAGAGCAACCGAAACACCCTGCGCACCGGCGCACCCACGGATGCGGCGACCGGGCCCATGCCCATGGCCTGCTGGACCTGCAAGTCGCCCGACGTCGCTCGTCTCATCGCGGAGGAAGGCGAGCTGGAGTATTTCACCGGCAAGTGGGCGCGTGGCGGTTCCGAGATCGTCAACCCCATCGGTTGCGCCGACTGCCACAATAGCCAGACCAGCCAGCTGGCTATTTCTCGTCCGCACTTGTTGAGGGGCTGGGAAGCCAGCGGTCGCAGCGTCGATGAGATCACCTTTCAGGACATGCGGTCGCTCGCCTGCGCGCAGTGCCATTCGGAGTACTACTTCGCGAAGACCCCGTACACCGATGACAACGGCGAAGAGAAAGTTGCCGCTGTCGTGACCTTCCCCTGGGCCGAGGGACTCGCGGCCGAGGATATGGAGGATTACTACAACGAGATGGGGTTCAAGGACTGGACCAACAAGTTGAGCAAAGCGCCCATGCTCAAGGCTCAGCACCCCGGCTATGAGATCTTCACCACCGGCGTGCACTACCAGCGCGGTCTTGCCTGCGCCGACTGCCACATGCCCTATGTGCAGGAGGGCGGCGTCAAATACTCGTCGCACCACATCCAGAGTCCGCTCAACGACATCACCAATACCTGCTTGACCTGTCATCGTCAGAGCGAGGCGGAGTTTCGGTCGATCGTCGCCGAAAAGCTGGCCCGCAAGAACCAGCTCAACGTCATGACGATGAACAGCCTGGCCGTCGCGCACCTGACGGCCGCGAAGGCCTGGGAGGTCGGCGCGACCGAGGCTGAAATGGCGCCCATCCTTGCGAAGATCCGCTCGGCGCAGTGGCTCTGGGACTACTCCATCGCGAGCCATGGGTCGTTCTTCCACGCGCCCGGCGAGACCCTGCGCCTCCTGGGGGTGGCCAACGACAAGGCGATGGACGCCCGCCTCGATCTCACTACCGTGCTGGCCCAGCACGATGTGATCGATTATCAGGTACCGGATTTCTCCGCCAAGGACCGGGCCCAGCAGCTCGCCGGCCTCGACATGCCCCAGCTGATCGAGGACAAGCTGAACTTCAAGAGGGGTCTCATGTCTGAATGGCTCGAAGAAGCCAAGGCCGAGGGACGGCTGACCGACGAATTCGTGACGGGCCTGGAGGACCACGCGTCCTACTCGCTGCACTGAGACCGCACGATCTGAGCCAACCGAAAGAGGGCCGGCGACATGTTCGCCGGCCCTCACTTCTCGTTCGGCGGTGATGTATTCGGGTCAGTAGATCACAACGGTGATCGCGTTGTCAGCGGACGACGAAATCGCCCCGCATCGCCAGGTAGTGCCCTGGGAAGCTGCAGATGAATTTGTAGGTTCCCGGCGCAGGCGCTTCGAAGGTAATCGTGTCGGTCTCCCCGCCGCCGAGCATTCGAGTGTGGGCGATGACCTGGTCCTGCTTCCTGGGGGGGATATGGTCCGTCGTCCCGGCCCTCGCCGCGGCCCGGGCGAAGCCGTCCAGGTCGACACCCTGCTGCAGCAGCACGAAGTTGTGTCCCATGGCACCTACCGACATCCTGCCCCTGTGCTCGAGCGTGAGGATGACCCGGGCGCCGGCGGGAACCTCGATGGTCGCCCGGTCGAACTTCATCTGGTCGCTGCCGGCAATGGTCACGCGGACCGAATTGCCGCCCTGGTCGTTCCCACCGCAGCCCACCAGAAGGAGCACGGCGACGGCGAGCGAGACGATGGGCATGACGGTGGGTTTCATCGATCCTTCCTCCGGGTCCGGGCGAGGTCTGCTGGCTCCCCGGCGAGAAGCCGGGCTTCTGCCGGACCCATGGTAGCGGCACAGGTCACGCAGACGCAAGTTGGGTGACCGTCGATATGGATCCCGCGCAATGAGCCGTCGTCATCTTGACCCAAACGAGCGCAAACACGTGCAGAGACTGTTCCGACATCCCCTGTTCGCGGCCCTCTCGGACCTGCGGCTCGCGGCCATCCTCCTCGCGGTCCTCGCCATCACCGCAGCTGTCGGCACCTGGATCGAATCTCACTTCGCCAACCTCGGCTCCATCGAGACGGGCCAGGTCGCGGTCTTCGACCTGGTCTACGACGCGCCCTGGTTCAACGCGCTCCTCGGGCTACTCTTCTCGAATCTGCTGGCGAACCTGGTCCGACGGCTTCAGGGCGGCCGCCAGGCATCCGGCCCCCTGCTGGTGCACGTGGGCGTCCTCGTGATCCTGGCGGGTGCGGGTGTGACCCGCTGGTGCGGCTACGAGGGCCTGATGCACATCCGAGAGGGTGAAGCCAGCAGCGTTCTGACCTCGAAGGAGGTTTTCGCCGTGGTGGCCGACGACGAGGACGAGGCGCCTCTGCCCGTCCGCCTCTACCGGCCCGGGGCGCAGACACACCGGCAACGCGTCGAGCTGGGCGGCGAAACCCTCACCCTGGGCGTAACCGAGTACTGGCCTCGCTTTGCCCGGCGCCTCGAGCCAGGGGACGGCGGCATCGCGGGTGTCGAGCTGACCGCCACCGGCGCCCACGCCCCGGCCGTCCACACGCTCTATCAGGGTGACGAGACGCGGATCGGACACGTCGCGGTGCGCTTCCACACCGACGATCTGCCGGCCGTCGCTGACGGTGAGCCGGCCGTCGCCGACGGTTCCAGCGCCCCTCTCGACTTCGCCCGGCGCGACGACGCGGTCGTAATGCGCGCCTCATTCTCTCTCACTGTCGGGTCCCGACAGGGCGAAGACGACCGAAAGGTGCCGGCGGGCGACGTCGTGACCGTGGAGACGGGACAGCTGATCCGGGGCGGGGACGGTTTCGAGATCATGGTCAACGACGTCGCCGCCTCGCTCGTCGAAGGTGGGGGTCCGAGCACCGATCCCGACGCACCGGAGGCGGCGCGGATCACCGTGGAGAAGGACGGCGAGCGGGTTGACGCCATCTGCGTCCAGGGAGACAAGGCGAAGACTGTCGAGCTGAGCGGTCAGCGGTATCGCCTACGGTATGGGCCGGTGCTCAGTGAGCTGCCCTACGAGATCGCCCTCGAGGACTTCGTCCTCGAGACGTACCCCGGCAGCGACAACCCCGCCAGCTATGAGAGCCACGTGTTGCTCAGCGACCCGGAGCACGGGATTTCGGGCCGGCCGGTGCGTATCTGGATGAACCATCCTCTGACCCACCGCGGCACCAAGCACTTTCAGTCGAGCTACGACCCTGATCGCCAGGGCACGATTCTCTCGGTCAACCGGGACCCCGGAAAGCTCCCCACCTACATCGGCTACACCGTCATCTCTCTCGGCTTCCTGGTGATCCTCGTGCAGACCGTCATCCGGCGCGTGATCACCTTGCGGGCCCTGGCCGGGGCGGCGGCTCTGATCGCCACGTGGGCGCTCGCGGCGGCGGGGAGCGCAGAGGCGCAGGAACCCCGGGCCGGCGGCGGGCCCCCGGGCCCACCCCGTGTGATCCTCTCGCCCGCGAACCTGGAGTCGGCATCGCGGCTCATCGTGCAGGACTACCACGGGCGCATGAAGCCCTTCGATACCCTCGCCCGCGAGATGGCGATGAAGATCACCAGGAGCACCCGCTTCGAGGGCCGCGAACCGGCGGCGATTTTCCTGGGCCTCGCGATGCACCCCGAGGCGTGGTATGATCATCCGGTGGTCTTCGTGAAGAACCCGGGGGTGCAGAAACTGCTCGGCGTCGACCACTCGGTTCGCCACGTACCGCTGTCCTCGCTCCTGCAGGAGAGCGGTTACCGGCTGCGGGACGTCGTCGGCGAGGCGCATCGCACTCCCTCGTACCGGCGCGACAAGACCCAGCAGAAACTCATCGTCTTCGACGAGCGGGTACACCTCTTTTTTGGGGCGTTACAGGGCAACTTCCTGCGGATCTTCCCTGTTCCCGACGATCCCGGAAACACCTGGCAGACCATCGAGAAGGTCCTCGAAACCCTCCCTCCTCACGACCCGCGCGGCGGCGAGTTCAGAGTCGCTGCCGGCACCCTCTTCGAGGGACTCCTGGCCGGCGATGATGTCCGCATCGGCGAGGGGCTGCGGCGGGTGCACGAGCTGCAGCGGCGTTACGGCGCCGCCGTCATCCCCACGCAGCTGCGGATCGACGCGGAACTGATGCTCAACCGGACCCGCCCGTTTCTACTGTCCACCGTGCCGTACCTGCTCGGCTTCGTGGTCCTGATCGTCGCCTTCTTTGTGGGGCTGCTGAGCCGTCACGGGGGTGTCTGGTCCTGGCGCAGCCCGCTCTACCTGCTGGGCATGCTGGCGTTCCTGGCCGGTTTCGGGCTGCACCTCTGGGGCTTCGTCCTGCGCTGGATCGCCTCTGCGCGCGGGCCACTGAGCAATGGCCACGAGTCGCTGCTCTGGGTGGCGCTGACGGTGGCGCTGGCGGGCGTGCTCTTCGAACTGATCAGCCGGACCGCCGCCGTAGGCGCCCTGGCCTCGTTGCTGACAGCGGTGACGCTGGGCGTGTCGATGCTGGGCACCTTCGATCCCTCCATCGGTCCCCTGAGACCCGTGCTGGCCTCCTACTGGCTCAATATCCACGTCACCGTCATCACTGCGGGATACGGCTTCCTGGGTCTCTCCTGCCTGCTCGGGTTGCTCACCATGGTGCTCTTCCTCGTCGACTGGGGGCGGCCGAGGCCGGCCACGGTCCGCGCCGTCGGCCTTCTCGACACGCTGAACGTGGACGTGATGGTTGCCGGCCTCGGCCTGCTCACGGTGGGCACGCTGCTGGGTGGCGTATGGGCCAACGAGAGCTGGGGGCGCTACTGGGGCTGGGACCCCAAGGAGACCTGGGCGCTGGTGTCGATCCTGCTCTATGCCATGATCCTGCACCTGCGCTGGATCCCCGGGCTCGCCAACCCCTTTGTGCAGGCGGCAGGATCCTTCCTGGCCATCTGGTCCATCGTCATGACCTACTTCGGAGTGAACTACCTTCTGATGGGCATGCACAGCTACGCCGCGGGCGACAAGGTCGCCATCCCGTTGTGGGCCACAGTCTCTGGCCTGCTCTCCATCGGGTTCTGCTCTGTCGTCTACCGGGCTTGGTCGGGCCGGCGGAATTCGTGGCGGGGCGACGTCCCTGCAGGTGGGGTCTCGCCGACGAGTTGACGAGGATCTGAGGCCGGTGCCCTTCGGCACCGGAGGCTCATGCACGAAGTTTCGGCCCGGAAAGCCATCACATGCTGTCACAGACCGCAGAATACGCTCTACGAGCCGTCGTATTCCTCGCAGAGACTTCACCCGCGCTGCGCACGAACCAGCAGATTGCCGACGGCACGCAGGTGCCGTCGAGCTACCTGTCAAAGGTGCTGCAGGGCCTGCAGCGTGCGGGGGTGGTGTTAACACTGCGCGGCAAAGGGGGTGGGTCCCGGCTCACTCGCGACGCTGCCGACATCACCGCCCTCGAGGTCGTCAACGCCGTCGACCCGGTCCGACGCATCGACAGCTGTCCCCTCGGGCTGCCGCGGCACGCTGGCCAATTGTGTCCATTGCACCGCAAGCTGGACGATGCACTGGCGACGCTCGAGGCGAGTCTTGCGTCGACGCCAATGCGCGAGATGCTCGACAACGACGGCGGAGATTCGTTGTGTCAGATCGCCGGGGTCGATCCGTAGATCTATGTCGGCGGCGGTGAGCGGGTTTTTCGCTGCATGCGGCCACCCGCATTGAGGCGACCGATGTCACTGAGAGGAATATCGATATTCGGGGCCAGCTCAGCCGGGATACCAGACCGTGCGAGGATCATCGTCGCCGCGCTCGTAATCCCAGGCACTGTCGATCAAGTCGGACAGGTCGTATTCGGGGCGCCAGTCGAGGAGGAACTTCGCCTTGCTGTTGTCGAGCCAGGTGCGATGGAACTCGGTGGGCACGTTGACACTGGGCAGAGAGCGGGTCTCGTAGAGGTAGTCGGCTACGAGAGAGTAATCCACGGGCTCATCCATGCAGATGTTGAACAGCTGCTGTCGTGCAGCAGGATTACCTAGAGCGGCCATGATGGCGTCGGTCAGATCCTCGACGTGTACGAAATTGCGCAGCATCGCCTGGCCATCGGCGCCCAGCATGACTGGAATGGTGCCATCGGCAGCGTACTGGTCGGCCTTCTCTGCACCGACCAGATCGCGCCATCGGGGCCCACCGAAGACGTCTTCTCCAAAGGAGAGGGTGTATTTGAAGTCATCCTTCTCCATGATCCAGGGTGCCCGCACGCAGCAGCCATTGAAGTCGTACTGGATGTAATACTGTTCCAGCATGACCTCCTCGAGCACCTTCGACAGGGCATAACATCCCTCGTAGGCACTGTGCTTCTGCGTCTCCACGACGGGGACCGGATGGGGGTAGACGAAGTGCCCCATGCCGGCATCGCCACCGATGAGGACAAACTGCTCGAAGCTCGGCGACACGCGGCACTCTTCCAACAACCAGAACATGCCTTTGACGGCGACGTCCATCACATCGTCCGGCGTCTCCTTGCAGGTGGCCAGGTGCACGACGTGGGTGACACCCTCGACGGCATCAGCTACAACAGATCGATCGGAGATCGAACCCCGCACGACTTCGATGCGATCACTACTGTCAACGACCCGATTGTGACAGAGGGCCCGAATGGTGGCATCGCTCCAGGCTTCATCGGCCAGGAATCGACGCAAGAAGGCCTGACCCACCTTGCCCGTGGCACCCGTGATAAGAACACGACGCTCAGCCATCTGATACCACGCCTTTCATCTGCAGGGCGATGCTGCCCTTGTTGCGTTCCTTGAAGGCTTCATCGATCTCGCGGCGATTGAAGAACTGATCCGTGTCGTAGAGGAAGTCGTAGGCACCATCACGTCCCAGACCTGCCGCCAGCGCCGCCGCATTAATCTCGTCGACGCGCCCATAGGCCGGCCACAGGACACCGTGTTGGCAATACGAGACATCGATGAAGTAGCGCGGTTGGTCCTCGCCACCCGGTTTCGGGCGACGGGCGTGCCAGAGAGCGGAGTGCACGATGACGGCCGAACCCGGTGGCAGATCGTCGAAGACGAGTGAACCTGGCAGATCCTGGGTGCCGAAGAGTCCCATACCGCCATTGGGAACGACGAGATTCTGTGATCGTGGCAGGGCAAGCAGATCGCCCACTGTGCCACTGAGACCATTCAAGTAGTAGAAGACGTGGACCATGATGTGGGAGCGGTTGGTCTGCGGATACTGCTCGTAGTCCTGGTGCCAGTTGACACCCTTGTTGCCGGCTTCGTGCCGGGCTGAATGGATGTGGTGCATGGCGAATCGGGGTCCCATCAGAATCTTGAGACGTTCGATGATGGGTGGATGGGACGTGAGCAGGCCCATCTGTTTGTAGGAGACGATCAAGCGATGGTCCTTCTCCTCCCGGTGAGCCACGAGCTCGTCCAGTTCGGCCACGAGGCGGGCATTGTAGTCGGCGTCGATCAGACCGGGCAGGGCGAGATACCCCCTCGCGGTGGAAGAACTCCTGGTCGGTGTCACTGACACTGTAGTCGGTCACGGGATCTGTCTCTCTGTGGTGCGGGCTTGTGGTGCCTTGCGGGCTCACCCAGCTTCTGCGGCGCACGTGATCTGCAGGGGTCGTCCCCACACGAGTTGGTGGGGGCGCGGTGCGGTTCCGATTCGCAAGAATGCACAATAAGTGAAAGAGCCCGAAGCTGAAAGAGCCAATAGGGATGCCAGAAGAACTCAATGTGTTGCGTACCGAAGCAGCCGATCTCCTGTTGGAGTGGGCGCGTCAGGCGGCGCCCCACTATGGACCGGTTGGCAGTATGGATCTGGACCGCGATGGCTTCCCGGATGCGGAGGGGCCAAGCTACTACAACCAGTTCGCTCACTTCTCGATGCTGCTGCTGTCGGAAAGCATTGTGCCCGGGGCGACGACCAAAGAGCGGGAGCACTTCAGGTCCCTCGCCATCGCGAATCTGCGCTACATCCTCAGTATTACCGACAGCGACTTCCACACGCCGCACTATTCGCGCGGGCGTGATTGGGGCCGTCACGTGGGGGAGTGGCTCAACTACTACGCGCTGGAATCACTGAAGCTGATGGAAGCGCACGATGTGGGCGGCGCCGAATTGCGGCAGGCATTGCATACTGCCATCGAAGGAGCGGTGAGTCACATTGCTGCGACGATGATCTCCCGCTTTGGGGGCAGTGAAGCCCGTGAAGAGGCGCCTGTTACCTTTCCCGGCAACCATGCCACCTGGCACGGGTTGCTCGTCTATCGTGCGGGCCAATACTTCGAGCGACCCGACTGGGTGCAGTTTGCCGACGACTTCTTTGCTCGCTGGATCCTGCCGACACAACGACCCGATGGGGTCTGGCCCGAAGGGGAGGGCATCGTCGTCGATTATTCGATGGTGACGGCGCAAGCTGTCTCCCTCTACGCTGAGGCGTCTGACTGTGACCTGGCTCGCGACTCGATGGCCAGAGCCCTGGGATTCTTCCTGGCCTTCCAGTTGCCCGATGGCTCCAGTGCCGTCGTCGTCGATGGACGCATGCGTCACCGTCCGCGGCCGATGCTCTTCTTTCCACCGGGTTTTCTGCGCGATCCGGCCGGCCGCACACTGTGCCTGGACCGGGCCCGGGGCGGCCTGCAGGATCTGCGCAGCACGGGGATCGCCGACAATGGTGCGCAGGGGCTGGCGTTCTACGGGGCCTTCGTGCAGGCCTTGATGACGTGGGATGACATCTCTGACATACCGAGTGTTGTGGCACCCGAAGTGCTGCCAGCAGCCCGGATCGATGTTGGCCCGTGGACGGCCCTGCTGGGCTGGCAGCTGACGCCGGAGCATACGAGCCGCTTCATTCTCGAGTCGCAGAATTTCGTCGAGGTGTATCATGCCGACAGTGGGTATCTGGTGGGCACGGGCAACAGCAAGTTCACGCCACGATTCTCCACGCTTCGCCGCCGCAGCGCCGGACGAGACTACATCCCCAGTGCGGCCCGTTGCGTGCGAACATCGGCGGATGAGATCGTGGCGCTATACGAACTCGGAGCTGATCAGGTGGAGGTCTCGCTGGTTCGTGAGGGCGACGGTCTGGTTGTTCGGTTTCATCAACTGACACCACCCTGTGACATCGAAGCCGGGTTGATGCTGGACCTGGGTGGGGGTGATGAGATTGACGCGGGTGGAACAACTCACGTGGTGGTGCCGACGGCACTCATCGATCACACCTTCACAGAAGAGGCGCCGCTGCTGCGTTGGGGCGGTCGATCCTTCGACGTGCCGGCCGGTTCACGCCTGGAATATCCGATCATACCGCACAATCCCTACACGCAGACGGGCCTGCCGGAAGAGCGTTCTTACGTGGCACGATTGAGCATCCCCCTTGGTGCCGGGCCGACGCTGGTGACGATTCGTTGAGCCTGATATGACGATCTGGTTGCGAGTTGCTCAGGGCGGATTTGGAGGAATGTGATGAAACGACGAATTCTGCTGATGGGAGGGTTGATCATGTGGACGGCAGCGATGGCATCGCCCAAGGATGGTCCCACTTACTACACGCCCGAGCGCATCGAGGCGGCGCGCCAGAATCTGGCGCGGTATGACTGGGCGAAGGATCTCTTCGAGCGGATTCAGACGGGTGACGCGCTGCGCTACTACATCGGCCCCGAATACGGGCCGGCGGCGACCTATGCCGAGCAGAGCGACGAGTTCATGTGGATGTTGCAGCCGACCACGACGATTCCGCGTGCCATGGACCACGAAGCCCGGGCGATCTGTCCCGTGCACGGGACCAAGGTGCGCGACATCAACCCGTGGTGTCCCTATAACATCGACCCGGTCAATCATCCGTACAAGATCCAGTGCATGCTCGGGGGAGAGTGGTATCCGAGTAATGACTATGCTGCCGGGGACATGACATCGGGTGACTTTCCCGACGATGGCAGTGGCTGCGTGATCGATGGGCGCAGGTATTTCTTCCTGCGAGAATACGCCCACATGGCCTATGGCTCGGTGGTGATCCCGGCACTGCGCTCCTTGTCGCAGGCGTATGCGCTGACCGGCGATCCTCGCTATGGGCGAAAGGGGGCGATTCTGCTGGCCCGGCTGGCCAGCGAGTATCCGAATCACGATGACCGCCAGGATCGGTTGTTCTACGCCCTGTACAATGGCCGCGATCCACACTATCGCTGGAAGACGGGTGGCATGATCACCGACCTGATCTGGGAGACCTTCTGCCTGGAAGGGGCCGTCTACGCCTATGACGGGTTGTTCAGCTATATGGATCAGGATCCGGACATGCTAGCCTTCCTCAAAGAGAAGGGCCTGCCCGCAGACAGTGCCGATGACCTGCGAGGTTACATCGAGCACTATCTAGTACGGGCCGGTATGACTGGCCTGTTGAACGGGGCGATCCACGGAAATGAAGGGCACCATCAGGCGGCAGCGCTGGCCTGCGCACTGGTCCTGGATGATTACTCCGATGCGTCACCGAATTCCGTGGAGATGGTGGACTACACCTTCCACGGTGCCGGCCATGCGGCACACCTGCTGGTGAATGGGCTCACCCGTGATGGCGGGGGACACGAGAGTCCCTCCTACAATCGGATCAAGCTGGATCTGATTCGCGTGGATCAGGCGATGGCATCGATTCGTCAGCATCAGCCGGGGTTGTTTCCACTGGATCGATACCCGGACCTCTTCGGTGAACCCAAAGCGCGCTCGATCTTCGACTGGTATGTGGACGTGACCCTGCTGGACGCGTACCTGCCGCCCATCGGCGATACGGGTGGCATTGGCGAACTGAAGCGGGTCGATCCGCGCTTCTACTCCCTGTTGATGGAGCAGAATGTCTACGCCTTTGGTCGCTATGGTGACGCCCGTCTGGCGCGGGCGGCGACGAGTCCGGATGGCACACCTTTCCCCGGGGAATTGTTTGAGCCCTATCCGGCAGATGGAATCGCGGCGGCCCTCGAACAACCAGAATCTCAGATCGACCGTGGCTCGCGTCTGTTCGACGGGTATGGCATGGCGATCCTCGCCTCAGGCGAGGATCAGCAGCGTCGGGCGGCCTTGCTCAACTACACGTCGCTGCTCGGACATCGGCAGAATGACCACCTGACACTCGGGCTCTATGCCCGTGGCCTGGACTGGCTACCGGATCTGGGATATCCCCTGTCCTGGGACTATCGCTGGCAGTGGGACTCGAACTCGCTGGCTCACAACACGGTCACCGTCGACGAGACCCAACCGCGTCAGGATTTCGGTGGTTTCGGCCGGCTTTTTGCCAGCGAAGGCGGCGTACACGTAATCGTCGCTGACCACGATCCGTATCCGATGGATCGTGTCGAGCCGGCGCGGGACGGGGCAGCGCCGACGCAGTTGTATGAACGCCTGGTGGTGCTCGTCGATGTGGACGACGACCGCTTCTACATGGTGGATCTGTTTGCTGTGGATGGTGGAGACCAGCACGACCAGAGCTGGCACGGTCCACTGGTGCCGGTGGTTGCACCCGATCTGGATTGGACGAACCAGCCGGAAGGGACGCTGGCCGGCAGCGAGGTCGAACAATTCGGCAAGTGGACGGATCGTTGGGGACGGGCGCGTGATGACTTTCCCGGATTCCTGAAGGACATCCGGCGCGTCACGCTGTCTGAGCCGGCAGCATGGACGTGGCCATCGGATCTGCCGGAGGGGGATGGGTTGCGTCTGCACCTGGTGCCAGTCGGTGGTCCACTTGAGGTCATCGGCGGCCGGGGCCGCTCGCCGGCGCGACCCGAAGACTGGGGCCTCGACTATGTACTGGCGCGGCGTCAGGTGGAGGATGGCGAGGCATCGGTCTTCGTCAGTGTGCTGGATGCCTATCAGGGTGAACCCGTGGTGGAGAAGGTTCGCCTGATCAGTGCGTCGCCACTGGTGCTGGAGGTCGAGCGAGAGGGCGCGACGGATCGCATCCAGCTTCAGGTCCCATCCACGCCGAGCACAACGATGGATCACCGGACGATCGGTGTGCGTGTGCAGACAAGTGTCGCCGGCCAGGGAACACGTGATGTGCGCATCGGCGAATGGGCGCCCGGCGAAGGAGCCTACACGACGACAGGAATCGTCGCTGTTGACTATGCGGCGAATCGAGTCGCGATCGTGGCGCCTGGAGGCGACCAGTGGCTGGGCCGCACACTGCGGATCTACAACGATGCGCGAGCCGCTCTCTATCGTGTGACAGATGTCGTGGCGGACGGTGAACGACTGTGGCTGAGTCTGGATCACTCGGCACTGCTCGGGCGTGGAACCGTGTCCGATGTCGAGGACGGGCGTCTTCACCTGGATGCCTATCTGACCTTTGCGCAGCGCCGTCCGGTCGAAGAGGGTGACCTGGTGCCGGGCCCCGACTACTATGCCGGCAGCTGGATTGGCGCCGGAGACCGCTTCGTGAAGGTCGCTGGTGCCGTGCAGGGTGGTGATGCTGAGGATGAGCGGAACAGCATCTATCTGAATTCTTCAGGAGAATCGACCAGCGGTTCAGCCGATGCACTGGTTCGCGATTTCACCGGTCAAGCGGTGGAGATCTGGCAATATGGCGTGGGAGACCAACTCGAACTGGCCCGCGTCGAGATACTGAGGTAGTCGAATCTCTGATCTGACAGGAGACGTATGTCCATGTCCCAATCGATGATCGACCCAAAGAAGAACCGACAATTGCTGATCGACGATGGCGCCATCGAGACAGCAGATGGCGTTCGCCGTGTTCTGCATGAGCCGATCAAGTGCGGTCCCATGATCCGCGGCGGCGTGCAGAGCCGGACGCCGCCCATGTGGAATCCCGAGAAGGAGCTCTGGGAGTGGTGGTACATGGGGCAGTTCACCCATTACGCTACCTCCTCGGACGGCGAGAACTGGGAACTGCCTTCCCTGGGTCTGTACGAGTGGGAGGGTTCGCGGCAGAACAACATCGCCTGTGATCCGGCTATGCCACGACTCTACCACATCATGCGAGACGAGGCCGATCCCGATTCCGGGCGGCGCTACAAGGGGCTGTTTGGCTCGGGTGGTCGACAGCTGGGCGTGTCGCCGGATGGATTCGACTGGACGATGCTGGATGTGACGATCCCCAGTTCAGATGAATCACAATTCACCTACGATCCACAGACGGGTCGTTACCTGGCCTTCGTGAAGTTGGGCACCGATTGGGGGCGGTCTGTATGGCTGTCCACCAGCGAGGACTTCCGCTCGTTCACAGAGCCCGAACTCATTTTCCACTCAGATGAAGTGGATTGGGAGAATTGCCGCCAACGGGTGCGCGAGATCATCGAGAATCCGGTGTATCTGACGCCACCGATCGTGGACGACGAAGACTACAAGGCCGAGATCTACAACATGGCCGTCTTGCCCTACCAGGGGCTCTATGTGGGATTCCCGACAGTCTTCAATCCCTTCGGCGCCATCCCGCCCCCGGCGACCAACTACACCCGCATCAACCAGATCGAGATGTCCGTATCGCGGGATCTCCACCACTGGGAGCGTGTGGCAGATCGCGAAATCTTCATCGGTGTCGAACCCTGGCGAGGTGACAACTATGGAACCTGCCAGCTACTGCCGGCCGGGGCGCCGGTCGTGCGTGAGGATGGTGAGATCTGGTGTTACTACAATGCCCTGCGCCTGCCCGGCAGCCGTGAGCAATACCAGGAATACAATCGCAGCAAGGAACTCTTCCGGCTGGGCGTGTCACCGGAGGTCTTCGAGGATAGTGGGGCGTTGTCGCTGGCGAAGCTGCCACAGGATCGCTTTGCGGCATTGGAAGCAGACGAGGCGGGCCAGATCCTCACCAAACCCTTCGATCTGAAGGGAGAGGACGTCTACATCAATGCCGACGCGTCCTGGGGAAAGATCTACGTGGAGATCGCCGATGCCGAGACGCGCAAGGCGCACACTGGATTCTGGGTGCCTGCCGAAGAGCCGGCGCCCTTTGTCGGTGATGAAGTGAGGGCGAAGGTGGCGTGGAAGCCAACCCACGATCTGGTCTTCGAGCGTCCCGTGCGGCTCAGATTCTACCTGCATCAGGCGCGACTCTATTCGTTCTGGATCGAGTAGGGAAAGATCTGCTCACCAGCCGTTGTGAACCGTTACGACGGGGCATGGGGCAGTGGCTACAAAACGCCTGTGGTTTGAGCCAAAGATCATCTCACCGATCCTTGGTCTTGGCACGAAGCCGACAACGATTTCGGCGACATCGTTCTCCCGGGCAAAACGGACGAGATCCTCAGCGGCATTCGAGCCACGTACGATCAAGTGCACCTTATGAGGGACGTGATCGGCGGCCAGAGAGGCCTCGATGCTGTGGAGGCGATTGCGGGCGTCCATGTCTGCCAGCGTGCCGGACGCGTCCAGCGAATGTCCCACAACTGATGAGACCAACAGCAACTCGGCACTGGTCTCCTGCGCGCGCTGCTTGGCAACGCGGATCACATCGTCTGTTGTGGAGTAGATATTGTAACCCACCATGATTTTCTTCATACCACCTGACATGCTGATCTCTCTTTGACGGTGGTTTGCGCGGTATGTTCGAGGAACTCACAGCGTGACGCCTTTCGGCTTGAAGATCTGGCCGAATGCGAATAGGGCACGCTCGCAGGGGACCGGACACAGTGGTCCCCTCCGAGCATGTCCGATCGGACCGCACTAGGGGGGACGCTATGTCAGGAAAGCGTGTTTGAGCAGGTAGATCCGCGGCCGGCCTGCACGGGGCGTCACGTTGGAGGGAAGACCGGGGTTGTGTGGCAACTGGTTCAACAGCGTCAGACCGTGGGTCGTCGACAGGAAAGCGAGTTTCTCTGTCAGGTCTTCTTCACCAAAGGCGCTTTCACAGAAAGCAGGCACGCCCGGCGTTGCGAAGCTTGATGGTCCGGAGAATTCGTTTGCGAATTCACACGCAGCAAGTGCGATCAGCAGCGTAACCCAGAGATATTGCTGAGTCTCCTTCACGAGCACATCAATGTTGTGGTGAAACTGCATCTTGTTGTGAAGCTCCCCAACTTGGGGCCAAAGATCCAGTCGAATCGGCCAGGTCCAGGTCTGCCATATTCAGCCGATCCCTAATCGCTCGCAGATCTCGTCGAATTCTCGCTGCGTCATGTCGTCCATCGGCGGGATGGTGTCCGGTGCCCGGAAGTGGGGATGGTCGATGATACCCTGACGGCAGAGGATCTGCTTGTGCACCACACCATTGATCCGAAGCACAGGCTGGATCTGCTGCTCCCATTCCAGCCGGGCAGCGGTCTCGTCGCCTGCCTGCCACAGATCCCAGACACGAACGAAGGCATGAGGCAGACTCGGCCAGGGCATGGTACCCTGTGAGCCACGACGCAATTCTTCGATCAACTGGGTGCCGCTGGCCCCGCCGAGCACGGTGACGCGGTTGCCACACTTGTCGACGCAATCTCTGATCTTCTTCGGTGTGGGGGCGCTCTCCACCTTGGCGTAGCAGAGATTGTCACTGTCATCGGCCAGATCTGAAAGCAGATCACCACTGACGATTCCACTCACTTCCTGCACAAAGACCGGCACCTGCACGGCCTTGCACAGGGCGCTGAAATACTGCCGAATCAACTCGGGCGTCCCATCCGGTGGCGTGCCCATGACGGCATCGACGCCCAGGGATTGAGCCCGCTTGCTGTAGAGGATCGTCGCCTGTGTCGAGGGTGCTCCCGTATTTGCCACGACAGGTACGCGACCGGCTGCCTGCTCGACGATGATCTGGGTGATCTGGTCTCGCTCGGCCTCGGTCAGCTTGGGGATCTCAGTCGCGAAGGCGATGCCGAATCCGTGCACACCGGCGTCGATACAGTAGTCGACGAGTCGACGTAGGCTGTCCTCGTCAATGCGATCCGCCTGGTCGAAGGGCGTGATGAGGATGGGGACGACACCGTGGAAGAGGGGATCTGTCATCATGCAGACCTACAGCTGTTCAGAGAGCCAGGCGAGGATCTCAGCATTGTTCTCGCGGGGTGGCAGGTAGTGGTTCGATTCGATCCAGATCTGCTGCTTGGGATCCGGCATGGCGGCGAAGAGTTCTTCCCCCGGTTCGCGGCCGTCGCCGGTGGCATTGACCATCAGTGTCGGTGCTGAGATCCGCGGGGCAAAATTGAGCATGTTCACCCAACGTGTTCGTGGGTCATCGCTGTCGCCGGCAACCCAGGCGCCGATGACGGTGAGGGCGACGGCGGCAAAACGATCATCGAGCCCTGCCACCATGCAGCCGATCCAACCGCCGAGTGATCCACCGAACAGCCCGATACGGGATCGGTCGACTTCAGGCCGTGTGAGCAGATAATCGAGACCCCGGCGTTGATCGACGACGGATTGTGTCATCCATTCGCGATGGTGATAGGAGCCTGCGGCCATGATGTTGAGGGGCTCCGTCATGCGTTCGCCGTGGCCGGCATTGTCGATGCAGAGCACGCAGTAGCCGGCACGGGCCAGGATGTCCATCCAGTCCATTGCCCAGTCTTCGTTGCGTCCCCAGAAGCTGTTGGCACCGTGAACGAGCAGGATGGCTGGATGCGGGCCGGGGCCGGCTTCGTGTGGTGTGACGAAGTGTCCGGGGACTCGCTCGCCGTGGGTGCTGGAGTAGATAACCTTCTCGATCGTGTAGGGAATGCGCGCCTTCCACGAGCCGACCGTGACGGCTTCGAGCGGCTGATTCGCCTCGTATTGGTAGCGATCGGCGATCTGGGCGAAGGAGGCGGTATCGACAGGTTCGCGGCTCACGGGGGTTTCTCACAGTTGGAGTGCGCGTACGGATGCGAAGGGATTGCTCCTGAAGGCAGTATCGTATGCGTGCCCGCTCAAGGGCAACCCCAGTTCGTGGGAGCTGGCACACAGAAAGTGCAGCGCATCTGGCGCAGGTTGTAGATTGAGGGCATGACGACAATGAACGATGCACTCTCAGCCCTCGAGCAACACTTCGGATTCGACCAATTTCTCCCGGGGCAGGCCGAGGCCGTGGGTCACCTCCTCGACGGGCATTCGACGGCGGCCGTGTTCCCTACGGGCGGTGGGAAGTCCCTGTGCTACCAGTTACCCTCGCTGCTGTTGCCCGGACTCACACTGGTGGTCTCGCCCCTCATCGCTTTGATGAAGGACCAGATCGATGCCCTGCGTCGTCGCGGGATCGAGGCGGCGCGCCTGGATTCGAGTCTCAGCCTGGATGAATACCGGGAGGTGATGGAGGGGGTTCGGTCAGGATCTCTTCGATTGCTCTATGTGGCACCCGAACGTTTCAACAATGAACGCTTTCGGCAGGCCATTGAGGGGATCGACATCAGCCTCTTCGCCGTCGACGAGGCCCACTGCATCTCGGAGTGGGGCCATAATTTCCGCCCGGACTATCTGAAGCTTGCCGGTTTTGCCCGCGAGTATGGCGCCGAGCGGGTCCTGGCCCTGACAGCGACAGCGACGCCGCGCGTCCTGGATGATATCTGCGCGGGTTTCGACATCGATGCGGCCCATGCTGTGCGCACCGGGTTCTATCGACCGAATCTGGAATTGCGTACCCAACCGGTGCGAGCCGGTGCGCGTGACGCGGCGCTGCTGGCTGCGATCGGCGCCAGCGAACCGGGTCCGACGATCGTCTACGTCACGTTGCAGCGAACCGCCGAGGATGTGGCAGATCGACTGCGGGCAGGCGGACTGGATGCCCACGCCTATCACGCGGGCATGAAGGATGAGGACCGCGCCATCGTGCAGGATCGATTCATGGCTTCCACTTCGTCCATCGTGGTGGCGACGATCGCCTTCGGCATGGGTGTGGACAAGGCCGATATCCGTTATGTCTACCACTACAATCTGCCCAAGAGCCTGGAGAATTACGCCCAGGAGATCGGTCGGGCGGGCCGCGACGGGAATCGGTCGGTCTGCCACTGTCTGGTGTGTGCCGATGATCTGACGGTGCTCGAGAATTTCGTCTACGGTGACACGCCGGATGATGCATCCGTCCGGGCCCTCGTGGATGATGTCTTTGCCCGGGATCCGGCCTTTGATGTGAGTCTGTACGATCTGTCAGCGCAGCATGATATCCGGCCTCTCGTGTTGCGGACGCTGCTCACGAGACTCGAGTTGGATGGATACCTGGAAGGGGGCACACCCTTCTATTCGGCCTACAAGTTCAAACCCCTCATCGACCCGAGTGAGATCACGGCCCGTTTCGATGGCGAGCGCGGGCAGTTCATCGAGGGTCTGTTCAACCACGCGAAACAGGGCCGAGTCTGGTTCCAGGTCGATCCTGCCCAGGCGGCGACTGAGTTGCGGACCGATCGTGAACGTGTGATCAGAGCGCTGGACTGGCTCGGTGACCAGCAATTGCTCGAGGTACAGGCGGGCGGCGTGAGAAATCGGTATCAGCGTCTGCGTCAGGCAGATGACCTGCAGGCACTGGCCGATGATCTGGTCTCCTACAACATGAAGCGGGAGGCGGCAGAGGCGGACCGTCTGCAACAGGTGCTGGACCTGTTCAATCTGGACAGCTGCCGGTCTGCAGCGCTGGCGGCACACTTCGGTGAGCAGTTGGAGACGCCCTGCGGCCATTGCAGTGGTTGTCTCGGTGAGGTGGTGCCCATCGAACCGAGATCAGAACGCCCCATCCAGGATGATCTGTGGGATCGAGTGCAACCCACCGTCGAGGCGGCAGGGGATGTGCTGGGAACGCCGCGGGCCGTGGCACGTTTCCTGTGCGGACTCACGTCACCCCGCATGACGCGGGCGCGCTTGGCCAGGGATCCGCTCTACGGCACTCTGACCGACCTGCCCTTCCCGAAGGTGCTGGCGTGGGTGGAGCAGAGACTTTCTACCTGAAGCCTGCTCCTTGCGTCTGTGCGCCGGTGACGTATGGCGTGGTCCAGAGCACTAGGCGACCACGGACAGGGCGCTGGCCACACCCGTTACACCCGAACGATTGCGACTGCGCATCTGCGCCGTATTCATGCCATCGCGTAGTGGCCAATTCCACTCCTGCGTCATCTCCTGCCACGGGCCATCGCCGATTCGCACCTCGTAGGCGGCGAAGTCGGGCGTGGACGATTCCATCGACATCTTCAGCTGGCGACCATCCTCGATGCTCACGGCCGTGAAGCGCGTCTGATTGAGGGTGGGATAGAAGTCGGCGCGGCGGTTTGTGTGGTGGGAGAAGTGTGGCAAAGGCGGCACGCGATCCTCCGCCCAGTTCAGATAACCATCCCAGGCCCAGATCTCGGTGCCTTGACTCACTGGCAACGGACGTGGCCGGCTGAAGACATCGAAGCGCGGCACGATGCGGAAATGGCTGAAGCTGCGAAACAGGAAGAGGGCGCCATGGTCGCCATCGTCGACACTGTGCTCGTATTCGCCGTCCCAGTAGGTGATGGGAAGATCCGCCACGAGAGCGTCCAGATCCTGTCGATACAGGTAGGGGCTTTGCCAGGTCTCGATCGTTTCCAGACGATCGACGAGGACCCGGTGGATCTCTTCCGTATCCAACGGGGTCAGTGTTCGACGGTCGAACCAGTAGTAGTCGCGGGTGGCATCCAGATGGATCCATTTCTCGTGATCATTCGACCACACTTCGCAGATCTCGTGCCCCG
This sequence comes from Gemmatimonadota bacterium, assembly GCA_018673255.1. The sequence continues at coordinate 50,336 of JABHDC010000118.1, forward strand.
TCATGCCCTCGCTGTGGAAGTTGAGATGTCGCGCCGGCATGCCAAAGCTCTGCAGGGCCGCCACGAGCACGACATTCGGATAGAGACACATCTTGTCGCGTCGGCGGGCCGAATAGGAGTTCAGCTCGATACTGCAATCCTCGCCCCGTTGCAGGTCGATCCAGTCCAGGACATTCCACGGGAAGTGGGTGCAGTCGCCGAGCGGAATGTGATAGGCCCAACGGTGCAGCCGCTGAATCACTTCAAACTGGGTCTGCGCACCGGCAACGACGGCATCCAGCTCACACTCGCGTCGCAATTGCTGCAGCAGGCGGCAGCGCGGATCCTCATGCGGCATCGGCTCACTCGAGGGTCGGATCCGCGCATTGCGGAAGCCGGCAACCCGCGGCAGGCGATCGGTGCCGATGCCGACCTTCGCCTGAAGGGTGAGCGACTCAAGGGCTGGTGAGGCACACCGATCGGTCGTCGACCACTGTATACGCGCCTGCACATAGCGGCCGCGCAGAACCGGCAGATCTGCGCCGGATACACAGGTCTGCCAATCGCTCCAGTTGTCATCCTCTGATGGGGCAGCACTTCCTGTTGGTGCCGGGTGTGCCCCACTGCGCATGGAGATGGAGAGTGCCGTGCCATCCGGTTGGTTTTCGGCCCAGCTGACCTGCAGCGTCTCAAGGGTTCGTTCGCTGCGCACGGGCTGATCCTGCTCACCTGCCGCGTCCAGGACGGACGCGATGAGCTCTCCCTGCGGGAGGTATCGATCCAGCAGCAGGCGCACGACGTATTCGCCCCGCTCCGCTTCCCAGGTATCGCCGCCATCGATGCTTCGGTCGCTGTCGTGGGGAAGCACGACGGGATCTTCCATGCCTTTGCTGAAGTCGCGGTAGTCGGCGACCATCAACTGCCACCCCGAACCACCATCGACCGCGCTCATGCGGATCTCGTTCTCACCTTCGCGCAGGACCCCGGCCGGGATGGGCACATAGTACCACCGACTCCACGACAGCTCTCTGTATTGCCGGGCCTCGGGCGCCACCTGAGAGGAAGGTGGACGCAGCACCTCTACACCATTGATGAGGAGACGCAGCGTGCTCTGGCTGTCGTTGTCCTCAATCGCAACGAAGCCGAGTTGCGTCGAGATGGCATCGGCCCGATCGAGTCGAAGGACCTTCCTGACTTCGAGTTCACCTTCGAGTTGGAAGAAGGGTTCGATCTCGGGGTGATCGGATCTGCCGGCGCCGGGTGAGTCGCTCTCGATGACCTCGCCACGGAAGATGCGGATCGAACCGTCGTCGTCACCCTTCCACAGCTGACTGACTCGATCGGCCTCGTGATAGAGGGTGGTTGCATCTATCGAGGTGATCACTTCCTGGATTCCGGTTGCCGTCTGTGTCGTCATGGGTCCCTCTGCTGAGGAGCGTGTCCTGGCGCGCGGTTTCAGAACGCGTCGGCCACTCACTGTGTAAATTCCCATCGTTCGAGCCGGCCGAGCCAGTCGCGAGCCTCGGTGGGATTGGTGAAGTATGCGTCTACCGCCAGTCGACGCGGCGACAGATGGGGCAGAATGTGGAACAGATCCGCGGGCGAATACTTGCGAAGTATGAGGCAGCGCCCACGCGCCTGCACGCTCTGCATCAGTGGAATGGTCGTCGACAGGGGCGGACTGACCTGTCCGTCATACACGATCTGGATTCCCTGGATTTCATCGGCGCTGAGTACCTCCTCGATCAGATGGATGGCGCCGGCGTGGATATGCATCCATGTCACATCCGCCACGCGTGCAAGTTCGCGATCCAGAGGCAGGAAGATCTCGCGATACTGGCGTGGTGAGATGATCGTACAGAAGTCCTCCTGCAGAGCGGCACCACGTCCGGGGGTCCACAGCGACCACTGGGTTGCTGAGCCGCCATCGAGGAGCGGTACGATGTCGAAGTGGGATCGCGCATGTGCCTCCCAGGCGGCGGCACCCGTCGCGGCCAGACGCTGCACTTGCTCTGGGTATTCGTAGAGGTCGGATGCCAGGCGCGTCGGGCCCCGCAGATTGGCGCAGATGTCACTCGGCCCTTCCAGCAGCCCCGGAATCACCGCGTACTGTCCACCACTTCGGTCCACGAGCTGATGGGCAAGATTCAGCGACCGTTGCACCCATTCATTCGAGTGGTCGTATCGCACACTCGGGGTGGCGGACCAATCATCGATGATGGGTTCACAGGCCATCATCCGGGCCGTAGCGCGCAGTGGTGCTCCGAATACGGCCCCCGTGTAGTACACCCCGCCGCCAGCCAGGATGGCAGGTGGCGTGTCGTCTTCGAAAGCGGTGTGCTCGAGCACACTCTGTTCGATTCGCTCCAGCTGTTCGCCATTGCGTCCGGCGTCGAAGTGGGCGATCTCGCCTTCCAGCGTCTGCTCGGGACCCACATCCAACTCATCGGTGTCCGAGAAATGGGCGATCACCGGAGGACGGTCTGCGAGACGGCCATTCCAGAAGGCAGACCACCGTTCCAGAGATTGAGGCCAGCCTGGTTTGTTCAGCATGGAACCTTCCGTTGCGGTCTCGGGCAGGAACTCGCCGGCCCGCCAGATGCGTTGTTCAGTCGGACGGTAGTCGAACCCTGGCCAGGTAGATACTCGATCTGCCTTCGTGGGAAGAATAGTAGGTCATCCAGAGCAGACCTTCATACCACACCATGCCTGGATAGGAGCAATCGCCGCCACTGGGCAGAACGAGAGCCGGTATATAGCTGTCACGTGTCATGCGGGCCAGCACGGTGGCCGGCTCGTCGGTGGCAGATCGACCACGGGCCGACGCCCACAGGGTGCCATCCGGGGTACGGATGAAGTTGGGGCCACCCAGACTGGCCTTGATCCGCGTGAAGGACCACTCGTCATACGGCGGCTGACTCGAACCGATCCAGTCAGGGCGAATGAGGGCGATCATCTCGCCATCGGGCATGACCCGCACCGTCGTCTCGCTGGCCGTCCAGATGTCGTCGGGCAGGATGAACTCGGTGATAAAATCCCAGGACAGACCGTCCGTCGTGCAATAGAGCATACCGCGTCGCGGATTGTTGCCGATCCCGAGCTTGGACACGCTGTAGCCAACGGTGCCATGCCACGTGACGCGCCACAACCAGTGATCTTCAGCCAGGCAACGTGTGGGTGTCGTCCAGTTCGTGGCATCATCGGAGAAGGCCACGCGGGGTGAGCGTGTGCGGTAGCGGCCGTCGGGGGCGAAGAAGTTGGCACTCGTGAGTAGCATCACCCGCCCGGCAGGTGTCACCGACAGCTTGGGATCACGCAGATCGACGCCAGCCTCTTCGATCTCGGCGGCACTTGACCAGCTGTCGCCATCTGCAGAGCGCAGCACACGGATCGTGGCCGGGCAGTGGCCGTGCGATTCGGCCTCGCGGAATGTGCACAGCCAGCCATCGCCGAATCGCAACAGGTCGGTGAAAGCATTGTGGGGCGCAGCGTCCCAGATCTTGGTGAGGGAAACTAGTTCGGGTGTTGCCATGGTGGGAACCTCCTCAGGACCGCGAAAACTCGGCGGTGGTCGCCGACCGTAGCTACCTCGGCAGGTAGGCGCTGGGCGTTCGTGTGCTCGGACAGGTGAAACTCGGATCATAGTCGCGGATGGCGTCGGGGATCTCACCCGTCCACCAGCTCGGTGGCTGCGGGAAAGAGAAGACGTCATGCCAGGCCAGCACGAGTGTGCGCCGCTGATCGGTCTGGTTTGGCCAGGCGGCGTGCAGCAGACGTGCATCGGCGATGATCAGATCGCCGGTCCTCAGCGGTACGTCGATGCTATCGGGGTGATCCATGAAGATGGGATGATCGAGATCATCGATGGCCTGGATCTCGGGTGTGTGCGCATTGGGTAGAAGATCATGGAGCTCGATGCGCTTGCGATGGGTACCCGGAATCACTCGCAGGCAGCCATTCTCCCGACTCGTGTCGCTCATGTAGTAGGAGAGGAAGATCCTTGTCGGCCAGGGCGCGGCAGCTTCCGGGTGGTCCCAGTTCGTGAAATCCTGATGCCAATACAGAGGCGGTCCGAAAGCCGGCTTGGACAGCAGGATCAGACTGCCCCCGGCTGAACGCACGTCCTCCAGGCCCAGCTCAGCACAGACCTGCTTTTGTGGTTCATGGTTGAGCAGCTGCTCCACGATGGGCGCCGGAAACTGGCGATGGTCGGGTTCGCGATCCATCTGCTGCCAGTGGCTCTCGGTGTAGACGTGGATGTCGCTGCCTTGGTACTGATACCGTGGATCCACCGGTACGGCCTCGAAGACTTCCTGAGACCACCTCTGTAACTGGCTGAGCAGTGGATCACCCAGAATGCCCGGCACGATAGCGAACCCGTCACGAACCAGCTGATCGCGTTTCTGACGAGCTTCGATGGGATCCAACATCTGTTCCTTGTGTCCGATCTGAGAAGGCCTGGTGCAACTCATCCTGCGACTTCATGATTATCGTGAGTTGGGTGCAGGCCTGGCAAACAAGATGCAGGGGCATCCGATATGCCCTGCACCGACGCGGCGGCGATCTGCGCCAGCGCACGATGGCACCCACTCGGCCTTTTGGGGTACTTACCAGAGCGCAGATAGTGACTGCCGTGCTTGGACATTTTGCGACGAGGCGGTCACTGTTCGAACTGCTTAACTGCACAGGAACCCACGCGAATTGGACGACATGTCGTTGAAGACCGAGCCGGTCCTGGATCCGGCCATCCATCACATCATCGTCAGGGCGGCGGACAGCGAACGCGTCCGGACAGATACGGCATCGATCCTGGAGCGAACCGATGGCACGCTGCTGATCGCCTATCACAGCTACTCCCCTGGCCCCGAGGGCGGGGGAGACTTCGGCGCCGCAAAGATCTATCTGGCCACGTCGCAGGACGGTGGGCGTCACTGGGGTAACGAACGCATGGTGGCTGACATCGTTGCGGGCGACCTGAATGTCATGACCCCCTTCCTCTGTCAGGTAGAGGACGGGATTCTGCTGGGCTACGTGCGCAATCACACGCCCGGTGACACGACCATGCACCTGCATCGTTCATCGGATGGCGGTGAGACATTCGGTGACTCGGTGCCGATCTGGGAACATGCAGGTCAGTACCGAATCCAGGGTGGCGCATCGAGTCTGGTTCGACTCTCTTCTGGCCGTCTGTTGTTACCAGTCCAGAGTTGTGATGAGGTCTGGGTGCCGGATGAGAATCAGGCGATCAGCACCTACTACAGCGATGATGCCGGTCATACCTGGCGGGAATCCGTGAACCAGATCCGGTTGCCCCTGCGGGGTGCCATGGAACCATCGATTGCCCAACGGGCAGACGGGTCGCTGTTGATGAGCATCCGCACGCAATTGGGCGCCGTCTTTCTGGCCAGTTCCGAGGATGGTGGTGCAACCTGGTCACGTGCCCGGACCAGTGGTCTGCGATCACCGGAGAGCTGCACCTGCCTGCGACGGGTGCCTGGATCTGACGATCTGGTGCTGTTCTGGAACGATTCGGAATACATCCACGACCATCATCACGCGGGGATTCGCTCGCCTCTGAGTGCGGCCATCTCCTCGGATGAAGGTCTGTCGTGGCAGAAGATTGGAGACATCGATGTCGGTGACTGCATGCTGACGAATCTCGGGTGCACCTTCTTGTCTTCGGGCGCAGCGATCGTCACCTATCTGAAGACGCCGGATCCCGAGATCGAAGGCGGTGTCTATCGGGGCACTCGCTCAACCAAAGAGGAACGGGACGCACAGTTCGAGATGGAACTCATGGCCGCCCTGATTCCGGCGGCCTGGTTCATGAAACCCGTCTGAGAACTGCCACCATGAGCGAAAACTCGGAGGGCAGACCGGAGAGTATCCGAGCATACGGACACGGCGCGTCCAGATACGACCACAACGTGAAGTGGTTTGACGTCTTTGCCCGGTTCGGGTTCAACATATCCGGTTGGCGGAATCAGGCTGTCGCCTCGTTGGGTCTCAGGTCCGGTGATACTGTCGTTGACGTAGGCTGCGGTACCGGTCTGAACTTCCCGCTCCTCCAGGACGCGATTGGTTCAGAGGGCAAGATCATCGGCGTCGATCAAAGTCAAACCATGCTGGACCAGGCGCGGCAAACAGTGGCAGTCAACGGATGGCAGAACGTGGAATTGATCTGCGCCGATGCCGCCGGATTCGAGTTTCCGCCACAAGTGGATGGAGTCCTATCGACTTACGTCCTGATACTGGTACCCGACTGCGGGCGTGTTGTTACCAATGCCTGCCAAGCCCTGAGGCCTGATGGACGGCTCAGCATCCTCGACATGGCCTGGCCACGGTACTGCCCACTCTGGTGGCGGCACGTTCTGTTTTTCTTGCGCTCGTATGGTGTGACGGCTGGAATCCTCCGTGCCTGCCCGTGGAAAGGCGTACAGGAATCCATGGCCAAGGGACTGGTAGATTTCTCGTGCCGGCAGCGATGGTTTGGGTTCTTCTATCTCGCTGAAGGCCGCAAGGCGAGTGAGGTCGCGAATCAGCAAGAAGACCTCCCCATTGATACCTATCGGAGTTGACCATGAATGAGACACCGGATGTGACGATCGAGAATCAGCAGATGAGACTGGTCGTTACCAGTGATGGCATCGCCAGGAGTCTCGTGTACAAGCCAACCGGTACGGAGTGTCTGATTCAGGGAAAAAGCGTCCCGTTCAGTACCATCACTGAGCCGCGTCCATATCAGAATGAGGTGAAACTGGCATACCCCAACCGGAGGACCACGTTCAAGTCCAATGCGGTCCGGATGGAGGGGGACAAGCTGGTGATCGGCTACGAACTGATTCCCTGGGAAGCCACGGTCAGTGTGAAGATCGCCGACGACTACATCGCCTTTACCCTGGAGGCTTTCACTCTGACCGAGGATTACGGCATCGTCATGACCGAGCCGCCGATATCCGAGATGTGGTTCCTGCGACTGCCTGTCCGCGAACTGGGTCACTGGGGCGACTGGTTGAATGTGATATGGGATGACGAGGTGGCGGTCAATGTGCTTGCAGCAGGTCCCTGTGCGAATGCCGACTCAGAAGAGGGCGAGGGCTATCGGATTCTGCAGGCGGGTTCTGATGAGCAGGTGAAACTCACCGGTGTCACTGCGGCGCTGATCACTTGTGCCAAGGATGAGTTGCTGGACAAGATCGACACGGTTGAACGGGACTATGGACTGCCCCACGGGGTGGCCAGCCGCAGGCACGATCTCTATACCGCATCCTATTACTGGGCTTCCACCGTGACGCCGGCCAGCGTCGACGAGCACATCAAGTACGCCAGGATGGGTGGGTTCAGGCTCATGAATATTTACTATCCGGCGTTTCTCGACAGCAGAGGTTACAGGCTGATCGGGAACTATGATGTCTACAGGCGGGAGTATCCGAATGGCAAGGCGGACCTGAAAGCGATGCTGACCAAGATCAAGGAAGCAGGCATCACGCCAGGCTGTCATTTCCTCCACAGCCACATCGGCAGGGACAGCAAATACGTCACGCCTGCCCCTGATCATCGACTGAATCTGCTGAAGATTTTCACCCTCGCCGAACCTCTCTCAGAGGCTGACACCACGATTCACGTTGAGCAGAATCCGATTCACTCAACGATGGCGGGGAACCGAAGAGTGCTGAAGATCGGGACGGAGCTGATCTCGTATGAGGGGTACACCACGACGCCCCCCTATACGTTCCACGGCTGTGTGCGCGGCATTGACAGCACAACGGTGAATGCCCAACCGGTCGGCTACATGTTCGGATTGCTGGATGTGAGTGAATTCGGTGCCACGAGCGTGTATCTCGACCAGTATTCAGGCCTGCAGGACGAGGTGGCAGACGGGATTGCGGATCTCTGGGATGCGGGGTTCGAGTTCATCTATTTCGACGGGTCGGAAGGTGTCAATCCTCCGTTCTGGCATCACGTAGCCAATGCCCAGTACCGAGTGTTCAGCAAGCTGAAGCCTGAACCGATTCTCGCGGAGGGAGCAGCCAAGACTCACTTCAGCTGGCATATGCTGACAGGCGGGAATGCCTTCGATGTGTTCCCTCCCGAGAAGCTGAAGGAAGAGACGCTGCGGCATCCCTTCAGGGAAGCACCCAGGATGCGAGACAACTTCACCCGTCTGAATTTCGGGTGGCTCGGTTACTGGCTTCCCAGCGAGGAGACGATCGGCACCCAGCCGGACCAGTTGGAGTTTGTCACCAGCAAGGCGGCCGCATGGGATTGCCCGGTTTCTATCCAGGCTGATCCGGCAAAGCTGGCGCAACATCCGAGATCCTCTGACAACTTCGAAGTCTTCAAGCGCTGGGAAGAGGTGAGGGCAAGGAAGTGGCTGAGTGATGAGCAGAAACAGATGCTTCGTGATGAAGAGCAGGAGTTCATCCTTCTGCTCGATGAAAGGAACGATCTCGAGCTGGTTCCCTACGATCGGATCATGGAGATTGCCGGTGGCAGCACGGGGGTGATCGCCTTCACCTTCGAGAGGAAGGATGCGCTGTATGCCGTGTATTGGCATATCTCAGCCGACGCGCAGCTGGAGCTCCCGTTGAAGCCGCAGGACTTCGTGGTGCTGGAGAGCATGGGTGTAGAAATCGAGGCAGCAGCGGGGAAGCAGGGGGATACAGCAATAGTACCGGTCGGCAAGCGTCGATATCTCAAATCGACGGGGCCGAATAAGGACAAGCTGACAACAGCATTCGGTGGTGCGCGAGTCCTGGATCTGTGAAGCACCAGACGCCCGTGGAGTAAGCGTGTCGGAAGACATCCGGCAGGCAGTGGATGGGGAGTGTGAGTCAGCCGCCGCAGCGGCCGGCCACCACAGGTAGGGAGAACGAGTTTTGGCGACAATCATGAAGATGCACAACGGCACGCCTACGCCACATATCGACGGCAAACCGGTGTTCGCCGGATATCTCTGGACCCCCCGGCCCTCGGTCGAGGGATACCCGGCAGCGGCAGCAACCGAACACTATGCCGCCGCCGGTATCCACCTGCACGCCTTTGATGTGGGGGTGGGGCATGAGTGGTGCGGGCCCGGCGAGGGACGCGCCAGCGACTACGATTTCGACACCGTGGAACAGCGCTTTGGGCACATCATCGAGGCAGATCCAGAGGCGCGTTTTCATCTGCGGCTACAGCTGGAACTGAGCCCCCGCGAGTTGTGGTGGCACAATCGCCATCCACAGGAGCGGGAGGTGGACTCAGGGGGTAACCCCACGACCCAGTCGCACGCCTCACCCGTTTGGCGGCAGCAGGCCAATGACTTCCTGACCCAGTTTGCCCAGCACCTCAAAGACATCGGCATGGCGGAGCGTGTTTTCGCCTACCAGACCGGAGCCGGACACACGGGAGAGTGGGTCAAGGGGCTCACCTCCATGCGCACTCCCTGTGGCGACTATTCGGCGCCGATGGCGCAACACTTCCGCCTCTGGCTCGAAGAGCACTACGGCGACGAAGAGGCCCTGCGCGACGCCTGGCAGGACGGCAAGGTGCACTTCCGCGACGCCGCCGTGCCGGCACCCGAGGCCCAATGGGAGACGCAGCACTGGAGTTTCCGCGATCCGCGCCGGGAGCAGCAGGTCATCGACTACTACCAGTGCTTCGCAGATCTGTGCGGTGATCTGGTGGTGGACTTCAATCGCACGATCAAGGAGGTGACAGGGGACCTCTCCCTCACCGGCGCCTTCTACGGCTATGTCTTCGAACTGGCCTGGAATGCCGGGTTCTTCGGCGAGGGACCCGACAGCCCCTACTCGACCACCCAGCGCAGCGGCCACCTCGGCCTGGCCCGGGTCCTCGAGTCAGACGTTGTGGACTTCATCGTCAGTCCCTTCAGCTACGGCTTCCGCGGTCTCGGGGGACACGGCCCGGCCATGCCGCCCAGCGAATCGCCACGGCTGCACAATGTCATGTACATCTACGAAGACGACGCCCGCACGCACCTCGGGAAACCGCTGATCGGCTTCGGCCGGGCGCGGTCGCTGAACGACTCCGACGCCATCCTCAAGAGGAACTTCTCCGAGGTGGTGACGCGAGCTCAGGGTATCTGGTGGTCGATGGGCGAAAGCCACATCGATCCGGTGGCCGAGCCGGCCTTCCGCCCCTTGCTCAAGCAGTTTCAAGACATCGGCACCTTTGCCCTGGAACTGGACCGGGCGCCCGCGGCCGAGATCGCCGTGCTGGTGGACGACGAGAGCTACTACTACGAGTCCATCAACAACGACCTGGACGTGCCGCTCATCTTCCAGCAGCGTCTGTGGGGGCTTCCCCGTCTGGGCGCACCGGCCGACTACTACCTGCTCAATGATTTCCTGGACGGTAAGCTGCCGCCGTACAAACTCTACATCATCCTCAATCCCTGGCACCTGGACGACAGCCGCAGGGCTGCCCTCGACCGGGAGTTGCACCATGACAACCGCGTCGCGCTGTGGATCTACGCCCCGGGATATATCAAGGAGAAGCCCGATCTGTCCCACATGGAGGAACTGACCGGATTCCGCTTCGGCAAAGGCGAGCACATGTGGGGGCCCATGATCAACATCCTGGATTTCGAGCACCCCATCACCCAGGCGCTGCCGGAAGATTTCAGCTGGGGGACGAACTCACGCCTCGGACCGGTCTTCCACCTCGAAGATGAGGAGGCTCGGATCCTGGGCCAGGTTGTGTACTCACAGGGGCGTTGTCTGCCCGGGCTCGGAGTGAAGGAGTTTGATGGGTGGCGTTCGGTGTATGCGGCGGCGCCCAATCTGCCGGCGCCGCTGCTGCGCGGCCTGGCTCGATACGCGGGGGTGCATCTGTACAGCGAGGCCGGCGATGTTCTCTATGCGGCGCCGCAACTCCTGGCGGCACACACCGTAGGCGGCGGCGCCCGGCAGTTCCAGTTGCCGACCCGTGCCGAAGTCGTGTACGACCTGTTTGCCGGCAAGGAGGTGGCTGCCGACTGCGACGTGTTTGACGTCGACTTGCCCAAGGCCTCAACGACACTGTGGTACACGGGCGATCGGGCCTTGCTGGACAAGATCCCGGGCAACGCCTGACGGCTGAGATAGACGATCGCCGGTGACCGCCATGGCAGTGGCGGTGCCGGCGACGCGTCTCATGGGCCAGACTCACCATAGTGCCTCTTATACTGCCAATCCACACTCCCACAGCCATCGGAGTGCACCATGGCCATCAACACCTTGTCCGCCTCCTCCAGAGTCCTGCACGAGCGCAACCTGCTCGCCCTGTCCTACATGAATCCGTCGCCGAGATACGGCGCTGATGGCAGCATCGACTATGCCAACTTCTTCAGCCGGTCGTGCGTGGCCCAGGGGTCCTACCATCGTCTGCGGCGTGGGGGAGTGGACGTTGCGGTGCTCGGGTTCGGACTCAACGACCCCGACCGTTATCCAGGCCGGGAGGGGGTGGCACGGATTGTTCAGGACCTGTCGGCCTTCCACCATGCTGTGCGGGAGCACAGCAGCCTGGCCGGCATCGCCCGCTCCGCCGCCGACGTGCGAAAGCTCCGCCGCGCCGGCAAGATGGCCTTCGTCCTGGCGCTGACTGGCGTCTACCTGGATGGTGCCCTTGAGATGCTCGACGGGTACGCCGAGCTGGGTGTCCGCATGGCCCATCCGCCCTTCGATACCCGAGCTGGTCGAAGCATCCTTGCCTGGAAGGGGACGAGGGGCCTGACGGCATTCGACCGACGGGTGCTGCAGCGGATGGAGCAGCTGGGCATGGCCATTGATCTGTCGCACGCCTCGGACCGCATGGTGGGCGAAACCCTGAAGATGACCTCCGGCCCGGTGCTGGTGTCCCACGGTATGTGCCGCGCCCTCAGCCCGACAAAGCGCAATCTGACCGACAACCAGATCCGCGCCATTGCCGGTACGGGGGGCGTGATCGGTGTTCACTTCGCCGGCCAGCTCATCGATCCGGAGTACGGCCGCCGGCTCGATGCCTCGGGCTTCCGAGAGGAGCTCGCCAGGTGGGTGGAGGGGCTGAAGCGCAAGTACCCCGATCCTGCCGACTTCGCCCGTAAGCGCTACAACGTCCAGCGCTGGGAACGCTCTCGCGCCTACGCGCTGTATGAAAGCGTGGCGCCGCCGGATATCGGGCGAGTCGTCGATCACCTCGACCGCATCGTCGACATGGCGGGCATCGACCACGTTTGTATCGGTAGTGACTATGACCTTGGCAACATGCCGAAGGCACTGAATCGGGCCGACAAGCTTCCCGCCCTTACCAAGGCCCTGCGGAAGCGTGGCTACTCACACAGCGACGTGCGCAAGATCAACGGGGCAAACTTCATGAGGGTATTCAGCGAAGTGACCACCGCATCTCTCGACCTCCGCCCATGAACATCCTGCTCATCACCAGCGACCAGCAGCGATGGGATGCTCTGGGTCGTCTCAATCCAGCGATCCGCACACCGAATCTGGACCGGCTGGCCGCTCGCGGGATCCTGTTCGATCGCGCCTATACGGTCAATCCCGTGTGCACCCCGACACGCTGCAGCATGCTGACGGGGCAGTATCCCTCACGTCATGGCTGTTTTCACGTGGGCACCAGTCTGCCGGACGGTTATGGCCCGACGGTGGCGGACCGCTTCACCGACGCAGGCTACTCAACCGGTTTGCTGGGTAAGGCACACTTCAAGGCGTGCAAGGATCCGGCCAGTCTGGAATCGGCACCCCAGGTACACGATCTGGATTTTTTCGGTCGCTGGCAGGGACCCTATTTCGGCTTTGAACGGGCCGAACTGGTGATCGGGCATACCAGTGAGCCCCACGCGGCGGGTATGCATTATGGTGCCTGGCTTCGCGCTCGTGGTGTCGATCTGCAGACACATTTCGACATCCATGATTACGATCACTTCGGGCCATGGTCACTGGGTGAAGAACATCACGGATCGGCCTGGGTTGCCGATCGCACGATGGCCGCCATCGATCGAGCCCAGGAGGCGGATAAACCCTTCTTCCTCTGGGCCAGCTTCCAGGATCCGCACAATCCCTATGTCACACCCGAACCGTGGGCCTCACTGCACGATGCTGCCCACATGCCCGACCCGATCGAACCTGCCAGCAACGACGGCAAACCTGACTTCTACGAGAGTCTGGCGAGTGGTTGCTACTACGGAGATGATGAACAACTGCAGGACAGAGCCTGGGGTGACGTCAAGATCCGGCCGACGCTGACAGACGAAGACATCCGGAAGCTGCGCGCCGTCTACTATGGCATGGTGAGTCTCATGGACCACCATATCGGTCGGCTGCTGGATCGTCTCGAAGCGGATGGAACCATCGATGATACGCTGATCATCTTCTGCTCAGATCACGGCGACTATCTGGGTGATCACGGTCTGTGGGGCAAAGGGCTGCCGACATACGAGGCGATGCAGCGCGTGCCACTGATCGTGTCGCATCCCGCCTGCAGCAATCCCGGTCAGACGAGTCACGCCCTGCAGTCCCTGGTCGATATCGAAGCGACGTGCCTCGACGTGGCGGGTCTGAGTCCGTCGAGCCAGAGTCAGGGCATCTCCCAGAAAAGTGCTTGGATCGACCCGGCCGCATCGATACGTGATCACTGTCGCGTTGAATTTCGACCGGCCCAGAGCCCATACAAGCAGCGCACTTTTGTCGAATCTCGTTTCAAACTGGTCATCTACGACACGCGCGACTACGGCGAGCTCTACGATCTCGACGCCGACCCGTATCAGACGATGAATCTGTACGAGGATTCCGCCTGGCGTTCAGTGCGCGATACCCTCGAGTTGAAATACCGAACACCTGATGAGGAGCCCGATCTCGTACGGGAGCGAATGGCGGTGGCCTGAGCACCCTCTCCCATACCTCTGGTTCGATGCGGGTTGCTCTCGTGTGAGAGCCGGCAGAGGCTAGAAGTCATCCAGGCTGAAGCGGTAGCCTCGGATCTGGGCCAGGGGAGCATCATCGTTGATGTAGTTGGCGCAGAGGAACTTTCCTCGCTCGATCTCGACCCAGCCGGTGTAGCCACTGTCGGCGAAGGGACTCGTGTCGACATCGAGAGGTAGCAGGAGGCCCTTCTGGTCTCGCAGATCGGGGCTGAGAGCACTTTCAGCTGGCTCGAGGAAGGCGAAAGTGTGGACCGATGTTCCCCCTGTGGCCATCACGATCTCCGAGTCCGTCTCGGCTGTGTGCGGACCCCGTTCGAATCTTGCGACGAAACGCTCGTTGGCGGCGTGACCCGCCACCTTGGGGACGACGATGGTCCGTTTGGCGAGTCGCGCCTGCAGCGTCTCGGTACTCATGTCGACCCGCCAGTTGGAGCGCAGTCCATAACGCCCCGTGATCAGGACGTGGCCATCCTGAGTGAGCCCCGCGATCGGCATGCCGATCGCCGCGGGATTCAGTGTGCTGTAGGGGCCCTCCCACGTACGACCGCCGTCTCTGGAGATCAGCTTCTGTAGCGGACGACCGAGGTCCTCCCGTTCGTAAGAAACCAGTTCGCCTCCAGGCATCCGGACGATGCTCGCCTCGTCGAGGTCGTGATCTGGATCCTCGTTCATCGGCGTGCCCCCATCCCACGTGGCGCCCTCATCGTTGCTCACCCAGAGCACCTGTGTCAGCCGGTCTGCGTCGTGGAGGCGCAGGTTGGTGGGGAGCAACCAGCGACCATCCGGCATCTGGGTCACCTGATCGGGACAGATCCCACCGACGGAGGTCGGTTGAGGCCCGGAGAAGCTCCGGCCGTCGTCATCGCTGAACCACAGCGATACCCGTGCGCGGTCTTCGACACCCCACTCGCCCGGCGGGTAGTCATAGGATTCACACAGCAGCAGGATGCGGCCGTCTTCCAGTTGCTGGATCTTCGGGCCATTCCAGGTCGTGAGGATACCGGTGGATCGGTCCTCATCGATCAGGACGTGTCGATCGGTCCAGGTGTGGCCCGCATCGTCACTGTAGCGGACGATGACGCGGCAGAATTCGCTGGCCACGTGACCGTTGCTCTCGCGGTAGACGAGCAGGACGCGGCCGGTGTGCGTCCGACAAAGGTGAGGGAAGCACTCGTAGACGGTGTCGTCACGGGATATGATGAAGCTCTCGATGGCCATGGCAGCAAGTTATTGTATTTTGGCGAGGACGACAGGGTGGTCGTTGAGGTGGACCGTCGATCACTGAAGGGGCCGTAAGCCATGTCAAGACGCCAACCCAATGTGGTGTTCATCCTCGCTGATGATCTGGGCTATGGAGATGTGGGGTGTTTCGGCAACGATCACGTCCATACGCCGCATCTGGACGAACTGGCCAGAGATGGTGTCGCACTGACCCAGCACTATTCGGCCTCGCCTTTGTGCGCGCCGGCCCGGGCGGCCCTGCTGACTGGCCGCTACAACCATCGAACCGGGGCAGTGGATGTGCCGTCGAATCGTGGACTGGATCGGATCCACCTGTCCGAACGCACGATGGCCGATCACTTCGCGGCGGCCGGATATGTCACGGGCATGGCAGGGAAGTGGCACAATGGTCTTCACGATCTGCGATATCATCCACGCTCACGAGGCTTCGACGAGTTCACCGGCTTCCTCAATGGCGGGATGGACTACTACAACTGGACGATCGAGAGCGCAGGTCGAGAACAGAGTGGTGACGGTCGTTATCTGACCGATGTCTTCACAGATGCGGCCACCGACTTCATCGGCCGGTACCGGCACGAGCCGTTCTTCCTCTATCTCGCCTACAATGCTCCTCACCTTCCACTGCAGGCGCCCGCACAGGCGTGCCAGCGGTTCGAGGGCCTGGGTCTCTCGGACGAGGTCAGCACCCTCTACGCCATGGTCGAGGCCATGGATGCCGGCATCGGTCGCGTCATGGAGGCCCTGGATGCACACGGTCTGACACAGGACACGATCGTCGTCTTCACCAGTGACAACGGGCCCCAGTTTGGCGGTGGACTCGATCGGGACAACGGACCGTTCTGCGGCGCCAAGGGAGATGCCCTGGAAGGTGGCATCAGGGTGCCCGCCATCGTCCGGGCGCCGGCGTGGCTGCCGTCGGGTCTGCAGGCACACGACATGATCCACTTCTGTGACTGGCTGCCCACGTTGACCGGGTTGTGTGGCATACCCGAGGTGAGATCGCTGGACGGTTATGACTGTACGTGTCGGTTGCGCGGCGAGTCGGGTGACATCCCCGACATCCGTTTCTGGCAGAGAAATCGCTACGAGCCGATTCCGCATTGCAACGCCGCCATGCGCGATGGACCTTGGAAGCTGGTCTGGCCTATGCGGGAGGGCGCCGACTGGAAGGATCCAGTCGATCAGGCGCCCTATGAGGAAGGTCTGACATCACCTCACCAGGTCAGGCCTCTTGCCACCGGATTGCCCCATCGTGATGTCGGCCCAGCGTCCGCGCCGCGACTGTTCCACATCGACGAAGATCCGTGCGAGATGCAGGATCTGTCTGCTGCCCAGCCGGCACGGGTCGCCGCGATGACGCGTACCTGGGACGCCTGGTTTGACGAGATTCTGGCGCAGTGGCATACAGCTCGGGCCGACAACCTCATGGAACACAGCACCCAGACCTAGGTCGTGAGCATTACGCCAGATCCTGCACGGTCATCTCGCGCATCTCATCCAGCGGTGCAAACTGGATCCGTGTCTGGATGTGATCCGTATCGGTGAAGTCGAGGGGCACACCGATGATGAGACTGTCATCGCGACCATCCTTGGCGATATGCAATCCATCGAAGTTCTCCACGCGAACACCAGCCGGGGTGTGGATGAAGACCATTCCAGCCTGTCCCTGCGGTCGGGTGGTTGTGACGTCGCATGCCATGGTCTCGGGATCGTAGGCGAAGGCGGCGATCTCTGCCTCACCCATCAGCACGTGCATGTCCGTGCCCAGCACCACGGGCTGCCCCGGTGCCTCGACGATACGCAGGACCTGCACGGATTCAGGTGCCATGTGGATGGTGATCTGCCCTTCGAAGCTGCCCAGATATCTCTCATTCCAGAATTCCCAGATCAGGCAGGTGTCGGACTCGTCGAGACCCAGGTCAGACAAATCGACGATCATCGTCTCTGGTTCGCGGGTCAGGTTGAAGAGGGCCAGCACGTGGTAGCTGCCCCACTCCTCTTCCACGTGCCGGTAGAATCGACGCGGGCCGATGGGAGATACCGAGTCGAACAGATCCATGGGCCGTGCGGTCTGATGACTGCGGGGGAAGGTGCGAGTGATGAGTTGCAGCCGCTCTTCTGACAGGCGACGGATATCGTCGCCCAGCATCGTGGGGCCACCGCTGAGCGCGTGCAGTGTCGCCATCACCCGTGCTTCGTTCAACGGCACGGGCTGTCCGACGGTCAAGACATTGCCGGCATTGTTGATGTAGAGCTTGCGATGCGTGTGGTAGTAGGCGCCCATGCAATTGAGCGCATACCCGGCGGCGGTCCAGAAGCTCATGTTGTTGATCACATAAGAGGCGGGATAGAAGAAGGAATCCGGCGTGATGGCACGCCCTTCTCCCAGGTCGTTGCCGACTCTGACCCCGTCGATCGGTCCGACGTTGTGCATCTTGGGTCCGGATGAACTGAGCAGGAATGTGTCTTCGCCGGCGACACGTTTGATCGCCTCCAGGGAGTGACGGTAGGCCTGCGGACCGGGGATCATGGTGTCGTCATGCAAGCCGTCGTAGGGGAACCGACCCAGTTTGCCCGCTGCCGCCTCCAGGAAGTCGACCATGTAGTAGCGCACGCCCCACTCGTGATAGGCAACAAAGACCTGCTCGAGGAATTCGAGTGCCTTCGGGTGCGTGGGATCCAGTGAATACAGATGCGCTCGCTCGGCCCTCGGCAGCAGACCGGCGTCGCCATGGCGCCACTCCGGACAGACGACGAGCAGTTCATCCTCCGCGTCGCGCAGCAGGGCATCGGCCGCTTCCAGTTCTGCTACCAGGTCGGGCAGTGCGCTGCTGATGTAGAAGGGGCCAATCCAGAATCCCGGGATGAATCCCTGCTCGCCAACGGCCTGTAGGAATGCTTCGCGACCAGAGGGGATGCAGCGATGATTCCACTTCAGCCAGTTTCCGGGCTGCGACCCTTCGAAGTTGTTCATACTCGTCCACAGATACTCGATACCGAGACCACCCAGGCGCTGCTGAATCGCCGCCAGATTGCCCAGGGCGACACGTTCATAACTCTCGCTGCCATTGACCGCATCGACCCAGGACCAACCCAACCAGCCGTGTGGATTCGATGGCCAGATCTTCGGCTGGATTCGATCTGCCGCCTGCTGTGCCCAGTCTTCCAGTTGAGCATAGGGATCGGAACCGACGAGCAACTGGAATTGCTCGGTGGCGACGGACTTCCCTGCCGGCAGATACCAACCGTCGAAGTCGCAGCAGGCACTCAGAATGCACACGCCATCTTCGGCGGCCGGTTCAATGATCACATTGGTATCGACATCTTCGAAGGTCAGGAATGCCGCCTGCAAGGCCGTGCGCCGCGTCCGGTTCCAACTCTGTGTCTTGATCTTTGCCCGCGTCGGCAGCTCCGGATCCTGGAGTCCGTAGACCCGCTGCTCTGTCCAGCTCTGGTACGGGAGCAGGCAGATCTCGTCTCCTGCTCCACCCAGCTCGATCCGCATCGAGTGTATCGGGAAGACCTCACCCAGCGCGACAGCCTCGTCACCACGATTGTGAATCTGGCTGCTCACGAGGAGGCCACCCGCTATCGGCTGGATCTCCAGATCCCAGAGGACGCCCTGCTCAGCGATTACGAAACTCAGGTGTCCGCCAGCCAGGATGTCTGCCTGCTTGTCACTACGGACGGTGGGCGCGCCGGGGGTGTGCAGCGTTCCATTGAGGAGTAATGCGACACCCCAGTCCGACCATGACGCAGAGGAGGTCGTCAGTTCGGGGCCGCTCTTTGGGTTCGTGATACTGACTGTGACTTGCATGCGTCCTTCAATCGGGTTGGGGCGGCGAGACCCGCTCATCCGTGATCTACCCCGATCAGCCCTGCGGTGGCAACTCTTGCGCTGAGGCCAAAAGTCGAAATTCGATAAGGAGAAATAATAAATTAGACTTGACTAAGTTAAAGTTTAGACAGTTAGTTGTCCCAACGGCAGAAGAACACCACGACACCCGGTTGAGATCGACCATGCGACGTTGTCCCCATCTACTGCTGATCCTGATGGCCCTGTCCAGCCTTGTTGGCTGCGACACCTTCATGACGAAAGCCCCAACAGCGGGAAACGAATTCGCCGCGCCTGTGGACGGTCTCGATCAGAGTCTGAATGCCGTCTTCCTGCACGGGGACGGAAACTTCGAAAAACCCTTCACCGTCGCTGAAGGTCTCGGGCCGATCTTCAACAACGTCAGCTGTGAAGGCTGTCATCCAGGCGACGGGCGAGGAACGCCGGAGACGGGTTTCTTCCGCTTCAGCGAGGCTGGTGATCTGCTCATCGAAAACGGCGGTCCACAACATCAGGACAAAGTGATCCCGGGGATTCGCCTTGTCCCTGAAGGGGTGCCGGCCGGTGTCGACCGGTCTTTCCGTCTGCCACCACCCGTGTTCGGTGTGGGTCTGATCGAAGCGATCCCGGAGGAGACGATTCTGGCGCTGGCTGACCCGGATGACGTGGATGGTGATGGCATCTCAGGACGGCCGAACTGGGTGCAGGCGGCTGACTTCGTGCCGGCGGCGCACGTGGGCGGGGGGCCCGGGGTTCAGTTGGGCCGCTTCTCGCGCAAGCTCCAGGTGTCATCCCTGCTGGAACAGGTGGCGGCTGCCTATCAGCAGGATATGGGCATCACCAGCGATTTCATCCCCGGTGAGAACTTCCAGAGCCAACACACGGCGACCGTCTCGATCGGAGACATTGCGCCTGATCCGGAAATCGCGGCGAATACCGTCCTCGAAACGGTCATGTATGTGCGTCTGCTGCAACCACCGTCCCGCGGTCGGGTGACGGCTGAAGTCGAGCAGGGCGAAGCCTTGTTCGCAGATCTGAAGTGCAGCGCCTGCCACGTACCGACAATGCGTACCGGGCAACATGAACTGGCGGCCCTGACGGATCAGGAGGTCGTGCTCTATTCTGATCTGCTTCTGCACGATATGGGCGAGGCCCTGGCAGACCATCGGCCAGATGGGGATGCAGACGGCACAGAATGGCGGACGGCCCCGTTGTGGGGGACACGACTGGTGGCCGAGTTCCTCGGTGGCCGCGAGTTCTACCTGCACGATGGGCGCGCGACCACCCTCGAGGAGGCCGTGACCTTGCACGGTGGTGAGGCCCAGGCATCCCGCGATGGTTTCGTGGCGCTGTCGGCGGCAGAGCGCGCCGCGGTCATCTCCTTCCTGCGCTCGCTCTGATGGCGGGACCGAGCCCGACTTCTCAGGCAATGCCAGTGACCCCAGCCGCCAGGTCCACTGAAGCCAATGGTGGCTCTTCCGGGATCACCGACGACGGCCTCGGCACCCGAGCAGATGGTGATGCAGGTGCTGCCATCGAGGGTGACTCCTCTGATGACCGCCGTGCCTTCCTGCGGTGTGCGGCTGTCACATCGGCGGCAACCCTGTTGTCGGGAACGCTGCTGTCCGCCTGTGCCGCGGCCATAACGTACCGCGGCGTGATCACCGATGGCATCGTGCGGATTCCAGGTGCGCAGATCGGGCTAATCACACCCGGCACGGGTCTACTGGTGGATGCGCCCGGACTACCGGAGAAGATCTGGTTGGTCCGTTCTGAGGAGGAGTTCCTCGCGATCGGTGCCGAGTGTACACACCTGAAGTGCCAGGTTCGGCCACGCGGCGGTTTCCTCCGCTGCAACTGCCACGGCTCCACGTTCCAACTCGATGGCCGTGTCGTACGCGGTCCTGCTGCCCAACCCCTGCGGCGCTATATCGTCCGGGAGATCGACCGAAGCACCGTGGCAGTCGCCGGTGCCGAGGCCGACGCTTCCTCCGCCGACGTGGAGATACTGATCCCATGATGCGCTACTTCGCACTGGTTGCCATGGTGGTGACGGTTATCGCCGCCCACGCTGAGGACCGCCCCCTCGTCACCGGGGGGATCACGGATAAACCCTTTATCACGAGCACAGGATCGGGCACCCGAATTGGCGGTTACATGGAGACCCACTTCCGCTGGGAGCGAGAGGCGGGGCTGACGGAAGAACTCACCTTTGAGGCAAAACGCTTCAATCTCTTCGCCTACGCGCCGATCTCTGACAGGTTGCGGATGGTGGCGGAACTGGAGTTCGAAGAAGGCGGTGAAGAGATCGTCGTCGAGGCGGCGCTGATGGATTTCGAAATCCATCCCGAGCTGACCTTCCGCGCCGGCATGCTGCTGGCGCCCCTCGGGCGCTTCAACCTGGCCCACGATTCTCCTGCCAATGAACTCACGGATCGGCCGCTGGTGAGTACCGATCTGATCGGTACGGCCCTGTCCGAAGTGGGCATGGGTTTCCACGGAGCGCTTTACCCCACGCCGAAGGCACGGCTGACGTATGAGATCTACGCCGTCAATGGATACGACGATGGCGTCCTCACGGGGGACGCGGCGGGCACGCGCATTCCGGCGGGCAAAAGCAATCTGGAAGACAACAATCGTCGACCCTCCTGGGTCGGACGGATCGGGTTCAGTCCCGTGCCGGCGGCAGAGATCGGTTTCTCCGCACACACGGGACCGATCAACGAATGGGAGGTGGATGGACTCGAGGTCGATGAACGCCGGGACCTGACCCTGTGGGTGGTGGATCTGCAGGGGCGACTGGCGGGATTTTCGGCCGAAGCCGAAATCGCCGGCGCCTCCATCGATGCGCCGTCGACCCAACCCCTGCTGGCCAGCAGTCAGAGTGGCTACTACGGTCAGATCAGCCGGCCCTTCGGGCAGGGCTGGTTCGCTGGTCTGCCGACGTCCTCCTTCACGGGTGTCGCCCGCTGGGGCTCCGTCGACTTTGACGATGATACCGACGGCGACCATCAGACTCGACTGACACTGGGCGTCAATTTCCGACCCGTCCCCGATGCGGTCTTCAAACTCGACTATCAGTACAACTGGCACCGTGATGGTTTCGACAATGAGGCGACCTCGGCGGCCCTGCTGTTCAGTGCGGCGACGTATTTCTGAGCAACTCTCGGTCGTGCCAGGCCCAACGGAACCTGTCTTCAAGGTGGTGGGATCGTATGGCGATCGGCAGGCCACGACGTCCCCGATACTCAGTCTGGACCGTGGCTACCACGCCAAGTACATTGTCAATCCGCTTCGGCAATACCAGAATGCCCTTCCGTTCGCCCGAACACTGAAGTCTGCGTGCCTGGAGACCTCTTTCAGCGACTCTTCGAGCTAACCCGCGCCCACATTGGGTCCCGGTCTGGTACTCCGCCCGTCACTGATATCCCCTACGATGAACCTTCCGCTGGTCCGTCCGACGAATCTGTGCCGGACGCGGGGATTGACGATGAATTGGCCGGCTACTACGCCAATCTCGAGATTCCCTATGGCTCCGATCTGCCGACAGTAAGGGCAGCCTGGAAGCGCATGATGAAGACATACCACCCCGATCTCCACGGCGGTGATCCTGAGAAGCGGCGGGTCGCGGGTGAGCTGACCGCGGAACTGACACGAGCCTATCAAGCATTGTCCGCCGCCCTGGGTGGCGACAAGTAGAGCGAATCGCAACACCTAAGCACGTGAGGGCCATATGGCAAACCACTTCGAGCGCGTCAAGGAATACATCCTTGATCTGGGTTTCTCCATAGATGACGAGATTGCAGAAGACGAGATCGTCGTCATCAATGACGAGGAACGGGGAATACACGAACTCGTCATCGACTGCGAAGATGATCTGGTAGTATTGGAACAACTCATCCTCAAGTTCGAGGGTGAGGTGAATGCGTCCGTCTATCGGCGCATCCTGCAGATGAACCGGAGTCTCGTATTCGGTGCATTTGTCCTCAATGAGGAGGGCGACACACTCCTGTATCGCAATACCCTCGCCCTCGACAATCTCGATCTGAACGAGTTGGAATCGACCCTCAACGCCCTCAGTCTGGGCCTTGCCGAGAATAGCGATGAGCTGCTCGGCTTCGTCGCCTGAAAGGAGCTGTGACATGGCTGGAATTTTCCATCGTCTTTTCAAGGCCGGCGAGTCTGAGGCCCACGCCCTCGTCGACAAACTTGAAGACCCGATCAAGATGAGTGAACAGGCGGTCCGCGACCTTCGAAAGGACCTCCAGGAAAGCTTGAAGAGTCTGGCAGAGGTCAAGTCTCTGGCGATTCGCATGACCAAGGACGCCGACGACGCCAAGCGCCTCGCAGCCGATTACGAGCGCAAGGCCATGCTGCTGTTACAGAAGGGGCAGTCCGGTGATGTCGACTCGGGCGAAGCGGAACGCCTTGCAATGGAGGCCCTCACTCGCAAGGAAGAGGTCGCGATCCGAGCGGGGCAGGCGACAGAGCAGGCCCAATCTCAGCAGCAGATGGTCGCCACACTGCAGAGCAATGTGAATGACCTCAAGTCGAAGGTCGCCTCCTACGAGAACGATCTTGTCATGCTGAAGGCACGTGCCAAGACGGCCAATGCGACGCGCAAGATCAATCAGCGTCTGGCCAACGTCGATTCCAAAGGCACCGTGGCCATGCTCGAGCGTATGAAGGAGAAAGTCGCCGAAGAAGAAGCGCTGGGGCAGGCCTACGGCGAGATGGCCGACGCCGGTGGTTCCATCGACAACGAAATCGATAAGGCTCTGGGGAGTGGTGGCTCGAGTGCGGCGTCCGATTCTCTGGCCGAAATGAAGGCCAAGATGGGTATCAGTTGACGAGAGGCTTACCACGCCGATGAAGCGGCTACCGCGCAGGGGCTTCCTCAAGGCCCTGCTCGCCGGCTCGGTGGCTCTGCCTTACGCATGTGGGCGCCCGTCACCGGGCCCCATCCGCGACGTTCCAGCGAGATTCGTCGATCGGCTGCACCCAGCAGTGGGACACCTGCTGCGAGGCTCCTTCGATCCAGCGGATTTTTCTACCGCCCGTGAAACCACCGTCGATGCCCTCGTCGTCGGCGGTGGCGTCTCGGGACTGGCCGCCTGCTGGAAGTTGCGCCAGGCAGGCGTTCAGCGCGTCCTGTTGGTCGAGCTTGCCAGTCAATTGGGCGGTGATGCCACGGCGGGACAGGCGCAGGGCCTGGAATTCCCCTGGGGTGCACACTACATCAACGTGCCTCCAGCCGAGGCCGATTGCGTTCACGAAGTACTTACAGACCTCGAGGTCATCACCGGTTATGATGGGGCTGGGCGCCCGGTCATCCATCCCGATCACCTGCTGCGATGGCCAGCAGAGAGACTCTGGGAAGACGACAACTGGTCCGCTGGCCTGGACCCCTTTGGCGCAGCGAGCCCCGGAGAGCTTGAGCAGCTGCAGGCCTTCGAAGACGACATGCTGCGATGGACCTTGTACCGCGGTCAGGATTCGCGTCGGGGCTTCGCCATGCCTCTCGCCTATTCGACTGCCGATGCCAGGGTGCGTGCCCTCGACACGATGACCATGGCACAGTATTCGAGGCAGCAAGGTTGGAGCAGTCCACGACTTTCCTGGTTGATCGATCAGGCCTGCAAAGACGACTATGGTGGGATCGCTGCAGACGTCTCCGCCTGGGCGGGGATCCATTACTTCGCTTGTCGCTTCTACGACCGCCGCCTCCAAGAGCAATACCCCTCCGACACCCTCACGTGGCCGGGTGGCAACCAGTTCCTCGTGGATGGAATGGCACGCAATCTGAGCCAGGATGAGTGCTGGTTGTCGACGGCCGTCGTCGGCCTCCTTCCCGGGGCCACCACGACGCAGGCCCTCTGTTTCAACATCCCCTCTGGTGAGCCACTTCGTGTGCAGGCGAGTTCAGTCGTCTATGCAGGCAAACTCCACACGGCGCCCCATGTGGTGGTGGACATGCCGAAACAGCAGCGCCAGGCGATCGAGGAACTCGACTATGTACCGTGGCTTGTCGCAGCGGTGAAGCTCTCGTCACAACTGGGGGATCCGGGTCTGGCCTGGGACAACATATTGATGGACAGCCCATCCGTTGGTTATGTCTCGGCGCGGCATCAAACCTCGCCGACCGCGCAGCCCGAAGGCGAGGTGCTCGTCTACTATCTGCCGCTGATCGAGGATCTGGTCAACACCCGCAAGCAACTGTTGGAAGCCGATCCGCAACCATGGGCAAACAGGGTGCTGGCAGACCTGACGCGTGTACACCCCCATCTGCCGGACCTGGTCGAGGGCATCGATCTCTGCCGCTGGGGGCATGGCATGGTGCGCCCTGCGCCGGGTGTGATCTGGGGACCTGGGGCCGAACAACGGCGTCAGCCATGTGGTCGTATCGCCTTTGCATCCTGTGATGCCGGGGGGTTGCCGCTGTTCGAGGAAGCCCTCTTTGCTGGAATCGCCGCCGCCGAGCATTGCCTGGACACGCTCGACATGACCTACACGACTTCTCTCCACGGAATGCCGGTCCATGGCTGAGCCCGCATCGACAGAGACCTCCCTCAACACGTGGAAGACGGCGATGCTGCTGGCTGCCATCTTCTCGGCCTCTGTCTGCGCCATCGTGTATGAACTGCTCATCGGCAGTACGTCGGCCTACTTCCTCGGTGACAGTGTCGAACAGTTCTCGGTCACCATCGGTCTGTTCCTCGCCTCGATGGGTCTTGGGGCGTGGCTCTCACGGGCCGTCGTCGATCATCTGCTCGAACGCTTTATCGCTCTCGAACTGTGGCTGGCTGCCATCGGCGGCAGCTCGGTACCCGTCCTCTACTTCGCCTATTTGTATACGGACCAATTTCGCTATTGCATGATTCTTCTCATCGTCGCCGTGGGGGCGCTGGTGGGTCTCGAACTGCCCTTGTTGACACGCATGCTGCAACAGCGTGGCGGCTTGCGCACGGTACTCTCCAACGTGTTATCCATCGATTATCTCGGTTCGCTGGGTGCAGCCCTGCTGTTTCCGTATCTGCTGCTGCCTCTGCTCGGTGCGTTCAACACATCCCTGACGGCAGGACTTCTCAACGTCGGGGTGGGTCTCGTGCTTCTGGTTGCCTTCTGGTCGCAACTGGCACGTGGTTCACGTTTGCGACTCGCGGGCCTGGGTCTCGTCGTCACCAGTGCCCTGGGCCTGGGTCTGGCGACAGCCAACCCGGTTCGTGAACGGTTGGAAAGCGAACTCTATACGGACCAGATCGTCTACAGCGAGAAATCGCCGTATCAACAGATCGTACTCACCCAGTGGCAGGGCGAGATCCGACTCTATCTGGATCGCCATCTGCAATTTTCCTCTGCCGA
This sequence comes from Gemmatimonadota bacterium, assembly GCA_018673255.1. The sequence goes on from JABHDC010000118.1 coordinate 76,654, forward strand.
CGAGTATCGCTATCACGAATCGCTCGTGCACCCGGCCATGTCCCTGGCGCATCAGGCCAAACGCGTGCTCATCATCGGCGGTGGCGATGGGCTGTCAGTTCGGGAGATCCTGCGGCACAGCCAGGTAGAGCACGTTGACCTGGTCGATCTGGATCCCGCCATCACCGACCTTGCCCGCCGGGATCTTCGCCTGACGAGTCTCAACGACAACGCGTTGAGTCGGCCAGAGGTGCATGTCTTCAACGAGGATGGTTTCACCTTCCTCGAGCGTGCCCAGGAGGCCTATGGTGTCATCATCATGGATCTGCCGGATCCGCGCGATGAAGCCCTGTCGAAGCTGTATTCTGTCGAGGCCTATCGCCTCTGCGCCCGCCATCTGTCACCTGGGGGCGTATTGGTCACACAGGCGACGAGTCCGTACTATGCGAGGACGTCCTTCTGGAGCATCGCGGCGACGATGGAAGAGTCGGGATTGCATGTGATGCCCTACCATACGCTGGTGCCATCCTTCGGCGAGTGGGGATTTGTTGCCGGCACCAAGAGCAATCTGGAGCCAGCGAAACTGACGTTGGACGTGTCTGATCTCCGTTATATTACACCGGAGCTTTTTCGGCAGATGCAGACCTTTCCTGCAGACATGAATCGCCCGGAGCAGGTCGTCGTCAATCGACTCGATCGACCTGTCCTGGCACGACAGTACCGAGAAGACTGGAGCCGCTGGTAGCGGCACTGTGATGATCAGCTTGAAAAAATGGTTCGGGGGGAAAAGCCCCGATGACGAGGATGTCAGCGGTCTGGCCGATTTACGCCTGGACGCGATGCGCATGAGCGATCTCGTCGACTATGACTTGAAGACGTGGGAGGTCACGGGTCGATCCGTCTACGACTATGAGGGCTTCCCCAGCCAGGAATGGCAACTCACCTCCGGCGAAGAGGTGCGTTTTCTTGAACGCTCCGAAGAAGATGGAAAGACCGAGTGGACCCTGACGCGCAGTATCGCGATCGAAGAGATCCAGGAGGATGTCATCGCCGCCATCAGCGCCGATCAGGACCCGCCCGACACGATCCATTTCGACTCCCGGGCATACAAGGCGACCGAGTCTGATTCGGGCGTGCAGCGTGACGTCGATCGCGACGGCTCGACTGCTGCGAGTGAAGATCGCCACTTCGTCAACTGGTGCTACGCTGCCGAAGATGGCCGCGTGCTCTTCGTCGCGCAGTGGAACGAACGGCGATTCACCGCCTACGAAGGCGAGTACGTCGAGGAGTATTCTTTCACCGATATCCTGCCTGGAGGCGAGCGGTGAGCCAGAGCCGAGGTCCACAATGCGGCGCATGGGTGGCCGCCCGATTCACCCTGATCGTCCTGCTGTTCTGTGCTGCTTGCGGGAGGCCGTCTGACCCGGTCCAGGACATCGTTCGCGATCTGGAACGTTATCCCGAATACTCTGTCGTCATCGAGGATCTGAATGTGGAGGAGGGTTTCTTCCCCGACTATTCCCTCCGACTGGCCCTCATCACAGCGGCAGGGCAACGACAGGACGGCCAGGATACACTCGTATTCGAGAACCGTGTCACAGACTGGCTCCCGGTAACGGAGCAGGTCTTTGCGCGCTATCAGCACTACCTGGGGATGGTGGTGGCGAGTAAGACCCTCGATGGCCAGCGCTCGTCATCAGCTCAGGCGCACCCGCCAGGATACCAATATGTCGGCAACACACAGTATGGCAGCTGGGGAGGTGGCGGGTTCTGGCAGTTTTACGGTCAGTATGCCTTCATGAGCAGCATGCTTGGCGGTCACCGCGTGGGACGAGGCGACTACGACGACTACCGCCGCAACAGCGAGCGGGGCCGACCTCACTATGGCCCCGTGACCAATGGCCGGCAGACCTTTGGCACTGCCGGTACACGCACACAAACGACCAAACCCGCATTCTACCAGAGATACCGTCAGCGAACGGCAAGTGGACGCGGATTCACCTCGCGCACCACCAGACGCAGCGGCGGCACCAGTCGCTTCGGCAAATGATCAGGAATGTTCCCGCCCCGTGGCGTCGCCACGACGGGGCAGTGGCCGCAGGAAGCTGAGAGGAAGGTAACAAGTGGAAAATTCCATGTTGATGCCCATGGGTAGGGCAACAGTGTACTTGCTCGAAGCCTTCGTGCTGCTCGTCATGGCCAAGTGGGCCTACACGGGCCTCTACCGTCGGGTATGTCTCAAAGAAGAGCTTTTCGCCAAGGGCAATACGGCGCTTGCCGTTTCGACGGCCGGCTATCTCTTCGGTATCACGCTCGCTCTCGGCGGAGTATTGGCAGGACCTTCGGCAGGATGGCAGGCTGACCTTCAGGGCATCGCGGTGTACGGGGTCATGACGATCGCCATGATGCTCGTCGCCAGCTGGTTGTGTGAGAAGGTTCTGCTGCCACGCTTCAACAACACCAAGGAAGTCGTAGAAGACCAGAATCTCGGTACGGCCTTCGTCGAAGCGGGTGTCCATATTGCGAATGGGTTGATCCTGCTGGCCATTCAGCAAGGCAGTGGTCCATGGTGGGTTGGCGTCGTTTTCTGGGGCCTGGCGCAGGCAGCGCTGTTGATCATCGGTCTCCTCTACGAGAAGGCCACGCCGCACAGCATCCATGATGAACTCGAACGTGACAATGCTGCCGTGGGGCTCGCCTTTGCGGGTGTGTTGGTCGGCATGGGCAACATCATCAGTCTTGCGGTGGCTGGCGACTTCACCGGTTGGCGCGACAGCCTCATCACCTTTGGCGCCGATGTGGCCTTTGGCCTGGTCATCCTCATGATCATCAAACGACTGACCGATGTCGTACTGGCTCCCGGCGTCAGCCTCGCCGCCCAGCAGACACATGAAACGCCGCGAATCGGCGCCGGCCTGCTCGAGGCTTTTGGCTACGTGGGAGGCAGTATGTTGATCGTGTGGGTCTTCTGACACCCTAACCGGGCTCAGCTGCCACCCAGATAACGTTCAGTCATCGAGGCAGCGAGCCCAACCCGAGATCACCGTGCTTCTTTGGTTACCCTTAATCCGCGCCTGGCGCCGCATCAGCCATCGCCACTCGTTGGTGTGGATTTCACTTCTGTCAGCGTCACTCATCATCGTCGGTGGTCTGTTATTCGCCTTCCTTGAGGGGCATGATGTAGGCGACGGCCTGTGGTGGGCTGTTGTGACAACGACGACCGTCGGATATGGCGATCTCTACCCCGTCACGACCGGCGGCCGAGTGGTGGGCGCAATCCTTATGATTCTCGGCATCGGCGTCCTGGGCGGTTTTACTGCAGAGCTGGCCACGTACATCATCGAACACCGTAGCAAGAAAGACAGGGGAATCAAGCCTGTGAAGACGACTGGACACGTCCTGGTCTGCGGCTGGAACGAGACGGGTGAGGACCTGGTCCACAATATTCTCACCGACCGCCTCGGTGTGGACGTCGTGGTGATGGCGGATCTGCCTTCTCACCCCATGCCCACCGAGGGTGAGAAAGGCCGGGTGGATTTCATCAGCGGTGGCGTCGACAGACAGACCCTTGACCGTGCGCGTGCCCGGGATTGTACCGGCGCCGTGATCCTCGGCCATCAGGACATCGAGGATGTCGCAGGGCGTGATGCCAAGACGCTGATCAGCACCCTCACGGTGAAGGAATACTGCCCGGAGATCTACACGTGCCTGCAGTTGTTCGATCCGAATTCGGTCCACCACGCAGACGTCTGTCGGGCAGACGAAGTCGTCGTCGTTGGTGCACTCTCCAGTGGACTGCTGAGCCGCGCCGTCCTCGACCCAGGCAGCTCGCGGGCGATCTCCAGCCTGGTCCGTACCGAAGAGCAGTGTGAGATCTACCTGATCGACTTGCCCGCCGACTGGCAGGACAAACGGTTCGACGCGATGCTGCCGATTGCCAAAGAACGCCTCAACGTGCTGCTCATCGCCGTCGAGCCGCAGGGCGAGAGTCTCGTAGTGAATCCGGCGAGTGATTATGCCTTCCAGGCCGGTGACCGACTCGCCGTCATCGCTGAGCACCGCCCGGATGCCTGAGACACACGGCACACCTGGCCCCATGTCCGACTCCACAGCAACGAGATCCACCCTCGGGCGCCAGTTACTGGTCGATCTGTATGGGTGTAACCAGGCACGACTCGATGACGAGACCTTTGTCCGCATGCAGTTGCTTGAGGCGGCGCAGCAAGCGGGCGCCACGGTCATCGGTGAAACGTTCCACAGTTTTACGCCCTGTGGTGTGACAGGCACTCTGTCTCTTCAGGAGAGCCATCTGTCGATTCATACGTGGCCTGAACATCAATACGCGGCCGTTGACATCTTTACATGCGGAGATTCTGTCGATCCCTGGCGTGCCTACGAATCGCTCAAGGTCGCCTTCGAGACCGAGCGCGGTTCGGCGATGGAAATCCACCGAGGACGACCAGACGTGCTGTAGGAAGGTGACCGCGTCGGGCGTTACAGGAACGAAATACGCACCAGAGGCAGCGGCGCGTGTCGCCCGCCGCCCGGCGTGACGTTCACCAACGTGAGCAGGGCTGCAGGGGAGGACCATTCCACATGAGGACTCTCCGAGGCCGTCGAGGAGTAGAGATCCTCCCCCCAGTCCTGCGTCCGCCGATCGGTATACCACAATCCGAGCATTGACCCCATCATTCCTGATACGGTGCGGGCCCGGCCTTCCAGCGCCAGTGTTGTGCTGATCCCCTGACCGACGAGGGCACCGGCATAGCTACCGACGCTGATCATGCGAGCGCGACCGAGCGTCTGCCGCCGCCCCTGAGTCTTCTGGTAGCCCAGCCAGGCGCCGGCAGGGGCACCTAAGGCAGCGGCCCAGCCGTAGACTCTGGGCGGTGCGTCAGGATGGATGACGTCAACGAAACCGGCACCCTGAACAGCACCCATCACCCCACCCAGCATCATCAAGTGCGCTCGCCCGCGGTCGATCCGGCGATTCTGCATGAGGCTCGCGGTCAGGAGCGCACCGATCGGGGCACCTGCCATGGAACTGGCCAGATAGAGGCGTGGCCCTGCATCCTCGTCGGCGCCGAGCAGAAATGGCAGCGCCAGTCCGTAGTACGCTCCCACCAGGGAACCCGCAGTGATCAGATCCGCTTGCCCCTTGCTGAAATGCCTCTGCTCAGTCCAGCGGTGCGCCAGGTAGCCACCGATGGGCGTCGCCGCCATCGCACTCAGGGCATAGATGCGCTGGTTGTCGGCATCCAACAACACTGGAATCCCGGAGCCGTAGAAGGTGCCGATGTAGTTACCCCAACGCACAATCTTGGTGCGGGCATATCCCAGTCGGTAGTCCTGTGTCATGGTCAGGGCACCGGCAAAGGCACCACCACCGGCGAGCAATTCGATCGCCGCCGCACCGCGGCTGCTGTCGACCTCGAAGAGCGCGATGGTGGCGGGGCCGTAGAGCCACAGCCCGTAGAGGAAGACGTCGGTGACCATACGCGAACGCCCGTCGCGTCCGTCAGCGGCCGACAGGGTTCTGCCGCTAACCGACGCTGCCGCCCCCCGGTCGATCGCGAGCACTTTCTTTCGCCAGGTGAGGAATTGGGAATCCGTTAGTCGGGATTGTTCGACCCATCGTTGAATGCCATGCCGGTAGCTGACTCGCAGCCAGTAGGTCCCGTCACGCAGCGTAAACTCGGCGAGCAGGAAACCCTCACGATCAGGAAACAGGCCGTAGCGTTCGTGTTCCTCGACGTCGAGTTGATAGCCCACCGATTCCGTCAGGGCAACAACCTGCTCCAGCGTCACCGGAGGCGTCTCGGCGGCCCAGCAGACACTGGTGTGGACGAGAAGCAGAGAGAGGATCGATCGGCATCTTCGTCGTGCGGAGTGGGTCGTCAAGGGCACCACCTTCCGGGCTTCGCTATAGAACGAAAGGTAGGCAGCTGCGGGGCTTCGAGGGAATCTTTGCTGGCGCGATCAGCGCTGCAGCATCCATCCCGTGATGCTGAGCCGCTCACGAGTCGAGGGCAGGACCTCGTGCTCGAGTTCGTCGGACAGGAACAGGGCGAGGGTGCCGCCGATGGGCGCGATGTCGTGGGTGCTCTCGCCATCTGCTGAGGACTGATAGAGCCTCAGGGCCCCGCCATCACCGGCCGCCCAGGCCTCATTCAAGTAGAGAACGGTGCTGAGCACGCGCGTATGCGCGCCGGTCAGAGCATCTGTGTGGCGACGGTAACAGGCGCCCACCGGGAACAGTGCCAGGTGGGCTTCCAGCGTGGCCATCCCGAGACATAGCTGTGCCTCGATCTGCAGGCGCATGGCCTCCATGTTCCCGAGGTAGTCGACTTGGGCCACCGATGCCGTTGCATCATCGAGCCAGAGCACGTGATCGCTGCGTGTTTCCGTCCGGCGTTCCTCGTCCTGGCCGCGGCCCATGCTGGCCGGGTGGAAGGCCTCGTCCTGCCACAGTGAACGGGCCTCGACAGCCAGGGCACGGATCGAGACATCCGGCAGGAATTCGGGAATCGTCGACCAGCCGTTGGCCGCGAGGTCTGTGATGATCCATGGGGACGGCACAAAACCTGGTGCAGCGTCCAAGGTGAGGCCCGGGTGACGGGGAGGATCGTGTACGTCGGTCAGCGCTTCTGGATGAATGTACCCTTTGCAGCTCTGAGAAGGTCTGGGCGCTCAGGGTGCCTCGCGCAGTCCTCAACCTGATCACTGACGCGCTGCGACTCTGACGGACGCATCAGCGCAGCCTGACTACTGCTTCGTAAAAGCGATCGCGAAGGCAGTTCGCTGTCCGGTGGTGACCAATTCGTGCTGCCAGCCTCCGAGTTTGTTGGTGGCACCGTGATAGGTGGCGGCCATGGCCAGCGACCATTTCGGCGAGGTAAGGCCGGAGATCACGACACGCAGACCCGCCTTCGTCGCCAGTTCACCGCTGAGGATGCCCGTCCTGCGGTCAAAGGATGCCGACTCCACGATCGCATTGCCTGTGATGTGGTGGGATACACTCAGCAGTCGCGGGCTGCGCACAACCGGCATGGCATGGATGACGGCGACATCTTCCGGTGGCACATCGATTTCGAACGAGTCCTGATAACGCCCTATCCAGCGCTGCCCCCACCACTCAAGGGCGACGAAGTCGTCACCGGCAGCAAGGCCCAGCATCTGAGGCGTGATGGTCCACTTACGGGTCTCGGGTGCCATGTTGAAGACGGCCAGTGCGGTGCGGCGGCCGATCGGTGAGGGTGTTGTGAGGGCCCACAGGGACGGATAGCCATCCGGGAAGGGATTCTCAAAGAGGTCCAGGGGACGGGCCGCCGTCGGTTGTGCCGGCAGGATGCGCCGGATGATCTCGAGTCGGGCCGGATCAAGAGTGCGCAGGTCTTCACTCACCATCAGGTGCCCGCCGCTGAGGCTGACCATGGTGGCGCGCACCCTGGCTTCATTCAAGGAGCATCCCTTGCCGATCTGGATGGAGTCGGGATCGTTGATCCAGAATCTGCGGTGTTTGTACCACAGGGCGGCGATGGTCGCCAGGCCATAACGATACTCCTCCCAGGCGCCGGGCCAGTGACCACTGTTGCCGATATCGCTACCGATCCGGATGGAGTCGCAGTATCCAAGCTGGATATTGGTGCCGCAGGAGCAGGGTGCCAGGTGACCATCTTCGCCGGCGGCGTCGCGCAGATTGGGCCAGGTCTGCTGATACAGGGCACCCACACCCAGATGCTGCCGCCGCTCCCAGCTCGTCCTCAGGGAGAAGAAGTCGAGTTTCCAGTAAGTGCATCCCCAGCGTTTCATCCGGGCAAGTTCGCGATGCCACTTCTCCTGCACGCGATCGAGGGCACCATCGAAATAGGTGATGGTGCGACTACGGGAGTGGCCGGGCAGCTGCCCCCACACACTGCCCTGACCTGATTGCGGCTCGCCCTGCTCATCCATACAGAGCAGCGGTTCAAGGGCAGGCCCATCCGGCGTGTCCTGGGTAACACAGAATGGGGTATACCAGAGGCCCAGCTCCAGGCCGAAGCGTTTCAGCTGCTTGCTGAGCCAGGCCATACCGTGCGAGAAGCGGGCCTCGTCCGCCTCCCAATGCCCCCAGTTTGCATCCTCCTGCCAGCCATGATCCAGGAGCATGAGCTTCTGCATGGGTTGTGGATATCCACTGAAGAGTTCTCCCACGAGGGAGGCATTCTCAAGGATGATGTTCTCATCGATGGCGGTTCGATACCCATACCAGGTCATCATGCCCACCGTCGGCGGGTCATCGAAACGGCGTCCTGTGTGACGCTGAACGACCTTCGCAAAGGCCAGCAGCATCTCGTAAGGATCATCACCATCGGCCCACAGCAGAACATCCAGTTCCTGACGCTGGCCGGGTTCCAACGCCACATCGAATTCCTGCCATGCTTCTATGCAGCGTAGATCAAGGGCATCCTTGTCGGGCACCACATCGATGAAGTTGTAGCCCTGTTTCTGTCGGAGAAAGCCGACCAGATGGGTCTCTGAAGAGCGCGCATCCCACGCGACGGTCTGCAGGCTGCTGCGGTGGAAAGTGATCGGCGGTTCCAACGCTGCATCCAGACGCTGCTCGCGCACGGGTTGCATCCGGTGGTCCGCCGCCAGAGCCTCCAGGGGTTTGACGCCACACCAGCCACAAGCACCCTGATCGAGAAAGATCCGCCACTGCCGCTTCCGTCGGGAGCGGGCAGGGGTGAAGAGAGCACCCGCCTTCTGCAGGCACACGGTTCGATCCGAATCGTTGCGAAGCACCGCCCGCCACGCTGTGCCGAATGCGGTTCGGTGGGAGCGTGTGGTCAGTGTCAGGCCGGCAGTCGCGAGCTGGTGCTGCTCCAGGCGTCTTCCATCTACGATGGCGAACCAGGCGGGTTGCACAGCAAACCTCCCTGAGATCAGAGTGTGAAGGGCGCGCCTGACATCGTGCAGACTCAGCGCCGATCGTCTTGCCACCGTCCTGCGCCGGCTGATGGCCTCAGCCGGCGCAGCCACCGGTGTCCTTCGACCGCTGTGGCAGTTAGCCTCGACGGTCCCAGGGATAGGCGAAGGTCGGCTGACTCGCGTATCGCTTGGTCTCGACTGTCAGAGTCGCGCCGGCGCCCGGTGCCAGTTCGACGGTGAAACAGGTGGAGTCGACGTCGATCTTCTCGCCATTGATCGATACGCTCTCAAAGCGATGTTCAGCATACGCGCCACCTTGAATGATGACACGCCGTCCGGTGACCTGGTCGGTGTTGACGAGGGTGACCGTTGTCGAGTCATCCTCAAGTTTTTCAACCAGCGCGCCGACACCGTCGGGCATGCCAGGACGTCGATTCTCGGGGTCGAAGTATCGCAGGCGGCAGTGCAGGGGGCAGCCGTGCCTGGGTGCCATGCCACCGAGCATCAGTTCGACCAGCGAGCCGATGGTTGCCGGATTCAGCGGATTCGGGTTGTCGGACAGGCGCGTGTCCGGTGTCGTCGGGTCATTGCGGACCTTCTCCATCTGCTCGCGCACGCGCCCGAAATCGCGCTGCAATGCCTGGACGGGGTAGTCAGCCGCCTTGCCCTCGAGGAAACCGATCCAACCGCTGTCCGAGTTGAGCCACTTCAGATCCTGGCGATCCATCGACCAGTAGAAGACGTCGAGAGCCCCCAGCGAGTAGGGCGCTGTCGAGTAGTCGTACCAGCCGTCGTCGCCGTGCATGTGCGGATACTGCCGTTCACCGTCAATCGTCTTCACATGACTGTTGATCTTCTCGATCTGCTGTCGCCACACGTCGACGTATTGCTGGTCACCGGTGAACAACAGGGCATTGCCGAAGCCGGCGATGCCCAGATAGTGGGTGTTCCGGCTGGACAGAGCCCCGGTCTGAGGCACGGTGACGGTAAAGGCCCAACCGTAGCAGCCGCCATACCACTTGCCGTCACATTCGCCGCCGACGGTGCCGTCGAGACCGATGTTGGTGGGAATGACACCTCCGTTGTCGATGGTCCGCTGGCGCCAGGCTTCGACGTATTCCAAGACCCAGTCGCGGAAACTCTGATCGCCAGTGAGGGCAAAGGCGTTCAGACCCAGGGTGGTGGCCACCATGTTGGAGGGGTGGTCACCGGCAACGTCCGTATAGTCCTCGAAGTGGGCGAGCATCTCGCCGAAATTGCGTTCGCCGTGCAGCGCGTTGAAGCGCTCCTCGACTTCTTCCATCGGATCGCCAGCCCAGTCCAGGGCCGTCGCCTTGCGCAACATGGGGCCACGACTGCCATTGAGCAGAGATCGGATGATCTTGTGCTGCTTGTCGTAGTTGGGCGCTTGCGGGTCATCACCCATGTAGAAGCTGACAAAACGTCGCACACGCTTGTCGAAGTTGTGGGCCGTGGGGTCCATCAGCCCGTGCAGGTTGAAGGTGGTCAGCCCTTCGCCATTGTGAACCCAATCGAACATCACTGGGAATTCGCGATAGTACATCCCGTCGCGAGCAAAGGGCACGGCTGTGGTCTTCGCCTCGGTGTACTGCTTCAGATGGCCTTCCCAGCCCAGTTCACACATGGCCCGCAGTTGATCGGCGCCTCCCAGCAGATAGAGGACGGGCCAGTTGACGAGATTCTCGATGGCATCGTCAGGGCCGTCATTGCCACCCCAGCGGGGGATGCACTCGAGGTATCCACGCTCGTCGAAGTAACGTTCGAAGAACTCGGCGCAGGCACGTTCCTGAGCCCGGATCAGTTCCCATTCCATCAGGGCCCAGGCGGGAGGGGCCATTGGTGTGTCGATCTGTACGTGGCTCTGCTTGAGGTATGTCACGGGATTTCTCGCTCGCCGAAGTTGGCGCGAATGGTGGGTAGCGTGTTTGCGCGATGACGGGACGATCGGCCGGAACGCGGCGGTCGATGCTCAGGTGGCCGAAAAGAGTCGGTCACGGCAGGCTGGAGGTCAACGGCGATGAGACATCCGGCCTGGGCAGGGCCATATCAAAGGTCCGGGTGAACTCCGTGGGAGTTACCTAGCCGGCAAGATCCGTGGCCCATGCGACCTTAGCATCAAATCAGAAGCGGACCGTCTTGACCAGCAGGCTGATTCTGCCTCATATACAGCGGCTTCGCCCATACCTCAAGCAAGAGATCAGGACTTCACCCCCATGCTGCGTCGCAGTCGACTCGTGTTCCTTCTACTCATGGCTGTCCAGCCCTTGTCCGGGCAAACCGAGGCCAGCAATGAGTCCAGCAACGAGTCCAGCTTCCCCCGCAAGCAACCGAGCCGTCGCACTTGGGAGCATCTTGTATCGCTGCCTGGTACCGTTCTCTACGCACCGCTCTGGACCACCTTCAAGGGTGTGGAGCACCTGGTAGCATTCTCTCGCGAGTATCACCCCATCGATCGGGTCTATCGACTCTTTGTCACCGCCGATGGCCGGCGTGGCCTGTTTCCCCGCATCGGTCCCAAACATGGCAGCGGCTTCAGTTTTTTTCAGAAGGGACTCTGGGGACCGCAGTCACAACTGAACATGGGATTGTCGGGAGGCCTCCGCGGCAGACGCCATCTGCAACTCGGACTGCGTAGACTGCCCCTGTTCGGCTCGCGGGTGAGGACCGACTTCAGTGCCCGCTACCGGTTCCTGACCACGGAAACCTTCTTTGGACTTGGGCCGGATAGCCGGCGCGCCGACAAGAGCAACTATGGCCATCGTTATGCCGAGGCAGAGCTCGCCGTTGCCCTGCCGCTGGGTCGTGACTGGCTTGGACTCCGTCTTGGTCTTGAACGCAATCAGATAGAGGCGGGGCGTAACAATTCAGTGCCATCCATCACCGATGGACCCGAGTACTCCGAAAGCACGTTACCTGGGTTGGAGAAGGATGCCAACCTGATGCGGGTTACACTGGAGTGGCAGCGTGACGGCACCAACCGTCCCTTTCGTCCGAGTGCCGGCCGGCGGTTCGTGTTGCGTGGAGGTGCCCATATCCAGCCAGATGGCGACGACTTCGGCTTCTGGCAGGTTTCAGGTGACGTCAGACAGTACCAACATCTCGTCTTCAACCGGATCATCGTTCTCCGTCTTGGTTGGCAGATCACAACCGAGCTGGGCGATCGTCGCACGCCATTCTACTACACGAGTGAACTCGGCAGCCAGGAAACGATTCGGGGTTTTGACAGGGGACGATTCCGCAGTGACGACACGATCCTGGGCTCGGTCGAGTACCGCTATCCGATTTCGGACGGTGTCGACGCCTTCTGGTTTGCCGACGCGGGCCAGGTGACGCCCAACCTTTTCGATGGCTTGCAGCGAGACGATCTGCAATACGGCTATGGGGGTGGCATCCAGCACTGGAATTCGACGCGCATCGTAAGCAATCTGGTGATCAGCAAGAGCAGAGAGCAGTTGCGTCTCTACTTCGGCCTGAATCGTACGCTGTAACAGGAGAGCGAATCGATCATGGCCATCTCAGTTGTCCTTCTACTTGCCACCCTTCTCATCGCATGCGGTGGCAGTGGACAGTTTCGGCGGTCTGAGCCGATCCCCAGCGACCAGCAGGATATCCCCGCCCCGGAATTCCGGGAAAAGGATGTCTTCGCCATGTACTTCGACAAGCAGATCACCGACCAGGGTGAGCAGGTGTTCGATCTGTCACGCCAATTCCGGCGACTCTTCGGACGGCCCAAGCAGGCCTTCAACGTGGATGCATTCGACGAGGTACCCAATTCGAGCTGGTTCACCAACCGGAATTTCCGTCGCCAGCTGTCGTTGGAGGCTATCACCCACGGACCAGGAGAGGGACGTGGCCCCGCCCCTGGTATCTGGGAGGTCGTATCGGCCAAGGTAGGAGGCGCTACCGCCGGTTTTCAGATTGTCGATTCCCGAGGCGACCGCTACGTACTCAAATTTGACCCACCCGGCTATGCGGAGATGGCCACCGGTGCTGAGGTCGTCTCCACCAACCTGTTCTATGCCGCCGGCTACAATACGCCCGAGAATCAACTGGCAACCTTTCGGCCGGAGGAGCTGAGGCTGGGTGACAATGTCGCCTTTGCCGATGGATTCGGTGGCGATCGCTTCATGACGCAGGCCGATCTGGATGCGGTGCTGGTGCGTGTGCACAAGCTGCCGGACGGCCGTATCCGCACCATGGCAAGCAAGTATCTACCCGGCCAGATCCTCGGTCCCTTCGAGTACGACGGCACCCGGCCCGACGACCCCAACGATTTCATCCCGCACGAGCATCGACGGGAACTGCGGGGCATGCGCTACATCGCCGCCTGGATCAACCACTACGACACGAAATCGGCCAACTCGATGGACGCCTACGTGGAGCAAGGCGGACGTCGCTATGTCAGACACCACATGATGGACTTTGGCTCTACCCTGGGCAGCCAGGGCAACGAGCCGATGCCGATCAAAGTCGGCTACGAGAACACCAAGGATCCTCGCCAGGCTCTGATCTATGCCATCACCCTCGGTCTCTATGTGCCGCCCTGGCAACGCCATGAGACCGAGGTTCTGTATCCTTCGATCGGCCGTCTTTCGTCGAATCTCTTCGATCCGCCCAAGTTCAAGCCGATCACGCCCAATCCGGCCTTCGAGAACCTCACGCACCGTGACGGCTACTGGGGCGCCAAGATCGTCATGTCATTCACCAACGAACAGATCGAAGCTGCCGTCGCGGCGGGACAGTACACCGATCCGGAAGCGGCCGCCTATCTGCTGCGCACGCTGATCGAGCGTCGCGACAAGATCGGCCGCTACTGGTTCGTGAAGATGAACCCCCTCGATCGTTTCGAACTGCATTCGGCCGACGAGACCTCGGAAGTCTGTTTCGCCGATCTCGCCGTCGATGGTGGTCTGGAGCAGGCCGCTTCAACCCGCTATCGCCACACGATTACATACGCTGATCAAGACGTAGTGGTCGATAGAGAGACTCAGTCCACCTGTGTCCGGCTGCCGCCCGTGCCGGCGTCAGTATCCAGCAAAGACGCTGCTCTGCAGAACATTCGGATCACGCTGCAGACTCGACGGGAGACGACACCATCGTGGAGCAACCGCATCTGGGTCTTCTTGAGTGCCGATGAAATTGGCGGTCTGCAATTGCTTGGTTTGCAGCGTGAAGAGTAGGCCCGTGAGGGTCCGCGGCGATGTCCTTCTTCTGCTGTTGCTGGTATGGCCTCACCAGGGCCACACCCAAACCAGCGCGACCCCTACCGATTCCAACGCAGCAGCGTCGTGGTTCGGAGCCATGAGAGGTGATTTTGCACACGCTCTGCAAGCACCCACAAGGTGGTCGCGCCGTGATGGGCCGAAGATTGCCACACTGGCCCTGACCGTGGGCGGTCTGGTCCGCTGGGCCGATGAGGATATCGACCGGGAATTCCCCCAGGATGAACATCGCCTGTTCAGCCCCGCCCGAGGTCTGCTGCCCTTGGGCGAGAAGTATGACACCATTCCTTCAACCCACATGATCGTCGGTCTGACTGCCGCCTTCTCGCTCAGCAGTGTCGTACTGGATGAGCCGAGACACCTGGAAACGGCGAGACTGCTGGTGGAAGCCTACGTGATCGTCAACGGCGTGGGGATCGTCGGCAAGCAACTGCTTGGACGGGCCCGACCTTTCGTGGGCAGCGGTTCCAGAGATTTCGATCTTGCCAGGTTCAGCAGCCAGAATGATTTCCGCTCCATGCCCTCAGGCCACTCTCTCGAGGCCTTTGCGACGATGACCATTCTGGCCAAGCGCTATCCACACTGGTGGGTTCAACTACCGGCGTACTCGGTGGCCGGTGGGGTAGCTGCGCAGCGGATCGATACCCACAAGCACTGGGTTTCGGACGTGGTGTTGGGTGGCACCATCGGTTATCAGGTGGCCCGTATGCTGGCCGATCACTCCGCGGCCAGGTCGAGTGATCCGTCGGCTGCGGTCCGACTCGTCTATCATCCGGCTGGCATCGGTCTGGCCGTCACTTTCTGACGTGCCGATGGCATCCAGCATCACCGCTTCCGAATGAACGTTCCCTTCTGCAGCTCTGAGAAGGCCTGTTCCAACTCATCCTTCGTATTCATAACAATCGGTCCGCGCCACGCCACGGGCTCTTCAATCGGCTTGCCTGAGATCAACAGGAAGCGGATGCCCTCATCTCCTGCCTGCACGGTGATCTCGTCACCGGAATCGAAGAGGATGAGATTGCGATTGCCCGTCAGGTCGACGGTCGTCGCCTCGGGGGCGCCTTCTTCCATCACTTCCGTGGCAACAATCTGAGGGTCGGACGCATCGCGGAAACTGCCGGCGCCATCGAAGATGTAGGCGAATCCATGGCGACCCATCTCCACGGGCAGTCTCTTGCGTTTGCCGGGGGGCACGTAGACGTCGAGATAACGGGGATCGGCGGCGATGCCGTCGACGGGACCACGCTTGCCCCAGAATTCGCCGCAGATGACACGAATTGTGGTGCCGTCGTCGTCGATGATCTCGGGGATGTCCGCACCGGCCACGTCCTGGTAGCGTGGCGTCGTCATCTTCTCAGCGGCGGGCAGATTCGCCCACAACTGGAAGCCGTGCATACGACCCTGATCGTCGCCTTGCGGCATTTCCTGATGCAGGATGCCGGAGCCGGCCGTCATCCACTGAATGTCACCCGCACCCAACGCGCCGGTGTTACCCAGGCTGTCACCGTGGTTGACGGTACCCGCCAACACGTAGGTGATGGTCTCGATGCCTCGATGTGGATGCCAGGGGAAACCGGCCATGTAGTCCTGCGGCTGGTCGCCACGGAAGTCGTCGAAGAGCAGAAAGGGATCGGTTTCGTCCGTGTCGCCAAAGCCGAAGGCTCGGCGCAGACGCACGCCGGCGCCTTCGATGTGTGGTTGGGCTTCGACGATACGTTTCACTGGGCGAATGGACACGAAGACTCGCAATCGTTGGGTTTGGTGATGTGTTCCCCGATTCTATCGTCGACCGGACGGATGTCAATACAACCGAAGGAGCAGCTCTGATGCGAATCGCCATGGTCGTGACGCCATTCAACGACCAGAACCTGCAGTTGGCCCGTCAGATCGGCGTCACCGATATCGTCGTTCGTTATCCTGGATCCCAGGTGGAAGATCTGCTACCCCTGTGTCAGCAGGTTGAGGCAGACGGCATGTCGGTCGCCGTCGTGGAGGGGCATCTGCCCATCGATCGCATCGTGCTGGGCATGGATGGTTGGCAGTCACAGGTGGAGGAGTTGAGTTGCCTGATCCGCTCCATGGGTGCCTGCGGTGTGGGTGTGCTCTGTTATAACTGGATGGGCGTCACCGATTGGACGCGCACATCGGAAACGACGCCCGGGCGGGGTGGCGCACTGTGTACGGAGTTTGATCGAGATAAGGCCGAAGCGCTGGGGCCGATCGACGGGCCGCGCGTCGGTGCCGCAGCCCTATGGGAGAACCTCGAGCGTTTCCTCGAGAAGATCCTGCCTGTGGCCGAGGAGGCCGGTGTTGCCCTGGCTATGCACCCTGATGATCCGCCGCTGACCCCGTTGCGTGGCCTGGAACGAATCATGGTCGATCCGGAAGCCTTCGAGCGGCTCGTGGCAATCTCCCCGAGTCGGGCAAATGGGATCTGTTTCTGCCAGGGCAACTTCGCCGCCATGGGCGTGGATGTACCGGCGACGATCCACCGACTGGGTCCGCACATTCGCTTCGTGCATTCGCGGGACGTGAAGGGCACGCCGGACCATTTCGTCGAGACCTTCCACGACGATGGACCCACGGACATGTACGCGGCCATCAAAGCCTACGCGGACACCGGATTCGATGGTGTCATGCGTCCCGATCACGTGCCCGTGCTGGCCGGAGAATCAGGTGAGGCGGGATATACGATGATGGGACGCCTCTTTGCCGTCGGCTATCTGCGCGGTCTGATGGAAGCCACCACAAAGCGGGCGTGACAGTCGCCTGGGATGAGACGACTTGCCCTGACTGAGTTCCCGCCAGAATGGTATCGAGACGCACCCGCCGTGAGTGCGGCTGGAAGCCGGTGCCGAGCCTCAGGCCGAATGTCGGCGACGCGCGATGATTTCCCGTTGCAGGTCGTGGCCGAGTGTGGCAAATCGTGCCGAGAAGCCACCTACACGAACGATCAGATTCGGAAACTCTTCGGGATTCGCCAAGGCCTCTTCGAGGGTCTCGATGCTCGACGTGTTGCCCTGGAAGATCATCCCACCTGAGGCGAGGAAGGTGGTGAGGATGACACGCATGCGTTCGTGGTTGATCCACTGATCGTCCATGTCCCACATGGTGGTGGCGCCACCGGTCACACACTCCAGGGGAAGGGCCGTGCTTGAATTGATGGCACTCGTGATCCCTTCCGTCATCGCGCGGCCCTGGGGCGTGACACCGTGGCCGATCATCTCACCGGCGTGGGCCCCATCGCAACGGGCACCCAGTTCGGCACTGGCCGTCGGTGTCCAGACGAAGTTGAAGACCATCGGCTTCAGACGGCCGCCGAAGCGTGTGCGTCGGTCGGTGGCCAGCGTGCACACACTGCGCAGGACGCGTTGTGCCATGGTGTCTGCCTCGTCGTCCTGCACACCGAACATTGGCAGGTGACGCAGCCGAGCCTGCAGTGCGGCGTGACCTTCGAAATCATCTCGCAGCGCGTCGAGGATCTGCGCTCCCGATGCAAAACCTTGATCGAAGACGGCACGTTTGAGGCTGGAGAGTGAATCGGCGGCACTGGTGATGCCGAGGGGGGCGAAGCCGTAGTCGTGGTAGCGTGATCCGCCGGCCTGTTGTTCGAGGCCGCGTTCGAGGCAATCGTCCATCAGGCTCGAGAGCAGGTAACAGGGGCGCAGTTCGGCGTAACACTCGCTGGCCACGTCGAGGGAACGGACCATGGCGTCGTATTGGCGCGCTACCTCGGTCTCGAAAGCCGCGTAGAGTTCCTCGAAGTCATCGTAGTCTGACAGATCGCGGGCCAGCGGGATGCGTCGTTCACCGGTCAGCAGATCGATGCCGCCATTGATGACCAGTTCCAGGACCTTGGCCACGTTGTGGGTGCAGGAGAAGTTCAGATCGCAGTTCATCCCCTGCGCACTGATCTCCATGCAGCCACCCGCCATGTATTTGACGGCATCCTCTCGGGTCACACCGCCGTTCATGAGGGCGGGCACGCAGACGTCATCATTGTAGATCTGGGCGCGATTCTCCCCCTCCAGCAGATATCTGACCATCAGTTCGATGAAATCCGGGTGGCACTGCTTGCAGACACGTGGATAGACGACCGGATGGGTCTGGTCGAGTTCGATGATGGATTCGACCATGATGTAGGACAGGGGATTGGCGGCGCAGGAACCATCCGCGTGGGTGCCGCCCGGTACGACGGCTTCAACCCACCCATCGCCGTTCTGGAGCCGTTCGTGATAACGAATCCAGAGTTCGTCGATCAGTTCGCGAGCCCCGTCCAGCGTGATGATGCCCGCTTCCAGATCAGGTTCCAGATACGGCCAGAGTATCTGGTCGGCGCGGCCGGGGCCATTGCCACCGAAGGGATTCTCGAACAACACGGCCAGGTGCTGGAAGTTGAAGAACTGGACCGCCTCGTGGAAGCTGCGCGGTGGCTTGTGGGGCACACGCTCGCAGATGTCGATCAGCTGTTCGAGCCGCTGCAGCTCAGAATTCTCATCCTGTCGCCGAGCCGTCCTGGCCGCAGATCTGAGGGCTGCAAGATGCCGGTCATTCCAATTCAGGACACTCTGCCACAGGATGATGGCGCCCTCGTAGAGTTGAATCGCGTTCTCATCGGTAGCTGCATCTCGGCGTGCGGCGAGGTCGGCCATGTGGGCTTCGACGCCGATGGTGAGCAGCTGGTCCCAATTCCATCCGATGTGCCCGGGGGCACCGCCGCCCCCCACGAAGGGATCGATGATCTCACGCTGACGCTCTCTCATCTGCTTCCCGGGATCGAAGGACTCCCACTGCCGGGCGTGCTCTTCTTTCGGCATCTCCCAGCGGGAGGGGATCTGGTAGAGCATGCCCACGAGGTGCTCATCCGGCAGCAGATAGACCGGTTCGTTCTCCAGTGCGTAGGCGAGGGATCGCGCATAACGCGCCGGATACGGGAGATCCGAGTAGCGCTCGAAGAAGCCCTCGGCCTGATGGCGCTTGCGCGGACTGCTCGTGTCGGCTGCCCCACGCTCGCGACTGGCGTCCCGGAAGACAGCAGTGCGGGGTGACTGTGTCGTCAGGTGCTGCGTCGTAGGGAGCTGCGTCGTGAGGTGCCGTATCGTGAGTGGCCGACTCGAGTTCATGTGGTGGGCTCCATAGGATTTCTGCTTGTTGATGCAGCATGGCACCCTCTCTACGATCGACGAGGCGGTGCCGGTACCTTACCGCTCATCTTACACAACCAGCCCCATCCAGGCACCCGGTGGCAGTCTGGTGATCCAAGATATCCGGCTCTGGCCTCGGGGCATACTGAATCCATCTGACCAGATTGGCCTCATGATCGTGCTGGATATGGCGATCGAGTTCGTCGATGATACTCCTGACATGCCCCGGCATCGCTCACTGAGGAGGGATCCATGAAATGCTTCGCCATCGTCCTCGTCTCTCTCGTCGCCCTCTGGGCTCCCGCCAGCAGCTCGGTTGCCCAGATCGGTATTCTCGGCGATTCCTACATGGGGCCCGTGACTGATGCGCTGGATCATCTGCAACTGTCGCATGAGGCCCTGTCCACGGCTGTGCTGCTGCGACGGGATCCAGCGACGCTGAGTGTGCTCTTCGTGGCCTACGACGTCGAAGAGAGCGAGGGCATGGTGTCGTGGCTGCAGCGATTCAACGCGGCCGGTGGTGTGTTGTTCACCTTCTATACACCGACACCGGAGATGGCCCGGATTCTCGGCATCGAACCTGGTGACTATGTCCATGATGAGTCGGGCCGACGTTTCACCGCCCTGAACACAGCCACGGCCGTCGCGCAGGCGCCGGCGCAGATGCGGCAACGCTCCGCCAATATCAATCGGGCGCGCCCCCTGACCGAGACCGTGCGGGTTGCGGCGACCTGGATCGATGCCGACGGGCAGGATACGGGTGAACCTGCTCTGCTGATCGGCCCTGCCGGTGTGCACATGACCCATGTCCTGCTCGGTCACGATTCCGAGGGTGCGATGCGTCTCTATGCGGCGCTGCTGGGGCATTTCGACCCGTCGCTCTGGGATGCGGCCATCGACGGGGCACTGCAACAGGCGACGGCCATCGGTGGCGGCCCTGATGCGCTGGCCCGGGAAGCGACAGGCAAGCGTGGTCGTGCTGCGCTGGCCGAGTATCGTGAGGCGTTGGTAGCTGCGCGACGTGCGGTCGAGGCAGGTGAACCGAAGCTGGCACTGACCCAGGCCGGCCTGGCACGTCAGGCGGCCACTCGCGTTCTGGCACTGAGTCAGACTTCGCGCGAAGGGGAGTTCCGGGCCGTATGGATCCACTCTCCCTTCGGCGTGTCAGACTGGGGTTGGGATCGCTCCATGGAAGAGCTGGCAGCGGCCGGCTTCAATGCCATCATCCCGAACATGCTCGATGCAGGTCAGTCCAGTTATCCGAGCGACTATCTGCCGTCCCATCCCCGGGTGGCCGAAGCGGGCGATCAGATGGCGGCGTTGGTTGCGGCGGCCAGGAAACATGGCATCGAGGTCCACGCCTGGAAGGTGAACTACAACCTGAGTACGGCGCCGGCGAACTTTGTCGAACGCATGCGGCAGGAGGGGAGGCTGCAGGCGGGCCAGGATGGCGAGGAGATGCCGTGGCTGTGTCCTTCTCATCCGGAGAATCGCCGCCTCGAAGCGGAGTCGATGCTTGAGGTCGTGCGCAATTACGACGTCGATGGAATCCACTTCGACTACATCCGGTATCCAGGCGCGCAGTCGTGTTACGACGATGGGTGCCGCCTGCGGTTTCAGGCGCAGACGGGACATCAGGTTGAGAACTGGCCGCGGGATGTGGTCACGGGTGAGTTGACGACCCCCTTCCAGAAATGGCGTCAGGAACAGGTGACGGCCCTCGTGCGTGAGGTCGCCGTGCGCAGTCGCGATATCCGACCCGAGGTGGAGTTGTCGGCGGCCGTGTTCTCCAACTGGCCCGAATCTCGTTACACCGTGGGCCAGGACTGGGTCCTGTGGGCGAAGGAGGGTTATCTGGATTTCGTCTGCCCCATGGACTACATCCCGGATGTGGGCGAACACGCGGCCATGGTGAAGCGGCAGGTGGACTGGGTGGACGGACGCATCCCGCTCTATGCGGGGATCGGGGCCTGGGATATGTCATCCGTCGAAGACATCCTCACCGAGGTGGCGGGAACGCGCCGACTCGGTGCCGACGGCTTCGTGTTATTCGAATACAGCGCCGATCTGGCTGAACGCGTCCTGCCCATGCTTCATGCCGGTCTCACCAAACAGGAGACCTACGCCGCGCATCAGGGGCCCCACGTCGAATTCCGGATCAATGGCGAGGCGGTCCTCGATGAAGGATCCGGAATCCGGCTCTATCCTGCCGGACAGTCGGTGGCGGTCGATGTGCAGCTCGTGTCGCGAACCGCCGTGCCGCGGGCGAAAGGGCGTCTCGTGCTGGAGCGTGTCGATGGAGGTGATGCACTCGGTGAAGCGCTCGATGTGAGGACGAAGATGAGGGCAGAAAGCGTGAGTTATCTGATTGCAGGGGCAGGTGACTGGCGACCGGCAGTCTACGGCGACTACTGGGATGAGAGAGGCAAGAAACATCCCTTCGTCCGGCGCGGCCCGATCCTGCGTGTGCGATCCCGGAGTCAGATCGACAGCCTGGCCCGGCAATTCGCGCCGCCGCAGATCGAGGGCCCCGGTGTGGCCATGGGGGTCTTCGCCGACGGACACGGCGCCGGCTCGATTCATGCGGCGCTGTCAGAGATGGATGATGTGATCGCCTTCCAGGCACGGAAGCTGACGGATGAGTTGCTCGCCCAGACGGACGTATTGGTCATTCCGCAGCCCTACAATCGCTGGACCTTCAGCTCTCAGGATCGGGCACGTCTGCGTGAGTGGGTGCGGGCCGGTGGCGGCTTGCTGGTCACTCACGACATGGTTGGCATGCGGGGAGCGATGCCGATCATTCCGGAGATCTGTGCTCGGGGCACCGGTTTTCCATCAGCGACCGGTTTTCAGATCGTCGCCGAGCATCCGGCCGTCATCGGGATCCCCACGGGACTGCAACCACACAGCTACTATGACCACATCACCCTCGAGGCCGGCCCCGCTGGCGAGGTCCTGGCGGAGGGGGAAGACGGAGAGCCCGTGCTGATCGTGGGTGATTTTGGTGCTGGGCGTTACGCGGCTCTCGGGCTGATTCCGGGGCTGGGACCGGACGATGGCGAAGTGCCCCTGACCGGGGCAGAGGGGCAACTGGTGGAAGGCCTCGTCGAGTGGCTGTCAGAGAAGGCGGCGCAGTGACGAAACGCACCCGACTCGTCACCTGTCGTCTGGAGCACTGCTCTCAGTTCGGCTATCAGTTCGGACCTGCTGGCACCGGGGAGCACCTGCCCTCCGGCCGCAGGGCCGCTGACGCAATGATGGTCAGGGACTGACCGCCCTTGCACGCTCAGTTCATCCGATTTCTCGCGCCCCTCATCCTGGCCATGGTGGCCCAGGAACTGAGCGTACAGTTTCTGAATGGCGGTATGGCCAGGATGCCGCAGGCCGTGGAGACGCTGGCCGCCTTCGGCCTGGCGTATGGCCTGGTGATCCTGATCACCGGGCCACTGCACCAGTCGCGGCAGCTGGGCCTGGCCATGATCGACAACCTCACCCAGTTGCACACGGGCACGCGCACGATCATCACCATTGGCCTTGGCATGTCTCTGATCACGGCGATGCTCGGATTGCCGGGCCCCGGTCGCTGGATCGTGGAAGACCTGCACGGGATCGATGCGGATCTGGCCGATCAGGCGCAAGCCGCTCTGCGCTGGCTTGTCCCCCTTCCCCTGGTGGACGGCATGGCGCGCTATTGCTCGGGATTGCTCGCGCGGGCGCGGCGCACGGATATCGTCAGTGCCAGCGGATTGGCCGGCATTGTCGTGCGAATCACGGCCGTCTTCGCCCTGCTCGACATGGAGTTTGTCGCTTCGCAGCCGATTCTGCTGCCCGTGGCGGTGACCGCCCTTGGATCGATGACCGAGTGTCTGGTGCTGGTCGCCGGGCACCTGCGTTTCTCGCGCCCGTCTCTGCCGGAAGCCGGCCCGCCCGTGACGGTGACGGCGATCATCGCCTTCCTGTGGCCCCTGGCTGTGATCATGCTCTTCCAGGGCGCCAGTCGGCCACTCATCAATCTGGTCGTCTCACGAGGCAGCGATGCGACGCAATCCCTGGCCGTGCTCACCATCGTCTATGCCCTCGGGCACATCCATTACGGCTGGACCAATGAGATCCGCTCTCTGGCGCCCGCCTTCCGCGATGAGAAGGGGCATCTGTTCCACATCCGGCGATTTGCCGTGGCCTGCTGCGCGATCTCTTTCGCGCTGGCCCTCGTGTTGTTCTGGACACCGATCCGTGGCTATCTCCTGCTGGACCTGATCGGTGTCGAGCCGGGTCTGGCCGAACTGTGTGTCGTCCCCCTGATGATCTTCTCCTTCTTCCCCTTCGCGGTGACATTGCGGAGTTACTACCACGGGGTGGGATTGATGCACCGGGTGACCGATGTCATGGCGTGGAGTGGTCCGTGCCGGCTGATCGCCATTGTGGCGGTACTGGCCATGTTGTCACTCACCGGGCTGGCGGGTGCCACCATCGGCGTGGCGGCGCTCCTGTGCGGCTTCATCGCCGAGACGGCCGCAGTCGCCTGGAGTGTACGGCGACGTGTCCGGATCAGGGATTCGGGATGTGTTCCTGGGTGATCCAGTCCATGCCCCGTCGATCGCGGAACAGGTCGATCCAGATGTAGTGGAGCCTCCTTGGCTCGTGCACCTCGACGCCGTGGCTCGAGCCCAGGGGGATGTGCAGGAGGATGCCTTCACCGAAGGCGAGGCTGGTCTCGTCGGCTGTGACGATGCAGTCATTGTCCCGCAAGCCGAAGAAGAGTTGCTCCAGCATGGGATGTTCGTGGGCGGCGACGCGATCATCGCCCGTGGTCTCCACCGAACCGATGCACAGGCGTGGGAAGGTGTGCTCCGGCAGGAGCGTTCGGCTCACCGTCTTCTCGCTCTTGATCCGCTCACGGTAGGTCTTGCAGTCGGAGTAGGAGAGAAAGAGCGGATAGCGATCGCCGGCGTCCTGCAGTTCCTGCAGGTCCGTGGGGGACAGGTCGACGATCAACTCGAGGCATCGGAGGGACGTGTCGCCTGTCAGGTTGGAGTGCATGGTGAGGGCCGCATCGTGGCGAGGGGCGTAGAAGACCATCTCGGTGACCTCGTATCGCTCACCACCGCTGTCCAGCGATCCAGACCCTTCGACGAAGAGATAGACCCGTCCCTGCATCTGGACGGGCTCGATGGTCAACGTCGCGCCTGGAGCGATCACATGGCAGACCGTCTGCAGTCCATCGATCTCGCCGGGCAGCACCGGTACGGAAGCTGTCCCGGTCAGATCTCTGACGGCGAGGTTTACATCCTGGTGTCGAATGCCGCGCGGCATGAGACCTCTCGAAGTTCAGGGTGCGAAGTTCAACACTCGGTCGGACGCGCGATGCCTGCTACGTTCAAGACCGGGCTCAGCCCATTGTGATCGTATCGCCTGACGCCTGACGCCTGACGCCTGACGTCGCGCGACCCGCGTCCCTACAGATTGAAGTGGAAGCCCTCTACCAGTGCCCCGGGGAATCTTGCCGATGAAGTGACCCGGCGACCGTAGGATCCCGCATCGAGTATCATCTCCCGTTCCTGTGTCAGGCCGATCAGATTCTCGCCGAGAGCACGGAAGAGGGTTTCGTCGAAGCGCATGACATTGATGGGGGCCAAGATCTGACCATCCTCGACCCAGAAACAGGCGAAACGGGTCATCCCTGTAATGCGACAGGCGGGCCGGTCGGAGTAGTTCAGATACCAGACATTGTTGATGTAGACACCTGTCCCGAGTCGTTCGAGGACCTCTGCCATGGGGATGTCACCGGCGGCCAGGTCCATGGAGGCGGCACCTTCCGAATCATCGGCGCCATTGGTTTCGACGCCATACTCGCGTGCTGATCGTGGTGAGATGAGGCATTCGGCATGGGCGCCGGCGGTGATGAGAGGTACCTGATCTGGCTTGAGATAACCCTGCATCTGGAAATTGGCGGCCACACCGTCGGCCGTGTTGTCACACAGATGTACACCATGATGCAGTCGGGCATCGTCGGTGATCATGCGTAGCAACGATGTGCCCTTCGTCCGGTGGGATTTCAGGCCCAGGCCACCCCAGTTGAGCATGCCCACCACATCCGCCAGGGCACCGGGGGCCAGGTAGACGCGGTAGTCCCCGGGCGGAATCGTACGGGGTTCGCGTTCGAGGGTGGCCAACTGAACCAGTGCATCGTCGACCTTGGCCTGGAAGTCGGCAGCATTCCACTGCGTTCCTGCATAACCGCACTTGACCGCCTTGTCGGCCTGCAGGTAGAAGGACCAGTCGAAATTCACACTGTGGCTGGCAAACCAGTTGCGCTGACCGAGAGAGTTGGCAAAGCCGCGATAGATCCCACCCATGGCGAGAATGCCGACCAGATCGTGGCCAGCGCCGGCAGCCAGAATCTGGGACACGATCTCATCGGCCGGTGGTAACATGTTCTCGGACTCCACGTCACTGGATACGGGCTCGGTGTTGTAAAGCAGGTGCGGATCCTCCGGCAGTTGCGCCAGGCGCTCTCGCATGAAGTCCAGCAAGGCGCAGGTGCGGTGGGAGTCGACGGAGACATCCCGGCCATTGCGACACTCGTGGGCACCGGTGAGGGTGATCTGCACACTCGTGTGACGCTGCCCATCGATCAGCTGCATCGTCAGGTAACGCTGCTGGACGTGGCCAGGCTGGCGCACCTTCGAGTGGTTGAAGCGGACGAAGTCGGTCTCCTCGCTGGAGAAGTTGAGGAGCAGCACCTCATTGCCGGTGACCTTTGCACAAGCCTCGTCGGCCAGTTCGTAGAAATCGCTTTTCATCGTCATGATCACTCTCCCCCGAAGACTTCGACATCACCGAACAGCGCCGGCGGTGAGGCGTGGCCCACCCGAATCACCTGGTTGGGTTCACCTTTGCCACAGAAGGGTGTGCCCAGCACTTCGAAGTGGTCGGCATCACCGACCCCTTTCAAGGCACGCCAGAAGGTTGCCGAGATGCCCTTGTAGTTCGGCTTCTTCACCATCCCAGCCAGTTCACCATCCCGGATGAGATGTCCCATCTCGCAGCCGAACTGGAACTTGTTACGGCTGTCATCGATCGACCACGATGTGTTACGCTGCATGTAGATGCCATTCTCGACGCCACCGATGAGTTCATCCAGCGTGGACGTGCCCGGCTCGAGGTTCAGATTCGCCATGCGATCGATAGGGGGACGATTCCAGGAGCAGGCGCGGGAGTTGGCCACACCGGGCTGATCGGCACGCAGTTGCGAGGTGATGCCACCCAGTGCGCGTTCGAGGATGCCATCACGGATGATGTATTGCTTGTCGGCGGCGACGCCGTCATCGTCCCACTGGTAGGTGGCAAACTCGTCGGCGATCGTCGGATCGAAGGTGATGTTGAGCAGATCCGAACCGTAGCGATAGCTGCCCAGCATATCTAGGGTGACGAAACTCGTGCCGGCATAATTGCGCTCATCCCCGAGGATGCGATCCAGTTCGAGGGGGTGGCCGATCGATTCGTGGATCTGCAGATACATCTGGTCCGGTGCCAGCAGCAGGTCCATGGTCCCCGTGGGGCAGTTCGGTGCCAGCAACAGTTGAATCACTTCGTCGGCCAGGCGCGGTGCCTGGTGATCGAAGTCGACGGCATCGAGGATCTCGAGACCGCCCTGGCGGCCGAAGTCGAAGCCGCCATAACGTCGATTTACCGTCTCACTGCCCTCATTGGCGGTGACCGACAGACCGGGGATCAGATACTCGAATTTCTGATGGGTCCGGCCGCCATCACTGGTGAGGTAGAGTTGTTCGCTCGCCAGCCACCACAGACTCGCCGACCAGTCGACGATGCGGTCATCGGTCTTGAGTCGCTGGCACTCGGTGCGAACGCGGTCGATCCGGTCGCCCAGGGGTGTATCCTCCCAGGGCTGGGCGACGGAGGCGGAGTAGTCGCCGACCGGGGCCGGACGGGCGATGCGGCCGTGGTCGACGACGGCATGTCCGGCAGTCTTGCGGGCCCAATCCGTGGCCCGCTCAAGCGCGGCGTGCAGTCCACTCAGACTCAAGTCAGACGTGGCGGAATAACCCAACCCGCCGCCATCGACGACGGTGATCATGACGCCCACATCATCATCGGTGTCGACCGGTTGCAGGACATCCTGCCGTACCTCGATGGCCTCGTTCTGCTCAGAGACGAATCGCAGGGAGCAGAAGTCGACGGCCGGTGCCAGTTCCTTGAAATGTCGTTCGACGGTTTCGAGCATGTCTGTTTCTACCGGGGTTCGAGACGCGGCCACTCAAGCTCAACGCCCTGGGCCGTAAGGGATGTCTGAAAGTCCTTCAGTTTGTTCTCGGTGTTGCACACAGCGCGCGGTGACTCGCCCGTGCGCAGACAGTGGGCGGCCAACGCGCCGGCCGCTTCACCGATGCCCCACTCGACGGGATGCAGGCGATAACAACCATTGGTGATGTGGGTGACGCCGAGGTTCTTAGCTGCCGGCAACAGATTCTCCACGCGCTGCGGGATGAGCGCCCCCAGGGGAATCTGGAATGGGAGTGAGCTCACGTCGATATAGTTGTCGCCACCACTGGATGGATGCAGGTCGATGCGATAGCTGCCCAGTCCAACACTGTCGTGGAAGGGGGCGGCGGTCACGTGGTCGCGATCCAGGCCCGTGGCGGCCATACGGGCATCGGTGCCGACGTGTTCTTCCACGACGGTGAACTCGGCGCGAATGCGGCGACTCTCACGGATGTAAGGGTATTTGGCGAGGCCATCCTCGGTGTCGACGATGTCCGGTCGCAGGCGAAGTCCGGGCCAACCGCTGCCGCCATCGGGTCGTGGTGCTTCGGTCTGCAGCCAGTAGAGGAAAGAGAGGCTCAGCTGTTTGCTGCCCTCCAGATGCCTGGTCGCCTCCTCTTCGCTGACGTCGATGAGATTTCCGAGCCAGTAGTCGATCTGCGGCCAGTTGACGAGGCAGACCGATCGCAGGGGGGCCGCGCTGGCGGGGGCATCGAAATTGGCCGCATGCAGGATGCGCCGATAGGTCCAGAATCCACTCACACCGGCCGGCTCCGTCGGATCAAAACCCATCTCGATCGGTTCACAGGTGGGGGGGAAGGAATAGGGCCACGCCAGCAGTTTGCCCGGCCAGGCAGGCGACAACTCCGGGATGTAGTCGCGCCAGAAGTTCCACTGGGCCGGCTGGTCTATCGTGCGGTCTTCTCCTGGAACGTGGTCGACGGCGAAGCAGCAGGTGAAGGACTGGTGGTTGTCGGGCTGTGCCTCAGACGGTGCGTGCATCTCACCCGTGTCTGCCTGGGATTCGAAGCCGGTGACGTACTCGGTGCCCGTGAGGGGCAATAGATCGCCCATCTCGGTGGCATCGATGATGTAGGGCGCGTGGATCGTTGTCTCGTCGCCGGTGAGTCGCCGGACCGTGACGGACCGGACGCGATCACCGACGGCATCTGCAGATATGGCCTTCGTATTGAGCCAGATCGTCACCTGGCCGCTGCTCACCCAGGGAGCCAGCATGCCCTGCAGGACCGCGAGGGCGACACGTGGCTCGTGGCACAATCGAGAGACCGAACCGTTGCCCGGATTGAGTTGCGCGCGAGCGCGGGCGGCAGTCGTGAGAGGGTAGTGGTTTCGGTAGTAGGAACGCACACCTTCGCGGAAGGCTCGATAGGAGGCAGAGCAGCCGAACTGCTCGATCCAGCGGCCCTCGTCGGGGGGCACAGCCTGCTGGGTCAGCTGGCCACCGATCCAGTCGGTCTCCTCGGTCATGATGACGCTGGCGCCGCCGCGGGCAGCCGCCAGGGCGGCGGCACAGCCACCGACCCCACCACCGATGATGGCGACGTCTGCCTGGTGTTCTGAGCCGGGATCCGATTTCATGCTCTGTTCCTTCTCAGGCGGCCATGGATGTGAGACGAGTTAGGGTAGATCGATTGTGCCCCGGAAGGCAACCGCACCGACTCAGGCGTAACCCGCTGGCCAGAGGGGATCGACTCGGGCAGTATCTGACGACATGGCGCCCAGATTCCAGCGGTACACACACCTTTCCGAGCAGATGTGACTGGATTCTTCAATAGTCTATTGCCATTTAAGACAGGTAATATAGATTAAGGATAATAAACAGCTAGTAACTCTGACCGCCTAGGATACTGATATGCGCCCGGGATGCTGTGTCCGGCTGAGCCAAGTGCGATCACGGCCATTGTCAGGCCAGTGTAAACCATTGACGAGAGCCAAGGTGATGGCCATATCAAGCTCGTTAGCCATGAATGACACGAGAGGTCGAAAGGACAGTCAATGAACAAACGCGCCCTGACAACGGGTGAAGTGGCCGAATACCTCAGCGTGAACTTCCGCACGGTCATCCGCTGGATCGAGCGGGGACATCTCAAGGCGTACCAACTGCCTGGTCGCGGAGACAATCGCGTGACCATAGAGGACTTTCTCGACTTTCTGCGTGCCAACAACATGCCCATCCCCACGGAGTTCAAGCCGGCGGATGGGGGGGCAGGTCGCGAACGGCGGGTTCTGGTTGTCGAGGATGAGAAGACCATGGCGAATGCCATCGAGCGCGTCCTGCGACAGGCTGACTTCGAGGTATGCGTGGCCGGCGACGGCTTTACGGCGGGCGCGCAGTTTTCGCTCTTCGAGCCTGCCGTCGTCACCCTTGACCTGCAGATCCCGGGAATGGGCGGAATGGATGTGCTGCGCTTCGTGCGGGAGACGGAGAGGCTTGCCGACATCAAAATCCTTGTCGTCTCCGCTATGCCCCAGCAGCAGTTGGAGGCCGCCCTCAAGGCAGGCGCAGATGGCTATCTGCCGAAGCCCTTCGACAATGCCGAACTCCTTGTCCGCGTCAGTGAGCTGGCTGGCGTCAACCAGCAAGGATAGGCCACGTGAAAGGCGGACTCATTGGGGAACCGTGCCGCCGTCGTCCAGACGGTCCAGCCCGATGGACGGCCCACGCGGCTCTTGGTGATGACGACTCCAGATCCCGCCCCTGCTGCGGACCGGCCCAGCAAATCGAAAACGAACCGCACCTGGCTTCAAATGCACTGGGCAACTGAGGAGAGCGACACTTGTGGCGAACAATCAACGGCGATGGTCGATGGCATCTGAACTCCTGGTGGTTGCAGGAGCGATCCTGATGGCACCGTCTGCTGAAGCGCAGGATCTCGATGGACTCAAGCGTGCTGTGGCACCCGCCATGGCGCTCAGCGACGAGGAAATCATCGAACTGATCCCGGATCGAGCGGGGATCTACTTCGTTGGTTGCCCGAACTGCTCCGGTGGCACGCAGGAGAACCAGATCTCGTGGACGATCGAGCGCCCCCAAGAGGTCTTCTGCCGATTCTGCGATATCCGATATCCAAACGACAAGTATCCGGATGACCAGGTTCTGCGCGTCACCAACGCTCGTGGCGATGAACACGAGTATCCGTACTGGGACGATGCCGATGGCTACCACCACTTCTTCCAGGCGAAGGGGTGGTATCTGGCGCGCACCTACTTCGAGGACACGGCGCTGCGACTGGGGCTGCTCTACGAAGCGACGGGAGAGGTCGAATACGCCACGCGTGCAGCCCTGATCCTCAAACGA
This sequence comes from Gemmatimonadota bacterium, assembly GCA_018673255.1. The sequence continues at coordinate 107,532 of JABHDC010000118.1, forward strand.
TTTGCCGAGGTCTATCCGGGTTATCTCGTGCACTACGACTATCCCTTCCGACAGAAGATTCTCTGGTCCGGGGAGGACGACTTTCCATATCCCGTGCCCGATTTCCGTGCGGCGAAGTGGTCGTGGTGGGCGTATTCGGACATCTCTGGTGATCTGCTCCGGGCCTACGAGTTCGTGCGAGAAAGCGGTGCCCTGGATGGCGCGGCGAAACAGTTGATCGAAGGGGACCTGTTCCGCGGCATGGTGAGATTCGTCTACAACTATCCGCCGGCCCTGACCAACATGGATCCCACCCTTCTTCGGGGGCTGATCACAGCGGGGCGTGTACTGGGCGAGCCTGACTACATGCACGAGGCTGTGCGTCGGATCGGACTACTCGTGCAACAGCAGTTCTTTGCTGATGGTGTCTGGCGCGAGGGGGCCGTGTCCTACCACAACCAGACCGTGCGTGGTCTGGGCATTCTGGCCGATCTGCTCGACGGCTACAGTGATCCGCCCGGGTACCAGCCACCGGACGGGGCTGCCCCATTTCAGAACATGGATCTGAACGAACAGCTGCCGATCCTGAAGCGGGCGCGCCGAATTCCTGAGGTCCTGCGATATCCGAATGGCCGGGTTGTCGCCTTCCACGACACGTGGGCGAAAGAAGGGTTGGCGCCCACGGATCACACGGAATCGATGCTGCTCCCGGAGCTGGGTCATGCCCGACTCGGACGGGGTGAGGGCGACGGTCAGATGCAGACGCATCTCCACTTCTCGGGTGGGTATGGGCATCAACACGACGATGTGCTGGCCATGACGTTGTTCGCGCGTGGGCAGGAACGGCTCGGGGACATTGGCTACACCCATACGCGGTACCGCTCCTGGACGTTGACGACGCTGTCGCACAATACGGTCACCGTCGACGGGACCGATCAACACGGGGGCTCGCTGGCGGCACCATCGGACGGGTCGCTGATGTTGTTCGTGCCGGGTGACGACGACGTGCTGGCGGTGGTCGAAGCGGATGGGGGCCGGGCCTATCCGGATCTGGATCTATACCGACGGATGCTGATCCAGGTGGGCGCTGGTGAGGATGCCTATGTGGTCGATCTGTTTCGCGTCGAGGGCGGTTCACGTCATGAGTATGTGCTGACCGGCGATGCAGACCACGCCGGTGAACTGGCGCATGCGCAGCCCACGTCGACGGTCGGGCCGATGCTGCTACCGGAGGGCACGGAAGTGAAGTTGCCGACAGGGGAGAATACCGGGGGCGAAGCGGGTGGTCACAATCTCGGCTACGCCTTTCTGCGGGATGTGGAGGAACTTGCCGCCGATGAGGAGTGGACGGTGACCTTCAACAGCGAAGCACCGACGCCCGGGGCCATTCGTGTCCATGGCGCGAAACTCGGTGACGCAGATGTCCTCTACAGCACACAGGCGCCATCGGTTCGGCCTGCAGGTGAAGACGACGGGGCACTGGATAGGCATACGATGCCGGTGCTCGTGCATCGGCGTGAAGCTGCAGATGCGGAAACGCTATCGAGTGCCTTCGTGAGTGTTCTCGAAGCGACAGGTGAGACCGGCGCCTTCATCGATCGCGTCGAACGTCTGCCCGTTGAGGTCACCGGAGGCGACGGCTGGGGACTGCGGATTACCTGGGATGACGTAGTAGTCGACCTGATCCTCATCGGCAGCGAGGCGCAGACCACGGTGCGGGCCGAGGGGGTCGAATTGACCGGGCGTCTCGGCTTCGTGCGAACACGAAAAGGCGAGACTGCTGAGATGCGTCTGGTCGGTGGCACTCAGCTCAAGGCTGCAGATCGTCAGCTGTCAGCGGCCGGTGTGATTCGCGGTGATGTGTCGGGGACGATGCGTCGAGAAGTGGGTGATCGTGTGGACGCACTGATCGTCGATCTGGCGGATGCGTCACAGGCGGTGGGTCTGGCCCATCTGGCGGATCGTGCGCATCCCAGCCCTGATCTGTGGGCGATCGTCATCGACGGAGCCGGTTTCCATCACGGACACCGGATCGTGTCCGTCGAGGACCCGGTCACGGGGGAGAGGGTGAGCGGGCAGGAGGCAGGCGGTTCGTCAGCAGACGGGCAGGTAATGCTCGTGCTGGCTGATGACCCTGGATACACGATCGACGCGGCCGGCGGGCGGCAGGCCTACTTCCCCGGGCGCGAATGGGAGGGTGTCAGCCGCGTGGAGATCGCGACGCATGCGCAGTGGAGTGCGAATATCGGGAGTGCGAAGCTCGGCGACTGAGCTGGTAACGGGTGTGCCAGCCGTGCCTGCGAGGCCCGGCTGGCACAGCTTTCAAACACCAACCCGTCTCTACCCCTGCCATCGTTTCTTGAGATCCTCGATGGTTGCCAATTTCTCTACCTTGGCTGGCGCTTTGGGTTTGCCCGGCCCTTTTGACTTGCCTGGTCCCTTTTTCTGGCCCGATCCCTTTGCCTGGCTCGATCCCTCCTCGGGATCGCGCTTCATGGACAGGGCGATGCGCTTGCGGGCCAGGTCGATTTCCATGACCCGCACCTGCACTGCCTCAGCCACCTTCACTACATCGTTGGGATCCTTCACGAAACGATCGGCCAGCTGGCTGACGTGGACGAGCCCATCCTGATGCACGCCAATATCCACGAAGGCACCGAAGTTGGTGATGTTGGTGATGATGCCTGGCAGCACCATGCCCTCCTTGAGATCGGTCATCGTCTCGATGCCTTCGGCGAAAGCGAAGCTCTCGAATTTCTCACGCGGATCACGGCCGGGCTTGGCCAGTTCGGCGATGATGTCCTTCAGTGTCGGCAGGCCGAGATCCTCATCGACATAACGCTGCAGGTCGATCTGACCGCGCAACTCGTCGCTGGTTATGAGATCGTTGACACTGCACCCCAGATCTGCCGCCATCGAATCAACGACGGCATAGCGTTCGGGATGTACGGCGCTCATATCGAGCGGATGTTCGGCGTCACGGATGCGCAGGAATCCGGCAGCCAGTTCGTAGGCCCGCTTGCCGAGGCGAGGCACGTCGAGTAGCTGGCGACGTGAGCGGAAGGGCCCCTCGGTCTGACGGTGGTCGACGATGTTGCGTGCCAGCTGAGGACCAAGGCCGGACACGTAGGCCAGCAGGGACTGGCTGGCTGTGTTGACCTCGACGCCGACGTTGTTGACGCAGCTGACGACGACATCATCCAGGCCGGCCTTGAGGTCGTGCTCCTCCACGTCGTGCTGATACTGTCCAACGCCGATGGACTTCGGGTCGATCTTCACCAGTTCGGCGAGGGGATCCATCAGGCGGCGACCGATGGAGACGGAGCCACGCACGGTCAGATCGTGATCGGGGAATTCCTCACGGGCCACCGCTGAGGCGGAGTAGACGGAGGCACCCGCCTCGTTGACCATGACGATCTGGACGGTGGCAGGCAGCCCGAGGCTGCGTACAAAGCGCTCGGTTTCGCGCCCACCCGTGCCATTGCCGATGGCGATGGCCTCGATGTCGTGACGGGCGCAGAGACTCTTCAGCTTGTCGGTCGCTTCGGCCGTCCTGCGATCCGGGAAGATCACGTCGTCCTGGATGAGCGATCCTTGTGCATCGAGGCAGACGAGTTTGCAGCCTGTGCGCAGTCCCGGGTCGAGGGCCAGAACCCGCCGTGCCCCCAGGGGAGCGGCGAGCAACAGTTGACGCAGATTCTCGGCAAAGACACGAATCGCCTCGGCATCGGCGCGACGTTTGGTCTCCACGCGTAGCTCCGTCTCCATGGAAAGTGACAGGAGCCGCTTGTAGCCGTCGGCAATGGCGAGACGAACCTGCTCGGTGGCAGCATTGCTGCCGAGCAGGAAGCGCTTTTCCAAGGCGGCGATACAATCAGCCTCGGGGCCGATGATGCGGAAGGAGAGCATGCGTTCCTTCTCGCCCCGGCGCATGGCCAGAATCCGGTGCGACGGTGCTTTCGAGACGGGCTCTTCCCAGTCGAAGTAGTCGCGGAATTTCTGCGCTTCCTCCTCCTTGCCGGAGGCGACCTGCGTGCGGAACATGCCTCGCGTTTGGAAGAGGCGACGCAGTTCAGCTCGCGCTTCCGGGTTCTCGCTCGCCCACTCGGCGACGATATCGCGGGCGCCGGCCAGTGCGTCCTCTACGGTGGCGACTTCCTTCTCGGCGTCGACGAAGGCGGCGGCCATCTCCTCGGGCACAGAGCTCTCCTCCTGCAGCATGAGCTTTGTCGCCAATGGCTCGAGCCCACGTTCACGCGCCATGGTGGCGCGGGTGCGGCGTTTGGGCCGGTAGGGCAGGTAGACGTCCTCGAGGGCGCTCAGTGTCGATGCGCCATTCACCTTTTCGCGCAGTTCATCGGTGAGCACGCCCTGGTCCTCGAGTGACTCGAGGATGGTGGCGCGCCGCTGGGTCAGTTCGCGCAGCTGGGCGAGTCGGTCCCGGATGTCGGTGACGGCGACCTCGTCGAGCGTGCCGGTTACCTCTTTGCGATAGCGGGCGATGAAGGGGATGGTGCCGCCCTCATCGAGGAGGGTGATCGTGGCGGCGACCTGTGCGGCATTCAGCTGCAACTCGCCGGCGATCTGCTGTTCGAAGGTGTCGGTCATGGATCCAGTATCGTTGAGAGCCGAGAAAATTGGCGACAGAGCAGCCGGCGAAGATCGCACATCCCGGCATCCACGCCAGTGCGCCGCCTCTACAGCGCCGCCGGTGGCTGCGGCAACCAGAGAGAGAAGCGGGCCCAGGCGCCATCTTCGGACTCAGCCCAGATGCGTCCACCGTGCTTCTCAACGATCTCCCTGCAGACGTACAGACCGAGTCCGGTACCTTTGGTGCCTCTGTATCGGGGGTCGTCGAGGCGACCGAATTTACGAAACAGCAGGGCCAGCTTGTCGGCCGGGATGCCATCGCCCTCGTTGGTGACCTGAAGAAGATATCCGCCCACGCCCCTTTCCTCTGCGGCCTCGGCGTGCGTTGTGATAGTGGCACCATCCCGCCCGTATTTCACGGCATTGGCCAACAGGTTGTCGCAGACGATGCGCAGGAGATTGCCGTCCACGTCGACGCCGAACCTGGCGGGCACTTCATCGACATAGGTCATGTCCCGGCCTGCCATCTCACCGGCAAGTCCATCGGCGACGGGGGAGACAACATCCGCCCTCAGATCCAGATGGGTCACGGTGAGAGATATCTCGCCCTTCTCCAGGCGTGACAGATCGAGATAGTTGCCGATCATCTCAAGGAAATAGCGCAGATTGCGATCCACTCTGCCGAGCATCTCTTCCTGGCCCTCGGTCAGCGGTCCGAGGAATCCCTCGCGCACCGTGTTCAGGCTCATCACCGAGGAGGCCAGGGGATTGCGCAATTCGTGAGAGACGAATCCGAGCATCTCCATGTAGTTGTGATTCGTCGTGCGCAACTCATTGTTCGTGCGCACCAGTTCCTCGTGATGCCCCTGGAGCTTGTGAGCCATGGTGTTGAAGTCATCGGTCAGATCGCCCAGTTCGTCACCCTTCGTCTGCGGCGGCAGGCGATGCTCGAGGTCGCCGGCGGCGATACGATGCGTGCCCTCGACAAGGCGTCGCACGGGATGCAGAACACCGCGGCTGAAGAAGAAGGCCAGGGCCAGGCCGACAGCGGAGACGGCGAGGATCACAGTCAGATAGGAGGTGATCGCCTCACTGCGTAGGTCGACATACTTCTGCTCGAGTTCACCGAGGTAGAGCATGCCGATGATCTTGCCTGCCGGATCACGAATTGGATCGTATTGCGACAGATACCAGGCGTCCACAACCCAGGCGCGGCCCGTCCAGGCCAGGCCTCGCTCCAGAACCCGCTCGGCGACTTCATTCGATACGCGAGTTCCGATCGCGCGTTCACCCGAGTCGAGGGTGACATTCGTCGTGATCCGCAGGTCACCCATGAAGACCGTCGCCGTTCCCAGGGGTTTACCCGTGTAGGTCTGTTGCTGGAATACGAGATCGCGTATCCGATCCACGAGACCCGTGTGACCGTTGAGCAGCGCACCCGTCTGCACCCAGGCCACGATCCTGCCTTCCACACGAACCGGTGCCATGGCGGATACCAGCATGCCTGTCGGCTCGCCACCTCCTTCGACGCAGACGGCGCTCAGCTCACCGCCTTCGATCGTGAGTCGATCGCTGTCGAGCAGGACCGTACCGGAAACAGCTACAGAACCGGTCAGTGCCTGGGCCACGAGAGGATCGCCTCGCAGGTCGTCGCCAATGTGATAGGGTGGGGTCGTGCGCAGCAGAACGCGGCCCTGCGTGTCGATCAGAGAGACGATGTGCAGATCGGCCTCGCGTCGCCGGGCGGCCAGCTCGGGCAAGAGATCGCCTGCGGCGATATCCGGATCGATCTGCCGGGCCAGGGCGATGGCGGACCGCTCGATCGTCTGCCGCTGATGGTCGTAGACAAGCCAGGCGGAGTTGATGTTGAGCTGAACGCGGTCGGTGGCTCCCTGAAATGCGAGGTGCCCGACCCAGCGGATGGTGACGAAACAGACGACGACGGCAAGCAGGGCGAACAGGAGCAGGACGGACAGATTCAGGCGGGTGCGAAGCTTCATGGACTCACTTTCGATGGGCCGGCCCGTGCATTCGCCCGAACCTGGGACAGGGATCCCTGTCACCGGGGCCACCATGGCCCCATGGGGAAGGTGGCAGAAAGTGGGGTGCCCGTGCCAGATGCAGATTGGTGATGTTTCGAGCCCGACCTGTAGATTGTCCAGACACGAGGCTGAGCGTGATGGACGGAGGCGGTATGGCACAGGAACGAACATTCGACAAGGTGGATCTGCCACATCTGGGTAATCGGGTTCATCGCCTGGGTGTGGCGGCCAATTCGGGCCTGGAGTCGGCGGACATCGGCTATGCGGCAGAGCGTGGCGTGAATCTGTGGCTCTACGGCAGAACCTTTGGGAAGGCGACGGCGCCCCTGAAAGATCTGTTGGCTCGCGATCGTTCAGCCCATGTGGTGGTCATGCTGGGAACCGTCGTGGTCACGGCAAGAGGCGCGCGCAAGGCGGTGGATAAGGCGCGTCGCGAGCTGGGGATCGATACGCTGGACCTGTTCCTCATGCCGTGGCTGGGCCGGGCCTCCCGTTTCAGTACCTCGATTCAGGACGCTCTCGTGACGATGCGTGAGAAGGGCATTGTGCGGGCGGTGGGTACGAGTATCCACGATCGGCAGCGCGCGGGGCGCCTGGCGGCTGACTCCATTCTGGACGCCTTCATGCTCCGCTACAATGCCAAACATCCCGGTGCTGAGCAGGATGTCTTCCCCCACCTGGCGGCGCGAAATCCCATGGTCATCTCCTACACGGCCACATCCTGGCGTCAATTGCTCAAACCGCTGCAGGGGATTCAGATGCCGCCGTGGCCCGGAGAAGATCAGGCAGCGATGATGCCGCCCCTGACAGCGCCACTGTGTTACCGGTTTGTGCTGGGCAGCCCGCATGTGCACGCGACCTGGACGGCGCCGGCAAATCGGCAGCAGCTGGATGAGAATCTGACTGCGCTGGAGGCCGGCCCCCTGTCGGAAGCAGAGGAGGCGTGGGTGCGGGAATACGGTCGACAAGTGAAGGCGAAGCGCAAGCGTGATTACGTCTAGTCATCCCTCGTCAGGTGGATGCAGCGGCGGCTTGCCGAAGATGAGGCAGGCGATGCCCAGACCGAAGGGTATGATGGCGAGCCCTGTGAGCACCGGGCCGTAATCGCCCATCAGATCACGGGCGATGCCGAATGGCATCGGCCCCAGAGCTGAACCGGCCACGAGGAGCGTTGTGGCGAACCCGGCGATCGCACCCAGGTGCTGGCGGCCGAAGTAGTTGGCAAAGATGATGCCCATCACCAGCAGCTCGATTCCACTCTGGATCCCCCAGCCTACACCAAAGATGTAAGCCTCAAAGACCGACGATAGACGTGTTGCGCCGAGGAGGATGGCCACCTCGAGGAACAGAGCGATCGACAGCAGGAATCGCAGGTGTACGCGTCCGGCGATCAGGCCGGTGATCAACTGGAAAATGGCCCCCGTGGCTGCGATGGGGACGAAGACCTTGGCTGCTGTCGTGGAGGACAGTCCCGCGTCTTCGAAGACGGAGAAGATGTGGAAGTAGAGCCCTGTGTTCAGCATCGCCAGCGATGACATGCAGGCGCAGGTAACCCAGAAGGCGGTGCAACGCATCGCCTGGGACAGGGTCCAATTCACTTCCAGGAGTGCGGATGCTTCATCCTCGCCGTTTTCGGTGGGTGCGGCGCCATCCGGTAACAGACCATGATCTTCGGGTCGGTCGCGAGTGAAGATGTAGCCCAGTGGCAGCATGACGCCGAGTAACACGGCCCCGAAGATGACGTAGGTCCAGCGCCAGCCATACAGGTCGATGAGGGTGTTGGCCGCGTAGGGAAACAGGCCGCCCAGCAGTGCCCCCACGACCCCTACCAGTCCCATGACCCGACCCCGTCGCCGCACCCACCACAGGTTGATGACGTTCTTGCTGACCAGCGACAGTGACCCCTGGCCGAGTTGCCGCAGCAGGAAGAAGCCGATCATGAGCATGACGGCGTTGCGCACGAGGCTCATGTAGATGCAGGCCAGGCCCAGCAGGATACTCACGACACAGATCATGCGTCGTGAGCCGAAGCGATCGAAGAGGCGGCCGACGTAGGGCAGCACGAAACTGGCCGCGAGCGTCGCAACCGTGTACAGGGTGCTGACGACGGAGCGACTCAGGCCGAGATCGGCGATGAAATGATTGAGGAATGCTGAGAAGCCAGGGGTCTGCCCCGGGTTCGTCATCACACCACCGACGGCACCGACGGCAACGATGACCCAGCCGTAGTAGAAGGGCGTGGCGCGGATGAGGCGGCTGGGCCTGGGTTCGGATCCGGGTGTGATGTACGGCCTCGGTCGGTGTGAAGGGAGTCGGCGGCCCTCTGTGTGACCAGGCGCGCTGGTGTGATGACGCCAGTCGCCATGGCACGTCGAGGGGACTCGAACCTACGCAGGCTATCGTGGCACGGACAGGTCGTCGAATGAAAGACGTTGCCGGCAGCGGGCAAAGCACATACCTATACCTCTCCAGCCCGCCGTTCGGCTTCAACCGAGGAGACCATTCATGTCCCGAAGCAAGCTCGTCGTTACCGGTGCCACCGGCACGATCGCCACCCGAATCCTGCCCGACCTGGCCGAGCGCTACGATCTGATCCTGCTCGACGTGAAGTCGACGGATCGACAGGGGAACACGATCGAAGGCGTCATCGAGGCGGATCTACTGAGCCGGGATCGGGACGGCTACCGGCACCATTTCGAGGGAGCAGATGCCGTGCTGCACTGTGCCTTCATCCAGGATGGGGATTTCGACTACTACGACCCGGATCGCTTCTGGATGGAGAACGACAATGTGCGTATGGCGTACAACATCTTCCAGGTATGTCAGGAGGCTGACGTGCGTCGTGTGGTGATGATGAGTTCCAATCACGCCGCCGACTACTACGAACATCTCATCTGGGGAGACAAGATGGAATTCGTCACACCGGAGATGATCCCCCTCACGGACAACTTCTACGGTTGGGCCAAAGTGTCATATGAGAGTCTCGGCTTCGTCTACGCCTGCGGTGGGGTCGGTGGCCGGAAGCTCGAGAATGTGCACTTGCGGATTGGCGGGCCACGGGAGACAGACATCGATCGCTGCGATGGTGATCTGAAGAAGATGCACCGCGCCCTGGGTGCCTATCTGAGTGTGCGCGATGAAGTGCAGCTGGTGGTGAAGAGCATTGAGGAGAAGAGCATCGAAGATGCCAATGGCATCCCACATCAGGTGTTCTATGGAATCAGTAACAACACGCACCGATTCTGGAGCATCCAGAATGCGCGAGACGTCATCGGTTATGCTCCGGAAGATGATTCGGCCGTGCGCTTCGCCGACAAGATTTCAGCCATCGTGGTGGCAGCCCGGGAGCAGGGGGCCACGTGAGCGCGAGAAGTCGTATTGAGATCGTCGACTATCGGGTCTTCTTCGATCGCCAGGTCGACGGCTGGGGCACGATTGGCGGATCGCTGGTCCGTGGCGATGATGATGAACTGATCGGTGTCTACCATTGCGGGCCCTTCGAGGATGATGATGCGGGGCAGCATCCCTTCCTGATTCGTTCGAAGGACGAGGGACGAACGTGGACGGAGCCGGTGCCCTTTGGGCCGCCGATACAGGGCGAGCGATCACGTCAGTCGGTTGGCCTGTCGCTGTTCGGTCCGACGCAGGGTGGAACCTACCTGACGCACGGGTGCCATATGCAGCTGGCCGAGAAGGACGAGGACCGATTCGGCGATCTGAACTTCCGCGCCTATACGCTGCTTGTCGGGCGGCGGCCGGTCACTGCCGGGACGACGGGGGCATTCCACTTCGATTTCGAACGCTACGCGCCGGGCACATTTCTCGGTGAGCAATTCCTGGAACGCGGCGTGCAACTGGCCTCAGGGCGACTCGTGTTCGCGATCTGGGGTTGCATGGCACGTGGTGAAAACTGGCGTTGCGGCGTGTTGCTCAGTGACGATGATGGTCTGAGCTGGCGCTACCGCGATGTCGGTTACGAACCGGATCTGGCGATCCGCGATCGTCCCGAAGGTGTTGGTTATCCGGCTGGGTTCAACGAGCAGAGCCTGTTTCTACTGCCATCGGGGCGACTCGTGTCGATGATTCGTGGCCGCGAGAAACTCGGCCGCGTGCCCGACAGTGAGCGGGACACATGGTTCTTCCACTCCGCGTCGGATGACGATGGCGAGACATGGTCGCCCCCGGTGGAAACGAATATCGCTGGGACGGGTGCGGCCGGTGTAGGATACGTGTTGCCTGATGGATCCCTGTTGCACGCCTGCCGTGTGCCGTATTCACGCACACTGCTCACCCTCGAAGATCCCGCGCTCAATGGACTGCACCTGGCGCGTAGTTTCGACGAAGGGCAGTCGTGGGAGACACAGCGGGTACTGCAGCACGATCCCGAAGGGAAACCCTTCCACAATCACTACAATGCCATGAATGGCCAGTTTGTGCCGCTGAACCGTGACCGCGTGCTCTACGTCTTCGGTCAGTTCGATGTGGCTGCGAAAGTCTACCGGATCCTGGCGCTGGAACTGCGGATTACATCTTGAACCAGAGGCCGGCGACACCGAGGGCCATGGTGACGGCCATCCCGGCGATGCTGATGAGGACACCGTAGAGGATCTTGTAGAGACCGTCGATGCGACCGTCGATGGCATCGAATCTCTTGTCGACGGCGTCGAATCTCTTGTCGACGGCTCTGAATCTCTGGTCCACTGTCTCGAATCTGCTGTCGGACTCAGATTTCTGCTGGTCGAGGCGGCCATTGAAGTAGTCGATCAACTGGTCGAATCGTTCGGAGACCTGGTCAAAGCGTCGGTTCATCTCGGCTCGAAGTTCACGCAGATCGGTCTCTACGCGGCTCAGGCGTGCATCGAACTGCTGGAATACGTCACGAGTTGTCAAATTCTCTGTCATGGCATCTCCAAGATAGCCGGCCAGCATAGCAGAAACAACGCGATTCTGACATCCGCTTCGCGAAGGATGTGCCACCCTGACGTTCTCGAGCGACGATGGGCAGCCCCACTCTCCGGCTGTTACCTGGAAGTAGCGTGACTGGGCCTTCAAGGTGACGCATGTCGTAAGACCTTGCCGGTCGGCCGGACCAGGAGAATCAGCTCTGAGGCTCGGAGGATCTCCTCACAATCCCAGCTTCGGCATGACCTCGCGCAGATATGCCTCAGCCAGGAACCGGTACCCTTCTGCACTCGGATGAACCCCATCCACATACAAGTGAACATCATCCGGGCCCATCAGACTCAGACCATCTATGTAGTGGATGTTGGTGTCGCCCTGGCCCTGCAGTACGTCGACGGCCTCGGCCAGTCGCTGTCTCATGATCTGCAGGGTCATGTCCACCATGTTTGGCGTCTCCTCTCGCGGCAGATTGCAGATGGGAGATACCACAGCGATCGGCGTGTCGGGATGGCCGTCGCGCAACGTCTTGATGAAGCCGATGGTGAAGGCTCGGAACGTGCGATCGTTGACCGATCCTGATGTCATGTTGATGCCGAGTTTCAGACCGATGGCATCGGCGGGCAGGTCGCGGATCAGGCGTGCGAACATCGGATCGAGATGGCAGTCGCCGCCGAGGCCCAGGCTGGTCAGATGCAGGTTCGAGCGATTGGCGACGATGGCCGGCCAGGTTTCGGAGGGACCGGCGGCGTGGCGGCAATGTGTGATCGAGCTGCCGTAGAATACCATGCGCGTGCGGTCATCCGACCACGCTGAGGCAGTGGCCCTCTCATCTATATAGAGTCCTCGCAGCACGACAGGCACGTACTGGCTGGGCAGGTAGAGTTCGAGGCGATGCTCACCGGCCGGGATGTCGTCGAACTGTATGCTGTCTGCGCCGACGGCCGGTGGCACGCGGCCGTGAAGTTGCCCGTCCACGAGCAGGTCGAAGACCCACGGGGGATCGGATTCGATACCCGGTGGCACGACATCGAGACGCACGCTGGATGTGTCGCTGATCAACGTCAGCCTTATCCCGGCGGGCATGGACGCCTTGTTGGTGGGGCTGGCCTCGAACAGGTCGCGTTCGTTGACGGGCAGGCGCCAGGGATGCAGGCCAGCCGGTGTTTCTTCGAGAGAGATGGCGCCCTCGATTGTGAGGGGTCCCTCTCGGAGCGGGATCGATTGCATCGGGTTCATCGGCAGGCTCTCAGGTTGATCATCTGACATCGGCGTCGAACTGCGGTCCGCGATCCGGCACCGGTGAATCGGGGCGAAGTGGGCATAGTTCACAGCTGATTTCTACAACAATTGGCCAGCCGAGCCAAGGGGAACTCTGGCGAAATCCACCGATTGTTCAGCAGATGACGCCGATGATCGATGGTGTACAATATCTGCTCAACTGTGGCCGACGACTGCTCAAGTGGCTTGTAAGTGGCTGTTAAGGAGAAGTTTACGCATGAGCGGTCCATGTCTGGATCATCATGTGCTCAGCAACGATGCAGCAGTCTCCAACATGGGCAGATCGACGATGGCGACCAGAATGAGGTTTGTAACGCGTTATTGTACAATGAGTTAGGGAAAGAACCAGAGTTCGCGTGCATCGTGTGGCACGGCCTGTGCAATAGGCAGGTCGAGCAGAGCGGGTATCGGACAGGTCGTCGAAGGGCGATCGACCCCGCACAGCACACGACACGCACCGCCGGACGGGAACCGCACAGAGCGAGTGACGACCCCGGCGATGAATCACTGGAGGTATCCCATGCGTCAGACCATCACCATCGCCCTGTTGGCAGCCAGCGCGTTCATCGTCGCCTGCGGCGACAGCGACAACGATCGCCCGACCGGTCCGTCGGCATCTCTGGATGCGGGAGACATCGTTGTTGATCTGAATCGCGACGTGCGTGACAATCTTGCATCGCACTTCTCAACCGCTGCGGCCAAGTTGCCGAATCGTGTCGCCGAGATCCGCTTCGATTTCAGCGAGACATCACGCACAGTTGCCGGCGACGACGGGGTCGTTACGGGTGACTTCATTTTCTATGCCGCAGGTGACCTGGTGCAGAAGGGCTCGATTGCCATCTTCTACCGCCCCGGTTCGACTGCCTGGTTTCGGACGGGTCTGTTCGACGTGAGTGACCAGGCCACTGCAGATGTTCATCAACTGACGATCACCGTGACGGACGCCACTACCTTGCGACCGGTCGTGGGCGCCGAGGTCGAAGCCCGTCACATTGGAGGACTGCGTTCGTCGAAACGCATTTTCACCGATTCCGAAGGCCACGCGACGGTCGAGGTACTCCCCGGTGTGTTCACGGTCGGTGTCTCACGGGATGACTACAATGCGACGACGACGGACAACATCACGACTGTCGGCGTGAAGGATCAGACACTGAACATCGCGTTGGTACGCGGCAAGGATTATGTCCGGTCACTGTAGGAACACGATCCTGCTATAGACCTTCCAGAGATCACATGCTACTGGGCCCCGGGGGCAATGCTCCCGGGGCCCTTCTGTGTACTGCGGCATGTTGTCGTTTTGGGTACGTTTCAAATGGCAGCCCATACATGGTGACGACGGGGGAGACATGATGAGCGATCGCGAGGGGATGAGGCGGCGGCAGGCACTCAAGACGCTGGCTGGCGCCACGGGGGCCTTGATGTGGCCACGGCAATTGCTGGCCGGTATTGAGAAGGCAGATGCGATCGGCAATCTGCTGCCGCAACGCATGCTTGGCCGAACCGGGGAGCGTGTGACGATGCTCGGACTCGGTGGTTGGCACGTAGGCAAACTGCCACCAGCGAAGGCACAGGCGTTGATCGAGGCCGCCCTGGCCGGTGGCATCCGGTTCTTCGACACGGCGGAGAGCTACCAGGACGGGGGAAGCGAGTCACTCTACGGCGAGTTTCTGATCCCCAGGTATCGCGACGACATCTTCCTGATGACGAAGACGACGGCACGGGATGCCCAGACTGCCCGACAACATCTGGAAGGATCACTTCGGCGGCTGGGAACAGACGTGCTGGATCTCTGGCAGGTGCATTCGCTGGTGGATGCAGAGGATACGGATGGGCGCCTGTCAGGCGGTGTGCTGGAGGAAATGCTGAAACAGAAGGCCTCCGGCCGCGTGAGGCATATTGGCTTCACGGGGCACCGGCGGCCCTCGGCACTCAGCCGGATGCTGGCGACTGCAGAAGAGCTTGAAACGTGCCAGATGCCGGTCAACGTCCTGGATCCGTCGTACGAGAGTTTCATCGACGGTGTTCTGCCTGGCCTGGTGGAGCGGAAGATCGGGGTGCTGGCGATGAAGACGCTGGCCAATGGGCGCTTCATGGGGGTCGGTCTACCGGATGACAGGGGCGAAGACGTGGTGCCCGGGCGCATCAGCCTGCAGCAGGCATTGGCATTTGCCTGGTCTCTACCGATCAGCGTGCTGATCTATGGCCCGGACAACGTGAAGCAACTGGAACAGACGCTGCACGTGGCGCGCACATTCGATTCCCTCGATGTCGATGCACGTCAGGCACTGGTGGCCCACGTGGCAGATCTGGCCGGCAACAGGGTCGAATACTACAAGGCCTGAGGAATCTCGACGGGGGGCTTGTTTGGGCCCACCGCCATCTGTTATTTGCTCGTATGACAGAAAAAGAACGTCTCGGCAAAATGGTGCGCTGCGCGCGCGCAGTACATGGTCGTCGGCAGAAGGAACTGGGCGAACAGGTCGGCCTGAGTCGATCCCAGGTTTCAGCACTGGAAGGGGGGACCGATCAAGCCCCCGTCTGGACGGTGGATCTGGTTCATCGGTTGTGTGAGGCCCTCGAGATCTATCCCGAAGCCTTTACCCATCGCTCCGTTCACATGGCTCGCGTGCTGAGAGGTCGCGTCTCGAGCCATCTGAGCCATCTGGGTCTCTGGGAGCGTCTGTCCGAAGCCTACTACTACGTGCTCATCGACGTTCACCGATTGCGGCCGGACGTGTCGGGGTTGAGCGTGATGATCGGCAGTCATCCATCCGGCGAGCCAAGAGCCTATACGGCCCGGCTCGGTCCGCAGGCATTTCACGAGGTCGGTGTGCGACCCGGTGAGGCGCGGTATGGCCGATGGCAGGAAATCACTGAAGAGGTGCGGTTGTCGCCGCCCCCGGGCCGCCTCGGTCCCGTCAAGGTATTGTCACAGGAAGAAGCGCCGATCATACCGGACACATACGTCCTGGAGTGGCTGATCGCAGGCGGAACGATGCAACTGGCCATTTCGGGTTCTGTTGAAGAGCCGGATGAGCATCTGTCTGAGTTGATGATTCATCTCGGAGATGAGGTCGACAAACAGATGGAACGCATCCGAAACCAACCCACAGGGGGCGGTGCGGCACTGCAGGAATTGCGTGATCTCGCCGAACGAGTCCGTCGCCTGGAAAATGGGGCAGCGTCATAGATTAGTCGAGAAGTGTTGTAAAAAACGGTCAAATAGAAAGGAAAGTTCAAGAATGTCGCACAAACAACTTGATCTCTGTTGAGAACTACATAAACTTGTCGTGCGTCTTACGTGGAAAAGCGGAGTCTACGCGTGACAAGTTGCTCTCAGCGAAAACATGACCGCACGCGGTCCCATTCCCACCTCCTACCCCTGCGGAAGCACTGCGTCCGCCGGGGTTTTCCTGTTTCGCGGCAATACCGAACTGGCAGGTGCCGATGACCCAGCTTACCGAGTATTGCGGCTACCATTTTCGCATTGCGAGAAAAAGACGAGGGCTGAGCCAGGTTGCCCTTGCCAGGCAGCTCCATATCGATCAGAGTGCGGTGTCTCGACTGGAGCACGGCGTGCTGCCCAATCCGTCGTGGGATCTGGTACAACGCCTGTGTGTAGCCCTTGATATGGAGCCCCACGCCATGATGCGGCATGGACCGGGTCCTGGCAGCCATGCTCTGCAACCGATTGCACAACTGCGGGGTCAGGTGGCCAAACACGTGCTGTATCTGGGCTATCGGGAGCGAATCCCCGAGTTGCTCGCCTGCTGTCTGCGTGACATGCAGAGCGTGCGGCCGACCGTCACGACCCTGGCCCTGACGCTGTTCACGTGGAGCGATGGCGTGCGGCAGTGCTACGCCACATCCCTGAACGGACAGATCCAGTCTGACGAGCGGCGGGTGACAGGTACACCGGCGATCCGGACCTTGCTGGCCAACTGGAAAGCGGACACGCCGCTGCAGCGCGAGAGCCGTGAAGAGTTGCCGATCGTCAACGATGAGACGGCACTGGCCATCGACCAGCCGCTGCCTCAGGGTATGCTGGGTATCGACCTGCGTGAGGAGGAGCTTGCTGATCTGGATGCGGCACGCGCGTGGGTGGTCAGTATGAGCGAGCCCTTCCGCGAAGCACTGCGCCTGATCGAAGACCGCTGCGAGGCGAGTCGGCACCGCTCTGAACTGACGGGGATTTCATCCAGTCTTCATCTCATTGAGGCCCGCCTGGCGCCCACGGAGGTCGCCGGATGAATACGCCTCAGGTCCTGCTCGCGATCGCCAGTCTGATCCTCGGGGTGGCGGCAACATTCGGTTTGAAAGCGACCCTGGACAACAGGCGTCAGACTCCCTGGTGGAGGCGATTCAGACACGGTTGAATGACCGTCAAGACCGTCCAGTCGGGCGGTCGAGCGTCGTGAGGTCGCTCGACCGCCCGGTCGTTGTGGTCATTCGCTGATGGGTGCGGTCCGGTCAATGCCGGGGCGCACTTTTTTTTACGGTGAGATGAAGAAACTGGTCGCTTTCTAACTCAGCCCTTCGGGTAGCTGGCCGCTTCGTCGTACATGGCAATGATGTTCTCAATGGGGGTGACGACCTGCAGGTTGTGGCAGGGGGCCAGGATGTAACCGGTGCCGTCGCTCATGAGGCTGTCGATGCAGTGACGGACCTCGGCGCGCACGTCATCGGTCGTGCCGAAGGGGAGGATACTCTGGTTCTCCATGCCGCCGTGGAAAGTGATGCGGTCGCCGAACTCGGACTTGAGTTCCACCATGTCCATACCGGGACAGACCCACTGGATCGGGTTGAGTACATCGATTCCCATATCGATGAGCATGGGCAGGAAGAGGCGGCAGCTGCCGTCGTCATGGTGCATGACGCGGATGTCGAATTCGTGGCACAGGTTGATGAAACGCTGGTGCCAGGGGGCGTAGAAGTCGCGGTAGATCTCCATTGAGATCAGCGGGCCGTGCTGACTGCCGAGATCGTCAGTTACCTGGGCGACGTCGATGAGATCGCCAACCGCTTCGAACATGCGTCGATGGTGGGCTTCGAAATACGCGCAGAGCCGCTCGAGCAGGGCATGGGTGAAGTCGGGTTTGATGAGCGGGTCCATGAGCGATGTTTCGAGGCCGCGCAGCAGGTTGTGGTAGTAGAAGGGGGCCATGTAGCCGCACTGCACCGCCTGGTGTCTGCCGGCGTCTTCGGCTTCGGCGCGCATCTGTGAGGTGTCGAACCAATCGGCCTCGGGCCAGGTGTAGGCGTCCAGGTCGTCGATGGTTTGGGCCTTGGCCAGGGGATGGTGGATCTGTTCGTTGTAGGCGCCGCCTTCGTGCGGCGTGAGGCGTCGGCGCATTCCCCAGAAGTCGATGGACTCGCCCTCGGGCTGAGGTTCGAGCTCGGGGCCGATGTAACCGGCATTGATGTTGGCCATGCCGTCGATCTGCAATTCGGCGCGAGCCGTCGCGTCGTCGCCGAAGTGTTCGCGCAGTTTGCCCCAGACTTCAGGTGTGGCCCAGATGTCGGTGGGGACTCGGTCGACGGGTTGGCGGTCCATGGCCGCCAGGACTCGGTCGCGGGAATTCACTGTTGGCTGCTCCGGCTCAGGGGTGTCTTCTACTCAAGGCGGATTCGCTTGGGCGCGTCAACCGGTTGCGGCCCTCGTCACTTCCTTCGACTGCGTCTCTATTCAGGCCAGGTGGGACGGTCGATGGCGAAGGCTTCCTTTACGTCCACATAGTCCAGGGCGCCCAGGCGGCCGATGGGCCTCAGTTTGGCGATATCTATGAGGCCGTCCGTGAGGACGCGCTCGTCGATGTGGATGCCGATGACCTGACCGAAGACGACGGTATTGTCATCGCCCTCTTCACTGGGCAGGCTCAAGGTCTGGGTGGTGCGGCATTCGAGATGGACAGGGCTCTCGGCAACTCTGGGTGGGGTGATGATCTCTGAGCTGGCTTTGGTGAGGCCGGTGATCTCGAATTCGTCGATGTCACTTGGTGCGGCCGTGGAAGAGGCGTTCATCTGTTCACGCAGATCCCACGTGGCCAGGTTGACGACGAATTCGCCGGTCTCCTTGGCGTTGGCGACACTGTCCTTCAGGCCTCCCGTGCGATGCCCGCTGGAGGCACAGAACATGACCTGGGGCGGGCTGTAGGCGACGGCGTTGAAGAAGGAATAGGGTGCCAGGTTGTCGACGCCATCGGCGCTGCGTGTGGAGATCCAGCCGATCGGGCGCGGAACGACGAGATAGTTGAAGGGATCGCGGGGCAGTCCGTGGTCATCTTCGGGGCGATAGAACATGCGGGGCCTTCCTTGCGGCAGGACAGGAGTTCACACAAAGGGGGGATCCGGCGCTTGAGCCGGATCCCCCCTTTGTTTCGGGGCCTCGGAGATCTGCACTCAACAGAATCAGTCGAGGATCTCTTCGACCTTTTCCGCTGGTCGGGCGATGACGGCCCGGTCACCGCGGATGCAGATCGGGCGTTGCATCACCTCCGGGTGCTCGACGAGCAGGTTCACCAACGCGTCGGGCGTATCGATCTCTTCGATCGGGCGGCCTAGCTTCTTGAAGGAGCCTTCGTGCAGCATCTCGGCAGGTTCGCAGCCGAGCAACTCCAGGAAGCGACGATAGGTCTGTTCGCCGGGGGGATTCTCAATGTATTCAATGACGTCGAACTCGACGTTGCGGGTACGCAGGATCTCCAGCGCACCCCTGGACTTGCTTCAATTGGGGTTGTGGTAGATGGTCACATTCGCCACGGGTGGGGCCTCCTTGAGTGAGTCGAACTCATCGTGTTGAATGGGGGTAAGAAACCACGCCCACGCATGGTGTCAACGATCGGTGTAGGCCTGGGCATTCCCGGCACAGTGGCACCCCCTGCCCCACCTCGACGGTGGGGGCACAACTGGTGTATCGTCTACATCAGTGTTCACGGCCATCAGATCGGAGCGATACCATGACGAGTGACATACGACGACCATCGTGGATTCGGAGATTCAGTGAAAACTGGATAGTTGCCCTGATCGCCATGGCCCTGTTGCTGCCCGTCATGGTTGACGCCGATGAAGAGGCTGATGAGCTGGCCGAATACATCCGTGCGAACTACACCAAATACGAGCACCAGATTCCCATGCGGGATGGCGTGCGGTTGTTCACGGCCGTCTATGTGCCGAAGGCGGATACCACCGACTACGGGATGATGTTGATCCGCACGCCTTACAGCGTGTCGCCCTATGGTGTCGACAACTATCCTCGGCGTCTTGGACCATCCGAGATCTTCGCCCGGGAAGGGTTCATTTTTGTCGAGCAGGACGTGCGCGGCCGCTATCTCTCGGAAGGCGCCTTCATCGAGATGACGCCGCATCAAGCCGATAAGTCTTCCTCTGCCGTCGTCGATGAGTCCTCCGATACATACGACACGATCGACTGGCTTGTGAAACATGTGCCGGACAACAATGGCAAGGTCGGTATGTACGGCGTGTCGTATCCGGGTTTCTATGTCGCGGCGGGTATGATCGATGCCCATCCAGCCCTGGTCGCCGCCTCGCCTCAGGCGCCGATCGCCGACCTGTTTCAGGGTGACGATTCCTACCACAATGGCGCTTTCATGCTCGCCGCGAACTTCGGCTTCTTCACCTTCTTCGAGAAGCACGAGGAGCCGCAGCGTCCGCGAGATCGTGTTGATTTCGATTTCAAGACGACGGATGGCTATCAGTTCTATCTGGACATGGGGCCACTGGTCCGGGCGGATGAGCTCTATTTCCACGGCGGGAATCCCTACTTCACTGAGTCCCTCGATCATGCGACCTACGACGATCACTGGCAGGCACGGAGCATCGATCACTTCATCGACGATGTGCCACCTGCAGTGATGACGGTGGGCGGCTGGTTCGACGCGGAGGATCTGGCCGGTCCCTTCAAGGTCTTTCGAGCCGTCGAAAGGAATGGCAACAAGGCCAATCATCTGGTCATGGGACCCTGGTCACATGGTGGCTGGCACTGGGGTGATGGCAACGAGCTGGGCGATGTCCGCTTCCACGTGAAGACATCGGAGTATTTCCGGGACGAGGTGGAGTTCCCCTTCTTCAACCATCACTTGCATGGTGAAGGCGACAGCGAGTTGCCCAAGGCCCTCGTCTTTCAGACGGGAACGAATCAGTGGCGACGCTACGATCAGTGGCCACCGAAGTCCGTCCGACAACGGGCGCTCTATTTCGGTGCTGCTGGCAGCTTGTCCTACGAGCCTCTCGGAGCGACGTCCGAGGCGTCACCGGAGAGAACGTCCTCGATCACGGGAATGGCTCAGGCCGGTCAGGCGTCAGGTTCTCTCCCTCTGGACCCCGGCATTGATACCTGGGTGAGCGATCCGGCGCGACCCGTCCCTTTCACTGAGCAGATCACGACCTGGGTGCCACGCAGTTACATGGTGGCCGACCAGCGCTTCGCTTCCAAGCGCACGGATGTCATGGTCTATCAGACTGAGCCGCTGGAGGAAGATCTCGCCATTGCCGGGCCGATCACGCCGAAACTGTGGGTGACGACGACGGGGACGGATGCGGATTTCGTGGTGAAACTCATCGATGTGTATCCGAATGACTATCCGGATATCGAGCCGAACCCGGCGAGGGTGCGCATGGGTGGGTACCAGCAACTGGTTCGTGGTGAACCGATCCGAGCGAAATTCCGCAATGACCTGACGACGCCTGAACCAATGGTGCCTGGAGAATTGACCTTGCTGGAATTCGAGATGCCCGATGTGTGTCACGTCTTTCGACGCGGACACCGGGTGATGGTGCAGGTGCAGAGCTCGTGGTTCCCCCTTGTGGATCGTAATCCGCAGACCTTCGTCGATATTCCCCGCGCGGCGGCGGCGGACTTCGTCGCCGCGACGCACACCATCCACCGTACGGCCCAGGCGCCGTCCGCCATCCTGTTGCCGGTGCTGCCATGAAGACTTCCTACGACGTCATCATCATCGGCGGTGGCCACAATGGGCTGGTGACGGCGGCCTATCTGGGCAAGGCCGGATACCGCACGCTCGTGCTGGAGCGACGCGATATCCTGGGCGGTGCCAGCGTCACGGAGGAGGACGTCTTTTCGGGCTACAAGATCTCTGCCACGTCCTACGTGGCGAGTCTCTTTCATCCGAAGATCATCCAGGACCTGAGTCTGCACGAGCATGGTCTGGAGTTCCTCGTGCGTGATCCGCCCTCCTTCACGCCATTTGCGGATGGGTCGCACCTGTTCTCCTGTCTGGAGCAGGCGGACACGATGGCCGAGATCGCCAGGTTCTCGAAGCGCGATGCCCAACGCTACGCTGAATACGAGGCGATGCTGACACGGATCGCCGAGCAGATCGAACCCCTGCTACTGATGACGCCGCCCGATCCGACCTCGCGCAAGCCACGTGATCTGTGGCGGCTGATGGGCATGGGGAAGATGGCCAAGGGACTGGCCGGTGACTTCCTGCCGGCGTTGCAACTGGCTTCGGCCAGTGTGGCTGACTTTGTCCGGGACTGGTTCGAGTCGGATGCGCTGCAGTCTACGCTGGCCACGGACGGGATCATCGGCGCCTATGCCGGTGTTGAGTCACCGGGAACGGCCTACGTGCTGCTGCACCACGTCATGGGCGGTATCACCGATGCGGCGGGCACCTACCACCGCGGTCGGTGGGCCTACGTGCGTGGTGGTATGGGGGGCATTCCTGCATCGATCGTCGCGTCATCTCAGGCGCGCCAGGATCCCGTTGACTTCGTGACGGGCGAACCGGTGGCGCGCATCATCGTCGAGAAGGGCCGCACCCGGGGCGTCGAACTCACCGGGGGACGTGTCGTCGAAGCGCCGACGGTCGTGTCCGCTGTGGATCCGAAGATCACCTATCTGCGACTGCTGGCAGCCGATCAACTGGACGGGGAGTTCATCACCCAGATCCGCAACTACAAGATGAAGGGTGCCACGACGAAGGTGAACCTGGTCCTGTCTGAGTTGCCGGATTTCAAGGCACTACCCGGAATTCAGTTGGATCGCCAGCACTGCGGTACGATCCATATCTGCGAAAATCTCGACTACATGGAACGAGCCTGGGAAGACGCCAAGCACGGTCGTTGGTCAGAGAACCCCATCCTGGAATGCACGATCCCGACGGTCTACGACAAGACCCTTCTGCCACCGGAACACCCGGATCACCACATCATGAACATCTTCGTGCTCTATGGGCCGAAGAAGCTGGCTCAAGGCACGTGGCAGACGGAGGGACCGAAGTTCCTGGACCGGGTGATCCGCAAGCTCGGCGAGTTCGCACCGAATCTGCCGGATGCGATCGTGCACAAGCAGATCCTGACACCGGATGATCTGGAAGAGCGTTACGCACTGACGGAAGGCTGCATCTTCCATGGCGCCATGGGGCTGGATCAGCTGTTCTGGGCGCGACCCCTGCCATCGATCGCCCAGTATCGCGGGCCCATCGACGGGCTCTACATGTGTGGCTCGGGAACACATCCGGGTGGTGGTGTGACGGGCCTTCCGGGGCACAATGCGGCGAGGGAGATCCTGCGAGACAAGCCGAAACGAGGGTAACGGGCCTGCTGGAGACGCGAGTCGGGACCAAGTAGTGCGTTACGACAAGAACCCTTAGAGGATCACGAAATTTTCGCCTGGGTCGCTTGCCACCGAGCATCGTGAGGGCGGGCACGGTGGAGCGAAAGAACATCGGGAGACTTGGGTCCAGACAGGCGTCGATCGGCCCTCATAGCTGAACTGCGCCTTGCAGGTGTCCGATCCAAGGTATACCCCGCCCCTCCTGTACTCGAGCTCGAGTACAGAGCAGACGCGACACCTCTCGCACGTTGCCTGTGAGGTGGCAGACGTTGCATGTGCGGCCGGATCTTGTCG
The DNA here is from genome assembly GCA_018673255.1 of Gemmatimonadota bacterium. The sequence goes on from JABHDC010000118.1 coordinate 131,214, forward strand.
GCGCCGAGGGAGCAAGTTCGGCGAGTTCTCAACCGAGCTCTCACAGCTCTACAGTCGTCAGTGTGCCAGTCTTCCAGGGAGCGAATACGCAGTTCTTCCAAGGCCCTTCGCGACAGACATCGGCCCCAACCGTAGCGACCGTGAGAGGAGGTGGTCGTCGGCACTCGTCGTCAGGGTCGACGCTCGCGCCGATTTATCGCGACACGGCGGTCTCTCGGGTGTATCAGCCTTCGACGCAACGCTTCAACTTCTCGAGCCCTTTGCGCGCGACTACTTCGGGGCCCTGGGCCCAGTAGCTCTCGTTGAAGAGCTCCAGCGACAACATGCCGTCGAAACCAATCGCTTTCAGTGAGGCGACGATCTGCGGCCAGGGCGCCAGACCGTCGCCCGGGTAGACGCGGTCGGCATCGGTGATGTCGGCTCGGACAGGATCCGCGGGGTAGTCGTTCATGTGGACAAGACCGAGTCGACGGTTGCCGAAGTGCTCGAAGCCGTAGTGGTGTCCGGTGCCCTTGTACATGTGGAAGACATCGGCCAGCATCTGCACGCCGGGGCGCCCGCACTCGGCAGCGACGAGCAGCACCTCTCCGGTCTTCCCAAGGGTCTGAGCGATACCCCAGTATTCCAGCAGGGGCGTCACACCGAACTCGGCTGCCAAGTCGACGAGGTCGGCGAAACGTTCCGGCACCCGGAGCAGGTCCACCTGGCGGTCGTGGATGCCGAAGGGGGGTGCGGCGACGCAGGGACACCCAAGGTCCTGCGCCATCTGGAAACAGCGGGCCGCTTCTTCGAGTCCTTTCAGGCGACGGTCGTCTTCTGGCACGGCCCATTCGGGGAAGCCGATCAGGTCAACGATCTGCAGACCGCGTTCACCGGCATGATCGCGCACCTGTGCCAGGGTTCCGCCTCCGGCGACCCACTCGTCCAGCTCGTTCACCCACGGTTCGATGCCATCCCAACCGGCGTCGGCGGCGGTGTCGATGTGGTTGATGATGGTTGCACCATCGCTGCGGATGGTGCTCGTGTTCAGGCAGTAGGAGAAGGACATGGTTGGGGCTCCTGGTGGGTTAGTGGCCGCGAGCGCCGGCGTCACGGCTGCGCGGATCGGCGGCCCCGATACGTTGCCCGGTGCGTGCATCGATACCGATCGAGTGAGCCGATCCCTGTCGGCCACGGATGTGTACTGCGTGGCCGAGTTGCTCGAGCGTCTCCACAATCTCGTCGTCGATACGATTCGCTTCGAGGCGGATGCGGTCGGGTAGCCACTGATGGTGCATGCGCGGTGCTGACACGGCATCGTCGATCGTCATCTCGAAGTCGACCAGATTGAGGATCAATTGGAGGACGGTGTTGATGATCGTGCGGCCGCCGGGGCTGCCGAGGACGGCGACGAGTTCACCGCCTCTGCTCAGGATCGTCGGTGACATGGAGGACAACATGCGCTGGCCGGGGCGCGCGAGATTCGGGGTCGTGCCGATCAGGCCGGTCTCGTTGGTCAGACCCGGCGCGGCGTTGAAGTCGCCCATCTCGTTGTTCAGCAGAAAGCCGCCGCCCGGGACGACGATGCCCGAGCCGTAGCCGGCTTCAAGGGTATAGGTCACGGCGACGGCCATGCCATCGGCGTCCACGACGCTGTAGTGGGTCGTCTCGGGACTCTCATCGGTCATCGACAGATCGGTGGCGGCCGACACAGACGCGTGGTCGGGATCGATGTCACGGCGCAGTTCAGCTGCGTGTCGCTTGCTGGTGAGACGGTGGATGGGGACGTCGACGAGATCCACATCGGCGAGCCACTGGGCGCGGTCGCGGAAGGCACGTCGCATCACCTCGGCCAGGTGATGGATGTAGGTGGCAGAGTTGTGTCCCATGCGGGTCAGATCGTAGGCCTCGAGGATGTTGAGCATGGTGACGATGGCGACGCCACCTGAGCTCGGCGGCGGCATGCTGAGGACTTCGTAGCCGCGGTAGGTGCCGTGGATCGGCTGTCGTTCGCGCGCCTGGTATTGTGCCAGGTCTTCGAGAGCGATCAGTCCGCCGCCGCGTTCCATTTCCTCGACGATGAGGCGAGCTGTTTCGCCCGTATAGAAGCCATCGCGCCGTGCCGTCTGGATGTGGTGCAGGGTCCGGGCCAGATCGGGTTGCCGCAGGGTGTCGCCCGCCGCGTAGGGTGTGCCACCCTGAGAATACTGGGCAACGGTGGCGTTGTAGTGAGCGAAGCGTTCGACGAAGTGGCTCAGGCTGGCGGCGAGATTCTCGCTGAGGGTGAAACCTGTTGCGGCCAGGTGAGTGGCGGGTGAAACCAGCTCGTGCCAGTGGGCCGAACCATAGAGTCGGTGGGCCTTGTCGAAACCGGCGACAGTGCCCGGAACGCCGACGGCCTTGTGGCTGTAGTGGTGGGTCCTGGAGGAGTAATCGCCCGTCGCCTCATCGAGCCACATCTGCGGATGGGCGGCGGCGGGTGCCGTTTCACGGAAGTCGATGGCCGTCGAGCTGCCATCGGGAAACCGGATGACCATGAATCCGCCGCCGCCGATGTTGCCGGCAGCGGGATGGGTGACGGCCAGGGCGAACCCGGTGGCGACGGCGGCATCGACTGCGTTGCCTCCGGCGGCCAGAACATCACGGCCCACCTCGCTGGCCAGCCAGTGCTCGGCGACGACCATTCCCGAGGCGGCGCGTTGGGTGTCGGCGGCGCTGGTCAGTGGCGCCAGGAGAGTCAGGGGTGCCAGGAAACCGGCGAGCAAGGTGATTCGATGGGTATTCATGCTGGATCAACCAAGCCCCAGGGCACGACGGGTGCAAGCGGTCGGGTCCGCACGCATCCCTGCACCGGTATCGAGTCTCTGCGGTGGCGCAAAGGGCAGAGAGCTGCCACCGCTTTTTTTCTTGATGTGGACCCTGTCACTTGGGTACGTTTCCAGTAAGGCGCTCGGGGCGCCTTCAGCTCGCGAGAAGGGCCATGCCCACCCGCCGCGCAGGACGAAGGCCTTCACCTTCTTTCCGCCTGTCAGAGAGCGAGCCCAGGCGACAACGAGAGAGGGTGCACTATGCCTATCCCTATCCATCTCAGATCCTTCGCCGACATCGCAGGTCTCCAGGACGAGCAGGTCCGGGAGATCATCGCCCGGGTGGGTCGTGATGATCTCACGATCGCCCTCAAGGCAGCGACGGAAGAGCTGAAGGACAAAGTCCTCAGCAACATGTCCGCGCAGGAGTGGGAGTCTCTGACACAGTACATGGAGTGGCTTGGTCCGATGCGTCTGTCCGAAGTCGAGATGGTGCAGTTGCAGATCGTCAACAAGTTCAAGGACGAGTCGAGTGACGACGCTTTCGTCTAGGTGTGACAGACGATGGCACCTCAACTGAACGTCGAGAATCTGAAGAAGCAGGCGAAGAGCCTGCACAAGCAGTTGGTCGCAGGCGATGCAGAAGGTGTGGCACGGGTTCACGTGGCGCTGCCGCGATTGTCCGCTGTGGCCGAGGCTGATGTGATCGAAGCGGGTGTGACACTGCAGGAAGTCCAGCACGTCATCGCCGTGGAGCAGGGGTTCAGTCATTGGAAGCAGCTGTTGGCAGAGGCAGATGAACCTACGCGGCTGAAACCGCGGGCCACGCTCTTCATCCGACCTGGATTGCCCAGTGTCCAAACAGAGGCCGAGTGGTTTCTGTGGATGGTCAGTCGCGGCGAGGGCTGGGCGATGGACCGCATCCGGCGTGGCCTGCCGCGTGTGGCCAAGCTCTCCAATGCCGAGATCACTCAGGCCGGTGTCACCCTGGAGGAGGCCCAGCAGGTCGTGGCCCTCGACTACGGGTATGCCGATTGGGAGACCCTCGAAGTTGAGCTTGGCAAGTTGCGGCCCGTGCGGGTCTTCGAAGACCTCGCCGAACTGGAAGATCACGAGATTCAGCAGGTTATCTTCCGTCTCGGTCGTGACCGGATGGCCGTCGCTCTCAAAGCGGCCAGTGCTCATCTGCTGGAACGGCTTCGGCAGAACATGTCGACGGAGGCCTGGCAGGCCCTGACCGATGCAATAGAGGAACTCGGGCCGTTGCCATTGAGTGTGGTCGAAGTTGAGCAGGCGCGGGTGTTGGAGAAATACCGCAGCGACGATCCGCTGGTCTGAGTTTTTTTCGGGCGGTACGTCACCAGGACCGATCGACAGGGGAGACGCGGCAGCATGCCAGAGGAATCACCAGATGACGTTGCGGTTGCTGCGTCTCCCATCGGTCGCCGGATTGCCGTCATCGGCAATACGTCATCGGGCAAATCGACCCTCGGTGAGAGATTGGCCAGGCTGCTCGATGTGTCCTTCGTCGAAATGGATGCGATCAACTGGCAGCCGAACTGGGTCAGTCTCGTCGAAATCGACCCGGAGGAATTCGAGCGACGCCTCGGGGAAGCTACGTCCGGAGATGGCTGGGTCACTGCCGGATCCTATCGCAGCTTCGCACAACGGGTGTTCTGGCCGCGACTGGAAACCGTGATCTGGCTGGACCCGCCACTGTGGCGTCTGATCTGGCGCGTGCTGTCGCGTTCGTGGCGTCGCTGGCGCTCCAAGGAACTGCTGTGGGGGACGAACTACGAGCGCTTTTTCCCTCAGCTGGCCATCTGGCGCAAGGCGGACTCACTGGTGTGGTGGGCTGTCACCCAGCGGCGCAAGAAGCGGGATGAGTATCTGGCGGCGATGGCCGACCCGCAGTGGGCGCACATCCGGTTCGTGCGGCTCAGGTCACTGGAAGAGGTGGAGTTGTTCCTCGAGGGCGTGCGCCAGGCTCTGCCGGGAGCGGATAGCTGAGTACCCCAGAGCGAGTCAGCCGTGCCCGATACCAGCCACGGCGTCGGCCAGTTCTGTGAGGCTTCCGATGATCACATCAGGTTGGGCGATCCGCTCGTCGTGCCGCTTCTCACGCAACGGATCGGACGGGCCGCCCTCGCGCTGGATGAGGATCGACGGCATACGGGCCGCATGAGCACAGTCGATGTCGACACCCGAGTCACCGACGTAGACGGTGGATGCGGGGTCTACCTCCAGTTTCGTCGTTGCCGCCAGCAGAATGCCTGGATCCGGTTTCCATACGCCCAGTTCGCCTGAGATGATGACGATGTCGAAGGTCTGTTCGAGGCCGTCGCGCTTCAGCAGGTGGTGCACATTGGGTGGATGATCATAGTTGGAGACGAGTCCGACGGGTCCGCGCTGACGCATCTGTCGGATGGCAGGGATCGTCTCAGGATCCAGGGTCAGGACCTTGTTGGAGTAGCTGCAGATCTCTTCAGCAATCTCGTGCGCCTTTGCAGGTGACACGGACAAACCACCCCGCTCACAGACCCGGAGCAGACGATCCTCGAAGGGCGTTGCCGTCCCTGACACGGCGACGGGCCGGATTTCATCCAGGCTGGTCAGCAACTCCTCCCGGCTCATGGACAACCCCGCTTCCAGCATGACGCGGTGGAAATTGCCGAAAGGGTCCGGTGGAACCTCTGATGGGCTGGCGGGCGCCTCGATGAGCAGCGTGCCCATGAGATCGAAGAGGGTGGCGTGGATCATGCCGGCACCAGGTCACAGAACCAGAAGCGTTCATCACGCAGCACTTTCTCTCCCACCGTGATCGGGATGGGTTCGCGGAAGATCGGCGCCTCGTGGACGAAGCTGTGGAACTCACCATTCTCCCCGCAGGGATCGATGACATCGGGCAGGTCAGCGAGCAGGCTGCGGTTGAGCTGCCGGCCGACGATGTCTTCAGCAGAGACGCCCGTTCCGGCGAAGGCCTCGCTATCAGCGCAGGTGATGGTGGTGACGAAACCTGAGGAGATCAGTTCCTCGGCCAGATCGGTGGTCTTCTCTTTCCAGATGGGAAAGAGGGCGGGCAGACCTACCTGCGCCAGCTTCTCCTCCCGGTACTTCCGCAGGTCCTCAAGGAAGATGTCGCCGAAGGCGACGGCCTCGACGCCCCGTGTCTTCTGTTCATCCAGGGCCTCCTGCATGAGGCTTTCGTAGTCTTCCTGCTCACACTGTTGCGGGATGGTGATCAAGTAGAGTGGCAAGCCCGTGCGCTCGGCCTGTTGTTCGAGCAGCTCTCGACGCACGCCGTGCATACTGACGCGATCATAGCCTTCGGTTACGGTCGTAAGCAGACCGGAGACCTCGACATTCGGGTCGGCCCGCAGGCGGTGTAGAGACAGGGCGGAGTCTTTGCCACTGCTCCATGTGAATAGCACGTTCGTCGTCATTGTCCTGCCTCAGAAAGTTCTGCTTCGAAGAAGGCCGTCTCGCCCTGGGCCAGTTGTCGTTTGGATCCAAGCACGGACACGTGGCACTCGTGGGCCAGGGCCGTAGCATACACGCCGTGGGTGGTGCCTTCCAGGCGACAGGCGCCGTTCACGATCGCCCTGGTGATGCTGCGAGCAAGGATCGGTTGCCCGGGTAACAGGCGCGGATGGAGAGCCGCACCGTCGTTGTCGATCTTCGTCGTCACGCCTTCGAAGACGGGGACACTGTCGGCGGCGGCCAGGTGGAAGCACACATCCAGGGCGCCCGTCCTGGCGTCGGTCAGGGCGTTCGTGCTGAAGTGGACGGCGGTCAGCATGTCTTCGACCAGGAGGGCGACTGAATCCCCTTCTTCGAGGGTCACGAAGTCGGCTTCTGCTGTGTCCGCATGCGACTGGCCCGGACAGATGAGAGCCGCCAACGTGCCGGCTGTCTCTCCCCTCGTGAGCTGGCGTGGTGACTCCATGGACAGCACCAGATCATCGGCAATCACCTGGTACGCCTCGTAGTAATGGCGATTCCGGTATTGCGCCGTGCCACTGCCGTGCAACCGCAAGCCGAGGCGGTCATCGACATTCAGCCAGGCCGGTGAGCCGAGATCATCGACGATGTCATCTTCCGGACTCTCGCCGATCCAGCCGCGATAGGTGGTCTCGTCGGCTGCCTGGTGCAGCACCCGCTCACCACGGCAACCATTGTCGAGGAGCGGGAAGGTTTCGTTGGTGATGCGCAGGAAGCCCTGCTCCAGCGACTCGAGTTGGCAGTCCTGCAGGGCGCGGATCCGCTCCCAGGAGAGAATCCGGCCATCGGGCAGGCTGGCGAAGAGGATCTCCTGTCGCAGGTGGTCCTGACAACGATTGAAGATCAGGGCTGCAGAGAAGGCATCCTCCGTCTCCACGATCCGCTGGCTTTGCAGTTGCTGGCTGTCGGGCTGTCCTTCGACGACGGGCCTGGCAAGCCACGTGTTGTAAGCCGGTGCGACGGTGTAGATGCCTTCCCGAGTAAGGGGCAGGGCCATGATCCTGTTGCGCCACGACAGTGAGGTCTGCCCACTCACGTGCCGATGGTGGACGAAGCCGGCATGGGGATAGTGCCGCACGCCGGCCAATCGCTGGTTGACCTCGTCCATGGGCAGGGGATCGGCGCCGACGCCGAAGAGCCGGTGGAAGAGATAGGCATGGGCCACTTCGGCGATGCCTGCTTCTCGCAGGACCGTGGCTCGATCCATCTCGCGTGCCCGCTCGGCAACCTCGGCGTTGACGAGACGTCCGTCGTTGCCTTCCTGTCGCAGTTCGTTGAGTCGCAGGCAGTGACGCTGCAGGGCTGCCGCCTCGGGGTCGTCAAACAGGACCGAGGCGACGGCGTGGATCATGTCGTCGCCCACGGCGGGCAGATAGGGCCAGTCCATGCCCTGCGTAGGCTGCACGTAGCCGCCCCCACCGGTGACGATCTTGAGATTCTCGTAGATCCGGCGGCGATTCCACAGCAATTCCGAGGGCAGGCTGCGGCCCCAGAGTCCGAGCAGATTGCCGATGTAGAGGGTGAACTTCACGCCGGCGGCGGTATAGTTCGGGTGCACGGTGCCGTGGTTCTCGGCCCAGTAGTCGGGCAGGGTCGTGACGATCTTGCGCGTGTGATCGGCGACGGTGCTGTCTCCCATGGGGCCACCGTCTTTGGCGTCCTGCGGCGCGGCGCAGGTGGAGAACATCCAGCGGCGGGTGTGAGCATCCCAGTCGTCGGCGTCCGGGTGGTGTTCCAGATACTGCCACGCAGCCGTCAGCCCCTCGGCGGTCCAGCCATTCTCCTCCATCTGCGTGTCGATGTAGATGCCACTCTTTGGCGGCATGTCGGCGAAACGTCCGAGATAGTCAGCCTGCATGGCGGCCACCATCGATCGCGTCTCGTCATCGACGAGATCTCCCAGCAGCATGACCGCAGCCACGAGGGGCGCTGTCGTGCGACCGCACTGACTCTCCTTGAAGAAGCCCAGACCTTGTTCACCCCACTTGGTGCCGTAGTTGCGGGGATCTCCCAGGCCGTGATCGGGGCGGACGCAGTCGGTGGGGCCCGTGTCGTGGGTGAAGCAGAGATAACGCACAGCGGCCAAGGCCATCTCCTGCAACTGCTCTCGGGAGACGCCGGCCCGGCTCGTGTCGAGGCCCGGGGCGGTGGCGGCGACGGCCAGTGTGAAGGCGGGTCCCACCGTCTCGAGGCCATACCAATGGGCGCCGGAGAGGAAGTGGCCGCAACGAGGACGATCGGGCCATTCACTGAAGAGCTCGACGCCCACAGGCAGCCAGCGCTCGAGCATCGCTAAGTAGCGAAGGGAGAGCTCATTCTCGTCGCTCGACAGTGCCGGACGATGGGTCGTGATGTGTTTGGTTGATGTTTCCATGCCGCTACATTGACGCGTCTTGCGGGCCCACGCAAGTTTCGCCCCATGACACGACGAATGATCTACAACGACGACAGCCAGGGCGTCTCCGAAACACGACCCGGATTCGCCCGAGCCGACCTGGAGGCATGGGTCGACAGGCCGCTGACGGGTCTGAACATCGACACCTATGCCTGGTGTATCGCCTTTCCCGACATCTGCCAGCACCACACGAAGGTGGGAGAGGTCTACGGTGCACGTTTCGACGAGCCGCCAAATGATGCGGTCCGGGCGATCGCCGAATTGCACGCTGAAGGCACAGACGTGCTGCACGTCGTGGCCGAGCGGGCGCGGCATCACGGTGTTGAATTCGTCGCCAGTGTGCGGATGAATGACACGCACGGGCTGTATCCGGATTCCAACGAACCAGGAATCTCGCAGTTACTGATCGATCATCCAGAATGGGTGATCCGCCGAGACGATGGCGTGCCGGAGCGGGCCCTCGATTATTCGGTACCTGAAGTTCGTGCGCACCGCCTCGCGATTCTGCGCGAACTGGCCGAGGGCTACGACATCGACGGCATCGAACTCGATTTCACACGCTGGGCGAAGTTCTTCCCCCGTGACGAGGCTGTCTTCAAGGCGCCGATGATGACGCAGTTCATTCTCGACGTACGGCAGATGCTTGATGAGGTGGCTGAAGCGCGCGCACGAGATCGCTTCATTCTGGGCGTACAGGTGCTGGAGTCGGTGCACCTGAGTCTGCTCGCGGGGCTGGAGGTGTCGCGCTGGGTGGAACGGCAGTCCATCGACTATCTGATTCAGTGCGATTTCAACAGCACCAACCCGCAGTTGCCGGTGGCCGAGTTCGCGGACATGTGCGAAGGCAGCCCCTGCACCCATCACGTGCGCATGGGAAACATGAATGGAGGCAGCTGGGGTGGGAAGCCCCACCTGACCGGTCGTTCGACGGCGGCCTACAAAGGCAACCCCAGTTATGGTGGGATGGTGCTCACGCCGGAGGAGGCCCGCGGCGCGGCAGCCAACATCTATGGCTTCGGTGCGCGCGGGATCGGCCTGTGGAATATCTGCTGCAACCTGGGTGACCGGCACAAGGCGGGTTCCACCGGCCCCGATCGGGCGAAATTCCAGCAGGACATGTTCGATTGGATCACAGCGGTCGACGCGCCAGAGAAGGTCTGGTCGGCAGAGCGTGTCTATCACTTCGTGCCGTTGTACAAGCGTGCCGAGTTACCCGTGCGAAACTACCCCGTCAATGCCCTGTTGATGGGTCCCACCGGATGGCTCACGCAGATCGTGACCTTCAGCGCCCGGTCACAAGGCTACCGGCAGCCGTATCGGTTTCTCTGTGCTGACGGAGACCGGGTAACTGGAGACCGGGTTGAGAGTGACACGGCAGATGGCGACCGCAGCGAGCTGTCCCTGAGAGGTGAGATGCGCTGGCGGATCCTCGATGCCGTCCCAGGAGATGTCTTCCGCTTCGATCTGAATGGCTGTCCGCTGGATGTGTCGTGCGAGATCGAGGAGGATGAGGAACTGCCGGCCCTGTGGTTTACGGCCACACTCAGCGCGAATTCGGGTCTGGCTGGCGCTAACGAACTGGGGATGACACTCGTCGAGCGGGAGGGTGACGCCACAAGCTCTCCCTACATGGAAGAGTTGCTCGTCATCGTCGAAGGCCCAGACGAGGGATGAAGGTCTACATCGCCGTCGACCGCCGGCATTCAGCGATGCAGCCTCTGCATCGGGAAGGCACCCAACAATTCGTAGCCCAGCTTCTGGGCGATCCGGTCAGAGGGGACATTCCCGGGTGTCGTGTGCCAGATCGGCTCGATGCCGCGCTCCAGACAGCTGGCGATGAAGGCGGCCGACACGAGGGTGGCATGACCGCGACGCTGGTGTTTGTCTGCCGTGACCAGTGATGCGTCGCAGGTGCCGTCGCCGACGAAAGACGTGACGCAGGAACTGGCCAGCTCTTCTCCTGCCAATATGATCGATCCGACACCGTCCTCGACGAAAGCTTCAGCCGTCTCGAAGAAGGCCAGGCAGGACAGGCCCTTCACCCGTTGAATGATCTCGACAGTGATCGGCAGCAGCTGGCAGCCCTCGGGCACAGGTGGCAGCGTGCTCTGCGCTGATCTGAAGTGATCCACATCCAGTCTGTAGGAATTCATCTTGTAAGTACCGCCCTGCCAGTCAGCCATCCTTTGAATCCGATCCGCCCAGAAGGATGATGCCGGACACAGGTCGAAGGACTCCAGGCCCGTCGACTCGGCCAGACCCGCTTCAAGATCGCTGGCAAAGGTCTCGCTCTCACCACCCAGATAGCTGTAGCCGGTGCGGTGACCGACAAAGGCGGCGGTTGGCGATTGGTCGTCGTCGACGAGGATCCAGCCGGGCTGCTTGCCTTCGATGATGCAGAAGGGCAGATGCGGATACAGTTGCAGGCCTGTAAACAGGTGCCGGACGAGGTCGTATTGATGGGGTTCGAGTCTGATCATGTCCGCAAGATGGGCCGCCATCGGATTCGGATCAATTGGTTCGAGGCGTTTGGACCAGGCGGAGCAGAGGCAGTGATCAGGACCCGAGCCCCGTGGAGGCGACGCTCGAGTTGTCCGATGGCAAGGGTGCGAATCTCACGTAGGCAACATGCCACAAGCTTCCTGCCAGATTTCAGCGTCGACAGGGATCCCCTCGGCCAGGTTCAGTCGTCGCGTGTCCGCTGAGCGCTGACCGGGGTACGTCACCTTCTCACCCTCCAGGGGTGCCGCCGAACCGAGATCGGCGAGAATGCTTGCGACGGTCTCTTCCTTGGAACGGCCATCGTCGATCGATGCCAGGTCGAAGGCGATGAAGACTTGGGTGCAGCCGACGCCGATGTTGGCGCCGTCGCCAGCAATCTGCCAGGTCGCTGATCCACCAGACAACAGTGTTGCCAGCAAGTCGAGGCACAGGGCCAGGCCAGATCCCTTCCAGTAGCCGATCGGCAGGGGCCGACCCGACCGCCGCACGGCACCGGGGTCTGTCGTCAGCTGGCCAGCCTCGTCGTATCCACCGGGCACGGGGAAACTCTCCCCGGTGCGTCGCAAGGTGTCCGTGCGTCCACCTGAGAACTGACTGATCGCCATATCCAGCAGCACCGTATCCCCATCGGGAGAGGGCACGGCGATACAGAGGGGATTGTTGCCGAGCCGTTTCTCAGCTGACCCGTGGGGTGGCATGAGGCGCGTCGTATTCGTCCAGCTGATGGCCAGGCAGTCCGCGGCCGCCGCCTGCAGGCCATAGGTCGCCGCTCGCATCCAGTGATTGGCATTGCGCAGCGCGACGCAGCCCAGCGTCGAGTCCTGAGCAATTTCGACGGCACGAGCCATGGCCGTCGTCGCCGTCAGGACACCGGGGCCACGATTTGCATCCCACTGTTCCAGAGCACCAAAGGCGGCTGAGCAGGTTGCATCCGCTGCTGGATCGACACGACCCTTGTCGATGTCCTGCACAAATCCAGGGAATCGATGCAGGCCGTGGGAGGGCACACCATCACAGGTGTTGTCCGTGAAGATGGTCGCCGTCTCCCGAGCGCGATCAGGCGTGAATCCGCGGGAGAGGAGGATCTGGGTGAAGAGGTCGAGCATCTCAGCGTGGGGAATGCGCTGCATTCGGATATCTCCGATCTGGTGGGTTCGGTCGGCGGACTGCCGCCTGTAGCTGGGACATACACAATTGGTTTGGTTGCTAGATAGCCAATGCCAACAGGGAGGCAGATGAGATGGAACGACGAGCGATCCTGCTGAACGAACAGGATGATGTGGCGACGGCGCTGACCCAGTTGATCAAGGGTGAACACGTCAGCGTGAGCGCCGGCGATCACAGTGTGGGTGTCACACTGCTGGACGAAGTGCCCTTCGGGCACAAATATGCGCTGCGTGATATCGCCGCCGGTGAAGATGTGCTCAAGTATGGTCTGCCCATCGGGCAAGCCCTTGAGGATGTGAAGGCCGGTTCATGGGTACACGTGCACAACTGCCGCAGCGAACGCTTCGGCCACAAACACCAGAAATACGGCGTGAACGCGTGAGGGGGAGGGCGATACAGATGAAGCTGCTGGGATACGCGCGACCGGATGGCCAGAAGGGGATTCGGAACAAGGTGTCCATCATCTACACGGTGGACTGCTCCCGCTTCGTGGCACAGAAGCTTAAAGCTCTGTATCCAGAGCACACGCAGTTGTTCGGTTACCCGGGGGGATGTGCCTACCTGGACGGGCCCGTCAACAAGATCATCCACCTCGGCAACCACTCCAGTTCGGCCGGTGCCCTGGTGATCGGGCTGGGTTGTGAGGGGGCGAATGCGTCCCAGGTGGCTGACGCGATTGCGGCGACCGGTCGTCCTGTGGAAGTGGTGAAGATCCAGGACACGGGTGGCGATATCATGACCATCGAGAAAGGCTCTCGGGCCCTCGTGCACCTGATTCAGCAGGCGTCGATGACGGAGAGGGTGGAGATGTCGCCCGCAGAGCTGGTCGTGGGCTCCGAGTGTGGCGGCTCTGATGCGACCTCAGGACTCGCATCGAATCCACTGACAGGCATGGCGGGTGACCAACTGATCGAGGCGGGTGGCGCCTATATGCACGAAGAGGTCAGTGAACTGATGGGCTGTGCCGATGTGCTGGCCGCACGGGCCGTCAATGCTGAGGTGGCGACCGATATCCGTGAAGCGATCGAGGAATCTGAGAGAGCCTGCTTCGAACATGGCCGCTTCGCCTGGGGCTATGGCAACATCGAAGGGGGTCTGACCAGCATCGAGGAGAAGTCCTATGGTTGCCTGGCCAAGTCGGGGACCAAACCGCTGGAAGGTGTGTTGAAGACCTATGGTTCGCTGGCAGGGCGGAAGGGGTATTTCATCTCTCTGTCCGAGCCGAACTCGGGTACGTTCAGCGGTGACCCGGAAGGGATCAATCAGTTTGCCGCCCACGGCGCCCATCTGGCGATGTTCACCACGGGCTGCGGATCGACGACGGGTGGGCTGGTTCCGGTGATCAAGATCCTGGCCAACCCGAATCGCATGCAGTTGATTGCGGACAATGTCGATTTCGACGCGAGCCCGGTAATTCGGGGGGAGCGCACGATCGAGGAGATGGGTCCTGAGCTCTACGAAGAGATTCTGGCCGTCGCCGCAGGAAAACTCACGAAGTCAGAAATCCACGGGCATTTCGAGGCCTGAGCCTTCGTCAGGCCCCGCAACGCCAGCAGGCAGACAGGCACACTGATGTTCGAAGTTGAACGCAACACGATCTACGGGATGTATTCAGGTCTTGCCCTCCTCATGGATGTGTATCGACCGGCGAAGTCGAATGGCATCGGTCTGATCCACATCTGTGGATCTGGTTTCGGCGCGCCTCTGTCGCTGGATGCACGGCCGCTGAATCAGAGCGCCCATGTCGACCTGGAGGGTATCCCACTCGTTGAGGCGGGCTACACGCTGTTCACGATCAACCATCGTGCGGTGCCACGATTCCATTTTCCGGATGCCGTGCACGACGCACAACGGGCTGTTCGCTTCGTGCGTCACCACGCTGCCGACTACGGTATTGATCCGGAGCGAATCGGGGCGATCGGTGGTTCATCTGGCGGCCACCTGGTCTGTATGCTCGGTGTCCTGTCTGGTGAAGGGGATGCCGAGACGGACAGTGAGATCGATCGCCTCAGTGCGCGTGTGCAGGCCGTCGTCGCTCGCGCGCCGGTCGTGGATTTTCTGGCCAACTCGGTCGGGAGTCCCTTTCTCAATGTGCGTCTGACACCGGACACGGATCCCGGGGCGGAGGAGTATCGGATCGCTCGTGATGCGTCGCCCATCTATCACGTCAGCGACTCGAGCTGTCCCTTCCTGCTGTTTCACGGGGACGCAGACCAGGCAGTCCCCATCGAACCCGTCCAGCGATTCGTCGAGAAGCTGAGGTTGGCGGGTGTGCCCGTGGAATTTGTCGTCGTTCCTGGTGCCGATCACGGCCCGCATCTACCCGGTGCGCCGGATGACTTTGCTATCGTCGACCATTCGCGGCCCTTCCTCGACCGATTCCTGGGAGTCACCTCGTGAAGATCACGGGTTTCGAACGCACCATCCTGCGCGTGCCTTTTCTACCCGGTATTCTGCCGGCGGCCGAGTACGGCGAATTTGCACCGCCGGAGGATCCCTTCCATCCAGACTCGTATCCGGAATCGATCGAACGTCGCTGTCAGGATCTGTTGCGGATTCAGACCGACGAAGGTGTGACCGGGATCGGTATGGGGGGGCCCTACTTCGGGTCCACCCAGGATACGCCGCCTGACTGGATCGGTCGCGATCCACTCGACTTCGAGCCGCGCGATCTGGTCGGCGGGGGCTGGCCCATGGCACTGCTGGATCTGATCGGCAAGGCGCTGGATCTACCCATGTATCGGCTCTTCGGTGGCAAGGCGCAGCCCTCGATCAAGGTCGATTACTGGGTTGCCCGACTCACCCCGGAGGAAACGGGTGCGGCAGCCCGTCGTGCGCTGGGCCTTGGCTTCAAGGGGCTGAAGATGAAGTGCCGCTGGGAAGATGGTGATGTGGTGGATCGGGTGAATGCCGTGCTCGATGCGGCCCCGGACATGCGCGTCGTCATCGACCCGAACTGTCGCTTCCACACGGTGGAGAATACGCTCCAGATCGCCAGGGCCCTGGAAGGCAAGGACGTCGTCATCGAGGATCCGATTCCCCGCGATGACTTCACTCTCCTCAAGCGCCTGAAGGAGGAGAGCCCCTTGCCGATCGCGCCGCACCTGCAGTCACCGCGCGAGGCGATCGAGGTTGTGCAGTTGGGCGCGGCGGATGCTTTCAACATTGGGCCCTCGGACTGGATGTTCCTGCACATGGCCCGTATCGCAGAAGATGGCGGCCTACCGGTCTGGACGGCGTCGAATGTGGATCTGGGATTGTTCGATGTGTATCGCCTGCACGCTGCCGTGGCGGCACCCAACTGCACCTATGGATCAGATATCTGCGGCAACTTCGTGCACGAACACTCGTTGATGAAGACGCCCCTTGTCGTAGACGGTGTTGCCAGGGCACCGGAGGGTCCGGGTCTGGGAATCGAGTTGGATGAGGAGGCCGTGAAGCGCTACACCGTCGTCGGTTAGGGCCTCTCCGAGTATCCCATTCAGGCTGTGTCGGGTGGCTCGAATTGAAAGACATCCTCCACGCCCAGTTCCTGCTGGGTCATCTCATCGTTCTCCGGCCTACAGCCGTTCTCCCGGCCCACCTCTTGTGCTAATGTTGCGGATAACGAAGTGATCGATGAAAGGCGGAGGAGATGACTGAGTCGACTGGCGACAAGATTCGATACTGCTACGAGTTCCAGGTGCAGGGCGTGCGGCGCAGGTTCGAACTGCAACTCGACCGACAGACGCTGGCCCTCGAACATGAGCCGATTCCTCAGTATCCGGACTGGACAGCACTGTCCAGTCAGCAATGTCCCAACTGCCCACTGACGCCGGAGGAACACCCGCGCTGCCCGATCGCTGCAAATATCACGGGTCTCGTCGAGTTCTTTGCCGATATCGTCTCCTACGATGAAGTCGAAGTTCGGATCTCAACCGACGAGCGCAGCTACAGCAAGCGGACGATCACATCCGAAGCGGTCAGCTCATTGCTGGGAATCTACATGGTGACCAGCGGCTGCCCGATCATGGACAAGCTGCGGCCCCTCGTACGCTTCCATCTTCCCGTGGCGACGGTGGAGGAGACGAGATTTCGGGCGATTGCGATGTATCTGGTCGCCCAGTTCTTCGTGCACCGAAAGGGTGGGGTGCCCGACTGGGATCTGGAGAAATTGCCGGCCATCTATCGCGAGATCGGTATGGTCAATCGCAGTTTTATGGAGCGCCTGCGCCAGACTGTGGCTCAGGATGCCAATCTGAATGCCGTCGTCCGCCTTGATTGTTTTGCCAGCACGATCATCCTGACCATCGACACCGATGAACTCGATGAAATGGAAGCGACGTTCCTGCCCTACCTGACACCCGAATAGGTGCTGAGTGGATTCTCAAGATCTTCTGAATCGGTACCCGTCGATCGCCGATCTGCGGCTGCGGGCGAAGAAGCGGATTCCCTACTTCGCCTGGGAATACCTCGACAGTGGCACCGGTGCCGATGAGTGCCTGCGCCGCAATCGAGACGCCCTGGAAGCGGTTGTCCTCACGCCCGAATTCATGAAGGGTGTCTTCGAACCGGATCTCTCCACGAGTCTCTTCGGCACCGAGTACAAGGTGCCTTTCGGTGTGTCACCCGTGGGGCTCACTGGCCTGATGTGGCCCCGGGCTGAGCGCATCCTGGCACGAACGGCGGCGAAGTATCGTTTGCCCTATGCGCTGAGCACGGTGGCGACGGAGGCACCCGAGACGATCGGCCCGCTGGCCGATGGGATGGGCTGGTTTCAGCTGTATCCGCCGCGGCGTGCCGAAATCCGTCGTGATCTGTTGCTGCGGGCTCGCGACAATGGTTTCACCACGATGCTTGTGACCGCCGATGTCCCCATTGGCAGTCGCCGCGAGCGACAGGTCCGAGCCGGCGTGAGAGTACCGCCGAAAATGACTCCCCTCATGATCTACCGCTGCCTCGTGCGCCCCGGCTGGAGTCTGGCGACCCTGTTCGCAGGCACACCTCGTTTCCGCGGCGTGGAGAAGTATCTGGACGGAAGCGACATGCAGGACATGCTGTCATTCATCGGCCAGGGATTGGGCGGCTCGCTCGACTGGGAATACCTGCAGGCGGTGCGCGAGGAGTGGGACGGGCCACTCGTGCTCAAGGGCGTGCTCGACGTAGCCGAAGCGGAACGTGCCGTGTCACTCGGCTACGAGGGCATCATGGTATCCAACCATGGGGGGCGGCAGTTCGATGGCGCGCCGGCGGCGATCCATGTGCTGCCCCAGATTGCGGCGGCCGTCGGCGAACGAGCGAAGATCCTCTTCGACAGTGGCGCACGAGGCGGTCTCGATATCGCGCGGGCACTGGCGCTGGGGGCCGACTTCGTCCTGCTGGGGCGAGCCTTCATGTATGGAGTGGCCGCGCTGGGGCGGCGGGGTGGCGACCATGTGGCCGAGATCCTGACGGCCGATCTCTCGAACAACATGACACAACTCGGGTGCCGGGCCCTGGCCGAGCTCAGGCAACGTCGTGTGGTCTGAGACACTTGTCTGAGCAAAAAAAAGAGCGACGGCCACCCGCAGGTGGCCGTCGCTCATGATGCTGAATTGCCTTGCGCCTTTTAGTCAAAAAGGGAGCGCAGTGTCTCGCGACGTGAAGGATGACGCAGCTTGCTGAAGGCGCGCTCCTTCAATTGGCGGATGCGCTCGCGAGTCAGTTGCATCCGGTCGCCAATCTGCTCCAGCGTCATCGGCTCGGAGCCATCCAGACCATAGTAGGACCGGACGATCGATAGTTCGCGTTCGTCCAGGCCTTCCAACATCATCTCCAGGCCCTTCTGGCTCGACAGGCGCGTGATGACTTCGTCGGGCTGCGCCTGCGTGGTATCGGCCAGGATCGTGAGTAAGGTTGAGCTCTCGTCCTCGTCATAGACGGCGCGATCGAGGGAGACGGCATGGCGACCATTGAGTACGGTCTCGCGCACCTCGGCGACGGTTACATCGAGGGAGGCGGCGATTTCTTCGTCGAGTGGCTCACCGCCGCTGGCCTCACCCAGCTGGCGCCTGGCGTGGGCGATCTTGCGCAGGAGGCCGATACGGTTGAGGGGAAGACGGACCGTGCGGCTGTCTTCGGCCAGGGACTGCTGGATCGCCTGGCGAATCCACCACACAGCGTAGGAGATGAACTTGAAACCCCGTGTTGCATCGAATCGATCTACGGCAGTCATCAGGCCGAGATTGCCGGCGCTGATCAGATCGGGGAAGGACAATCCGCGGTTCCGATACTTCTTGGCAACGGTGACGACGAAGAGAAGATTGGCTTCGGCAAGTTCCTCGCGCGCCCGCTCGTCTCCGGCCGCGATCCGTTCAGCCAACTCGGCTTCCTTCTCGCGGGACAGGGGCTGCGAACTGCCGATCTCGTCGAAATATGCCTGCAGACTGACATCATCTTCGGTCCAGCTGTCGTGATTCACGGTAACGTTGACTCCTCAGCTGCGTAGAGATTGCGTCACCTTCTTCGGGGGTCGAAGAGGGGAGAGTAAAAGAATAGTGTACGCATTGATGCCGATTTGGCCGAATCTGCTCAAGGCTTGACACCTGAGGTGAGGATTGGGGTGTGCCTGTCTGCGAGTCTGGCCATCGGTATGGTCGCACCAATTCAGAATCGATCGACAGATGAATTTTGGTCATAAACTGTTGTTACAGAAGGAGTTGAGACCATTAGGTAAGGCCTGCATTCAACGAAATCGAGCATTTTCGGTGACTCAATGGATCGTATCGGGTGAATGGCCCCGGACTCGGCAGAGCCCGAGGGTCTGCAGTCACGAAACCCGTAGTCCGCGGAAGGCAGCGAAAGCCAGGTCGGTCGTCTGGGCACGATGAGCGGCGCCCTCCCAGGACCGGCACAATCTGCGGGAGACGACGATTGATGGTCAAGATGCCGCAGCGTCTCGGTCAGGTTGGCGAACCGAAGGTCTGCGCTGGCGAGTTCCGATCGGCTCGTATGATCGGGGTGCACGGCGATACAGAACATGCCCGCCCTGTTCAGGGACTTCACGCCAGACCCGGAATCCTCGAAACCGATGCACGGGTTACGGGGGCTCACCATTACCAGAACTCGAGACTTCGCGTAATCTGGGCGAAATGGGGCGTCATGTAGTCGAAAGAGTCTTCGAGCAGGAATACCACTGCCGACATGATCCGTAACTGCCCCATCGTGCCTCCTCTGCTTGTCCCTCACCGATTCTGACGCGTGAGGCCCCTGTCGGTTTCTGACCCTGCCTCGCCAACCGGGGGTAACTGGGTTCCTGATCCTGGCGCGCATATCTTGACAGCCACTCGACTGAGGATACAGTCGATGAGCCGTGCGAACTGATCCATGTGACCGGGCGGCAATTCTTTTTCAACATCCAGTAACGTGACGTCTGACTTCAGGGGCCTTGTAGTATGAACAAGTCATCCAACACAGCTGGCCCTGGTACACCAGATCCTGGCAAGGGTTCATCCGCAGCCGAGATCGAGCCGGTGGCCGATGTGGTCAGTCGGGCTCAGGCAGGTGATCCGGGTGCGCTGGCCGAACTGGTCCGCCGCTTCCAGGATATGGCGGTGGGTTACGCGTGGTCGCTGCTAGGGGACTTCCATCTGGCCGAAGACGCGGCGCAGGATGCCTTCATCCAGGTCCTCGGGGACCTGACGAGCCTGCGTGAAGCGGCCGCCTTCCCCGGTTGGCTGCGGCGCATCGTGTTCAAGCATTGCGATCGACACACGCGCCGCGCCGGCCTGTCCACCGTCCCACTGGAGGGGGTCGTGGAGCTCACGGCCGATATGAAAACGCCCAACCCGCTGGACGAACTTGAGCGCGCCGAAGCAGCAGGGGTGATCCGCATCGCCGTGGCATCTCTGCCGGAGCATCAGCGCGAGACGGTCACACTCTACTATATCGGTGAACACTCGCAGTCTGAGATTGCCACCTTCCTCGACATCACGGAGGGCGCCGTGCGCAAGCGGTTGCACGACGCCCGCAAGTCCCTCAAGGAGACACTGCTGGATATGGTCAAGAAGACGCTGCACAACGACGCCCCATCGCGCGATGATCGCTTTGAGACGCACGTCCTGCTCGGTGCCGCGGCCGAAAGGGGAGACCTGGCGGAGGTGCGCCGGATCCTCGTGGCAGCGCCCGAACTGGCCCGTCAGGATGCGGCCGGCAGTGACGAGCATCAGCCTCTGCATTACGCAGTCTACGGCAATCAACTCGACGTGGTGGAGCTGCTCCTGGCGGCGGGGGCGGATCCCCTCAAGGGGATCTATCCCCATCGCGAAGCCACATCCCCGCGGGCCATGGCCTTCGACCGGGGGCTGACTCCCATCGTCGAGGCGATCGACGCACATCTGGCCAGGCAGCGTGGCGCCAGCGATGTGGGTCGCGATCTGGGAAATGCCGCGGGCCGAGGTGACCTGGCAGGCGTGGCGGCGATCCTCGACAGCGATACGTCCGCCCTCGATGCACGGGACAATCGCGGCAGGACTGCACTGCACCGGGCCGCTGAAGGTGCGCACCTGGGTCTGGCGACGATGCTGCTGGATCGGGGTGCTGACGTGGATGCGGAGGATGCCGATGGGCGTCGTCCTCTGCAGATGGCTCTACACCACGGGTGGAAGGTGCCAGACGACCAGTATTCGAGCTACACGGCCATGGCGGGGCTCCTCGTCGGACGGGGTGCGCGGTATGATCTGTGGGCCGCTGCCGGTCTGGGAGATGTGGCTGGTGTCCGGGGATTCCTCGATGCCGGCACCGACGCGCTCAATGGTGTCGATGGTCGTGGCGCGCCACTCACGGTGGCGGCTTTCCGGGGTCATGCCAACATCGCGACGATGTTACTGGTGGCCGGGGCCGATCCGGATGCAAAGTTTCCGATCGACGTGGCGGGCGAACCATTCGTGCAG